>JBCCOO010000004.1:0-109063 GCA_039025345.1 Cyanobacteria bacterium P01_D01_bin.105 | reverse complement strand
GCTGGCTACAGCTGGGACTGGCAGAATAATTTTCGACTATTTGCACAGGCCCTCGGAAAAGCAGAACAGGCAGAACAGAAATTGGCAGAGTATCAACAGCAACTGCAAGCGCTTAAAGAAAGCTTTAATGACTTGCCTGATACCACCAGCGTTTCTATCTTAAGTGCGACTTCAAATGGCCTAATCGCACCGTCGCTTTCTAGCTTCTCAGGCTCTATTCTTGAAGACCTAGAGTTATTGCGTAATGGTACTCAGGGGATAAAAGAGTCCTCTTTTGTTCGTCTTTCTAAGGAAGATTTAGCCGGGGCAGATGGTGACGTGTTGTTCTTAATTTATAACCCTACATGGGCAGATACGCCCAAGGATAAATTTGTGGCTGATCTTATATGGTCACAGCTAAATGCGGTAAAACAAGGTGCTGTTTGTGAGGTGGCGGGTGATGTTTGGAGTTCGGGGCGAAGTGTTTTAGCCGCTCAAAGAGTTTTGCAGGATGTAGAGAACTGCTTTAAGAAAGTTTTTTGAATGAAATAAATTTAAAGAGATATGGTCAGATGTCAGAGTACCTTTAGTCCGATATCTTTCGCCTAAGCAGAAAGGGTAGGAGACTATAAAACACTGTGGTTATGAGTTAGATAGCCACTCCTCATATGTACTCCACTCTGCAATTTCTCCTTGCTGCATGACTGCATGACATAGATGTGGTCGGCGTGACAAATAGTGGAGAGACAATGTGCGATCGCCTTTGTTAGTTAAGAAAAATGCGCCCGGTGTCTTGTAGCATACTGGATCACAGCACTGTAAGACTGTCGTTATACCGAGAATAACTCTCAATAGTGTTAAAATGCCCAAATTAGGAAAACTGTCGTTAACTGCACGCACAGTGAAACATGGTTTATGTATTGACCGATACTGAAAATGCAGAAATCTTGCATGACTTTCGTGCCAATGACATCGCCAGTCGCCAAGCCAGTAATAACGGTAATACGACATTAACGTATGTGACATTTACACACTATGGCCCTTGAACTTACCTGGCAAGATGCGCATGAACTGTGGACAGAAGCTGCGCAAGAGCAACCAATGACAGTTTCAACCGATGGCTTTGAGATCATTCAAGCGACACCGTCAGCGATAGGTCACGGTGTCAGCCGCACGCTTAAGCTACAGCCAGGTGTGGAACTCACCATTTTCAACTGCACCTTTCATCAGGATCTGATGATACGGCTGCCAGAAAAGTTGCATCCCATACAGTTCATGACTGTGTTGTCTGGCGTTGTGAAAAGCACCGAGGTTTCATACATAAATGCTGATGTGGGGCTTCTGAGTGGTAGCGGCATGCAGCGATCTTCAGTGTCTGCGTTTTCGATGGAACAGCCCTTAGCTGGCGTCGACATTCTGGTGGAGCCTCATGTATTGACTCAGCTCTTCGGGGTGTCTGATGAGTCGTTGCCCGCTGAACTGCGACCGCTGTTACCCGGTAGCAACAACTGGCAACAGGTCTTTTCTCCAAAGTTAACTAGAGTGATGCGCTCAGTCGCACAACAGATGGTTCGATGTCCCTTTAACAGAGCGACTGAGCGGCTGTACTTGCAGGGTAAAGTGTGTGAGCTGATAGCACTGTACACAGAGGCTGCTGCTAATCCAGTCACAGGTTTGCCTGCTCTTACCCTTCGATCAGATACAACGGAACGCATTCATTATGCAGCAGAGATTCTGCGATCGCGTCTAGAGCATCCTCCTAGCCAAGTTGACTTAGCGCAACAGGTGGGCTTAGGCATTCGCACCCTGCAAAAAGGATTTAAGCTTGTTTTCGGCCTCACACCCTTTGCTTATTTGACCCAACAGCGTATGCATTTGGCTGAACAACTGCTGCGGCAGCCAAACTGCACAGTAGCGGAGGTAGCTAATGTAGTTGGTTATACAAATCCGGCTCGGTTTGCAGCCGCTTTTAAGCGCTACTTTGGCATAACTCCCAGAGAATGTTTACAAGGCAAAAAAATCTTATAAAAAATACGCATTAAAAATGCGCTTTTGGGTTGATGCTGCGCTTTCTGAGTAGATGCAGCGAATGTAATTTACCTACACTCGACTCACTTACATAAGAATCTTTCCCAACAGGTGAGAGGTCTTAAACGGCGGTGAGGATAAAGATGGGCATAGTTAGAATTTTGATAGCATTGCCGCTGGCTGGTGCAATGAGTCTTTTAGGTCCAGCGGTATTTAACAGATTGGAGGTAAGGGCAGCTCAGGCTCAGGCAACTTCAGTTCAAATCTCACAAGATGCACTATTACCTGTGCAGATTACAGATATACAGCTACAGTTAACCGAAACGGGCGTCCAAGTTGTGTTGGAAACGATTGGCGAGTTGACCAGCCCAACTACAACAGCATCTGGCAATGCCTTGATCCTAGAGATTCCCGATGCGGTGCTAGTGCTGCCAGAGGAAGGGGTCTTCGAGCAGTTTTCCCCTGCTGATGGGATTGCTTTGATCTCGGCAACAAGCCTACCCGAAAATGTTGTACAGCTGGTGATTACAGGCTCAGATGCTCTCCCGCTAGCTGATATCGAGACATCAGCTCAGAGGCTGGTTGTGGGCGTTGTGCCCAGCGCTGAAGAAGAGGTCGTCATCGAAGACAACGCAATCGAAGATAATGCAACCGAAGATAACGCGCTCCGGGTAATTGTAACCGCTGAAAGACGCGCGGAAGAGGCCCAAGAGGTCCCCATCAGCCTGACAACATTTTCAGAGACACAAATAGAAGATGCAGACATCACGTCCTTAGATGACACGGCCGATAGAACGCCTAACTTTACCTTCTTTCCTAGCGGCGGCAGTCGCACGTCTGCTTTTTATAGTTTGCGCGGAGTGACTAACTTTAACGCGTTTAGTCGGGATGCCGTTGGCTTTTTTGTAGATGATGTTCCTTACGATTTCGCTGCATTCATTGATCAAGACTTGTTTGATCTAGAGCGCATTGAGGTTCTGCGTGGTCCCCAAAATATTCTCTATGGCAGAAGCTCGGCTGGCGGCGCTGTTAATATCATTACCCGCAGACCTACTAACGACTTCGAATTTAATGCCGCTGCTAGCTACGGCAGCTTTGACGACTTTGAGACGCAGCTGAGCGCCAGTGGCCCAATTATCGAAGATGAGCTGTTATTTCGCCTATCTGGCAGTTATGGCACCCAAGACGGCTACGTCAATAACACATTTCTCAATGAAGATATCGATGGTGGACAATCTTTCACTGGGCGAGGGCAGCTGGTGTGGACGCCAACAGAAGATTGGGAAATTCTGTTGAATGCCACTTTTGGTGACTATCGAGAAGGTGCTGCTCCCTATGTCGTTGTTGACGATGAGCCGTTTGATGCTGAATCAACCCTATCTGGATTCAACGATTTGGTGAATAACGCCCAATCTTTAAGGGTTGAGTACGATACGCCAGCACTCCAGGTGACATCAATTACAACTCGTCGGTTTTCAAGTCAAAACGCTGCTTTCGACCAGGATGGGACTCTGGCCAATATCTTGATTAATGCGCCTGATTTTTCGTCTCAGGTGTTTAGTCAGAAGTTGCGTTTACAGTCACCAGCGACGCAAGAACGCCTCCAGTGGATAGCCGGTGGCTACTTTGAAACATCTACATTTGACAATGAACGAGATTTTATTTTTGGCGATGCAAACCCACTCCCTCAGCAGGGTACAGCCAGTGCTGATGGGGATGTCAACAGTCGAAGTTTAGCGGCCTTTGGTCAGGTCAGCTATGAAGTTGTTGATAATCTGACGATCACAACCGGATTGCGTTACGAAAACACGCGCGCAACTAGCGACTTCACTCAAACGTTCACGCTTCCCGATGGCAGCGCTTCGTTTCCTGTCCTCGAAATTAATGATGCAGAAGTGACAGATTCGGTCCTGCTACCCCGATTTGCAATTGACTATCAAATAATGCCTAACGCGTTGATTTTTGGCAGCGTCACTCGCGGATATCGTCCACCAGGCGCTAACTTTGAGCCTAATGACATTGCCACAGCCGTGTTTGACGCGGAAACTTCTTGGAATTACGAAGTCGGCTTAAAGTCTACTTGGCTAGATGAAAAATTAAACGTAAATCTGACAGGATTCTACAACAATACGTCGAATTTCCAATTTCCTAGCATTCAAGCAGGTAACGTCATTATCGGCAACGCAGATATTCGAACAGTTGGGGCCGAACTAGAAGTGATCGCACAGCCGGCTAAAGGTCTAGAGTTAACGGCTGGGTTGGGCCTACTCAATGCTGAATTTAGCAATGGTGTCGATGCATTTACGGGCACTCCCTTAGAAGGTAATCGAACGCCGTTTACGCCCAATCTAACCTACAATCTCGCGGCCCAATATCGCAGTGAGAATGGGATCTTTGGGCGGCTGGAAGCCATTGGGTTTGGCAATACATTCTTTGACGATCTCAACACAGTTGAACAGGGGAGTTTTGCTCTGGTAAATGCTCGATTGGGATACGAATTTGACGACTATGGCTTCTATTTGTTCGCTGACAATTTGTTTGATACAGAATACCTGACTCAGGCTTTTGAGCTGGGTAATGTTGTTGGCACTTTCGGTGCCCCCCGTACTTTTGGCGTTCAAATGAGGGCAAGCTTTTAGCCATTAAAATTTAATTCAACTTTAACTTGAGGACGATATTTCAAGACGGAATCGTGAAGGTGAAAATTGATGACTTGCCTTAAGCTTAGTGAACTCAAATAGGATTACTCTCATTAGTTTGTTTTTAACTAGCATGTAAATACATCTTTAAAACTGTTGACTTCACAAATTATGATTTTTAGCTTCAAGTTTTAGAATCACAAACTTTAGGATCAGCTGTTAGCTTCAACTGTTAGTCGAGCTGTTGGTTGCACTGGAGAAGGATAATGGTAGCTATTGATGAGCGTCGTTGGCCTGTGGTGTCAGTTTGTTTCCAGGGGACAGGCACCCCCGCAGATATGACTCAGTTCTACAGTCGGTTTGAAGAGTGGTTGTCTCGAAAAGAGAAATTTGCCCTCGTTCTACAGCGTACAGATGCAGAGGCAGCAGAAGCCGCAGACAAGAAATCCGCTGTTGTTAGGCAAATGAGAAAAGACGGCATTGCTTGGACAAAAGCACATAAGCCAACCATTTCTCAATACTGTATGGGTATTGCGATTGTGCCCGATTCGGCAAAGCTCCTCAAGCTGTGGGGGCCTATTATTGGGAAAGTTACTAAAAATATGTACGGCTGCCCCGGCAAGGTTTTTCTAGAGTGGGATAACGCTTGTGACTGGGCAGTTGAGCAGTTGCAAGCTGGGCAGTTGAACCTAGACAAAGGTACGAAGGCTGTTGCTGGGGCAGCGGCCAATAATAGGGCCAATAGAGCCGCCAGTCGAACAGCCAGTGGGCAGCAGTCTATTAATCGTCTGATTCTTCGGCAGCGCTTGTTTCTCGCGCTGTCTGCACTCTTCGCAGTCATCGGTGCGGCTTTGGGGTTAGTGCCCTACTACTTAATTTATCTAGTGAGTTTGAGGCTGTTTGGCCCATCGGCATCAGCAGATGTTCAGACAGTTGGGCCGTTGGCTTGGTGGGCGATCGCAGCCGTCGTTAGTAAAAGTCTTTTCATAGGACTCTCTACCAAGCTCTCTCATATCGCGGCCTACACCATTCTCTACGATCTGCGCATTGAACTAGCTTACAAGCTGGCGTGCTTACCGCTAGGCTACTTCACAGGTCGTACAACAGGGGAGATTAAAAAGATTATTCATGAAGATGTAGAGCAGCTTGAACAAGGACTGGCTCATTTGATTCCTGATGTGGTTTCTGGATTGGCTGTCCCCTTAATTGCAGGCACTTTGCTGGCCCTAACTGATTGGCGGATGACGCTGGCGACATTGGCAAGCGGAGTCGTTGCCATCTTGTTATTTGGCTTCACGATGTCTCACTTTGATATGAGTGCCTACAACAACTTACTAGCCAAAATGAACGGCGCTGTTATTCAGTACATTAACGGCATGAAGGTGATCAAAGCCTTTACCCGCACCGATGCCTCCTTTGATCAATTGCAAACTGTCGTTGAAGAAATACGACAGGTTTATGTGAAAACAACACGCGTTTCGGCATTGCCGATGGCTTTTATGCTGACGCTGATGCGCTCAGCCGCCGTTACGGTGGTTCCTGTTGGCATTGCCCTATATTTAACAGGGTCGCTGAGTGTGCCTACATTTGTGCTGTTTGTGGTGATGGGCCTCGGTTTTAACCGACCGATTATGGCGGTGCTCTTTCACGGTGTAGCTGGGTTTTACCAGGTAAATTCAGCCTCTAAACGCATTGCGGCGGTATTTGATCAGCCTGCCTTAGCCGAGCCTGCGCAGCCTAAGCAGCCAACTGGAAATGGGATCTCGTTCAAAGATGTCTCTTTTAGCTACGGTGAAACGCTTGTTCTCAACCAAATTAGCTTCATGGTGCCCGCAGGGAGCGTCACAGCCCTTGTGGGGCCATCTGGTGCTGGAAAAAGCACAATTGCTAAACTGATTCCTCGCTTTTGGGACGTTAGCAGCGGTGAAATTTCTATCGGGGGTGTCAATATTCAAGAGATTGCCGTAGAGCGGCTGATGCGCCAAGTGTCGTTTGTTTTTCAGGACGTGTTTTTGTTCAATGACACGGTTTTAGAAAATATTCGCATGGGCAAGCCAAATGCGACACGCTCAGAAATCGCTGCGGCTGCCAAAGCCGCACGCTGTCATGACTTTATTGAAGCCTTACCGCAAGGGTACGATACGTGCGTTGGCGAAAATGGTGTGAGCCTTAGCGGTGGGCAGCGGCAAAGGCTTTCTATCGCCCGCGCGCTACTCAAAGATGCGCCGATTATTGTGCTCGATGAAGCGACCGCCTATGTGGATCCTGAGAATGAAATGCTGGTGCAGCAGGCGATCGCAGCCCTGCTTGAAAACGGCAACAAGACGCTCATTGTTGTAGCGCATCGGCTCTCAACTATCACAGAAGCCGATCAAATTTTAGTCCTTGATCAAGGCACAATCGTTGCTCAAGGAACTCACGAATCGTTACTAGAACATTGCGATCTCTACAGAGAACAATGGCAGGCTCATACCACTGCTCAGATGTGGCAGTTGGGGGATGCCCCAAAAGACCATGTAATAGACAACAATACTGCCGCGCGCCAGTATAGCGACGTAAATCAATATAACAGTGTAAATCAGATAGAAAAGTCTGCGGCCGTTGATCAGCCATTGGAGAATCCATACAAGACACTCAACGAAACTGACTCAGCTTGGACGATGGTGCGTAAGTTAATCCCGCCAAGCTCAACCCACTATCTCTGGCGAACCGCTCGCTGGCGCTGTCTTGAGAGCATCACCTTAGGCATCACAAGCTATGTAGTGTATTTACTGTTAGTGGCGCTTTTCCAAGCTGAGTCAACTGGATTAGACAGCATTGAACAAAGTCAGCTATGGCGGTATGTAGCCGCTATTACTGGTTTGTGTCTAGCCCAAATTGTGTGCGGCTACAAGGCCAATATCCAAGCCTACGCCCTTACGATTGCTGTGCAGACTAAGCTCAGACTGTTCTTAGCAGAATACATTCGACGGCTGCCGCTAGGATTTTTCACGCAGCGAGAGGTCGGCACAGTAGATGCGTTGTTTACAACAAATGTGATGTATTTAGAACCTCACCAGATTCTGGAGAGTTTAATCAGCGCGGTGATAACACCCATATTGATTTTTGTGGTGATGTTCGTCTTAGATTGGCGGCTAGCATTGGTACTGGCTTCTAGCATGCCGTTTGCGATTTTAGCATTACGCTATGGCGATATTGTTTTTGCACGGGTGTGGCGCAAGCAGGCTGAGGCCAGAGTGCAGGCCAACGCCCGCATGGTGGAATATATCCAAGGCATTGCTGTGATTCGAGCGTTTAACCTTGCTGGCGATCGCCTACAGCAGTTTCGTTCTGGGCTCAGTCATTATCGGCAGGCCAGTTTAGAGACAGTGACCGAGTTAACGCCTGCTTTGGTCGCATTTTTAGGTGTTTTGGAATTGGGGTTTGCTGCACTGTTGGTTGTTGGTAGCACCCTGTTTACGCAGGGAAGCTTGAGTGGTGATCGCTTTCTTTTATTTATGATATTGGGCTTAGCGTTTTACCTACCGCTCATAGGCATGGCCAATATGATGGAGTTCTATCGTCTCATGCAAAACTGCATCCGTAATTTAAACGAGTTTTTGCACTCACCGCTATTACCAGCACCTCAAACACCTCAGCCGCCTAAAAGTACTCAAATTGAATTCAAGAACGTTAGCTTTAGCTACGACGGGACAACAAGGAACACAGCAGGCAGTGAGACAAACCGTAAAACAGACAATGCCACAAACAGTGAGACTATTCTTGATGGTGTGAGCTTCACGATTCCTACCGGAGCAGTCACGGCGCTAGTTGGCCCTAGTGGTTCGGGGAAAACAACCATCACCAATCTAATTGCCCGTTTTTGGGATGTGACGGAAGGCAAGATTACGCTCGGTGGTGTTGATATTCGAGCGATAGATACTAACACATTGCTCTCACAGATGACAATGGTTTTTCAGGACGTTTATCTGTTTCAAGATACCGTATACAACAATATTCAATATGGTAAAACAACTGCCAGTGAGTCGGAAGTGATCGCGGCAGCCAAAGCGGCTCAGTGTCATCAGTTTATTATTCAGCTCCCCCACGGGTATCAAACCGTATTAGGTGAAGGAGGCGCAACGCTTTCTGGCGGAGAGAAACAGCGCATTTCCATTGCTCGCGCTATTTTGAAAGATGCGCCTATTGTGCTGCTAGATGAAGCGACTGCTTCAATTGATCCTGAAAATGAGCGGTTAATTCAGCAGGCGCTCCAAGCACTAAGCGCCCGAAAAACTCTAATTGTTATTGCCCATCGGTTAACAACCATTGCCGCTGCCGACCAAATTTTAGTGCTCGATCAAGGTCGAGTGGTTGAGCAAGGAACGCACGCATCGCTAATGGCTCAAGCAGGCGTTTACGCCAGGCTATGGGCAGTGAAATCACGCTCACAGAGCTGGAAGCTCGCTGCTGCCTCGTAAACGCTCTCAAACGCTCTTTTGAGAGCTATTGCCTCCCATCTGCATTATCCCTGAATTAAATTTTTCTTTAATTCATCTTTTTCCTTAACTGAAAACTGCATTTCTTCTGAACCAAATTTTCCCAACTTCATAGCAATGAGTCTTTCCTCTACTTGCTTAGAGCAACATGAAAAAGAGAATGCAATAACAAGAAAGTGGCTGCTGCGGGGGCTGGCTGTTACGGCAGGTGCCCATATCGGACTCATTCCACTGATGGCGCTCATCCCCAAAGGCGAGGTTGAACCACCAGCGCGAATCGCCTTGGTGGTAACTGGCCCAGTTGACCCCGTAGAGACCTCTATCAAAGACATCCCAACAGAAGAAAGCATAGAAGAACTGGCAGAAGCAGAGCTTGCGGTTTCCGCCCAGATTTTAGGTGGTACATCTGCGCCGCCGCCCATTTCCGCCTTTCCGCCTTCGCCTTTGCTTGATTCAGGCGTTTCACCGAACTCGGCTGAGGCACTCGAACCTGTTGAAGACGATCAAGTGTCAGAAACGGAGATGGAAACAGAGCTAGAATCAGAGGCCCAGCCGTCAGAGCTGTCTTCTTTAGAAATAGCAGAATCTGAGACAACGCAAGATGCTCCTAACGATTCTCAGGCTGGCAAGCCTGACTTAGATGCCTTAAGAGCACGCTTGGCTCGTGCCCAACAAGGTGCTGAAAACACGCGCTCTACTGGCAGCGAAGATGTTCCCGCAGTACCCAATGGAATGGGAACAGAAACTGCCCGGCGAACTGCTCCTCCAAGCGAAAGTGGCAGCGAAAGTGAAGCCGGAACCGGAACCGGAGAAACCAGTAGGAACGGCAGTGGAGACAGAGATAGCAGCAGTTCTACAACAGTCAGCTGTCGTCGGTGCGATCGCCCTGACTATCCTGAAGAAGCCTTAGAAGATGGCATTGAAGGAGCTCCTGCGGTGAGTCTGAAATATGATCAGAACGGCAGAGTAATTGATGCAGAACTGGAGCAATCCAGCGGCAATGCAGCGCTAGATGCGGCCGCGTTAGAAGCTGCTCACAACTACGAATTAGATAGTGCCGGGCGGAGCGGTTCAGTCACGGTTGAAATTGATTTTGGTATTGAAGGCTCGGCGCGATCGCAGGCAGCTAGGCAACGAGGCGAAAGAAACTCTGTGACAACACCTGCGCCCGCCGCCCCCGAAAGAGAAATCGGACAAGAGCTTGAAGCGGCATCGACACCGCCGCCAGCGGAGCCAGGCACGACAGTATCTACGCGCACCCCTATCCCCTCAGAGCTCGAAATTTCAACGTTTGAGGCCACTGAAAGCGTTGAAACGCAAGCGCTAGAACCCACGCCAGAAGAGAATGTGCCTTCTGTGCCGGAACCTGTTGCGCCAGTACCTGATATTAGCCTAGAACCAGCGCCATTATCAGAACCAGCATCACTGCCACTAGAGCCACAGTCACCCTCAGAACCAGCACCGCCTTCTGTTCCCGACATCATGTCACCAAATTAAACCCACCAGAAAAATGAGCATTGTTGCTCTCTTCAGCTAGATCTTATGAGCTCATGTTGAGAATCGAGAGTGTTGAGAAATCTCATGGGTCAACAGGGTTTCTGGGACTTTGAAGAACGGCATCAAAAGCTAGAAGCCAAGAAGGACCTACTGACATACCTCGACGAGGTGGTGCCGTGGGAGAGCTTCCGACCGCTATTGAAACAGATTCACCAAAAGCGTAGAAAGAGTAACGCAGGCCGCCGTCCGTTGGATGTCATATTAATTGTTGATCTTGCAGCAGTTGTACAACATCGGTGACGATGAACTAGAGTACCAAGTCAACGACCGGCTATCGTTCATGCGGTTTCTACACTTGGGCATAGAAGATGCGAGACCGTTTGGTCGTTCCGTTCGCAATTGCAGGCGCAAGGCTTGGTAGAAGAGCTGTTCGAGCAGTTTGGCCGCTATCTTAAACAAGAAGGCTATCAGGCGCAGTGCGGCCAAATCTTAGATGCGACGTTAGTGCCGGTGCCGAAGCAGCGCAGTCGGCGTGAAGAGAATGAACAGATAAAGCAAGGCGACGTGCCTGAAAATTGGTCTGAACAACCCCACAAGCTGGCGCAGAAGGATGTCGATGCGCCTGGACGAAAAAGAACGGCGTCAGTCACTATGGCTACAAGAATCACTTCAATATGGCATGGAGGCGAGTGTCGACTGGCAACGTCTAGCCACCATTATGATGATCGGGCAAGCATGCCAGTAGAACAGAGTTGACAACAGTCTCAAATGAGACTCTATTTTGACAGAATCGATTAATAGAGGTGCCCTTTGGGTAGCAGCGACGCAATGCCGAAATCAATTAGATTCACTCGTTTCGATTCGGGATGGATCAGAATGTTAGCGGACTTAATGTCTTTATGGATTACCCGCTGCTGATGCAGATCGTTGAGAATATCGGCCATACGCCACTATACTTGCGTGTTTTACAGCTCGACACTTGCGTGATTTTACAACCCGACGTCATGCAAATGAGTCATGCCTATCCCCACGGCTTTTACTGAAGAACCGTGAGGCCTCGGCCTGTAGTGGTTTGTTTTCTCATATGGTCAAGATCAGGGCTAACCTTCATGCGAATGGCGATCGCGCTAATGTTGTCATGGCCATTCACCTCATTTGCCAAGCTAATCAGCTCATCCATGCCCGTATCAATATCTTTACCGCCCCGTAATATCGGATCTATGTGACTCTCTAAATGGTCTTCTACAAGATTGTTGTCACTCAATCCGTCAGAGCACAGCAGCAGCAGCGTGTCTTCAGAAAAACTCAAATAAGCAACACTAGGTTCTAGATCGTCATTACTCCTGGGGCCAAGTGCCTGAGTGAGCTGATAAGCATCTGGACGCGAGTAGGCAATCTCTTCAGGAACGCCGCGCGCCATTTCTCTCTGTCCCACTTCATGATCGGTCGTAATTTGTCTGAGGCCCGAGCGCCGCGCATGTTGATATAACCGGCTATCACCCACGTGGGCAACTGCAGCCTCAGCGCCCTGAACAAGCACCATCACCAGTGTGGTACCCATGCGCTCATGGCCCGCTCTACCTTCTTTCTCATTGACCTCAAAAATAGCCTGATTTGCCAACCGTACCGCCGTTGCAATCACCTCTTCGCTGGGTAACGGACTAGTTGGCTGATGGGGCAATGGATGGGGCCACTGTTGGTTGAAATAGTTAGCGAGGGTTTCTGCCGCCAACCGACTGGCAACTTCTCCTCCCTCGTGCCCACCCATGCCATCACACAGTACGTATAGCGAATGGGCCTTTGTTGTTTTCCCATTGTTATCCGCTTGTTTTTGACTGCTGCTGCTAATGAAAAAACAATCTTCGTTATGATCTCGCTGACGGCCCACGTCAGTGCGCCCAGCCTCCTCAATATCCACTAACTTCATTGGCAGCACCATTGTGGCATCGCCGCCATCTGAGGGTTCTTCTACAAACTCAATTTCTTCAAATTCAGGCTGTTCGATCACTGTTTTTTCTCCTAGCGTTTCCTGCAGATTATCGACGGTTTCTTCAAATGGTGCACTCAAAGGAACGCTATTGATGGGTGGTGATGTATTCTCTTCCATAATGGATTCTGAATCAGACGTAGGCGGTGTATGGACAGTAGCGGTCGATGAAGGGGCCGTGACTGGGGAGGCATCCAGCAAAAACTCTCCAATATCGTGCAGGGCATCACGGAGCTGTTGGAGCGTGGTGGCCGAAGATACGGCAAGCGTAATGTTTTGAATTTGTGGGCGAGGAGACACAGATGCTCGATTAGCCTGGGCTAGCAACGAGCTTAAAAAAGCTTTAAGCTGGGCAAATTTAGGCGGTGATTCACCAGGATTGGCAAAATGGCGAACCCGCACTGACTGGTCCTCATCAATGCCCAAATGATCGGCAAGCAGCAAGCTAGAGCGCCATTGTGGGATGGCCTCCAGTGCGAGCCAAAGCTCTGTCATTCTATACAGCCAGTAGACATAGTTCAGTGCGTCTTCGGCCACAGCAAAAGCGTGCAAAATAGAAGCGCGCGCAGTGGATTCAGTTTGGGTAATCACAACTGTGAGCCCCTCGTAGCACCAAGCGTCATAAACCGTGGGCGCAGCGTCAGCGAGGAGATAGTAGGGGTAGACGCTGGGCGGTAGTGCCGGGATGGTTTGCAGATGCTGTATGGATGGCTCCGCTATAGACAGCGCTGGAATGGATGCCTCTGACCGTTCAGCCAGCTGGGTTTGCAGCGAAGATCGCCGCTCAGGATGCAAATCTCGAACAAGGGCCGTTCTTTCCTTCAGCATGGTTACAACTTCATATCGCTGGGCGCCATCTAAACACGCACCAAGCCGCAAGGTCGGTAAATCGCTAGCGGATAAGTCGTGAGACCGTTCATTTTCTTTCCCTGTCACCATCAGCGTGACCTGCAGCAGATCATGGCTTTCAAGGGGCTGAGTCGCGGCCGCCTGAATAGTGTCGGTTTGAGTGGCGGCGACTGACGGCCCTACCGGCAGTGGCTTACCGCAGCTCTGGCAAAACTTATGCCCCAGCGGATTAGCAGACTGGCAATAAGAACAGATGAGCATGATGGTTTATAAACTCGACAAATGTGACATCAGACGAGGGGGCCAACCAAAATAACAGAAGCAAAACAACATGTGCAGAGGCTTTATGAGGATATGGGAACTGAGAGAGTGCAGGGACTTTATGGGGTATAGAGATTTAGTAGATCACTAGAGACTTAAGCGGTAACTCGAGACTAAAGCGGTAACTAAAAGCTTAGAAGTCAACAGAGCTTTCAGCCGTAAACCTTTCCAAAGGATTATGCCTGATAATGGCTCTCAATAATTTTAGGAGGAATACCGTCTAACCGCTGTGATGGCACAACCAGTCCCATCACAGTCCTAATCAACGTCTCGGCAAGTTTTTTTGCTCGTCTGCGCTCAGCGATCGCCACTGCCCTGGCTTTAGCCCCTGCAGCGTCAGCAGCGCATTTCGAGCAGCTGTGTCCTTTACCTCACCTGATTTTTGTATCCGGCCTTTTATGGATGGGGCTTTGATATACAGCGCGCTCCTGACTAAACGCAGGGTCGGAAACCCCACAGCGGCAGTCATCCGCCTCACCTGACGATTTTTACCCTCTGTTAGCGTCAGCTCCAACCATGCGGTAGGCACCTGCTTGCGATAGCGAATCGGGGGATGACGCGGGGATAGGTGGCGCGGCGGCGCGATCATCTGCACCTGTGCCGGACGGGTGCGATAGCCCCGGATAGTCACCCCTGCGCGTAGCTGCGCCAATGCGTCCTCATCGGGAATCCGTTCAACCTGCGCCCAATATTGCCGGGCGTGCGCAAACCTAGGATGGCTCAGTCGGTGCTGCATAGCACCATCATCCGTCAGCAGCAGCAACCCCTCACTATCTCTATCCAAACGTCCCACCGCATACACATTGGGAACATCTATAAATTCCTTCAGCGTTCTGTGCCCAGTCCCTTCATCTGTAAACTGACTCAGAACGTTGTAAGGCTTGTAGAACAAAAGATAGCGATAGGTCACAGTCAGCAGACTACGTAAAATAATCTTATTAATTCTTGAACTCTATTGACAAACCGCCCCAAAACGAAAGGCAGTCGATATCCTTGTTATCACGTTATTCTCTCAAGACGGAGCTGACAGTATCGCTATGGACAATGCAAAAACGTATCGGATGAACTGTACTCTCACATTTGGCGATATCTACAGTCAGATTATCGTTTGGCTCATCGTACTCTTTGTCAGCTTAGCGGCCGCCCTCGGACTGATGGGGGCTAGCCGCCCAATCTACGCGCTGGCCACAGTCGGTCTAATTTTGGTGCTGTCGCTGCCATTCTTACTCTTCGCTTTCGTCACCACCTTGCTCAACCACATCGAATTCAGCGAAGTTGATCCGATAGCTGAAGCCGAAGCCAAGGAGAAAGTGACGGCCACAGCCAAGCGGTTATCTCGACAGGGCGCTTAAAACATCCCTAAGCCGGCCCGTTTACTGACCGGCTCATTGACTGAATAGTCTAGATCATTGCCCCAGACGACTTTCAGCAGCCAGACTACTCAGCAGATGACGCTTCAGGGGCGTCATCTGCTTCTTTGTTTTCTGTACTACTTTCTGATGCACTCCCTGCTTCTTTGCTCTCGTCAGCAGGCGTCTCTTCAGCCGCGGCCGCCTCATTGGTCGGCGCATTTTGCTGATTAATCAGCTGCTGAACACCATCTTTATATTGAGTGGGTGCCATGCCAAGGGCTTGGTCAAACAAAACTTGGGCGTCTTCATCTTTACCCTGCTCTTTTAGCACCAACCCTTTCGCCAGCGTAGGGCGGAAATCAGGCTGAGTCGGGGATGCTGCGGCCGCATCCGCGATCGCCTCATCATATATGGTTAGCGCTTCGTCATACTTGGTTTGCTCAACAAAAACCTGGCCCAGCAACAGCTTCACCGATAGCTTATCCACACTTCCCGGCGCCAGCTCATTCGTCTGATCTGCGGTATTGAGCGTATCGCGCAGTAGGCCCACTGCAGCTTCTGTCCGCTCCTGGCTAATCAATAGCGCTACCAGCCCTTCCAGGGCAGGGACGCTACCTGGATTTTGAGTGAGCACCCGGCGGTAAATTTGAGCAGCGCCCTCAAGCTCCCCTAACTGTTGCTTTGTCTGGGCTAGCAAAATAGAGTATTCCAGCGTCTCAGGATTCAACTCTGCCAGTCGCTCCAGAGGTTCCACCGCACCTTCCAAATCTCCGAGCTGAATTTGCGCATCGATAATGCCAGCCAGCGCTGCCGGATTATTCGGTTCACGCTCCAGCACTAGCTTGTAGCCCTCTATTTGCCCCTGTAACTTTTGGGTGAGGTCTGCTGAACTTTGCGCGCTCTGAGTGGAATGTCCATCCCGAGAAGATGCGCGGCCGCCACCAAATACGCCTGCGAAGCCCACCGCGACGAAGGCACCCACCGCCAAAATCAGCACGCCCCTCACTAGCCAGCTATTTTTCTTGAACGCCACAACGCTTTCCCTCGGCTTCTAATGCTTATTAAATCTGTCATTTGAATATGGTAGCCAAAATGGCTACAACGCTGAAGGCATCACCATCAGCGCAATAGGCAGCATACAGACGCACCCGCATCCCATACTGTATTCCATCAAAATAACTTGCTCATATTAAACCCTAAGCTTCCCCAAACCATCGACAGGTATGTCAATTCTGTCTTCTTGTCAGTCTCTTTAAAAACTGTCCCCGCCTGATTTATTGCCATCCCTCTATTGTCTATGGTCTGGTATCTCTGAGAAGCTTGGCATCTAAGCCTTAGCACGGTTGGCACAAAGGAGCATAACGAAAGGGACTGACGAAAAAGGTACGGATTTCTGATGGCATGCATGAACTATTAGTCACAAGACTGGTACCCCAAAAACTGGGAAGGTTCACACTGTCAGGTAGAGGCCTTCCGACGGCTACTCGAAAGGGCTAGCGTGTCCTCAAATCAACTTTCTTTGATGATTTTTCCCATAGGTGTTGTCTTTAAAGAAGAACCGTGAACTCTCAGTGATGAATGTTTACAGCCGCGATAGCCTTAAAGGGCTGTCACAAAAGTATCCAATGTCATAAATCAATCGTGATACCGGTGTTAGTCTAGTTTTGTTTACATAGCGACAATTTTCGTGGGGGTTGGTTTTACTCAGCCCTTACAAAGGCGTCGCTGCTACTCCATCAGAGTCGCAGGTACAGTTTCAGGAGTTTGAGGATTGATGAGTTCTGCCGCTAGCCCCAATTCTGCAGGCCAGTCTGTAACAGGCCAGTCTGTAGAAAGTTCCTCAGCCAAAACGGGTCTACGAACCCCACCCTCTCGTCCCAAGCTTGTGGGGCCCCCGGCTCGTCCTAAACCGCCTATTGCACCACCGCCGCCCGCACCGGCCTCTACCCCCGAGCCCCAAGCCCCTAGCGTGATTGGGCCCATTTCTGCCCCCAGCGAGCGGATGCAGTATCGGGCTATTGGAATGTTAAAGGGCAAGTACATCGCCTCAGAGGAGCAGTTTAATCGAGGCAATATTGCCGTTGACGATGGCACGTTAGTCGATGCAGTACTGCTAGGCCGGGTAACCAGCCTGATTAAAAAGCACATAGACCTAGAAACAGATCATGTGTGGGTCGTGTATCCACGTACGCTTTACAGTGACGATAATGTGCCTGCACTTCACGTTCAAATTGTGGGGGTGTGGGAGCCGGAAACGCTCAATGACAGAAATAAGACCGACGCTGAGTCAGCGGAAGACTCAGACGATGACCCCCGTTATCTGACGACAGCAGAAGCCACTGAGCAGTGCGATCACTTTTCTATCCGGGGTGAAATTGCTAAGTATGACGAGGAAAAAGAGGAAATAACCGTCAACATCGTACAGAAAAGCAAGTCAGAAAATACGAAGCCTAAGCGGCCGTTCAAGCTATTGATTAGCGGAACACTCACAGGCCGAACGGTTGGCTATTTTTGGGATTTGGAAGTTGAGCGCGAAGAAGGCAAACTGATTTTGCAGACGTCTAAGCCGATTGCCGTCGTCCCGCCAAAAAGGAAATCCAAAACCGCTCGTAGAGACACCCCTCATCGTCGCGGAGCAGGTAAGCCTCGCAGCGGGAGCGCACCCAAACCTGTGCCGAAGCCCAAAGTTGCGGATAAAACAGCTAAGGACGCCGCTATAAAAACTGACACAGCAGCCAGCAATAGTAGCGAAGAGAATGTGATCGCTAATGGTGCAGCGATCGCGGCAACGAGTGCGCAGACCATCACCGCTGAGCAACCGTCTCAAGTAGAGCCCTCTCTAGCGGCATCTGCTGCCACCTTAGATAAAACGGCAGCAGCAGATACCGCTCAAAAGCATGCGGCTCAAGAAAGCATGACTCAAGAAGGTGCGACCAAAGAAGAGGCGGCTCAAGAAAGCACTGCCTCAGAGACGATTTAGTCAGTTAGTGTGAAAGCTCTACATCCCTACTAGCTAATGTCAAACTGAGGGCCACGGCTATCTTGTGGCAATAGCTTAGTGCTTGTAGGGAGGGGCGCGATCGCCTCACTCAGCTCAAACTCCCCATCTTCAATCCGCTGCTTCAAATCCAGGGCTACCTGCTGCGCCAAATAAAGACTAGAGAGCGGCGCAGTTCGCACCCTTTTTCCATCTAGCACGATTTTCCCAGACTTAAGCTGGGCGTAGCTGACTAGCCCAAACGTTGGCCGCACCCGGCGCGGAATCGAAAAATCAATCACAGGCGCGACCAAATCCTTGTCTTCAACAGCGCAGCGAGCCAGCACGTCTTCATTCAAAATCGGGATAGGAACGCCGACCCCCAGCATCATCGAAGGCCCGTAGCCTTTGAAGTAGCAGCCCCGTACCCAGTGAGCATCCATTTTTTTGGCGTCTCCGATTAGGGCCAACGTAGCGGCAGGGCCAATCGGCGCCTGATTGGGTAAGCGCCGCTGAAGCGGAAAATGCTGGGTACCTTCCCAAGCGATGTAGCCTTCGCCGCCGCCCAGCAGCACTTTAGTGCCAATGCCAATGGTGTTGAGTTCAGGGTCATTCAGCAACGGCGACAGTGCACCGCTGTTGGCATAGACGGCGTTGCCGAGGTTGGGCTGCAGAGGACCGAGGTAGGTGGATAAGGGGCGATCGCCCCCGTTCACGCCCACAATAAAATTTTGGTAGAGGTTACGCGGGTTGAATAGGTAGAACTGGTTGATGCGATCGCGCGTAATCGTCGTATCTAAGCTCGCCCTCGGATAGCAATCCGTCACCTGGCCCTTCGCCGTCAGCGTCACGGGTCTATCGGCAATCAAATCGGAAATCACATGGCCACCACCTCGCTCTTCCATTTCCCCATCGCGCCCGGACACAGCAACCTGCCCCGCACCAATGTACAGATCCACTGCCCCAAATCCGGCATAGGCCAGCACCCCATCTAAACGGCACTCCACAATCTTGATGGGCGGATCGGTATGGCCCAAATTAATCACTGCGCCAGAGCCTTCCATTGGCTCAAATGTTCCCGTGGTGACCACATCCACTGTTTTTGCGGCTTGGGCAACGCCCATCTCAGCAATTAGCGCCTTGGCTTCTGTAATCGTCCAAACCGTTGCCTTTTCTTGGCGGATTTTGTCGTTGATTTCGGCAAGCGTTCGCATGAAACGGCTAAATTAGGAGCAACTGAACTAGGCGTAACTGAACTAGGCGCAACTGAACTAGAATCGGCTGAATTAGAAGGAGCTGAATTAGAAATAGCTGAATTAGGAGCGTCGCATTTTCCGGAGTAACACAGCACCAATAGATAGGCTAGGCAACAGAACAACAACCGTTACTAGACTGTTCAAAGACTCTGTAAAGGGAGTAGTGAACGGCAGTAAAGCACCACCATATTTAATCAGACAGCTCAAAACTGCAGAGAGAACAACAATCTTGCCCAAAAAGCGAACCGTGTCATCTGGCACATGCTGTTTGGGTTTCTCCTTCACGCGCTTAAAGGCCCCGCCAACTGAATATTCATTGAGCACCACTCATCTTTGTGGGCCATGCCGGTTACTTTCCATCCATTAGCAACTAAGTGCTCTTCTACCCAAGGCGCTTTACTGGTTAAAATGCCGCTAAGCACGCCCCATGTCTGCGAGCCTGCAATCTCGCTCAACCGGGGAATAATGAGCCCCACGATAATCTCAGAAAGAATGTTGCAAACAATGCCATCTACCGGCAGCGCGTTATCTTTTTGGGCCATGGCAATCACTTCTGGGAGGCTCCCGACTTCTACCTGAAGTTGTTCATCTTGAATGCCATTTATCTTGGCATTGGACTGTGTGGAGGTAAAAGAGAGCGGATCCACATCAGCCGCATATATCTGCTTTGCGCCATACAGCAATGCGACGATGGAGAGAATACCGGAGCCGCAGCCAATATCAGCAATGACTTGTCCCTCCAAAGTCTCTTTTTCTAGGGCCTCTAAACAAAGCTGAGTCGTCGCATGAGCGCCCGTTCCAAACGCACTGCCTGGATCTAGCGTCAAAACAACGCGCTCAGTTTCGGGCAGCTCCAGCCAAGCCGGGTTAATCAATAGCTTGGTGCCAATCTCTTCCGGCTGCCAATGACGCTTCCAGCTTTTGGCCCAGTCTTCTTCATCAATAAGATGCCAACTGATATCAACAGTTGGCCCTGTGGCCATATTGACAGCTAAGTTGTCCACCTGGGTAGCCACCAAATCTAGCAACTTAACCCGCAAACCCTCAAAGTCTGCGGGTTGAAAGCTCGCCTGCGGAAAGTAAGCCGTCACAATCCGGCTATCGTCTTTCTTTTGGCTGGCGGTGCCTTTACTGCCTAGCTCATCAAACGTCCAGTAGATACTGTCCTCTAGGTTTAGCGGACAGATAACGGTGACTTCCCACCACTTCTCGGAGGTTTCGATACTAGCTGGCATAAATATTCTTCAATTGAACCCTTCTAACATCCCTACCTAAAGCAAATCTGCCCTTAGATTTTCCCCTTAGCTATGGGAGCGCCCCAAAGAGGAGTGATCCCATAGCAAGGACTAGGCGCAGGGCGGGTTATAGCGCCACCGTATACGCGTCGCTAATTCCCGGCTCCTTTTTAATCTCGTTCAAGATACCTTCGGGCAGCGGATCGTCAATGCTAAGCACCATGACTGCATCCCCACGCACGATTTTGCGGCCCACTTGCATACTGGCAATGTTCACATTGAAGCTGCCTAGCAGGGAGCCAATTTTGCCGATGATGCCGGGCATATCTCGGTGCAGAGTGAACAACATGTACTTGGTGGGTGGCACGTTAATGGGGAAGTCATCCATATCGATGATGCGCACTTCTTTGCCACCGAGCAAAACGCCGGTTACCGAGTGTTCACCCAAAGAGCCTTTGGCAGAGAGATAAAGTGAACCTTTGTAGTCTTCAGAGGTAGTGTCGCGGGTTTCTACCACACGAATGCCACGCTCTTTGGCTTCAATAGAGGCATTGACGTAATTGACGCGCTCCTGCAGCGCATTGGAAAGTAATCCCTTCAGCGCAGCAATCACGATGGGCTTGGTGTCATTTTCGGCCAGTTCGCCCTGAAGCTTGATATTGAGCTCTTCAATGCGCCCGCCAGCCAGCTGTCCGACAAAGTTGCCCAGGGTTTCTGCAAGGTTGAGATAGGGCCGTAGCTTTTCGAGCATGTCTGGACGCAAGCCTGGAATGTTCACCGCTGAGCGGGCGGGGAGACCCAGAAGGACATCTCGAATTTGCTCGGCCACATCCACCGCAACATTGACCTGCGCTTCAGCGGTGGATGCACCGAGGTGGGGAGTGAGCACCAAAGATTTGCCAATTTCTCGAAGGTTCGATTCACCTAAGGGCTCCTGCTCATAGACGTCTAGGGCAGCGCCTGCAATAACGTTGTTTTTGAGGGCTTCTGCTAAGTCATCCTCTTTGATGATGCCGCCACGGGCACAGTTGACGATGCGGGCGGTGGGCTTCATTTTTTTGAAGGCGTCGGCATTGATAAGATGCTTGGTTTCGGGGGTGTTGGGAATGTGCAGGGTAATGTAGTCAGACTCGCTTAGCAAAAGGTCTAGCTCGACGAGGCGACAGCCTAGTTCTGCAGCGCGATCGCTTGAAATAAACGGATCATACGCTAGCAAGTTCATCCCCATTGCCCGTGCCACGGTAGCGACATGGGAACCGATTTTACCCAAGCCCACCACGCCTAAGGTCTTTTTGTACACTTCCACACCCATGAAGGCTTTGCGATCCCAACCGCCACCTTTCACAGTTTTATTCGCAGCTGGAATATAGCGAGACATCGAAAGCATCATCGCCAGGGCATGTTCAGCGGCAGCGATGGTGTTGCCTTCTGGGGAGTTAACCACAACCACCCCGCGCCGAGTGGCTTGAGGCACATCGACATTATCGACCCCCACACCCGCACGACCAATAATTTTGAGTTTGGTGCCTGCTTCTAAGACTTCCTTAGTGACCTTAGTGCCAGAGCGAATCATTAGCGCATCGTATTCAGGAATGATGCTGATGAGCTCTTCTAAAGGCAGCTTAGGCTTGAGATCGACAGTGGCAACTTGGGAGAGAATGTCGATTCCGCTTTGGTCAATAGGATCTGAAACAAGTACCTTGGGCATGGATGACAAAAATGTATAGGTGGGGCTTTACAGAGGGTTATCTTACTGCATAGGGAAAAGGAATTAAGCAGGGATTTGTGAACACTTTTGTATGTTTGGATACTTAAATTTTGGATAGTTGAAGCGGTTATTCTTCATTAGACAAGGCTTCGAGTGCATTAAAGGCATCCACAATCACCTGGTTAGACATCACGAAACCTTCAGGATCGCTCAGTCGAATGCGCCCTGTGGGTTTAAGCTTCTTTATATTTACTGCGACATCCAAGCTGGATTCGTCTGAACCTGATTCATCCAAGCTGGATTCAACGATGACCCAGTGGCGTTGAATATGCGGGGCGATCGCTGCTGCCAACGCCAATAGTCCTCGCTCCCCATACACCTCAAAAATCTCTGTCAGCCCAATCCCCTCCTTGAGCCGCAGCCCCACCATAATCTGCTCCAGCACCCGCTCTTGCGGACAAATCACGGGATCATCTGTGCATCCGCCATTGCTTTCAAACTGTGCTACCCATTCCCGATAGCTGCGCTGCGTCCGAGGCCGATCAATGCGCTGGTGACCCACGTAGCTCGTTGCGCCCATGCCAAAGCCATAGCAGGGCTGGCGCTTCCAATAGGTGATGTTGTGCTGCGCTGCGTAGCCAGGTTTGGCATAGTTGCAGATTTCGTAATGCTCGTAGCCGCCAGCACACAGGGCCGCTTTTGCCATGCGATACATTTTGGCCGTGTGCGCATCGGTGGGCAAAGGCGATTGACCAGGGGTAAAGTAGCGGGCAAAGGCGGTCTGCGGCTCCACGATGAGATCGTATTGGGAGATATGGGTGGGTTGAAGGGCGATCGCCTGCTCTAAAGACACTTCCCAGCTTGCCAAGGTCTGATGGGGCAAGCCAGAAATTAAATCCAGGCTAAAATTGCGCACCCCAGCCTGGTGCAACCGTTCCACAGCTCGCAAAATATCGACCCGACGATGAAACCGTCCGCTAGCCGCCAGCACCTCATCATGAAAATCCTGTGACCCCAAGCTCACCCGGTTAATGCCAGCAGCAATGTAACCCTGCAAATGAGCCAGATCAAATGTGGCTGGATCCATCTCCATAGAAATTTCAGCTGTCTGTGCAATGCCGAACTGGTCTGCGAGCGCATACAAAATTGCCTCCACCTGCGCAACAGACAGTAGCGAAGGCGTGCCCCCACCCAAAAAAACCGTTTGCAAAGGCGCTGGCTTTTCTCCGCCCAGCGGCGTCGCTCGAATTTCCCGAATCAGCGTTTCAACGTAGCGCTGCATCGCCAATGAAGACTCGCCTCGCTTACGCTCACCCACCACCGAAATCGCAAAATCGCAATAGAAGCAACGCCGCCGACAAAACGGAATGTGAATATAGGCCGATTGAGGGGCTGGGCTGCGATCAAAATTGCCGTCAGTGCGATCGCCGTTAATTTGGCCGTTAATTTGTTTATCGGGCACTAAGCCAGAAGAGAAAACGATGGTATTTTGTGCGGTGTGCAATAGTTTCAATGAACCACATACGCCTACTGGATCAAAAACGACTGGATTAAGAACGACTAGATTACGAAAAATCCTAGAAAGCAGGCGCGGGTAAGCTCTACCCCTATAATAGCCGTAATCATAGTGACATCAATGCTTCAGCGTGTGTTAGGTTGCTGTTTTCAAAGCTCCTCTCAGCACCTCTTAAGCATACTTCTGGGTTTATTCAAACCCTCACCATACATAGCTTATGCTCGACGCACTGATCGTTCTCTCATTTGTATTAACTGGCGCAGGCATCGGCTTTTTCAGTGTCGATTTTTTGCCCGAGTCCGCCCTTCAGCAAGTAACCAACATTGAAGGTTTAGGCACGGTCATGGCTGGCTTCGGCGGCCTTATTGGCATTGGCGTGGGCTTGGTTGTGCAAACCAGCTACCGCAGATTGGTGCGCCAAATTAAAGACATGGCCCCCGACTTGCTGCTGGCCAGAGCCGCCGGACTCGTCATCGGGTTGCTAATTGCCAACCTAATGCTCGCCCCCCTATTTTTGCTACCAATTCCTGAAAAATTCGGCTTCGTCAAACCCGTGACCGCTGTCATGGGTAGTGTGCTGTTTGCCGTTTCAGGAATAAGCCTCGCTGAAACTAACGGGCGAGCGCTCATCCGCTTGATCAATCCCAACAGCTACCAGACCATCCTCATCAATGAAGGCACCCTCAAGCCCGCCAAAAGCAAAGTCTTAGACACAAGCTGCATTATCGATGGTCGAATTGAAGACTTGCTGAAAACCGGCTTTATAGAGGGTCAGCTTGTCCTGCCTCAGTTTGTTTTAGAAGAACTTCAGCGTGTCGCCGATTCTGCTAGCGACCAAAAACGAGCCCGAGGCCGACGCGGCCTAGATATCATCAATCGCATCCGAGAAAAGTATCCCAATCGCGTCACCATCGACCCAGCTGACTATATCGACATCAGCGCTGTCGATTCTAAGCTGGTGAAGCTCGCTCAGGAAATGGACGCCCAGCTGCTGACCAACGACTACAACCTCAACAAAGTCGCCAGCGTCCAACAGGTCAAAGTTCTAAACATCAACGATCTGGCCACCGCGATTCGGCCGACCTATTTGCCTGGTGACGATATCGAAATCAAAATTCTCAAAGAAGGCAAAGAACCCTCTCAGGGGGTGGGCTATCTCAACGACGGTACGATGGTCGTCGTTGAAGAAGGCAACGACTTTATCGGAGATGACCTTGTTGTTGTGGTAACCGGTGCGCTGCAAACCTCCGCAGGCCGCATGATTTTTGCACGCCCTAATCGCACTGCAATGGCCTCTTCTTAAACTCAAAAAAGAAAATGAGGAAAAGCAAAGAATAAGGAAACCTAGCGAAAAGTTTCTGACACTGGTGCCACCGTAAAATGGCCAGCATCATCAACGCCTTCAGCCATTCTTTGATTGCTAGCCCAAACAATATTGCTTCTGTCGAGTGAGTTAGGACACTATTAATCGCAAGAAGTGAGCGCAAGAAGGCTTACACGACAACAGCCCACTCAACTAGCAGCGATGCGACCCTGGCGAATCGAATTCGCCTAAGGAATGCGCATCAAGACAAAGTGCGTAGGCGCTAGCCTTCTGCGCGAGTATGCATTCGCACTTGGCTATAGCTGGAATAACCGCATCCGTCGGTGTGAAGATGACACCTGGTGTTTGCAATGCACCTCTTATTAAATGCACCACTTACAAGAGCATCCCAGCAATGCAGGCGGTCATAAAGCAGGCGAGAGTGCCTGCCACCATGGCACGAACGCTGAGGCGGGCCAGATCGGCGCGGCGGTTGGGTGCGATGCCGCCAATGCCGCCAATTTGGATGCCGATGGAGCCGATGTTAGCAAAGCCGCAGAGGGCATAGGTGGCAATGGTAACGGCGCGTTCGGAGATAGCCTCTTCTTCAACCAGAGCCTGCAGGTCGAGGTAGGCAATGAATTCATTGAGGATTGTTTTTTTGCCCAGCAGCGTACCCACAGCGGCGCAGTCTGCCCAGGGGACACCCATGAGCCAGGCAACAGGAGCAAGCAGAACTGACAAAATGACTTCCAGCGAAAAATCTGGATAGCCAAAAAATCCACCTAAAAAGCCTAAAAAGGCGTTTAAGGCGGCGAGAATCGCTAGGAATGCGATGATCATTGCACCGATGTTGAGAGCGAGCTTTAAGCCGTCTAGAGCACCCGCAGCGATCGCATCGACCCCATTTGCTGTTGTCCGCTCCACCTCCAAACTCACCTCACCTCTTGTCGGCGACGTCTCCGTCTCTGGAAACATAATCTTAGAAATCGCCAGCGCCGCCGGCGCAGACATCACCGATGCAGCAATCAAATGCCTAGGCGACACCCCAAACGAAACGTAGGCCGCCATCACACCGCCTGCAATCGTTGCAAACCCGCCCGTCATTACGGCATGTAGCTCAGACATTGTCATCGTGCCAACGTAAGGCTTAATCAACAGCGGCGCTTCGGTTTGCCCTACGAAGATATTACCCGCGGCTGAAAGAGTTTCAGAACCTGACGTTTTCATAGTGCGCATCATCACCCAAGCCACGGCCTGCACAGCCTTTTGAAGAAGGCCATAGTGATAGAGAAGACTGATAAAGGCAGAGAAAAAGACAATGGTAGGAAGAACTTTGAAAGCAAAGAAGAAGTCTTGGAAATTCTCTCCAAATACGAATGAAGCCCCCGCATCGGAATAGTCGAGAAAGTTGCTGACAATCTCCCCTAACCATTTAAAAATTGCCAAACCGAGAGCCGTTCTTAAAATAAAAACGGCAAAGATGAACTGAAGCGCGAGTCCCCATAAAACAGGTTGCCAGCGAATGGCCCGACGATTGATTGAGGTGAGATAGGCGAATCCGACAAAAACGACTAAACCAAGGAGCGCAATGAGTCTTTCCATAAGTGGATCGGTAAGTGGATCGGTAGGTAAGCACCAGAATGTTGCTTTTATACCAGCAAACTGAGCTGCCCGCTGTCTGTCTCAACGTTTCGTCTTTTAAGGTTTTGCTTTTTAGCAAACTGCCGACGTCCAGATTTCATCAGCCAACTACCGTGTGCCACAAACCAAGTGCGGAGCAGTTTACTCTGTTGTTTATCCAGTGCGTCCACATCTAGGGCGGTGGGATATAGCGCTTCGATAGGTTGCTGCGCCCAACTGACGTCGCTGGGAAATAAATCCGCGCCAAAAGGGGTGACATTTTCGGGAAGGCGGGTGAGAAATTCAGTAATGTTTGGACTGTGAATCAGGTCGTGGCGAATGTCATCGATGACGGCGGCGCGTCGGTTGCGGGCTTGGGTGTAGTCCAAAATGGGGGTGGGATAGCCTTTTGTAGGCGGCGGCGAACCTAACTGCTCGGGCTTAATATGGATGAGTTCGGGCACCCACTTGTGCACAAACTTACCCTGCGGGTCACAGCGATCAATCGCTTCTTGGCAGGGATTATAAATCCGAATCCAAGCTTTGTTCAAACAGTGGGTTACACCCGCCTGCTGCGCCCACTGATAGTGATCGATAGGGCAGTCGCCGTCGATGAGATGGCGCATGAAGTGAAGTGCGCCGTAGCGCCAATCCATACCAATGAGATTGCATAAAAAGCTGGCATAAATGGCGCGAACACGGAAGTTGAGAGCCAGCCAGCCGCCAGTGGCCTGCAGGCAGCGGGCCGCTGCATCGACGATGGGGTAGCCCGTTTGGCCTGCTTTCCACGCTTCGTACTGATCCAGGTTGTAGTCCCAGCCGCCGTTTTCGTAGCCTGCAGTAAAGAGGGTTTTGGGCTGGCTGCCTTCAAAGGGGGTATAGAGCGATCGCACCTCTAACTGAGGCAAATATCGAAACCGCTGCGTAAACCCGCTGCCCCACCGCAAACGAGAAATCAACTGGTGGCTGCTGCGCTGCACCCGTTTATCTTCTATCCACTGCGGCTCTGCCTGCCTACGCCACACGATGTGCGCGCACTCGCGAATAGAAATGGCACCGTATTTAATATGCGGGCTTAAGCCCGTGGTCGCATTCGTGCCCGGATAGGAAAGCTGCCAGTAGTACTTTTCTGCTTTTCGCCGGTCAAAAAACAAGTCCAGCAGCTTGCGGGCCTCTGCCGTGCCGCCCGCCGGGATAAATTTTTCATCGGCCGTATGCCCCAGATCTTCCAAAGCAGGCAGCGCATCAGAATGAATATGGGGGGGGACTTCCACACGCTGCGGCGTGGGCACCAACGGCGCGGTCATATCCTGATGCCAGCGCTGCCGGTAGTCAGGATATGACATGAGCTCGCTCGCACCGGCAGGTTGCTCAAACCAGCGAATTTTTAGCCTCTCTTTGGCAAGTGCTTTGTTCAGCCGAGCATCGCGTACCCGACCATAAATCCGCTCGTAGTCGATGTAGCTATAAATGCCGTCTGCTTGAGTCGCTTTAACCAGCTTAGGCAGCACCTGCACCGGATCGCCCGCGCGGAGAATAAGTCTGCCGCCCAGCGATCGCAAATCCCGATCTAGCGAGGCCAAGCAATCCAACATAAACCGCACCCGGCCCGGCCCGGTTTCAGGATGCAGCAAGAGGGCGCTATCAAAAATAAAAACAGGAATAACCAACCCCCGCCGCGCCGCGCTATACAAGGGTTCGTGGTCACTAACACGCAAATCACGACGAAACCAAACGAGGGTGCGGTTCATTCAATCCTTCCATCATTATCCCTACTTAACACTCTAAAAAAGAATCCAAGATTCTGCATGGGGTCGGATTTAAATAGTTTATTTGTACTATTTATCAGCCTATATGTACTATTATTGTACTAATCGAAAGATTCTGGAGAATTTGATGTCATACGCTCATACATCTAAATCCACTCGCTACGCGTCAAACGGCGTTTCCAGTCACTATAGGGAGCCTCGTGTGATCGCAACGCTACAGACTATACCTAACAGCAATGCCCCTACCGACGATGCGGTAAAGCGCTTTGGTCCATCTAAATCTACAGTCAAGCCACAGCCGCAAAAGCAACGTGCTAATACTGGCGCACCTAATACTGGCGCGCCCTTAATCGTAAAACGCTACGTCCGGTGGCTTTTTGGAAAAAATACCCATAAAAAGACATCGACGTCGCCGCAAACGGCTTTCAAAATGCCTCAGAAAGCGTTTATCGTAACGGGCTCTATTGCGACATTAGCGTTGCTAGCCGTTGTCCCCAGTCGAGGGGCGTCACAGTCTAAAAACTATAGCTACTGTCAGGCAGTTGTTCAATCTGGGGCAGAAATTTCGCGAGGCGGGCTATCCCGATTAGTCTCTATCCCATCCGGAGCCACCCGTGAATCGGTGCGTGAACTCATTGATGTGCCCTATTGTTTGCTGCCAGTACCACCGGCTGGCAGCAAACAGAATTCTATCTCTACAGACATTCCAGGGTCTGCAAAGGATAACCGAGCTGATGATCCTATTGTCACTCGCGAAGCTTATCCCTTAGCCTTCGATCCAGAAGCTTGGGTCGTTGTGAGCTACGCTGAAAGCGGCTACGCTGGCTACGATTTTATATTTAAGCCGTAATGCTCTAGCCTGCAATGCTCTAGGCACTGGCGGCGTCTTGCCAACCGTTCGCTATTGGCTGGCTAAGTGTTTTAATGGCCTCATCTGCAGGCATGGGCTTGTACATCAAATACCCTTGGCCGTAGTCACAGCCAAGCTGCTGTAGCTGTCTAAGCTGAGTCTTGGTTTCAATGCCTTCTGCAATGACCTGCATGCCCATGGTCTTAGCAATGTTGATAATCAAAGGAACAACCCCCAAACTACCGGGCTGCGCATTGATGGGTTGCACAAACGATCTATCCACTTTGAGACAGCTTACAGGTAGGGTATGCAGATAGCTCAGCGCCGAATAGCCAGTGCCAAAGTCGTCAATACTAAGCTGAATGTTGCGGTGCCGGAGCGATCGCAAGACCGTGTCCACCACATAAGCGCGATTGTTGATAATAGAGCGCTCGGTCAGCTCCAATCGCAGCCGATGAGGAGAAATCCCGGCCTGCTCGATACTCGATTGAACACACTCCAGCACATCCGACTGGAGTAACTGCTGCGCTGCCATATTCACACTGACGGTGATGGAGGGAGCAATCAGCCCTCGCTTTTCCCATCGGGCAATATCAGCGCAAGCCATTTTCAGCACCTGCGTACCTAGCTGCACAATCAGCCCCGTATCTTCTGCAAAACTAATAAATTCTTTAGGCGATACTAGCCCTCGAATGGGGTGTTGCCATCTGACTAAGGCTTCAAACCCAACAACTTCTAGATCGTAGAGATCCACAATTGGCTGATAGTGAAGCGCTAGCTCATTGCGTTCCAACGCCCGCCTGAGGTCGGTTTCTAACTGTAGCAGGCGCACTTCCCGGCTATGCATATCGGCTTCAAACCAACAGTAGTGAGCGCTGCGGCACTCTTTCGCCTGGTACATCGCAACATCGGCATCCCGGAGCAAGTGCTCTGCCGCACCATAGTCGCTGTTTCCCCACACTAGCCCCACACTGGCATCTATAAAAATCTCACGTCCAGCCAAGGTGAAATACTGACTAAGCTGCTTCAAGATAACCTTTGTGATGTTCTCCACAGCTTCTCGATCAGCCACATCGATAATCAGAAGCGCAAATTCGTCACCGCCAAAGCGGGCCAGCATATCGATATTGCCGTGCTCGTCTTGAATTTTAAATAGCCGACGGGCAATGCCTTTGAGAAGCTGGTCTCCGACTCGATGACCGAGTGAGTCATTAATGCGCTTAAAGCGATCGCAATCCAAGAAAACAACCGCAAAATGGGCGTCTGGATGGGTCGTCACATGGGCCATGACATGACTTAACCGCTGCACAAAGGCACAGCGATTCGGCAGTCGCGTGAGCTGATCTGTCAGGCTCCCTTCTCGTAATTGGCTGTTGGCCAGCTTGAGCTGATGGGTGCGCTCCTCTATACGGTTTTCTAGCTCAGCATGAAGCCGTTGCTGCGCTTGCTGAGCTATCTGCAAATTGATTTGATGTCTTACCCGCGCCAACACTTCCTCAGCCTGAAAAGGCTTCGTCACGTAGTCAGCGGCCCCCCTTTGAAAAGCCTGAACTTTATCAAAAGTGGCATCTAACACACTGAGAAAAATAATCGGAATCGTCGCAGTGTCTGGATCGTCGCGCAGCGCTGCGCAAACAGCATAGCCATCCATTCCCGGCATCATAATGTCCAGCAAAATGACGGTTGGGCGATGGGTCTGCGCCTGGGCGATCGCCGTCGGGCCATCGGCAGCTTCATAAACCGTATAACCCTTCTGGGTCAGCAGCTTAGATAGAATGCGTCGATTGGTGAGTGTGTCGTCTACGATTAAGACACAGCCTGCTTGAGAAGCGTAAGAGATAGATGAGATCGTAATATCTGACAATGTTCTACCTGGAACAACTGAGCAGAACTCACACTCCCGTTAAGACCATATTTCGAAGTCATTCGCGCTCAAGATCATAGCGAGCTGAGCGAAATAAAAACCGAGCGAACAGCAATTAACAACAAACTGCTGGGGGTCAGTTTCATGGCACTTAGTCGTTCGGTTTGAATGCCATAGAATGGAGCTTTGTAGAATGGAGCTTTGGAAGAGGAAGCTGTGCTCTAGCGACTAGCTCAAATTTGTTTTGTTATAGCTATAACGATAAAAACATAGGTTCAGAGCCTAGACAGGTTTGCTATTAAAGTCTCAAGCTGACAGTCAAACAGCTGTGTGAGCGATCTTTTCTAACTTTTAGGTTTTCTAACTTTTAGGTTTTCTAACTTTTAGGTTTTCTAACTTTTAGGTTTTCTAACTTTTAGGTTTTCTAACTTTTAGGTTTTCTAACTTTTAGGTTTGTTGATCTTCAGGTTTAGTAATATTCAGTCTGTTGGTTCTCGGAAATTACTTGAACTTGCCAGCTTAAAGGTAAGCTAGCCTAATGGTGAACCTGCTAAAACTTTATCTAAAAGCCCTTCGCAAGCATCGGTGAGTAAATCGATAACATAATCAAAGCCTGCTTCGCCACCGTAGTAAGGATCGGGGACTTCTGTATCGCTATGGTTACGGCAAAAGCTACACATCAATCTAACTTTGTGCGCGTATTCATTTTGTGTATCTAAAGACAAAATATCCCGGTAGTTGCTCTTGTCCATTGCCAAAATGACATCGAACTCAGCAAAATCCGCTGGCACAAACTGACGCGCATTCCCCACTAGCGTAATGCCCCGTTTCTGAGCGGCCGCATTCATCCGCCGGTCGGGCTCACTGCCAATGTGGTACCCAGCCGTACCGGCCGAATCGCACGATATGCGATCACCGACGCCCTGCTGTTCAATGAGGTGGTTCATGATGTTTTCTGCCGAAGGCGAACGGCAGATGTTGCCCAAACACACAAAAAGGAGCTGAGTCTTTGTAGGCTGAGTGGTCATGCTACTGATGGCCTCTTTAAAGTCCAGGCAGGCTCAAGCCACCGGTCAGTTCTTCCATCTGCTCGCGCATGGTCTCTGTGGATTTGGTATACGCATCTACCATGGCCGCTTTCACCAAATCGGAAAGCACTTCTGCCCCTTCACCCAAAGCTTCTTCTGAGATCACAACATCACGAGGCTCTTGATTGCCGCTCATCGACACCTTGACCATGCCGCCGCCAGCGGTGCCTTCAATCACCATTTGCTCCAGTTCTTCCTGCAGCTTTTTTGCACCTTCTTGTACTTGTTGAGCCTTCTGAAAAGCTTCTTTCAGCTCCTTCATTTTACCGAGGCCGAATCCAAACCCTTGCCCTTTAGTCATGGTGAGGTGTCATTAAGAGTAAATTAACTGTCAAACTATATAGCATTATTGACGCACTGACATTGTTGGCAATGAATACCACTAAATAAATGCGCCCAATAAATGCGCCCAACAAATGCCAACAGTCAACACAACGCCAATCGTCAACGCCTTTGTAAAAGGCTCAGACGATTGGCAAGTGGCGCTGCCCAATGATTTTCACTTCGGTTTTTAGGTCAACATTGTTACGCGCTTTAATAGTGGCCTGAACATGCCGAATCAAACCCAAAACATCTGCTGCACTCGCACCGCCTAAGTTCACAATGAAATTGGCGTGCAGCGTAGAAATCTGGGCATTGCCAATGGTAAAGCCTTTGAGCCCTGCTGCTTGAATCAGCCTGCCAGCGCTATAAGGCTTGCCGCTGGGATCGGTCCCTGGGGGATTGCGAAAAACGCTGCCACAGTTGGGTAAATGGTAAGGCTGGGTTTCCCGGCGCGATCTGAGATCTTCTGCCGTTGCCGCCTTCACACTGGCCGGCTCATGACCAGGACTGAGCTGCAAGGTTGCACTGGCAACAATCCGGTGACTGCCCTGCAAGTCAGATGTCCGGTAACGAAAGTGCAAATCTTCTGGTTTAAGCACGCACAGCGTGCCATCTGGATTAACCACTTCGGCCGCTATTAGGATATCGGCCGTTTCTCCGCCATGGGCACCGGCGTTCATCACCACCGCACCCCCTACCGTGCCTGGAATGCCAATTGTCCACTCTAAGCCCGATAATCCATGCCTCGCGGCCTTCCAAGCCAATGATGACCAAGGTTCGCCGGCGGCGGCTCTCACCTGGCCCGTTTCATCATTAAACTCGCTGTGCCTTAGCCCACGAACGCAAACAACCAGCCCTTCAATGCCGTAGTCGCTAATAAGAAGGTTAGACCCTGCGCCGAGCACTGTGATGGGGAGCCCTTGCTGACGCCCCCACGCCAATACTTCCGCCAGCTGAGTAGGCGTCTTTGGCAGCGCAAACCATTCAGCGTTGCCGCCTACTTTAAACGTTGTTAGTTTAGCCAGCGGGAACTGTGGGGCGATGTCTAGGCCGCTTTTGAGCTGCACACCTGCCGCTGAGTTCGTGAGCGTCGCTGTCGTGAACGGCTCAGCGGTTGAGCGTTTAGCCGGAACGTCTGGCGTTGAATCAGTCATGAAGTCAGTGCAACCTCTGGCTGAGAGATATAGGCTTCCATGACGTCAGGAATCATCTGATTCAGGTTGCCAGCCGTCAAGAAAATGACGATATCCCCAGGCGTTAGGGTTGTTTTCAGTATTTGCTTGACTGAGCTCAAGTCTCCGCCATATTCAGTGTTTGGCTGATGCACTTGAATAGCATTGACCAACGATTCAGCCGTGATGCCACTCTTGTTGGTTTCGCCTGCACTGTAAATATCAGACACTAAGACACGGTCTGAATCTGCGAATGATTCTGCAAATTCATGGAGTAATGTCTGGGCGCGGCTGTAGCGATGGGGCTGAAAAACAGCGATCACCCTGCGTTCTTGGCCAGAGGCTAGCGGTTCCTTACGCTGCACCTGCGCGGCAGCTAACGTGGCTTTGATTTCACTGGGATGGTGAGCATAGTCATCTATAAATAGAATGTCATTGAAAAAGCCGCGATGCTCGAAGCGACGTTTCGCACCACCGAAGCCGGGCATGTATAGGGCCAGTGTTTCAAAGCTAACGCCCAGCAAGCGGGCAACGGCGATCGCCCCCAGAGCATTGGCCAAATTGTGCGCGCCCAATAACGGGATTGTAATGTCACCTAGCTGCTCACCGCGCTCCCAGATGGTCGCAACTGTTCCCGAGGCTTGCTCGCGTACGTTGGTCGCCAAGTAGTCTGCGCCCGCCGCCGGATTAAGGCTGTAAGAAACATCACATTTGATGCGATCGCGTACCGTAGGGCAATCCCAGCAGCCCACTATGGAGGCGCACTGACTAGCAAAGCGGTCAAAAATATCAACAATTTGATCCAAGCTGCTGTAGTGATCCGGGTGATCCATCTCAATGTTGGTGATGACGCCAATATGAGAAGAGAGCTTGACCAGTGACCCGTCAGATTCATCGGCTTCAGCGACAACGTAATCGCTCTCCCCGACATAGGCATTACCTTCCCAAGTGCTGACTTCGCCACCGATAATAATGGTTGGATCGACGCCTGCTTTGAATAGCAAATAGCCAACAATGCTGCTAGTGGTGGTTTTACCGTGGGTTCCTGCGATCGCAATACCCTTGCGCTCATTCATCAGCGCCGCCAAAATATCTGAGCGATGAAAAATAGGGCAGCCAATCGCGATCGCCTCCTTGTATTCAGCGTTGCTCTCGCCGATGGCAGTGGAGCAGACAACCTGTGGCAACACTTGCGATCGCCCCCCAGAGCTATCCGGAGAGCCTTGCCCTGTAAAGAATGCAAGATTTTCTGCCTGCTGCTGATTGAAGATGTGGGCGCCTTTTGCCTCCAAGCGCTTAGTAATGTGACTGAGCCTTAAATCTGACCCCGACACCGGCAAGCCTCTGCTTGCTAGCACATGTGCCAAAGCTGACATCCCAATCCCGCCAATCCCAATAAAATGGAACGGTCTACCGCTGAAATCCACTGAATTCAGCATGTTTAACATCCTCTCAAGCTGCAGCACTTCACAATTAATCAGGCGTATCATAGCAGGAATCTCCGTACCCGCTATAAATCACCACCGACGCCGTCGACTTCAGTTTCTCCATTTCATGTTCCACCGCATCAGGAAATTTACTGGAACGAAGCACTAGATATAGATTAGGTATAAAAACCTATTTATTAAGAAAATAGGGGGACAACGATGCGATATGATTATGAAGCTTATCAAGTCTTAACTTGACACACAGTTTTTAATCTTTAGAAAAAGACAAGAGGTTTGCGCGCAGTGGTTAGAGTAGCAATCAACGGTTTTGGGCGGATCGGTCGGAACTTTCTACGGTGTTGGCTGACAAGAGAAAACAGCAATCTGGATCTCGTTGCCATCAACAACACATCAGATCCAAGAATCAATACTCACCTATTGAAGTATGATTCTTTGCTGGGTCGCTTGGATGCGGATATCTCCTACACTTCCGACACCATGACCGTCAACGGCAAGACCATTAAATGCTACTCCGACCGCAACCCCAGCAACTTGCCCTGGAAAGACTGGGGCATCGATCTTGTCATCGAATCCACTGGTGTATTTAACAGTGAAGAAGGTGCTTCTCGTCACATCGAAGCTGGTGCTAAGAAGGTTTTGATTACGGCACCTGGTAAGGGCGGCAACGTCGGCACCTATGTAATGGGTGTTAACGACCAAGACTATGACCACGACAAGCAAAACGTTGTCAGTAACGCTAGCTGCACCACTAACTGCCTCGCGCCAGTCGTTAAAGTCATCAACGACACCTTTGGTATCGTCAAAGGCACAATGACCACCACGCACAGCTACACAGGCGACCAGCGCATTTTGGATGCGAGCCACCGTGATCTGCGTCGTGCTCGCGCTGCTGCAGTTAACATCGTACCGACCACCACTGGCGCAGCGAAAGCGGTATCTTTGGTTATCCCTGAGATGCAAGGCAAGCTAAACGGCATTGCCCTTCGCGTACCGACGCCTAACGTTTCCATCGTTGACTTGGTGGCTCAAGTTGAGAAGAAGACCATCACTGAAGAGCTCAATGAAGTACTCAGGAAGGCTTCTGAGACCACAATGAAGGGCATCTTGGGCTACACTGACGAGCCTTTGGTTTCTGTTGACTTCCGTAAGACAAACGTATCTGCCACCATCGATTCCCAGCTGTCCTTGGTAATGGATGGCGACATGATTAAAGTCATCGCTTGGTATGACAACGAGTGGGGCTACTCACAGCGCGTAGTTGACCTCGCTGAGCTGGTAGCTACGAAGTGGAAAGACTAATTGACAAGCCAGACTAGCGAAAAGTCACGCTAGCAGAGCAAGGAGAGTAGAGGCCTTTTACCTCTACTCTCCTTTTTCATATCTGTGTTTTTCATAAATCTATCTCAGCAGGCATAAGACATAGACGGAGCAGGCATAAGACATAGACAGAGCAGGCATAAGGTGCAGGCACACAGGCACAACAGACAACACAGCTTGAACAATCTAGACTGTGTATACTGGCGAAATGCACTATTGAAAAACGACTGACAAAAACTAAGGAAAAGCAGACGATCTGGGCTTTTCTTTGGGTTTGTCTTCGGGTTCTTCTATGGGTTTGTTCTCAAGCTTCTCTTTAGGTTGTTCCTCGGGGTTCTCCCGGCGGCGATCGCAACGCTACGCCGCCTACCTACTGGCCTTCATCCTTAGCATCACTTTCGCACTGGGCTCGCTCGCCCCTGCCCTCGCACAAAATTCTGCCACTCAGGCCCGCATAGAACCCAGAACGGTCACCTGGGAAGACTTACAGTCACGCGCCACCCAGCTACGCAACCCCTACGCGCACCTGACCACCGCACAGACCTACCGGCTCTCTAATTTGTATCAACTGCGAGAGTGGATTGAAACAAATCAGCCCGAGCCAGACAGCTTTGAGCGGCAAGAACTGCAGCGCTTAGAAGAGTCATTAGCCGCCGACGGCATTGAGGCCACAGAACTGCTCAAGGAGGTAGAAGCGGCTCAGGCTTATTGGACGGCGAAATCTCGTACTACCAACGCTGACATTACCGAACACCCCATTGCCCTAGACGGCTACGTTCTGCCCCTGGGCGGGAATCCGGTGCCCAACGGCGAGCAAGCGCCAGAGATGGACGAGTTTCTGCTAGTGCCCTACGTAGGCGCCTGCATTCACGTGCCCGCACCGCCCCCCAATCAGATGGTGTATATCAAAACGGCTGAGGCGATCAAGAATCCGGGCATGTTTTCGGCTGTGCAGGTAAAAGGGACACTCCAGGCGCAAGCCGGCAGCTACGAGCTGTTTCAGGTAGATGGTTCTCGCACGGTGGATGTGAGCTATGCCATGAGCCTGAGCGCACTCGCCCCCACCGACAATCAGCCCGTTGCCCCATCCCCAACAGGCGGCTCTCTGCTCACACTCGCAGGCTGGAAGGCGCTTCCCGCTCAGATTTCTGGGACGCTAACCACAGCGCTCAGCCAAATACAGCGCCAAAACTCTCCTAGGGCCTTATTCTTTGCGCTGCTGTTGGCTTTCAGCTACGGCGTTTTGCACACGCTGGGACCAGGGCACGGCAAAGCCGTCATTGTCTCCTATTTTGTGGGGCAAGGCGGAAGCTTGCAGCGCGGACTATTCATGGGCGGGCAAATTGCTGTGTTTCATGTGCTTTCAGCGACACTGCTGGTTGTCTTTACGGATACGGTGGTGCGTCAGATAGGCGGTGTGCCTGCGGGAAACTACCGGGTGGTTCAGCTGATTAGCTATGGGGCGATCGCGCTTCTCGGTGGTTGGATGCTACGGCAAACGCTGGCCTCAAAAGCAAGACCCCAGTCAAGGCCGCCGTCAAGGCTCCCGTCAACTGCGCTGCGAACCGACCTGAGTGCTAATGATGTGCTTTACCCAAGCTTGAGTCAGCAGCTTCGTAATCATCAGAAAAGTGACAAACAAGATGATTGGATGGCCTGTAGCTGCGCGGCCTGTGATGGATCGGCCAGCATGAGCAACTGGCTCGCGTTGGCGGTGGGCGCAGTGCCCTGTAGTGGGGCTTTGCTGGTGTTACTCTATGGGCTAGCGAACGACATGCTGTGGCAGAGCGTTGCAATGGTGGTCGCTATTTCCGCAGGGATGGCACTGACGCTAGCTTGGATTGGCGTGATGGCGATTTTGACTCACCGCTGGGGCAATCAGATGGCACAGCGGCGGCGAGATAATCAGAAAAAGTCTAAGCGGTCTTGGGCTTTGCCGATTCCACTGACACAAATGGGGCGAATCATAGGCGCAAGCTGTGTGTGCCTACTAGGCATTTCGCTGTTTACACTCACTTGGATGACGGGTGCTTAGGCCGTTAGCGTTGGCCTAGTTTCCCTAGAAAAATACAGAAGCAATATCGCCAAATTCATTCACCAGCATCGACAGACAACCAACATTAGGACATTACTGTTCGGGTAGTTGTCGCCAGCGCAGACAGCAGAAAAATAACCAGCTGTACCACCACTATGCAGGGGCCAGAGGGCAAATCGAACAGGGCAGAAACCAGCATTCCAAACACCGCGCTTATGGCACCCAAGCCCGCAGAGGTGAGGACATAGTGAGTGAAACTACGGCAGATTAAACGGGCGCTACAGGCGGGAATCACAATAAACGCACTGATCAGCAAGACCCCAATTGATTTTATGGAGAGGCCAATGGCCAGGGAAAGCAGCACCGTAAAGATAGTGCGCTGGGCCGAAACATGAACGCCCCGAGCGATCGCCATCGGCTCGTGTAAAGTCAGCAAAATCTGCGATCGCAGCGTTAAACCAATAAAGCCTGCGCATACGGCCAACAACAAGGCACTAAAGAGCAAATCGGTGGTTTGCACTGCCAAAATATCGCCGAATAGCAGATTCGTAATGCCGCCCCGATACTCGTCTCGAAAGCTCAGCAAAATGATGCCCAGGGCCAGACAAGAAGAACAAAGAATATTCAGTAAGGCATCCACCCAAATGTTCGCCCGCTCTTGAAAGTACACAATCACCAGGGCAAACAGTACCGCAAAGGGCGGCAGCACCCAAGACGGCTCTAGATCCAGCAACAAGCCAATACCGATGCCTAGCAGCGCTGACTCCCCCAGGGCATCGCTAAAGAAAGAAAGCTGCCGGAGGATGGCAAAACTACCCAACAGACCGCCCGATAATCCGGTCAGAATACCGCCCATCAGGGCTCGCTGCATAAAGGGTAGTTGAAACAGCTCAATAACGCGCGTGAATTCAGACTGAATCGTCATGACGATGAAGAGGACAGGGGCGATGACAAGGGGCGATAAAAGGATTGCCAGATGGGTAACCAGGCTTGGTCAGGGTTCTCAAAGCCAGCCGCCAAATTTTCTGCATTCTGACGCATGATATCGAGGTAATAATTCGGCTGAATGGCTTCGGCTTCACCGGTTTCCATCGGATTGAACTCACTGATGCTAATGCCCAAATCGTCAGTAATCGCCTTAAAAGCAGTCTCTTCTACCTGAGGTTCGGTTAAGAGGGTCTTGAGCCCTTCTGCCTGCACGGTTTCCATTACCCGCTTCACATCCCCAGGCGAAGGGTTCTCTTCGGGAATGCCGACCAATGCCCCGTACTGTAGCCCATAGCTATCGGCAAAGTAGGCTGGGAAATCATGAAAAACGACAAAGGTTTCACCGGCAAAAGGCGCGAGGGTTTCAGTAATATCGGCATCAAGCGCTGTCAGTTCAACGATAAACCCGTCTGCATTGGCCATATAGTCTGCTTCACCTTCAGGATCAGCAGCAATCAGCCCATCGCGAATGTTCTCTACCTGCTCAATGACTCGTTTGGGATCTAGCCAAATGTGGGGATCATATTCACCATGTGCGTGCTCATCATGAGGCTCTCCCTCAGCATGCTCATCATGGTGCTCTCCCTCAGCATGCTCATCATGATGTTCTCCCTCAGCATGCTCATGATGATGCTCTTCTTCAGCATGGTCATGCGCGTCATCTTTATGGCCGTGCGCCTCATCTTTATGGCCATGATCACCTGTGCTAGCAAGCGTAGCAACGCCTTCGCTGGAGTCAATAATCGCTAGATCGGCATTCCCCGCATTCTCGATCATGTCATCTAAGAAGAACTCCATTTCCAAACCGTTCTTGATCAAGACATCGGCATTGGCGATCGCCTGCACATCCCCCGGCTTAGCTTGATAGTCATGAGGACCTACATTCGTGGGTAGTAGCTGGATGACTTCGGCGCGATCGCCCGCTACCGCTGTCGCAAACTGCGTCATGGGCAAGAACGTGGTTACCACCTGCAAAGTATCTTCTGAAGCAGCATCAAGCTCAGCATCTACAGAGTCCGTTTCGCTAGTCGTTGAGGGGACAGCGCAGCTACCCAACCCAAAAGAGACAATCCCTACTGCCGCCCACACGGTTCGTTGAAACATGGTTCGTTGAAACACGGTTCGGTGGAACACTGCTTGAAAAAACTGTCGAGACATCGCTAACCTTCCTATTGATTCAACTACCTACTTCACGGCCAATCCAACTGCACTATTTTTGGGAATGATAATCATTCTCGGACAAGATACACCATATCGCTGTGAGCAGTGGCTTCGTGCTGTATTTTTAGAAAAAGAGTTTTGTCTACGATGCTCCTTATCTCTGCGATGCTCCATCCGTAACTCAGCTTGCCAATGTCTCTAGAAGGGCTATATACCGAAATCCTCGCTTATCGTATTCCCATTATGTTGCTCCTATTTGGCAGCCCATGGGTCACATACTTAAGCTGCGTTCTCATCCCTGGGAAAAAAGAAGAACCCTTCCTACTCAGCGTTAACCTTGCGCTCACCACGCTCAGCATTGTTATGCTTTTAGGCTACTTAGCCTACGCCACCAATACGGGCGGGTGGACGAGTGTTGTCCAGCAAGCCGATGTGCTTTTGCTAATGCTGCCGATCTATCACGCGGGCGTTTCTCTTTATCTCTCAAGGTTGCGGCTGCCTTTGCAAGCCATTCCCGCTTTTCGCACAATGCAGGGATTGATGATGATGAGTGGCGCACTGCTGGCACTTTCTTGGATGCTCGAAAGGATTCGGATTGTGCTGTTTTCTTACTTACCCTTTGGTACTTTTTTGGGCGTCATTGCAATAGTGTTAGCCATCGGTTACGCCGGCTATCGCAAGCTGCTTGACTAGGGGCTTAAATTATTTCTTAAACAAAGCAGAGTGCTAGGCTTAAACAGCCTGCTTATCCAACATTTCACCTGTGCCCGACTCGCCCTTCTCTCTTGAGAAACACCTATTTACACCCGCGACAAAAACGGATAGCGCCGTACCGCTGATTTTTGCATTTCCCAACGAGTACAGCGTTGGCATCACGAGCTTGGGCTATCAAATTGTGTGGGCCATGCTCTCCCAACGGAGCGATATCGAGGTGAGTCGTTTATTCACAGATATTCGTGAACCGTTGCCAGCTCAAGCAGAAATCATAGGATTTTCGCTGTCTTGGGAATTAGATTATGTCAATGTATTGAACTTGTTGGAGGATCAAGGCGTTCCGCTGAGCGCGAAAGATCGGGCAAATGAGCACCCTTTAGTGTTTGGCGGTGGGCCCGTGCTAACGGCGAATCCAGAGCCCTTCGCAGCATTCTTCGATGTAATTTTGCTGGGGGATGGAGAGAGGCTGCTGGATGATTTTCTAGATGCGTATCAGCAGGTGAGAGATGCGAATCGCGCGGTGCAGCTTAGGGCCTTAGCACAGGTGCCGGGGGTATATGTGCCAGGGCTATATGTGGTGAACTATGAGGGCACGGAGGGGGCGATCGCATCCATCCAACCCATTGATGCAGACATCCCGGCCACCGTAAAAAAACAAACCTATCGCGGCAATGTCCTCTCTGCATCTACGGTCGTCACCGAAAAAGCCGCCTGGGAAAATATCTTTATGGTGGAAGTGGTGCGCAGCTGCCCAGAAATGTGCCGCTTTTGCCTTGCCAGTTATTTAACACTCCCTTTCCGTGCGGCGAGTGTAGAAGCTTCACTGATTCCGGCCATTGAAAGAGGCTTGGAAAAAACGAGAAGGCTCGGCCTGCTGGGCGCGTCCATCACTCAGCACCCAGAATTTGAATTGCTGCTGGATTATATCAATCGCCCAGAATACGACGATGTCCGGCTCAGTATGTCTTCGGTGCGAACAAACACAGTCAACGCCAAGCTAGCCGAGACACTGGTCAAACACGATTCGCGATCTATCACAATCGCGATTGAAAGCGGTTCGCAGCGAGTGCGTGACATCGTCAACAAAAAGCTAGATACCGACGACATCGGCAAAGCAGCACAGCAAGCGAAAGCGGGCGGACTCAAGGCACTGAAGCTATATGGCATGGCCGGCGTGCCCGGAGAGAGCCAAGATGATCTGGCCCAGACGGCTGAGCTAATGATAGCGTTGAAAAAGCAGGTGCCGGGGCTACGGCTAACGCTGGGGTGCAGCACGTTTGTGCCTAAAGGACACACGCCGTTTCAGTGGTACGGGGTCAATAAGGACGCCCAGAAGCGACTAAAGTTTTTACAAAAAGCGCTGCGATCGCGGGGCATCGACTTTAGGCCCGAAAGCTATAGCTGGTCAGTCATTCAAGCATTGATTGCACGAGGTGATCGCCGCCTAGCTCCGCTGCTTGAGCTCACCCGTAGCTATGGTGATACCCTAGGCAGCTACAAACGCGCCTTCAAAACCTTAAAGGGCCAGCTACCCGCCCTAGACTTTTACGTACACCAAGAATGGCCAATCGATCAGGTCTTACCTTGGCATCATTTAGAAGGTCCGCTGCCCACGGCGACTCTAATAAAGCATTTGTCTGACGCACAACAGGTAATGGCAACTTAGATAATTTCAGCTTAGACAATGGCAGCTTAGAAGAAGACCACCGTATCTCCTTCAATATCGCCACAGCCATTGCCACAGCCATTGCCACAGCCTTATGAATCGCCTGCCGCCGGCGCAGTCTGAAGCATAGTCATCAAACTGGTATCTTTCTTGCGAGCTTGAGACTGGCAATCCTCAGACTGGCAATCCTGCGACTGGCAATCATTGGAAGGCGATCGCCTAGCTTGAGCGTTACGCAGCTTACTGCTGATGATAAACGGTAGCGTCACTGGCCACAGTAGCGTTGCAACCGCAATGAATGCCCAGGCTTTCAGACTAGCTTTGCGAGCCGCTCGATCTCTGAGAAACGCGCTGAGGATGATAGAAAACGTGATGCCAGCAACAGTCCAGTATGCAATAGCCATTGACCTACGGTTGAGGATTTTATGGGTTTTAAAGTGCCCTGCCGGTCTGCAGAATCAGGAACTGATACGGCGAACCCAATGGGCGTCTTACTGAAATCAAAGCCTGTACGTAAAGTGACGAATGCTTGCCAAGATAGCTTGAGAAGCCACAGCTGCAGAGCCTACAGCTATAAACTTCACGCTAATAAGAGCGTATTTCAGAACAGCTTAACTTGATTTAATGAACTTACAGTAAAGATATCGTACACATCGCGTCGATCCTCAACTTAACTTTATCTGATGTGCCAAATAATTACATCTGGTTGCTGGCACTCGCTGTATCTTTTTTTACATATAGGTCGCTAATGGCATCTGCTGGAGGCACCCTTACGCTGACCCATATCAACTCCAGCTATTATGATTCAGCAATTATCTGATAGGGCTTCTCCCTTTAGGCCAATTTTTCCGCTACAACATGGCGAAGCTTTTGGGCCGCTTGCCCAGGTAGAAGACCTGTTATGTCAACTTCAGGCACAGGGTAATCGCGCTGCTCTAGTCCATATCGGTAAGTGCGGTCATAATAAGTGAGCGTAATTTCCACCGCCTTTGCCAAGTTTCCACTGCGGATATGTGCCACAGCTTCCTGGGTTCGTTGTCCGCCCAGCCGCTTACGAATACGCTCTGTAGCCGCCACTAATGCTTCGGGGTCTGCCTGCCCATAAATTTCAACCAGTAAATTCAATCGCTCTGAAACGGGTCGAGTCACTTCAAGGGCAAATGCCGTTTCCATTTGCTCAAATAACTCAGAGGGGACTCGGCATGGCCCCACCCGCTTACTTTCAGCTTCTATCCAAATCGGCTTGTCACCCTCAAAGCGATGCCACGCGTCAGCAATCAAGTTTTCAAAGTGTTCTGTACTGGGCTGGGGAGGCAAACACAGTGCCCCAAAGCTACTGCCGCGATGGTTTGCGTACCCCTCAAGGTCTAAGATCTGCTCGCCTTGGACTGCTAGCGCGTGCAAAATATCTGTTTTGGCTGTCCCGGTCATGCCACCTAGCAACACAATTTTTTTAGGGGTCGCGACGGTACGGCGCACCCACTGCCGGAATACTTTGTAGCCACCCTCGAGTGTCGCAGTCTCAAATCCGGCCAGCGCTAGCATCCAAGCCACAGACTGACTGCGCATGCCGCCTCGCCAACAGTGAACCCGCACGGCTCGCTTGGGCGCAAGGGCTTTAGCCGTACGAATCATGTCTCCAAATTTTGGCCCGGCTAAATCAAAGCCTAGCTCTACCGCTGCGGCTCGGCTGTTGTGTGTGTAGCAAGTGCCAACTTTTGCCCGTTCGTCGTTACTAAATAGCGGAAAGCTAATCGCACCGGGAATATGACCTTGTTCAAATTCTCCTGGACTGCGCACATCCAGAATCGGCGCAGTCTTAAACTCAGAAGAGGAGAGAAAATCGTCAATAGTAAGCTGAAGAGACGCTGACACAAATGAATGGGTGGGCTATTGAATGGTTAAGACTGTTGTTTAGGCAATATTTTTACCATCGCTCAATTGTAATCGGTTTGGTTCCGTTCTCTGAAGGTGCCACCATACCGATACAGCGGCTCTCTGCGTAGCCAAGCCGCTGCAGCTGCTGCAAGCACGCTTCGGTTTGTTCGCTTGGAATGCTGGCAAGCAGCCCCCCAGACGTTTGCGGATCGAACAGCAGTTGTACAATGGGAAGATGCTGAGGCGTTCTGCCAAAGACAAAATCATCGATTACATTTTCTCTGTTGCGACTGTGCAAAGTGCTGAAAATACCTTGTTCGAGGGTGCGCTGTGCCCCAGGGAGCATTCTAAGATCGCTGAGGTCTAAGCGAACGCTGACATTAGAAGCATTAACCATCTCCTGCAAATGTCCGGCTAAACCAAACCCCGTAACATCTGTGCAGGCAGCGGCCCCATGGGCTCTCAAGCAGTTGGCAGCGGATTGGTTGGATTGCACCATGCTGGCGATCGCCCCTTCAATCCATCGCCCCTTAGCCTGAAGCTGACTATCTGCCGCAAACAACGTCCCCGTACCCAGCGCCTTGGTCAGGATCAAAGACTGCCCCGGCACCATGCCACTTTTCCGCCAAACCCGCTCAGGCGCTATCCATCCATTACAGGCAAACCCTAAAGTAAGCGTTGGCCCTTCTGTGGTGTGCCCGCCCACTAAAAATGTTTTTGAAGCGGCCAATGCTTTTGAAACACCAGACAGTAGCTGATATAAAATCTCTTCTTGTTTGGCACGGGTGCCGTAAGGAATAGTGGCTAAGGCCAAGGCATTGTGGCTGGTGGCCCCCATCGCAAACAAATCGCTGAGGCAGTGGTTCACACAAATTTGGCCAAAGACAAACGGATCGTCCACCAGCGCGGTGAACTGATCTACGGTATGAACGGCCAGCATGCCGGCTGGCACCTGAACCACTGCCGCATCATCTGGGGCATCTAGCCCTGCATAAATATTGTTGCGATAGGGCCAATCGGTATCGTTTTTAGCGTCATCCTCTGCGGCTTCGCGGCGCACTCGCCAAAGCGCATTATGAAGAACATTCGCACCGACTTTAGACCCGCATCCCGCACAGTGCATCGTCTGTTTAGGAGCGCTCTCTTTAGGCTGAGTTTCTGTTGTTTTTCTGACCTCATCCATCTTTGGAAAGTCCGAGAACAAACTCATAAACTTTTTATCGATGCTGTCCTTCCAGGCTCTGCACCATTTGGCATGAACGGCAAACGGCCCCCAAGAAGCAATCGATGTTTGCGTATCGGTATCAATAATGTTGAGATAGCGGCGCTGGGGTTTGAAGGCTTTGAGCGGCTGGGCAAGCATCTGTCGCTTCAGGTTCTCGTATAGTGGGGGGCCTTGCCGAACCGCAAATACGCCGGCCTTGGGCCTTTGGTGATTGACCATGGTGGCCACATCACCCGCTGCAAAGATGTTGGGATGTGAGCAGGTTTGGAGCGTATCTTTTACGGCAATAAAGCCATTGTCTGTCAGCGAGAGGGTTGTTGTTTTTAGCCAAGGGGGAGCGCTGGCATTGGTGACCCAAAAGGTGCGATCGCACTCCACCGCTAGCCCAGACTCACAGTGCACCGCCGTCTTGGTTACTTCACACACGCGCTCTCCCGTATGCACAACAATCCCTTTCTCGCGGCACAGCGTTTCCACCATTCGTTGCGTCCACGGGTTGCGGCCCTTCGCTAAGCGCGGCCCCCGCTGAAAAAGATGCACAGCGATCTGTTGTTTGTTATTGGGCGGCTGTTTGTTATTGGGCAGCTGTTTGTAGTTTCTCATCAAATCCTGCAGCCGGATCTGCATAGCAAAGGCCATTTCTACACCGCCTACGCCGCCACCGACAATGCTGATAGTAGCGGTGGCGTTTGGATTTTGTGAGAGCGACTGTTCTAACTGCTCCAAATACGTTTTCCAGGCCCGTAACAAATTTGGCACCGGCTTAGCCGGAATCGCATACTGCGCGGCCCCTGGCACCTGAGACTTGGTCGGTGTGCTACCCACATCAATCGAGAGCGTATCGTAGGCAATCGGCGGGTGATGCTTACACAATACCTTCTGATTTTCGGCATCTAGCCCCACCATTTCATCCATCATTAGCCGACAGTTCGCAAAGCGCGTCAGCGGCCTCAAATCAATATGCGCCGTATCAAAGTCATATAGCCCGGAAATATGGCACGGCAGCATTCCCGAATAAGGCGTATCTGCCAAATTTGTAATCAATGTTAGGCGTACATCCGCAGGCCAGGGCTGCATTCCCATCTTGCGCAGCACTAATGCATGGCTGTGGCCTCCACCGACCAGCACAAGATCCTTGGTAATCGAAGGCGTTGTGTTCATGCGTTAACTCAAACAATCTTGGAGAAAGAAATCAGACGAGTGATGTCACTTTATCGAGCCTGGGACAACCCTAGTTGAAAATCTGCTGAGCAATGAAGCGTATGTGGCGATCGCAACCGATACAGGCCGACTGCTGGATTACGCTATGGTTGAAAAGTAGCGACGGAGAAGACAATATCACGATCAATATCTATGATTTCTAATCCGCCCACCAGTCACGTTGAGCCCAGTCACGTTGAGTCCAGTCATTCTGATGCGATTTCGGCAGCCCCTCCTGCACTCAACTCTTTTTTAGAGACACACGTACTGCCTGTCGCGCCTCAGCTCGACACCGACGCAAGCAGGCTATTTGAGATATTTAAAGCCGTAGGTGAGCTGGGGCTACTCGCGCCAAAACTGCCACTGCACTGGGGCGGCGCTGGATATTCTAGTCAGGCCTACCAAGCGCTTCAAGCTGAAATAGCGGCTCGTTCAGGGGCATTGGCCTTTTTGGTAACGCAGCACCAGAGCGCCGCAAGTTTTTTATTGTCTGCAGATAATCCATCTCTAAAAGCCGCCTACTTGCCTGCCATGGCCACTGGCGCAAAACGAGTCGGGGTGGGCTTTTCCCATCTGCGCCGCAAAACACCGCCAGCAGTGGCTCAAGCCGTAGAAGGGGGCTACCGGCTGTCGGGAGAGATCCCTTGGGTAACGGGCGCTGGCCTCTTTGAAGCATTTGTCGGCGCGGCGGTACTGCCGACTGGGGAAGCGGTTTTTGGGGTACTGCCTTTGGTGAGTGAAACAGGCAGCACGGCGGGAGCGCTGAGGGTGAGTCAGCCTATGACCATGGCTGGGATGGCCGCTACCAACACCGTACGGGTGCAGCTAGACAACTGGTTTCTCGCGAATGAAAAAGTAGTGGGCACCCGCCCACCTGGCTGGCTTTTACAGCGAGATCGGGCTAATCCGTTAAGTCCATTGGGGCTGATTTTAGGCTGCGCTGCGGGGGCCTGCCGCGTGCTAGAGGAAGCGCTTGAGCGACGGCAGATTGAGCATGGCCTGACAGCGCATTTTTTTCAGGCCAGACGCCAGCTCACTGATGCGGTGGCAACCACTGCAGCACTACCCGAGCATGACTATGCGCAAAAAATCGCACTGAGAGGGCGGGCGATCGCGCTGATGAATCAATGTGCCCAAGCCGCTATGGTGGCGGCTGGCGGCGCGGCAAATGGACTGCATCACCCGGCTAGACGAGTCTATGGAGAAGCCTTGGTCTTTAGCGTCAGCGGTCAAACCAACGAAGGGGCACTAGCGACATTAGATGCACTGGCAACATGACTAGAGGGCAACGTGACTAGATAGCAACGTAACTAAGCCGTTTCCACAGCTTGATAGGTAAAGTTCAGCGTGGCCCACTCAGAAACATCGAGGGAATAAGCGTCCGTGTCATCGCTTTGGCTCATATCGCTCAGCAGCGCTTCTACAACAGTGAGCGGATCAGGTAAGGGATTAATGCGCTGAGAGCCACTGTTAGCCATCGCGCTCAGCAGGGTGCCGAAAGTGCTGGCAAGGGGCCGGGTGCTGCAAACAATGTAGGTCTCCACCAGACCAGCGGGAGAATCGACGGGCCAGGCCTGATCGGCGCTGGGAATAGCAATAGAGGTGCCAGGGGCGATCGCTGCGCCCGAAAGCATCTGCAGGGCCTGCTCACTCAGACCATCCTCGGTTGGGAGCAGATCTGCGGCAGATAATGGCCCATCTTTAACGGGGCAAAAAGCTGACAGTCGCTCCCGCGGATCGACCGTAATCAGGGTGTAATAGAGAGGAGCTTCGCCGTTATTAAACAGACGATAGCGAACGCGAGTGCCTAACGGAATTTGAGGATTAAAGCCCGTTTGTTTTTTCAGCTTGGCAGCCGCGAGCAGCTGCTCTGGGCGCAAACGGTCTAAGCGGGTAATCTGACGGCTAATCACCACCGTTTCTTTAGGGCCAATGGTTTCTAATACTGCAGTCACTGGCAGCGTAGACGAGGCACGATTCTCGCTCAGGCGCAGCAGTTTGAGCGCCAGCAAAGACTTCAGCTTGCCAGTCAGACGATTGATCGCAGGTTTAATGGCCTCATCCTGCATCGCTAACGTGCCAGGAATCGGCGATCGCATTAAAGAAAACAGCCCATAGCCAGACTCGCCTAGCGAATCGTCAGACTGAGTCTGCACTATCTTTCTAACGTTCAGGCTCGCCGTCAGCGTTGACGCACCACGGGGCAGTGGTTTTGCCAGCAGACAATCAGCCGGCAGCTTCGTATCAGAAGTAGAGGTAACAAACGACAGCGCCGACAGCGCGCTAGTCGCATCTACCCGTTCAATTCGCTCTAGCTGGCTGTCGAGGGCAACCACCAAATCAACACTTTTAGGAATTGTTCGCACCGCTTCTAGCACAGGCTGGCCCACTTGTAAGGGCGTGCCATCCGCAACTAATTTGGCCTTCACGCTGACGCCGTCGCGATTGCCAAGGTCTAGTTGATGGCCCCCGCAGGTTAACACCGCTGGCGGCGCTAAATACTCCAGCACTCGGGGGGCCATACCGCCTAACCAGAGGGTCGCCTGCTGGCCATTAGCGCTCACCGATTGCACCACACCGATACCTGTTTTCTCAGCCAGTGCCGCCGTATTGTAGATAGTAAGCGCCTTATCAGGGGCGAGCTTGGGCGTAGACGGCGCCGCCGCCAGTCGCGCTGCTGCGCCACCTAGCATCGGCTGTTGGTTGCTGCCCCCCCACCGCGACAGGGTTTCTCGGGTACTGCCGAGACTTTGGCCCACGGTCACAGGGGGCGGGGCTAACCACAAATGCTGCGTCAGCACATAGGTAAATGCGCCGGCATGGAACCCGTTCCACTGGCGCTCAATCACAGCCTCTTGCAAGCCTGCGCCCCGCAGCAGCAAACCAGGGAAAGGGGTATCTTCAGCCACCATGCGCTTGTCTGCGAGCAGATCATAAGGGGCAGGCATTCGGCCAGTGGAAACTTCGGCGCGGGCGCGGGCGCGGAGCCCTCCCGATAGCGGTGCGCCCACATCTACAAAACCGGCGTCTATGACCGTTGTAATGTTTTTGGTTTTCAGCTGCCTGAGCAGCATGTTCAGCTCAGCTTCAGAAATATCGTTGAGAACAGGGCGCGAGGGGGTGGGCAACAGGCCGTCGTAGGGGACGAGCGATCGCACCACTTTTTGATCGATTCGGACTTGAGCGCCATAGCCACTAAAGTGAACCACCACCACATCGCCCGCTTTGGCCTGATCGTATAGATGATCGACAAAGGCTTGATAAATGCCGGTGCGCGTGGCCTGCTGCTCGGTCAGGCAAAGCACATCGTCGGGGGCAAACCCAAAGCGATGAATGAGAAGCTGCCGCTGCATTTCAACATCGGTGACGCAGCCTTCAAGCTTGCCTGAATCTGCCTGACCTTGGGGCGTTGCTTTAACGGGGTAGTCGTCTATGCCAATGAGCAGGGCAAGTTTGCGAACGCCTTTTTTATCCTGACTGCCCGTTTGGGCGATCGCCTCAGCGTAAGCCTTTGCCTTTTGAGCAAGGCCGGGAATACCCGATGCACTCGCCGCATTAAGGGCAATGTCGGTGAGGCCAAAAGCTGCGATTGCCGCCGCCGTTTGCTTAAAAAACGCACGGCGGCTCAACCCAACTTGCTTGAAATCTGGCTCTGAACGCATAGACCTCACCCAATCACCCTTGGCCAATCACAACTGGATTCTACTACTGCGACATGACTACTGCTGCATCGCCTTAACCAGTTCAGCCGCCACTTCTGGGCGAGAGAACTCCGGCGGTGGCTGCTTGCCATCACGCAATAGGGCGCGCACTTTCGTGCCCGACAGGTGAATGCGCTCCTCAGGCTTAGCGGGGCTTGTTTTCGTTGTGGCCATGGTGCTGGTGCGCGTGCAGTAGAACGCATGCTCAAACTTCATGGGCGTAATGCCCAACTCACCTGGCTCAAACTCATCAAAAATGGCCTGAGCGTCATAGGTGCCGTAATAGTCACCAACGCCTGCGTGGTCACGGCCAACAATGAAGTGCGTGCAGCCATAGTTCTTCCGAATCAGGGCGTGAAAAATGGCTTCCCGAGGGCCCGCGTAACGCATCGCCGAAGGGTTAATCGCCAAAATCACTCGATCCTGAGGGAAGTAGTGTTCCATCATGATCTCATAGCAGCGCATCCGCACATCCGCTGGGATGTCATCACTTTTAGTCGCCCCAACAAGAGGATGCAAAAACAGTCCATCGACGGTCTCTAGCGCACACTTTTGGATATATTCGTGGGCCCGGTGAATGGGGTTGCGCGTTTGAAAGCCCACCACGGTCTTCCAGCCCCGCTCGCGGAACTGCTGGCGAGACGCCGCCGGGTCAATCTGATAAGCCGGAAAGAGCGGATGGGCATCTCGCTCTAGCAGCCACACATCACCTGCCAGGTTAATGGCCCCTTGGTCGTATACAACTTTCACGCCCGGATGCTTGTCTTCATCCGTACGGTAGACGTTAATCGCCTCTTTCTTTTTGTCGTACGTATACTTCTCGCTCAGCTCCAAAACGCCAATAAAGCGGCCCGTCTCATCATCCAAACGAACCAGCTCACCGACCTTTAAAGGCTCAGCGACAGCCTCTGTCACCGAAAGCGTCACCGGCACAGACCAAGGCAGGCCGCTGGCAAGGCGCATATCCGTGACCACAGGCTCATAGTCTGCCTGGCTCATAAAACCAGTCAGCGGGCTAAATCCACCGATGGCAATCATCACCAGATCAGACGCTGCGCGCTTATCTAGGGTGACGCGAGGCAAACTATCTGCCTTACTCTCAAATTCTTTTTTTTGCTCAGCGCTTGCCAAGCGATTAATCAACGTACCGCCGTGGGGGGCGTTGCCCTCTTTCTTGGCGTCTTTCAATTCACTCAAAATACCGTCCTCTGCTGTCTGTCTGTGCTCACAAAACTTTCGGTGGCACGGGGTCAATAATACCGCCACCGAGCACCCGCCCACTACTGTCGTACCAAACCGCGGCTTGTCCGGGGGTGACGCCAAACTGGGGCTCCTCAAAAATAATTCTTACGCGACTGGTATGGGCCTTGTCAGCATCCTCCGATGCAATGGGCACCACGCTCGCCCCCACCGCTTGAGAGCGATATCGAATCTGCACATCAGCTTTAATCGGGCTGCTGGCAGGTGCCATCGAAACCCAGTTCACGCGGCTCACCGTACAGTCTGCTGTGGTCACACTGTCGCGCTCGCCAACCACCACCCGGTTACGGCCCACATCCAAACTCACCACATATAAAGGATTGGGAGCGGCAATGCCGAGGCCCTTGCGTTGGCCAATGGTGTAGTTATGAATGCCGTCGTGCTGGCCCAACACCTTGCCCGCCGTATCAACAATGTCACCGGGCTTAGGGGCCAGATACTTCTCTAAAAATGTCTTCATTGAGCCGTGGTGTTCCACGAGGCACAAGTCCTGACTTTCGGGCTTGTGGGCGGTGTGTAGGCCCAGCTGCTCGGCAATTTCGCGGGTCTGGGGCTTTGTTTTTTCGCCCAGCGGGAACAGGGTCGCGGCGAGCTGCGCTTGGCTCAAATCGTATAAAAAGTAAGACTGATCTTTGTTTCTATCCACCGCACGGTGAAGCTCATAGCGTCCGGTTTCTTTATTGTGGGCAATGCGTGCGTAGTGCCCGGTGGCAATGTAGTCTGCGCCCATCTCTTCGATGGCATAGCGCAGCATAGGGCCAAACTTGACGGTGCTGTTGCACTGCGAACAGGGCAGCGGGGTGATGCCTTGGGCGTAGCCATCGACTACGTAGTTCACAATTTGCTTTTCAAACACCTCACGCGAATCAACGACTTCATAGTCAATGCCTAGATCATCACAAAGCTGCGCGGCATCTGTCATGCCTTCTGAGCAGCATTGACCTTTGCCCTTCATTAGCCAAAGGGTCAATCCGGTTACGTCGTGCCCCTGGTTGTGTAGGGTAGCTGCGGCAACAGAGCTATCGACGCCACCCGATAACCCCACAACAATTTTGCTCATCTTCTGTTCGCGGTCTGCTTATGAGATTGGCTGTGTTGGGGGCGATCGCACCCCCAACCTGCTAAATGCCATCCATAGGCTAGCACCCACAGACGGCATTTGAGAGTTATACGCGTTAGAAGTTTGCAGATGATTGGGCTGTGCAATCAGGCTGTGCAATTAGGTTATGCACATTTCACAACCAGCGCCCATCTTCCAGGTGCTTTATCCCACAGGCGCCTTATCTCACAGAGGCTTTATCTCACAGGCGCTTTAAAGCGCGGCCCACTCTTCAGGCAGCATATTGGCCTGTAGCGTAAACCCACCGCTGCCATCAGGTGTCAGCACGTAAGCGATGCCCTGCGGATCGGGGTAGATGCCCGTTGCCGATTCAAAGATATCGTCGTGTCCGACGATGACCGTGTTGGTGCCTGCCTCAGGAGCCTGGGTTAACAAAGGCGTCACGTTGGCTTTCATCTCTTCGACTTGGGCATCGGTGTAGTCTTCGAAGGGCAAAAAGTTAAGCTGCGAATTTTTTTCGTGGGTGCCAAATGCCAGATCCGCCGTCTGCCAAGCGCGACAGTAGTCGCTCGCAATCACAGCGCCAACCGGTATCGCTTTCTCGGCAAAGGCGTCACCGATCGTCTCAGCTTGTTTAATACCCACGTCATTGAGCTTACGCTGGGTTTCACAGTCATCCAAACTCATGTTCGGATCCGCTTGATCGGCGTAGTCTCTTTCCGTCTGTGCATGACGGAAGTAAATAACATGGCCACCCTCTTGAAGGGCGCTAAGAAGCGCTGCGCCGCTCAGTTTGTCTTGAAAATCAGCGTTGGCTTGCTCACCGGCACTGTAGCCTTCGCCGCCTTCGCCGCCTTCACCGCCTTCACCACCTTCGCCGCCTTCACCGCCTTCACCGCCTTCGCCGCCTTCGCCGCCTTCTGCCAACTCAGTGGCAGCTTCTGGGGCCTCTGTGGTTTCAGCTTCTAATGTGCTGGGACTGCCGCAGGCCGCTATGCCTACAACTAGACCTGCTGCAACAAACAGCTCTACCACGTTCATTTGTTTCATCATTTGTGCCATTTTAACTTGAGCATTTTATTGGCGTAACGCCGCACTCAACCCTATCACTGTCAGTATTCATTATCAATAAAGATTGAATTAGACAGTCGATAATAATTACCCAAACTCTGATTTTTACAGGAAATAGACTGCCTTCTGGTGGGGCTGAGCGGAACAAATCAAATGAGATCAATATTTAATTAACCAAATCAATGTATCCGTCAATTGATATTGATTATCATTTTTATCGGATAGACCCAGATTGCCAGCGGTGCTCACTCGGCCTAGTGAATGCTACGCAGCCAAAAGCCTAGATCTCGCTGTGCTGAGATCTAGGCTTTTGGTGTTGATTTAGAAAAGGATGCCTTTATTAATGAAGCACTCAATGAAGCACTAAACTCTCTACAGAGTGTATGAAAACAGGCATCCAAACCTGACAAGCTAAAACACTGAAGCTTTCCTAACCAGCTTCAGTGTTTTAGCTGTTGGCCATTGCTTCTGGCAGTTGCTTCTGAGAGCTATCGGCTAGGTAGCCCTTCTGCTGGGAGGCATGGCTGAGTGATTTAGCGAAGCGTGCTCTTTGTGCGTGCATCAAGAGCATTGAGCCGGGCTTGCTGAACGTTGTCAACAGCTTTGGTTTGATTGCTGAGGAAGTCGAGGCGGGTTGCTTGAATATCTTCAACAGCTTTGGTTTGGTTGCTGAGGAAGTCGAGGCGGGTCGCTTGAATATCTTCAACAGCTTTAGTTTGGTTGTTTAGGAATTCGAGGCGAGTTTGCTGAACGTTGTCAACAGCTTTGGTTTGGCTGCTGAGGAAGTCGAGGCGGGTCGCTTGAATATCTTCAACAGCTTTAGTTTGGTTGTTTAGGAATTCGAGGCGAGTTTGCTGAACGTTGTCAACGGCTTTGGTTTGATTGCTGAGGAAGTCGAGGCGGGTCGCTTGAATGTCTTCAACGGCTTTGGTTTGGTTCTCTAGGAAATCAAGGCGTGTTGATTGAACATTTTCAATAGCCTTGTTACGGCGATCTCTTTCTTCTAGCCGAGTTTGGTGAATATTTTCAATTGCCTTAGTTTGGCTTTCTAGGAATTCAAGGCGGGTTTGTTGAACATTTTCAACGGCTTTGGTTTGAGTGTCGAGGAATTCGAGGCGGCGCTGCTGGATGGAAGAGGAAGGAAGCGTTTCAGCGGCGCTGGCAACGGGTGCGAGAGTAAGAGTTGTTGCAGTGAGTGCGAGAGCGGAAAAGAGAATGTTTTTCATGAGTTTGTCTCCGTGAGGAATGAGTGGTTTGCTTCATTGATTTAATAGTGTCATGGGGGATAGGAGCGTGGCTGAGGGTGAATTAAGGGGTAACTGAGTGTTTGTGAATAGGACGATAGGCGATCGCACAGGCAATCTTCAGCCTTTTCTCAGGAATGCGCTAAAGCCGCTAATTTCTCTATTCATCATATTCAGTGACACATTTACAGTGGTTTTCTTTGATTAGTGGCATATTTGCGGGTGTAAGCGAATGATTGTCACCTCTTCATGTCATGGTGTATTCCTTGTCTGGTACTTTCATCGGTTTAGAGGGATACGCCTTTTTTATCTCCTATGCTATACACCAGAAATAGTTATAACTCTACGCCTTTTTTATCTCCTATGCTGTACACCAGAAATAGTTGTAACTCGTTTGTATAGGATAGTAAACGGGAATATATAAACTGCAAAGCTACGTACAAATAAAACAAGATGTCTGTGTTTATCAAACTAATCAAGAATGTATGTGCTTCAAAGTCGGGACTGTTGCTAGCCGCTTTGATGTTAGTACTATCAGCCCAAGGAGTGTCTGCACAGAGGCCAGGGGTTGAAACAAATTTCGCTTCACTCTTTTCGCGTAGCTGTGTAAAAGCGCCTGGTAGAAACTCCCGAGTCGATACCAACCATATTGAAGAAGTATCTGTTGGTAGAAGATTTAAGAGATCTGTAGCGAGAATAGACCCAGGCTCTGAAACTAATCCCTTTCTGATGACTTGCAATGTAAATCTACAAGATAGTCCTTCACCATTTGGTATTTTGACACTTGACGTAGGGCACGAAGACTCCTCTGGGGATGTATCTACTTTGAACATTTATCTGGACGGAAATCTATCAGGCTCTTTTACTATCAGAGAAGGAGATGTAAGAAAGATATTAGTTGATATTGCAGATGTGCAAGATGTTGCCATTGAAGCAGCTGGAGACAGATATCTATATGTGTTCGATGCTACTCTTCACCCTCTGAATTAAAGTAATGAAACGTCGTCAGTTTACTAAATCTCTTGTGCTCGGAGCGACTGCATCCTCCTTTACAAGTCTCATATTTCCAAAAGCAGCAGAAGCTCATAGCTATGACTATATCCTAAGCGACAGGGATGTCCGAGCAACGCTTATGGACTTAATTAACATCATTGACTTTCTTCTTGTCAGCAGAGGTGGCTCTATGTATAGAAGCGCAGTAGTAAATGATATCAACAGTCAGTTTGCTAGCTATGGATATGATTATGGGCAACCGATCATAGCTGCTAAACAGTCATCTTCAGCAGTAGGTCGTTTTAGCAATACTCCAGTTGCGCTCAGTCCAGGTCTTGGAATTGGTCAGGTAGCTAACAGTAGAGCAAGTACAGCATTTTTTACTGGGCCTACTGTTATAGGTATGCAAAAGGCTGCAGAGTATTTACGTAATCAAGGTTTATCTAGTCAAAGTATTGAAGACTCGATAACTCCTGTCAGGAGTAGATATCGAGACATGGCTACTTGGTTTGGAGATCAAGGGGCTGCAATTGGTCTTGATCCCAGCGTTGGCTTATCACAGTACGACACAAAACTTGGGCAAGTCATCCGCAGGTATGACGCTATCGATCCCTACGGCTCAAACGTAGGCAGAGTTAGCATGACAATTGAAGCTGCTAATCAACCTCGCCGTGTAATTACAACCAATATAACTACTTAGACAGCCAGTGTACAAAATTCTGCTACTTCAAGCTGTTCCCAGACTAGCAAGGGTGGACAGAGAGAGTCGTCTTATCCGGGAATATGTAGCTGACAAAGCTAAGGATAGATTCCTTTTAGAGGTAAGACAAAGTATCCGTCCTCAAGATATTCAAGATGCTCTCAGAGAGTTCGAACCTCACTTAGTACACTTTTGAGGTCATGGAACTGAATCCGGCTGTCTTATCGTTGAAGATGAGTTTGGTAAAGAGAATCATATTGAACCCGAAGCTCTAGCTCGAGCATTTGAGCTATATGGTCAGCATATAGAATGCGTAATTATTAATACTTGCTACTCAGCTAAAACAGCATCATTAGTGTCAAAGTTTGTGCCCTGTGTAATAGGCATGAAAACTAACGTGCATGACAAATCTGCGATCGCATTCTCACGGGGCTTCTACAGTGTACTGTGTTCTTCTAAGTTAGAAACCTTACCTTCTAGTCAGTTGTACGAGAGTGTATTCGATGCCGGAAGTTTAGCTGTTGATATGGTTAAATTTTCAGATAGTGGTAGTCCAACTATATATAGAAGAACAAGTTGTAGCCAACTATCGCAGTTAAAGCAGTCACAGAAGACAACTACAAGTCGAAGGTGGCATAAGGCACTTCTCTATAGCCTATTCTGTATATCCTTTGCCGGAATATCTTCTCAAGTTGTACACCCTGTATCAGAGCAAAAAGCTTCCAGTAGGATCGAGACTGTTTATAAGCTACCAGAAGAACTATCGAAAGAACTATCAGAAGAAATTAAACAACTAGACTTATCACAATTGTCTATCTTACTAGAAGAAAAAGAGTGGCAAGCAGCAGACCAAAAGACAGGAGAGTTAATCCTTATAGCTGCAGGCCGTTATCGAGATGGATTTCTTAGCGGTAAATCAATAGAAGAATTGTCTTGTACCCATCTAGAAGCTATAGATAATCTATGGGACATTCATACCGACGGACGATTCAGCTTCAGAAAACAAGCAGAAATATGGAATAGTCTCTCTAGGAACTTGCAGAGCTTTGACTACGATGTATACAAAGAGTTCGGCAAAACAGTAGGGTGGTATGTTCCAGAAGATGATCTATGGTTATCTCCTAGTGATGCGTCTTTTAGTCTAACTGCGCCTGATGGTCACTTCCCCTCAGGCGGAAGGGGTGGTATATGGAGCTTTGGAGAAAGAGGAACAGAACTTCTTAAACGATGTGACTACGCACTTAGTCAACAGTAGACTCTCCCCTTATGAGTGCTGATGTAGTTACAGCGCCAGGTGTTCTACCATAGCAATCCTCTGTAAGGTTACGGCATAGCTTCAAAAGCCTCATCCACGTGTTCTGGCTTGAGCCGATGCAGTTTTGAACAGTCTCATCTGGAATGCCCTATCCTGCTTGGCCTGCAGTCAAAACATCGTGACCCAAATCTCTCAGATAATTTACAACAGGAAGCGGGAACTGCTCATCAGCATAAAAACGAGCCACCAATTACGCAGCCTCATTCCGAGCAATAGATTGTATTATCTCTTTCGGAAAAGCCTTTGCATACGCCCAAGCATTGACCAAATCCGCCGCCGACAAGGTCGGATAGCTAGTCAGCAAATCGGCATCACTATAGCCATTGGCCTTAGCCTCCACTAACACCCATATCGGAATCCGCGTCCCGATGATACGTGCATCACCACCGCAAACACCCGTCGTTTTCTCAATCCCCAACGAGTCACTATCTACACTCTTCGCAAGAATCTGTATGGCCCTTACTTTATCTGCAGGACTTAACGCAATTAGCTGTGTCTCCAGTTCTTGAAAAGTCATTTCTCACACCAGATAGGCCATCAATTTCTCATCTATGAAAAGTGAAAACACCATTGAGCTGTAAAAGATCAGGCACCATCAACCTTAACTTGGCCGACAGTGCCTCCAAAGTATCAGCCTCCGTTGCTAAGCTCGGAACATCCTCGTTAGAGGCCACCCATACAGCAGCCTCATCATCCCAAAACGCACTGACCTTGCAACGTATCTGATACATAGCAATAAGAGAGCGATATCTTATTTTAGATGCTGAATTTTAGATGCTGACCTACAGCGTCAAAGACTGCGCATTATTCTCAATCAAATCACACAGGTCTTTCAAGAACGCCGCACCATCCGCACCATAAATAATCCGGTGATCGCTGGTCATATTCACCCGCATCTGAGTCTTCACACCCAACATGCCATCGGGCGTCGCCACCACCGTCGGCTTAGAGCCACCAATCGCCAAAATCGAACCCTGACCCGGCGGCAAAATCGCATCAAAGCTATCGACCCCAAACATGCCCAGGTTAGAGAGCGTAAAGGTGCCAGTGCTGTACTCCTCAGGGGCAAGCTGCTTGCTGCGCGAACGAGCCACCAAATCCTTCCAAGTGCGAGAGAGCGAATAAATATCCATCTGATCCGCGCCGCGCAGCACAGGCGTAATCAAGCCGCCATCCGGCATCGCCACCGCAACGGCAATGTTAATGCTGCTGCTGTACTGAATGCCATTGGGCGCAAAGCTGGCATTCACCACAGGGTGCTTCTGCAACGTAACGGCCACAGCCTTAGCCAACAGCGCGGTCATGGTCACGCCCTTGGGCTTAATCTGCTTGTAGAGCTTGTTCAGCTCATCCATCGTGATGGTGTAGCCCACCCGGAAAACAGGCACCGTCAAGCTGGCATCCATGTTGCGCACCACCGCCTGCTGAAGCGTGTTGAAGGCAGCCAGTTCGCCCGGTGCAGCGGGGGCAGGCGCAGGCGCAGGCGCGGCGGGGGCGGGGGCAGCGGCGACAGGGGCTGGCACAGGAACAGGAACAGGCGCAGTTAGCTGCTGTGTGAGGCTTGGGGTCGGTGTTTTGCCTGCTGCTCTTTCAATGTCTTGAGCGACAATGCGACCGTGGGGGCCGGAGCCCTGCAAACCAATAAGCTCTACCTTAAGCTGCTTGGCAAGCTTGCGGGCGCGAGGGGAGACCACGACTCGGCCAGAAGGCTGGGTAGCGACAGCGGCAACGGCAGGAGCGGGAGCTGGTGCCGGTGCAGCGGCCGGAACAGCAGCCGGAGCGGCGCCGTTGGTGGCCGGTGCGGCAGCGGTTTCACTGCCGCCGCTACTGGCCATCTCAGCAGCTTTTTGCTTCGCGGCTTCAATTTCTTCTTGGGTTTCGGCTAGCAGGGCGATCGCGTCATTCACCTGGGCCATTTCGCCCGCATCCGTCATGATGATGGCCAAATAGCCCTCATAAAATGACTCCACATCCATATCGGCCTTGTCGGATTCAACGACGACAACGGTCTCGCCTTTTTCTACCTTGTCGCCTTCGGATTTGGCCCAGGAGACAATCTTGCCCTCTGTCATGGTGGAGCTGAGGGCTGGCATGAAAACTTCGCGAATCATGGAAGGAGGTTTTGGGTGAACGGCACGCCAGCGAGTGGATGTTGTAATTGCTAGCGACTAATTGTATTACGTTGGGGGAAATGAGTGCAAAGGGTTTCAGCGCGCGTTTAAAGGCGTTAAACCCTTACGGTTGTTGGGTCTGGTTCAACAACTGTAAGGGTTGGTGGGTATCTTGGTGGGCTGCTTTCGGGGGCTTTTCGCCGCCCCCGTGCCCCTTCGAGCAGGGCGGAAAGACCCGCCCTACAACCCCGTCTAAGGGGTGTTTAGTTAGAGGCGTAAGGTGTTGGGTGACCGGTGGGTAAGCAGAATTTTGGCGCGCCAAAATTCTGAAGCATAGTGGGCCGAGCGGAGTCGGTCGCGTAGCTCTCTGAAAGAAATAGACTTACAGTTCGCCGCGAATATCTTCTACGACGCCGTCGCGTAGCAAGATTTCCACCTGCATTTTTTTGATCATGTGATCGCCGACTTTGACGTCGAAGAAGCTGTCGATTTGGCCTTGGCTGACTTCTTTGCCTTCTTCTAGGGTCTGTACCTGCTGAAGCTGCTGTAGGAGCTGATTTTTTTGCTGCAAGAGCTGGCTTTTGTCTTGGTTTAGCTTGTTCTGCACGCTGCTAATTTGCTGAGACACCGCTGCATCGCTGGGGTTAGAGCCTTGCTTTTGCATCTCAGTGAGGATGCGCTGACTTTGCATTTCGAGCTGCTGCAACCGGCCGTCAATTTGGTTAAGTTGGCTCTGCAGCTGCTTCTGGGCCTCCTCTTTCCATAGCGGCGTGACGATGGCTTTGATATTGACAACGCGCTTGAGGCGAAGTTGAGACGAAGAACCTTCCATGGCAAGACAAGACGAGTTTTGATAACTAAAAAACAGAATCGAAAAGGAAACGCGATAACAAAGCAGAAATGCCTAGGCTAACCGTATAAAACCGGCGCTCAGCCACACTGCGGACTGCTATATGGGCTACTTATACGTAATCACTCGGTAATATATCAAGTTTCCTTCATATGTTTCACCGCAGTGTACCCGCCTTTCAGGATAAAAATCACACCGCCAGCCCTATCAGCCAACCATCAGCCCCTAGAACCGGCATCTGAACATCAGCACTTACTGAAATAGTCCGTCAATGGTTTCCTGATAGCGATCGCTCACCTTATTGCGCTTCACCTTCATCGTCTGCGTCAGCAGACCATTTTCGATGCTAAAGGGCTCACTCAGCAGCGCAAACGTTTTGATCTGATCGTCTGGCCGGTAGCCCGGACGATTAGAGACTTCGCGCTTTAGCTCCTTTTTAAATAGGCTCTGGACTTCGGCGCTCTGCACATCGACGCTGCCGCCTGCCCATTTTTCTAATGCCTCCATATTTGGCACAATCAGTGCCCCCAGCGACTTTTGGTCTTGTCCCACCAGCATAATTTGATCCACATACGGGCTTCGCAAGCAGGCATTTTCAACCGGTGTCGGCTCAATGTTCTCGCCGTTGGTAAGCACAATAGTGTCTTTGGCCCGCCCGGTAATAATCAAATCACCCGCGTCTGTGACCCGGCCCAAATCTCCCGAATCAAACCAGCCGTCACTGTCAATGGCCTTCGCGGTGGCCTCTGCATTTTTGTAGTAGCCCTGCATGACTTGGGGGCCGCGCAGCAGCACGAGGCCGGAGGTGCCATTGGGCACTGGCTGGCGCGTTTCGGGGTTCACAATTAGGGTGTCTGTGCCGGGCACGGGCTGACCGTCTGCGCCACGCAGGTTGTGCCAAGGGCGACGCACGTGGGTAATGGGTGAGGTTTCGGTGAGGCCATAGCCGCCCAGAATGTTAATGCCGGCCAGTTCGTAAAAGTCTTCTAGGTAGTCAGCAATAGAGCCGCCGCCGCTAACCAGATAGTCTACTTTGCCGCCCAAGGCCTGGCGCACTTTGGAATAGACAATGCGATCGCCTAGCTGATGAATGGGCCACAGGTAGAGGAGCTTTAGCCTTGCCGCCAGCTTTTGCCCTGGCGAGCTTTCTAGCTGATCTAGGTTCAACCCGTCTAAAATCCGGCGGGCCTGAATGTATTCCTGGCTCTTGGTAATAAAAAAGTTCACCAGCTTTTGCTTGCTTTCGGGCTGGTCACGAAACTGCTTTTGCACCCCTTCATAAATCGACTCCCATAGGCGCGGCACGGCCACCATATACTGCGGGCCGTGAGCTTTGAGGTCTTTTTTAACGGAGCGAATATTGGTATAAATCTGCGTGACGCCCTGCGAGAGGGTGAAATATTCAAACGAGCGCTCATAGGAATGCCAAATTGGCAGAATGCTCATCACCGTTTTATCCGGGCCTACATTCACCACGCTGGTGGCCCCTTTAATTTGCGACAGCAAGTTGCCTTGACTGAGCATTACGCCCTTGGGCATGCCCGAGGTGCCGGAGGTATACATCAGCGTGGCGATATCCTCACGGGAACGCGCCACCGGGTTCAGGGTCGCCGAGGCCCCCATCGCCATCAGCTCAGAAAAGTTCAGTAGCTTAGCGCCGCCCAAATCCACGTCTAGCTCAGCGGCCTCATCCGTTAGCAAAATTACAAAGCGCAGGTGCAACCGGGCGAGGTCACTGCCAAGCTTGCTCAGCGTCGTAATATCTTGCACCACGAGGCCGATGCTGTCGCTGTGCTCCAAAATGAACATCAGCTCGGCCGTATCGGCGTTGGCACCGCGCACGGCATCAATCGCACCAGCGGTCATAATGCCCTGGTCGGCCACCATCCAGCGAGGGCGGTTTTCTGAAAACAGGGCGATTTTTTCTTGGGAAGAGACCCCTAAAGCCTGCAAACCGGCAGCAAATTGCTGAATGGCGCTGGCGAGTTCGCCGTAGGTGTATTTGGTTTCGGGGGCAGTGTGCGGATCGTAGAGGGCGAGGTGATGACCATACTTCTCGGCAACCACCGGCCAGACATCAGGGATGCCCGAGGCATCGTCGTAGCGAATGGACTTGGCCCAGTTATTTTTTTCTTGCTCGTGTAGCGCTGCAACCATGGATGCCATCCCTACTCTACGTTTTGATAACAAAATTACTTGATAATTACTTGATAAATAAGAATACCCGCATTTACGCTGCCCTCGCATTGAAGATGTGACGACAATGCCGTTGGCTGCTGTCTATAGCTATCCGCGATCGCATTGGTAGCCATGGGCGATCGCGCGCTGCATGGACCCCAGCGCTACCGTAGAATCTTAAGTAACGTTAAGCTCACCAGCGCTAACAGCCCACGCTAAACGGTCATTGGCATTTTATTAAGGACTCAATTTATATGGAAGCAGGGGTGCTCGCTAACATTGGACAACTTTTAACAGACCAACTTTTAACAGGTCAATTTTTCATTGGCAATGCCCACCACATTCTTTGGGTGCTAATGTCTGTGCTGCTAGCTGAGATGGTGCGCGACTTCTACCATTTCCTCAGCCATCAGTGGGCCCCCTTGCAGCGCCTTCATAACTGGCACCACCGCGCCTACAAAAAAGATTTCACGCCCATCAGCACCGCCCTCTATCGTCAGGCCCAGCTGCGCAACGACGCCCCCGAAGCGATTTTCATGATGGTTGTTATGGCCCTTTGCGCCACGCTCTTTAAAGTTCTGGGGTTGTGGTTTGGCGTCCTATATTCTGCTGGTTTTTTGGCGTCGGCTGTGTTGCGTGCCCAGGGGCTGCTGACAGCCACTGACCTCACCCACGAACCCGGCCCGCTTACCGGCATTCCTGGGCACTGGAAGGTGAATCGCACTTACCACTGGCGGCATCACTTTGACAATACAGAGGCGTACTACGCCGGGCTGTTTCCCCTCAGCGATCAGCTCTTGGGCACGGCGCTCTCGCTCAAAGGGAAATCGGTTGCCGTTACAGGCGCCTCCGGCACGCTGGGCAGAGCGTTGATTAAGGCACTCGCAAAGCAAGGCGCAAAACCTATTGCATTAACAACTTCTAGGGCAACTTCTGGGGCTACTTCTGGCGCAGACATTCCCGGTGCGACTAAAGTGATTGCTTGGCAAGCAGGCCAAGAAGCCGCCCTCCAAAAGACTTTTAAAAAGATCGATATTTTGATTATCAATCATGGCATTAATGTCATGGGTGAAAAGTCTCCGACTGCGATTGAGAACTCTTTAGAGGTCAATGCACTCTCGGCTTGGCGGATGATGGAAGTGTTTTTAGAAACCGTAGATAATCGCACTGGGCGAGCCACTAAAGAAGTGTGGGTAAATACTTCCGAAGCGGAGGTCAACCCAGCCTTTAGCCCCCTATATGAGATTTCTAAGCGCCTGATAGGAGATTTGATTAATCTGCGCAGAACCGATGCGCCCTGTGTGATTCGCAAGCTGGTGTTAGGGCCGTTTAAGAGTAATTTGAACCCCTATGGGGTGATGAGTGCAGGGGCGATCGCACAGTGCATTTTGTTCCTGGCTAAGCGCGATATCCGCAACATCATTGTCACTATCAATCCACTCACCTATCTTCTGTTTCCCATTAAGACAATCGTTCAGGCGATTTATTTCACGCTCTTTACCAAGCGCCACCAAAACCGCCTTAGCGCCATCAATTCAGTGCCTGACAACAGCTAACGCGCAGCAATAACGCTCATCCACCTAATGCAATAACCGCCTAATGCAGTAACCGCCTAATACAGTAACCGCAATCATACAGACACTTCATAATTTGCAAACGCCTGCCGATTTAATCTCAAAGGAGCTTGCTAGTAGTAAGGAAGGTTTTAATCAATGGTTGCCGCGAAAACCGTTCAAAAATTACAGCTCCCGCCCGATCTAAACTCAAAATCGTTTGTTGATAACAAGTATGCCTACTACAAATGGCTGCGCGAAGAGTCACCCGTTTTTCACGGGAAGGTCAGCATCGTAGATACCTACATCGTTTCCCGCTACGACGACTGCGTCAGCCTCCTAAAAGATCCGCGCTTCGTTCGCGATCGCCGCACAGCCAGAGGGCGTAGCAAGCTGCCGATTCCGCTGCCCAAGTCAGCCAGGCTGATGGAGCAAAATATGATTAACAAAGACGATCCCGACCACCGTCGTCTGCGCAATCTGGTACATCAAGCCTTTAATCGGCAGTCTCTTGGAAAAATGTCAGCGCGCATAGACGCACTGACCAACGATTTGCTAGCGCGCGCTGAAGCTAAAAGTAAAGTAGAAGGCGCAGTCGATCTCAAAGCAGCTTATGCGCTGCCTATTCCAGTTACGGTCATTCAGGAAATGGTCGGTGTAGATGATGCGGACATGGACAGATTTAAACGCGGCATTGCAGTCCTAAGCGGCAATTTTTCTAATTGGACATTGATTCATAGCCTTTTTTGGGGCATGCCTCGCTTGGGGCGGTTCATTCGCAAGCTGGCTAAGCGCAAGCGCGCCAATCCCCAAGATGACATTCTTACCAAGCTAATTCAGGCCGAAGATGAGGGCGAAAAGCTAAACGAAGACGAGTTGGTCGCTATGGTCTTCTTGCTGATTATTGCTGGATATGAAACAACGGTGCAGCTAATTACAAACGGCGTGCGAGTACTGTTGCAATATCCTGAGCAGCTAGAGAAACTTAGAGCGCGGCCAGACTTAATGGACTCCGCTATCGAAGAGATTTTTCGCTACATTGGTCCGGTACATGCGGCGAAGCCCGGCTACGCACTCGAAGACGTGACCCTTCACGGCGTGACCATTCCTAAAGGCGCTGCGGTGATGCCTTTCTTGGGTGCGGCTAACTACGACCCGGCCGTCTTTGAAAATCCAGAGGTGTTCGATATTGAACGCTATCCCAATAAGCATCTTGGTCTTGGCAGTGGCATTCATTCTTGTTTAGGGGCTTCGCTGGCTCGAATGGAAACGAAGATCGCACTGTCTAATTTACTGCAACGAAACCCTAATCTACGCTTAGCCGTTGAGCCCTCAGAGCTGGAATTGCAGTTGAGACCAGGTTGGCATACTTATGAGAGCTTGCCAGTAGTGTTGGGATAATTTATCACAGATTAAATTTTTCCTAGTTATAGCAAAGGTCGGATTGCATTCGACCTTTGCGCGTCACTTAGCCCACTGAATATAGTGGTTTTAGCAATAGCTTATGCCGTAAGCTAAGTGACCAAAGCTATATTATCTTTTTCTTCGAGTTCTCCATCAAGAGAACGAATCTGTTGAATAATATCAATTGGATTCTCTTTGACCACCAATGCAGCATAATAACCCGTTGGTTTGGCCATAAACCTCTCGAAGAAGTTGAAAGCATAATACGGCCTTCTTTTGCGTGAGCTTTCACCCACTAGGTTGGCCAGCTAGATAAATCATGCTTATTGACGCAGTTGCGCAACTTGTTCTTCTAGTACATCGATTCGCTGCCTCAGTTCGATAGCTAAAACAGCCAAGTTATCAAATTGCTGGGCAAAGGTAGGATCGCCAGGGATAAGCGGCGCTTCTACAAGAGAAGCTGAATGAGAAACCGCTGGATTATTACCCGTGCGTGGCCGATTATTGGAGAGTTGGCCGATTTGGTTTTGGAGCGATCGCACCTGAAATTCCAACTGCCGAATCCTGGAATCCACAAGTGAGGAAGCGGCCACCGGCTGCAACCCAATAATCAAGAGCACAATAGCTATCAGCAGCATGTGAACGGGTTTCAAGGAGCGTTTCATAGCGGTTACCCTTCAGAAGGTGACGTTTCGTGACTGCTTTTAACGGGAGTGTTATCGAGAGTATTAACAGTAGCCGCTGCGCGTCTGCTATCGACCTCAAACTCATCGAATTTGACTACCGCCGCGTTAGGCTCTCGGGTATCGAAGTAGTAGCTGATGACGGTGCCCGTGCCCGTATCAAAGATGCTGAAGCTGGTGATGTCGTTACTGGCGATAAAAGGCTGTGGGTTGTTGTTATCGTCTGTAATCGGGGCAAGGGTCGGCATTACTGCAGTGAGACCATTCGGGTTTCCTGTGGGGGCATAGGTCTCTTGAAAGGGAATAAGGCCATTCGCTTTTGCTTCTTCTTGCGTTGGAATTCCCCATCGCGGATTGTCGGCTGTATGTGCGCCGTAGCTGTTACCCACGTTTGACGTTTCTAGAAAGTTGAGGCCGCTAGCGCTGACAAAGCGATTCCAGAGGTGAGAGTGACCGTAAAACACCAGCTGAGTGTCCGATTGTTCTAATAGGGGCAGCAAGTCTCGAATGATGTAGTCATCTTCTTTAGGATATTCGTACTGTACAGACATGAGCGTGCCATCATCGGTGCGATTTTCGACCTTGACCGGATCTGTAAAGGCCGGAACAACATTGCCGCCGAGCGTATGGGGCGGGTGGTGCAGCATTACGATTTTGTATTGGGCGTTTTTAAATTCGTCACTAGCCAACTCTTGCGCGAGCCATTCGTATTGCACGCTGCCTTTGTGAATAGGCTCAAAGATGTGCTGCCCATATCCCCAGTCTTCTGGATTGGCTAAGTCGGCGTTGCTTTCTCGGTAGCGGCCTTTAGTCTCGGGGGCTAAAAGGGGCGATCGCCATATTTGCGTCACATACAAACTCACGAGCCGCACATCGCCAAAAGACACCGCATAGTACTGCTCCGTTTGTTGCCCATTTGGCAGCTGCGTCGTCGGCAGAGAAAAAATCTCCTCGTAGGTTTTGGTGTTGTAGGAGCGATCCGCCAGCCAATCTGCTGTGGATGTTGACTTTTCAGGCTCGCCGTAGAACTGGCTGACCAGTGAGCGCGGCAGGGTACGTTCAAACTGTTCGTTTAACGGTTTAGGCGGCTGGTGCTGGCTTTCTACATAGCGGCTTTCTATATAGCGGCCCATCACCTCATGATTGCCAATGATAGGGAACAGAGGGGCGTGCTGAATCAGTTCTGCACCTGTGTAGGTTGTTGCTGTGTTGTCTGTTGTAGTATCGTCTGTCTCCATCACGTAGCGGGTGCGGCCCTGCAGCGCCGGGAAAAAGGCCAGCCCCCTGGCATCATCAAACCATTCTGAAGCGCGATCTGGAATGTTGATTAGATCGCCTGCAAAGAACACCGCATCTACTCGGCCCACGGTTTCGGCCACTTTTTGCAAATTTGCAGGCGTCATCGGTTTGAGCTGATGGTCAGAGGTGAGCAGAATTTTGAGCGGGCGATCTTTGGGAGGATTAGGGGCGAGGGTGAAGGCTTGACTGGTGACTATTTGGCCGTCTGTCCGCTGACTGATGACGCGGTAGGGCAGGCGATCGCCAGGGGTTAATCCAGTGATGGTCGCTTCGTGCCGCCAAATGTCGCGTAGAGTAACCTCAGAAAAGACTTGGCCTTGCAGCTGTGAGCGACTGTCTTCGTAGGTGCGGCTCAGCTTAGTGGTGGTGGCCTGAGCCACTTGTACCTCAGCCACTTGTAGCTGGGCCATTTGTGATTGATTCTCTGGAGTCAGTTCACCATATTCATCACCATACTCAACCTGGTGAGCAGTGCCTTCAAATTCTGTAAACCAAACGACTTGTACCGTGCTGTCGGTGGGCAATTGTAAAAACGGATCGCTCAGGAGCGTTGGGGCTTCGGCGGCTGCTGACATAGGGGGATGAGCTGCGTTGAGTTGTTGGCGATGGCTGGGTAAGTTGAGAACCTGTAGGGCAAAGATACTGGCAGCAGTCAGTAGCGCGATCGCCATAAAAAGCAGTTGTCTTCGGATTTGTCTGCGCTGGATGAGCGGGTGTGGAGTCGGCACTGGCATTGGACAGCTCTCTAATGCAGTTAGTCTCTAATGCAGTTGGTTTTTTCTGGGGGAATTTTCTCTAAGGCACTTTTTTCTAAGGCACTTTTCTCTAAGGCACTTTTTTCTAAGGCCATTTCAGCGTAGCAAATGTCAGATGCTCTATGGCCTAGCTGCGAGGAGAGTGATAACGGGATAAATCGAGGGGCAGTTTCTCTAAAGCCTCTGACAGTATAGGAATTGGACGATGACTCGGCTGCGCTTTCCCGAAAGCATGCCAAGCTAAACGTATTCTTCTATACCGACGACAGGTTGCGATTGTAAATGTCTTAGAATCGTGGACTTAATAAACTGGCAGTGGTTGATTTTTCGGCTGCCCTCACCCCAACCCTCTCCCATTAGGAGAGGGTGCTATGTCTGTCTTCCTTCTCCGTCCTTTTAGGGACATGCGCTTACAGAATGCCTTCTGAGAATCCACCTCAATTAGCAAAAGAGCCCAACCGTTGGCGACAGAGCTTTCTCTATTGGTTGAGCCCCATTTTGCTGGCGTCCTTGGGCATTCATGGGTTGGCGCTGTTAGTGCCATTACCCGAGCGCAATGAGGTAATTGAGCAGGAAGTAGTGCCCCTTCCTGACCCCATTTCAGTCACAACGCTGCCACCCGCACCAGAGCCAACCGTGCTCCCGCCTGAGGTCTTCATTCCTGAGCCACCGCCAGCAGAAGTCGTGCCAGCAGAACCGCCACCACCCGCTACACCGATTGAGCCAGAAATTCAGCAGCCGGCCCCGGCCCCACCGGCCCAGGAAGTCACACAAGAACCCACACCTGCTCAAACGACAACGCCTACCCAAGAACCCACACAGGCGCCAGCTCCGGCGACGGAGGTCAACCGTTCTCTCAAAGGCACCAGCCAATCGGAGGCCACGCAAAATCTTTTTTCATTCATCCAAATCAACACACTCGACCCAGACAATCCTCTAGCCTATGAGCCCATTAGAACTCAGCTAGAACTTATATTTCCAAGCGATCGCTACTGTCTTAAAACAGTTGATGGAGAGCCCGCAACCGAGAGTGATACTTCTGTTATTGTACTCATCGAAAAATTCACTGACGGCAGCTTGGATTGGAATGATGGTCAGACAGTACAGCTCACAGGCTACAAAAATGTAGACGCATGGGTGGATCAAACGCTCTTTGCGGCCGGCGAGGAAGCTCCTAATACGGACGATGCAATAGAGATTCCAGATACACCTGATTTTGATATTGTTCAGTGGCTATCTGACAACGCTCAAAAAACTCTATTTGAAGAGGCAGAAACAGAAAAGGCTTTTCTCATTCCGGTCAATATAACGTTCTCAAACAACTGCCAATAACTAGCCGCCGCTAACAGGTGGAATGAGCACTAACTCATCTCCATCGCTCAGCGCAGCGTGGCTTTCAGCAAACTGTAGGTTAATACCAAAGCGGGTCAGATCTTTCCATTCAGCGAGGTTAGGGTGTTCGGCAATGAGGCGATCGCGCACGTCTCCAGCTGTTGTTCCTTCTGGGAGTTTCAGCGTCTGTTCGTTAGTGCCTAACGTCTCTTGATAGATTGCGAACAGTTTCAGCGTGATGGTGATTGTCTGGGGCATCTTCAAAGGATGTGGTTTTTGGTCTGGTTAGGGGTAACTATTTTGGGGGAGCTATTGTTCTTTTGCGCTTTCTCATTTTGTTTTTTCTCATCTTTCTTTTTCTCATTTTGTTTTTTCTCTCTGCGCTTTTGAGGCCGCTAAATCATCTTTGAGTTGTTGCAACAGCACCCTTTCTTGATAGGGCTTAGAAAAATAAGCCGTTGCCCCCAAGTTCATGGCCAGCTTGCGGTGCTTTTCGCCGCTGCGAGAGGTGAGCATGGTCACCGGAATATCTGCGTATTCAGGGCGCGATCGCAACTTTGATAAAAAGCTATAGCCATCCATTCGCGGCATTTCCACATCGCACACAATGCTATCGACAGCCAAGCCATTTTCTAACTTGTCAAAAGCATCTTCGCCGTCTCTGGCTTGCTCCACGTCGTACCCGGCCTTCTCTAGCGTCAGCGCCAGCAAACGCCGCACATTCACAGAATCATCAATGACCAAAAACTTAGCGCTGCGGTTCAAGTCAGGGTCAGGAATGGTTTGTAAACTCACCGGGTCGAGTGCCCCTTGCACGACCGGATTGGCATACAGTGCCTGCGCCGAAGAGAGGCCCGATGCTTCACAGCTCAGCACCCACCGGGCAAAGTCAGGCAGGCTAATTAATGGAATTACCTTACCGTCACCTAAAATGGTGCAGTTACTGAAACCCGCCGGTAGCGAAATCGGCCCTTCCACGCGGCGCACGGCGACCTCTCTTTCCCCCCAAGATCGATCAATTTCTACGCCTATGCGCTGCTCGCCCGCCCGGAACAATAGCACGCTGGGTCTATCCATGGTTGGCACTTCTTCAATGCTGTCGTATTGTCTAGGGCAGTTGAATGAAAGCCAGTTGGCCAGTTGGATGAGCCGCACTGGTTCGCCTTTAAAGTTAAAGAAGGGTTTGTTGTCTTTTTCAAAGCGATCAGAGCGCTCGGCAACCGTCACTTCTTCGATAAAATCTGTCGGCAGGGCAATAGGCATGCGATTGCCTTCAGCGAGCATCACCCTCGTGACAGAAAGCGTGTAAGGCACCGAAATGGTGAAGGTGGTGCCTTGGCCTGAGTGGGTTTGAACATTGATATCGCCGCGAATTTGAGTCAGGTTGTTGCGCACAACATCCATCCCCACGCCCCGGCCAGAAAGGGCCGTGACTTCATCAGAAGTGCTAAAGCCCGGTTCAAAAATCAAAGAGAGCAGTTCGTCTTTGCTTGCGGCCTGCAAAAGATCAGCGTCTAGCCCCATAGAAACAGCGCGATCGCGTATTTTATCCAGCGCAATGCCATTGCCATCGTCGCTAACCGTAATCACCGTTCGGTTGTTGCGGTTAAACGCTTGGATGGCAATGGTACCTGCGGGCGATTTGCCTTGCGCCGCTCGCTGCTGCGGCGTTTCGATGCCGTGATCAAAGGCATTGCGCACAATGTGCATGAGCGGATCGTTCAGAGATTCGAGAATGTTTCGATCGATTAAAACGCTCTCGCCCTCTAGCGCTAGCGTGACCGATTTGCCGTGCTTTAGCTCCAACTCACGCAGCGCTCGGGGAAAACGATTGGTAATGTCAGAAAGCGGACGCATCCTGAGCTGATTGAGATTGCGCTGCAAGTGCCGGGCCGTGCGGTGAATGACACGGGTAGTTTGCTCTGTTTTATCGACGCTAAGTTCCAGATCATCTGCCACTTCTTGCAGTTTTACAACCGATTCAACAATCTGACGGAAGGGAAGATGGGAATCGTGATAGCGGTCAAATTCGAGCGCATCAAAGTCTTGACGAAAAGGCGCTTGTTGAAGGGAAGAGGGCTCTTTAGCATCAACAGAATCTTTAACAGGTGCACTACTAGCAGCCGACAGCAAAAGCTGTTGTTCTGGCTTTTCGTAGACGTCACGAACGTCATCGTTAATTTCATCTAGCGATCGCAGTTTCTGCCCTAAATCTTTCACCAACCGTCGCATCCGCTTGACTTCAGCCTCTAGTCGATTGCGCTCAATGGTGAGTTCGCCAAAATAATCGTTGAGTTCGTTTAGCTTTCGCACTGACACCCGCACAGTGTTGTCGCCTAAATCTGGCGCTTCGGTCTGTGCTTTAGGCGTTTCTGAAAAGCGAAAAGCGGTGCCTGCACTATCGGGGGTTTCAAATACTCCTGCAAAAGCATCAGGTTCTGTGCCCTGTTCATGGGCATCACGATGCGCTAGATCTGGATCTGTAATGACTGAATCTGAAATTACCGGATCTGAGATTACCGGCTCTGAGATTACCGAATCTGCAATCACTGGATCTGCAATCACTGAATCTCCAACTATTGAAGGATCATCGGTTGCATCTATCGTTTCTGTTAGCGATTCAGTGTCCGCCTCTAAATCTAAGCCAGAAAATACGTCATGAACAAGGGCATCATTTTCTTCTCCTAGCCCAGCGAACACTTCACTCACCAGCGCATCATTCTCTTCTCCCAGCCCAGCGAACACTTCACTCACCAGCGCATCGTTCTCTTCTGCCAAGTCTTCTTGGAGATCTACCTGGGAGCCAGCCGCCGTCACGACATTACTCTCATCAAATTCAATCTCAATAATGCCAACGCCATCGAGCTGATGGGGCATCGAATCAATGTTGTTGGTCAGCACCAGCGCCTGAGCGCGTCGCCATGCCTGTAGGGTTCTTCGCGCAATCTCTTGCACCTGGGCTGGGTTAGCCGCTGCCTGCACATGCTGTTCAACAGACTGACAAAGCTGAACAAACGGCGGCAAATCGAGCATTTCGCCCAGGCTACTCATCTCCTGTGCCATGACGATAATGTCTTCTTTCAGACCCAGCGGCTGCTCATCAATGAGCATTTCAAGCCGCTCTAAAGCAGACTCTACTTCGGTTTGGAAAATAAGGGGCAAAACATCATGGCCCTCATCTGAATCCATAATTGAGCCAGCATCTTCAGCACCCGGCTCGCCTAAGGTTTCATGCAGCCAGTCAAAAATAGGCAGCACCGTTTCACTTATCCACGGTTCTGTTGCCGGGCGCTCTAGGCGATCGCACTCTACAATCTGGCGAATGGCATCTACGCCGCTCAATAACCGCCCTTCCACATCAGCACTGACCTTTTCTGAGCGCTGAATTTTCAGCACCTTCAGTGAATCTTCCAAGCGATGCGCCAGCTCACTGGTCAGCCCATAGCCCATCAGGGCTGCACCTCCTTTAATAGAATGCGCTGCCCGCAGGGCGCCATTGATCTCATGGCTATCTACCCCGCGAGCAGACACCCCCAGCAGCGCCGATTCCAGCGTGTCTAAATACTCCCCAGCTTCATCCAAAAACTGCAGGCGAATGGCTTTTTCCTTATCTTCCATGGGCCGTTATCATGCGCCTCCCGAAAGCTTGGTAGACGCCCCATCCACAGAAGCGTCAGCATTCTCCACAATAAAGGTGGCCACCTGTTCATTGAGATCTTGCGCGACATCCACCGTCTGCTTTAACGCTTCCGAGGCCTGCCTTGACGACGCTGATGTGCGCGTCGACAGTTCTGCAATTTCAGCCATTAGCGCCGAAACCGAGGCCGAGGTCTCGACCTGCGAGCCCGTGGCATCAGAAATAAGTCTTGCCAGCTCATCCATCCGCTGTGACCCTGCCAAAATTTGACTCAAGCTCGTCTTCGCATCCTCGACTCGGCGCGTCCCTTCCACCACCTGAGACGTACTCTGCTCAATGGCTTCTACCACATCGTTCGTCTCGCGCTGAATAGTCTCCACAATGCGCTCAATTTCTTCGGTGGCCGAGGCCGAGCGTGTGGCCAGCTCGCCCACCTCCTCTGCTACCGCCGCAAAACCCTGACCCGCTTCACCGGCTCGCGCAGCCTCAATGCCCGCATTAATCGCCAACAAATTCGTCTGCTGCGCAATCTGATTAATCAGCATAACCGCCTTAGTAATCTGTTGGGAAGATTCGCCCAAGCGCTTTACTTTTTTCGCTGTTTGCCCCACCGTCTGCCGCATAGCCAAAATATTGCTGACGGTCAAATCCATGGCCTCTTCACCCATCGTGGCGGTTTCAGACGCGGTTTTGGCCACCTCGGCGGCTTCTTGCGCCTGGGCGGCGACCTGCCGAATAGACTCGGTCATTTCGCCCATAGAATTGAGCGTTAGGGTGGTTTGCTCGGCTTGCTGTAGGGCTTCATCTGCCAAGCTGCGAATAGCGCTCTCGTTGTCGCCGAGTGACGCATTCACTTCATTCGCAGAGCGCTGCACTTGCGTCACAATCTGTCGCAGGTTCTCCACAATGACATTGAAAAAGTCTGCTACGGTGCCAATCTCACCGGCTTCTACATCCGCGCGGACGGTCAAATCCCCTTGCGCCGCTGCCCCAAAATTCTCTAAAAGGCCCGTCAGCTGCCTTTCGAGCATCTGCTGTCGCTGCGATTTTTCTTCCGAAAGCTCTTCTTTTTCATACAGCGCTAGCCGCTTTTGGCTCACAGCCTCTGCCTGCTCTAGGGCATACCCCAGCTGGGTCGCAGCTCGCTGCAAAAAGCTAATCGTTTGTTCTGACCAGTTCCTTGGCCCTTCGCACTCATGAGCAATCAGCAGCCCCAGCAGGCGATCGCTAACCACAATGGGAGCCACAATACTGGCACGAACATTGAAGGGCGCCAGCTGATCGAGGTGACACTCGGTTAGGCCCGCTTGATAAATATCATTCGTGGTCTTGACTCGACCTGCCCGGTATTGGTCAATATAGTTGTCGGCAAAGCAAGGATCCTTAATTTCGGCCCCCAGTGCCGCTGGCCATTTCGCATCGACATCTTCGGCCACAATGGTACCGTTCCACTGCTCATCAAAGGTATAAACCAACACTCGGCTAGTGTCGATAGCCAGCTTGATTTGTCGGGTGATAATCCGAAATATTTGCGCGCGCTCGGTGGTTTCTCGAATACTGGTGACTAAATTAGTGAGCTGCTGCTCACGTTTCACCGCTTGCTTTTGAACCGATAAAACCTGCGACTGGGCCAGGGCATAGCCAACTTGAGTGGTAATTTGCTGCATCATGCTGATTTCGTCAGGCTGCCACTGACGCGGCCCACTGCACTGATGGGCACACATCAAACCCACCAGCTCATCGCCCACCATAATGGGGCCAACCAGATTTGCCTTCACCTCCAGCTCACGCAGCAAACGGCAGTGGCATTCGGTTAAATCACCTTTGTCAATATCGCGAACAAAGCTAACCTGCCCGCTCTTAAAGCGATGAATTGAGTTAGGCAGCATCGGATCTTCAAGGTACTGGCCGAGTGAGCGACGCCAGCCTTCGCCGACAGATTCGGCGGTTACATCCCCGCCCGTATAGTCTGCATTAAAGCGATAGATCACCACTCGATCCACTTCTAGCAAGTCGCGAACTCGATCTACCGCTGTGCTCAAAATAGAGTCCACATCTAACGTGCGCCGCACTTGGTTAGTAAATTCGTTCATCAGCTGAGCGCGGCGAGCAGCCTGAGATTGGGTTTCGCTTTGCAGGCGCAGCGCAGATTCTGTGGTGGCAACCGAAGCAGCTAAGTCATTGAATGCACTGGCAACTCGGCCTACTTCATCTCGTGAGAACACAACAGCCCGCGCGGCTCTATCGCCGGATCCAAAGCGTTCGGTAGCCGCCTGCAGATTGCGAATGGGCTTAACGATGGAGCGGCCCAGCAGTTTCGCAATGATCACATCGGCAAGCAACGCACCCATAGCCGCACAGGTAATCAGCAAACTGTTGCGCCGCAGCCGATCACCTACCGATTTTTCAGACAGACCTCTGAGCACCACACCGATGGGTTCACCGCCAGCGCCCATGATGGATTTAGCAGCAACTGTGTAGCGATCGCCCTGAGGCCCCACAAAACGTTCACTCACCACTGTCTCCGCAGGGACACTAATCGCATCCTGCAAAAACCGATGTCTGGCCACATCTGGCTCTGCCGTAATTTCTGCGGATCGTTCCAGCGCCACTTTTGCAAAGCCACCGCTCGGATCTCGCCGGTAAATAGCGCTATAGCCCCTCGGAAACTGACTCAGCGCATCGGTGACCGCCGGAGAAGCACCATCCATCACCTCACCGGTTACCACCGCACCAATGACCTCTCCCCGTGCGACCACATCGGAGGCTTCCTCTGGCTGCGTAGAACCTTCACCGGCAAACATCGGCGTCACGCCAATGCGCACTAGCGCCGCCTCATCCGCATCTGCCGGGGCTCTAATACCCAACTGCTGAAAGTCCCCTATCGCAATTAGGCTGATTGCCGTTATCGGCTCACCTTCTCGTAGCGCTGTCGCCACCACATCGTCTGGATTAAATAGCTCACCTTGGCGCTCGGCGCCGCCACTAGCAATAACGCGCAGGTTTGGGCCAACCAAGCTGACATATTCAAGCTGCTGTGCCTGAAGCGTTGAGCGCAACACTTGCCGCGCATCATCGGTCACCACAGACTCTACAAAGCCAGCATCACCGTCACTATAGACACTCACCGCTTCTAGCAGTGCTGAATTGGTTAGTAAAGAGCCAGGCAGCACAGAGGCACCATTTGCCAGACTACTTTGACCACCCGTTTGCGTTAAATCTTTCTCCGTCGCAGCTAGCTCGGAGGTGGCAGCATCTAGCAATTGCTGCCGTCCCGCGACCGAAAGCAGCAGCAAACTAAGACCAATCACCCCGGCAACGGAAAGCACTTTGGAGGCGAGCAACCCAGCTAGCTGCTTGTCTGCAACCGGCAAATTATAAAATCCCTGGAGAAATTCAGAACCCGGAGCGGTCACCTCAATTTTATCGGGTGCGTAACGTTCTTCGCCGTCACCGCTATAGCGGACCCCGCGATAGACCTCTTCTTTTTTCCCTGCCTCTTTCTTTTTTTCTGAAGGTGAAGTCGCAGGCCGATGACCGTTTTCACGCTCACTGACCACACCGTTGACAGCATCACGAGGGGCATTCGCCCTGCCATTCAGCCCACTCTCTGCACGCTTTTTTGATGGCGAATTATTTGATGGCGAATCTTTCAAAGGCCGCGTAGCAGTGCCATTCGATAGGTTCACAGCGCCATTGTCTGGCAAGTCAGCATCAGCGGGATAAGGCGGGCGAATATCAGTTGTCATATCAGACTCACTTCCACACAGGCTTGATCAACTAGACTTTCCATTAACCAGACGTCAGCATCCAAATTTCAGCAGCCAAAACTTCAGCATTTTAAACAGACTCAACCCTGAAAAACAGACGACTGCAGAACGGCCTCAGCATCTAATACCAGCAAAATTTGGTCACTTTGACTGGCGCAGCCTCTCAGATACGGTACCAAAATGGGATTTACCTGCGGGGGCGGAGGCTGCAGGTCTTCGGCAGCTAAATGAACGATGCCATCAATGGCGTCTACCATCAGCCCCAGTGAAGATCCGGCTTTGACAATCACCATACTGTACTGTTGGCGGGGCCGCTCTGGCAGAGGCATGCCTAGCAAGCGCACCAAATTTGCCATCCATATGACTCGATTTCGCCGATTGACCAGCCCTAACATGCACGGTGGCATATTGGGAATAGCCGTTACTTGCTCTGGGCCGAGCACCGTCGCTTCCTCCACTGAACGAGCAGCAAATACAGCCGGTACGCGCGGTGCCAGCTGAAACTTGAGATAAGCTTCACCGATGGTCTGACGATCTGGAATAGCAAGCTCTGTTTTCACGAGGCTTTATATTTATTGGCTAAGTGTTTATTGGCTCAAACTACTGTTATCTACAACAATTAAACGTTAACAACATTAGACGGGGCGGCAAGACGTATGGAAATGTAGACTAAAAATGCCGTTATCACAAGCTGTAATGCACTTACGTACAGCGGTTTAGGGGATACATAAGTCCAGCAGATACATAGACCGCTCATCAAAAAACCGCTCATCAAAAAACCGCTACAGCAGCGCCCCTTGCACCGCTGCAAGCAACTCATCTTTGGTGTAAGGCTTTGTTAAATACGCTTTTGCGCCCTGTCGCATGCCCCACATACGGTCAATGTTTTGTTTTTTAGACGAGCAAAGGACAACTGGAACAGCGCTGGTTTCAGGCAGGCGCTTGAGCGTACGACACAGCTCAAATCCGCTGAGACCCGGCATCACAATATCTGACACAATCACATCTGGCTTTTGGGCGATCGCTTTGTCTAAGCCTTCTTGTCCACTAGGCGCACCAATCACACTGTAGCCACCTTCACTCAGGTAGTGGCTCATCAGTGCCCTTTCCGATGGGGTATCTTCTACCACCAGCACCGTTGCTGCTTGAGTTGCTGCTTGAGCTGCCGTTTGAGTCGCCACTTCTGCTACGTCTGCCGCCATCAACGCCCTCGTCAGATCTACCTAGATACCTCTTTAGCGTATCGCTGATATGGACGTTTAAGGGCGCTCTCCTCAATTTTTCTGTCTATGATGACGCGGGTCGCTTGACGCAGGTAGGGTTGTGGGCCTTAAAACCTGATTTAACAGCAGCTAAAGTAGCTGGCGTTTCTCGAATGCACTCAAGCAACACAGAGATTGACTTAAAGTTTTTTAAAGAACCCTCAGCCGCTCACTGATAATTACGACTTACGCACCTGTTACGCGAAGTCGTCCCTGCCACTAACGTCGCTTCTGAGCAGCCGGTAAGTGCTTAAACACCATCTTCAGCAAATCAGACTGCGTGAAGGGTTTGGTCAGGTAGCCCGACGCTCTAACCAGCTTGGCTCTGGCTCTATCAATCAAGCCTGTGTTACCGGTCACCATCACAATCGGTGTGCGCTTGTAGCGAGGATGGCGTCTGAGTAGCGCGCACAGCTCATAACCATCGAGGTTAGGCATGGTGATATCAAGCAAAACCAAATCTGGCTTGCTGCGCACAATTTGCATGAGCGCCTTCACGGGGTCGTTGATGGCAACAACAGACAAATTTTGATCTTCTAAAAACTTTTGAATAGCGTTGAGAACGGTAGGGCTATCGTCGATGCAGGCCACCGTATAGGTTGGCCGCTTTAGCGTATTCGCCATGCCGCCACCATCTTGCAGACGGCCTGAGCCATTGTAAGGACTGCTCGGGCGTGGGCTACCACCCACAGGCGCAGTGCCATTCATTTGGGCGGTAAGAACGCTCGCTGCTGTGGCGGTGTTTGCGAGTGTGGTCGTAATAGGAGCGCCGACTGCGCGCTGCTTACTGTTACGCTGGCAAAGCTCTACGATGGGCCGCAAATCTAAATTACAAAAGGTTGGCACCCCTTCCGTTCGACTCGCTGGAATCAGCTCATAGCTACCCTCTCGAACCTCGAGAAAGGGCTCGACGACTTCGATAGCGATCGCACCAATTAGCTGGGTCGCCTGCTCCTGGGAGATGGTCCGATTATCCACTAGCCAGCACAGCGCTCGGTAGTCGCGGCTGACCACCTCATCCACCTCTTTTGACTCCTCAAACAGCTGTCGCATTTGATCACGAGTCTCTGCCGTCACAGAGGGCACAATCGCCTGAACTTGTCTATCCAAGCGTTCGAGCGCATCTACCGCAGCGCCGTCAGGCAGGCTGCTGTCGGCGGTTTCTTCCAGTGGCGCACTGGTAGCAAAGTTGAGCTGTCCTCGGTTAAACAGCAATCGCCACTCCAACCCTTGCGCTGACAGCTTCAGGCAGCCGCTCACCTGACGGCTAATCAGTTGCGCCAATAAACTGAGGGGGTGCAGCTTATGCGAAGTGCTATAACTCGTGCTAGAGCGGGGGCTATTTATCATCTATCTGTGTCAGGTCCCTTCGGTAAGGCAGCGGCGTTGCTAGAAGCGAATCCACTCGTAATAGTAGCCGTTCACACAGGCTTTCATAAGCCTTTTTTGATATCTACAGCATAATTACGCAGATTCCCGGGGGCAACCGAGCAAAATCTGACTCAATTTAGTACAGCTTTGCGTCAAGAGACTTCGGATACTCGGTTGTTAATTTTTTTGACTACGCCAGATGGCTTATGTAAAGCACCTTTACGGTATCTGGATGAGCGGATCTGCCAACGACTGGGAGCCCACATGTTCGCTGCTGGGCTGCACACCGTCTTTCGTGACCTCCTTAACTTCGCTCACTTGAAACACAAAGCGAAAGGGTCGGCGCATTTTCCCAGCAATATGTGCCTCCAATAGCCTTACCTGCTTCGCGGTAATCGGCCCGTTAGAGTTAACCACCATTCGCACCTCTGGCGGTTGGGTTTGCCAATCCGTATAGCTGCTCACCACACCCACTCGTTTAAAGGTTTCGGTATCTGCCAGATAAGACCTGAGGTTGGCCTCTAGCTGATTTTGACGCACTAGCTCAATGAGGCTAAACCCTAAGGGGATAACGAGCAAGCTCGTCAGCAAAATGACTGCGCTGAGGGGTCTGCGAGCACGGCGAAAAGGAGAGTAGCCCGCAATAAAAAAAGCAAGCATGCAGGCCAGTGTGATACCCAACAGGTTTGTCAGATACAGCAGCCCGGCGCCCAGGCTCAGGGTTGGATTAATCTGGGCGACGCCTAAGCCAACGACACAGAGCGGCGGCATCAGAGCAACGGCGATCGCGGTTCCTGCCAGCGTACTCGACAGCCGTGGCTGCACCTTGGCATATCCGGCGATCGCCCCAGCGGTAATGGCAATACCCAAATCCAGCAGCGTCGGGGACGAGCGCGACGCCACCTCAGCGCCATAGTCCAAAAATCCCGACCCCAAACCAATCAGCATCGATAGGAAAACAGACAGTCCGGTGCCTACCGCTAGCGATTTCGCCCCAGTTTTTACAATATCCAAATCGCCTTCTAAAATGCCAAACGCCACCGAGCGAATCGGCAGCATCAGCGGCGCAATCAGCATCGCACCGATAATCACCGCCGCACTATCAGAGAGCAGGCCCAAGGTAGCAATCACACAAGCGCCCAAGGTCAGCACTACGTAGTCCACATCGAGCTCGGCTTCGTCTAGCAAGCTATCTTGCATGTGCTGATGCGCTTGGGGCGAAACTCTGCGCCCAACTAAATACTTGCGACCCCAGTCATCTAGCCGCTCATCTATTTTTCCAAGCCGCTGCTTGAATTGGTTAGCCGGTCTGTTAGATAGCCGATGAGCTGATGAGCGCTTAGATGGTTTTTTGGGCGATCGCGATTTCATAGACCTGGCACATAGAAAACAGTGTGCTTAAAAATAATTTGTTCCTTAAAGATACGTACTTTCCACAGGGGGTACCGATATCTTATTACCTGAGTCAGGAGTCCCTCCCTGCATTTGTACACCAATGCGAGTAAGCACAGAAACTTATGGGTTTTTTCAAACGGATCTTTGGCAAAGACAAGCCCGCTAACGCCACGCCTAAAATCAAGCGTGGTATTGCCAAAGCAGCTGGCAACAAAGCTGATGATGTCCCAGATTACAAGGTTGGCCTAGACGGCAAGTTTGATGAAAGTGGCCTAGCAAAACGTGTTGCGCTCGCCTTCGATGAAGACAGCCAGCTAGATGATATCGATACGCTCTGGGTCGCGCAAACCAGTGCAACTGTCGTACTCAAGGGTAAAGTTCCGAGTCAATCCATCCTCGACAAAATGGTTACCGTCGCCAAGGGCGTAGACGGCACCGACGCAGTAGACACCCAGCAAGTAGAAGTTGGATAAACACATTTGCTTGTGAAAAAAGCGCTTGTTCAGAAGCGCAAATCCGCTTATACACAAGGCACCTAGTGCCTAGGATGCCTATTCCCAGCAGCACCTAGGCCTAAGTGTCGTCCAACGATTTAACCCCTGTAGGGGCATTACATGCAATGCCCCTACAGGGGTTCGCTATCCCTAATACAGCGCTATACAATGGGGCTCCGATGCTTAAACCGCATTCAAACCACAAAACAGACCACCCCAAAAACTACAGAAACAGCGCATGAGCGAATCAGCCAAAATTCCCGTCGTCGTCAACGGTGCCCTGGGCAAAATGGGCCGCGCCATCGTCAAAGCCGTCTCCGAAGCTGACGATATGACCCTTGTGGGAGCCATTGACCGCAATCCCAACTTGATGGGCCAAGACATTGGAGAGGTCATTGGCCTTGGCCCGCTAGAGGTGCCTATTCTCGATGACTTAGAGGCCACGCTTGTTCAGGCTCAAAATGAAGCGCCAAAAGGCAGCAGCGCGGTCATGGTCGATGTAACCCATCCCGACAGTGTTTACAACTCCGTCAGAGCGGCCCTTGCCTACGGTGTTCGCCCCGTTGTTGGCACCACCGGCATGAGCAACGAGCAAATCAAAGACTTGGCTGAATTCGCCGAAAAAGCCAGTACGGGATGTTTACTCATTCCTAATTTCTCGATTGGGATGGTGCTTTTGCAGCAGGCTGCACTGCAAGCAGCTGAGCACTTTGACTATGTAGAAATTATTGAGCTACACCACAACCAGAAAGCAGATGCGCCCAGCGGAACGGCGGTCAAGACAGCCCAAATGCTCTCTGAACTCAACAAAAATTACAATCCGCCCCAGGTTGAAGAAACCGAGAAAATGGCGGGTGCACGCGGCAGCCAAACCGAAGACGGCGTTCGCATTCACAGCGTTCGGTTGCCAGGATTAATTGCCCATCAAGAGGTTATCTTCGGCGCAGCTGGCCAGGTTTACACCCTCAGGCACGACACTAGCGATCGCGTTTGCTACATGCCCGGTGTTTTGCTGTCCATTCGCCGCGTCTTACCTTTAAAGTCGCTAGTTTATGGGTTAGATAAAATTCTTTAAAAAGAAAAAGGCTCGACCCCTTTAAGCCCCCAGGGTCGAGCTGCTCACCTGTAAGGACGTCAACGCAAAACCAGTTAACCCAAAATGCCCCTCGGGAAAACCTTGCTGCTTTGCGGCGCTCTACAGAAGTAGCTTCATTGTGCGCTGACCTTGAGATACGCACCTCACCGCAAATACGGGATCAGGAATAACTGCATCTAAAGAAAAAGCCAAAAGATCCGTACATATACCCTTTCGCCAGCTCATTTTTAGGTCTGCCGTCTCAGGGCGCCGTATTCGTCTTAACTGGCCTGCCTTATTGGGCCTGCCTTATTGGGCCTGCCTTATTGATTGGCTTTTCATTGGCATTGTTAACCTGACAGATGCAATATCTCAGATACAGAGCTTAAAAGTACAGCAGCAAGTTAAGCCCTGGAATCGTGCGCGATAGCGTCCATAGCAGCAGCGTAATATAGCTGATGCCAAGCCCCCACTGATACCAAACCAGGGCACATACAATTCCGGGCACCGCTTTATCTCGCAGGCGAATATCGTTAAAGCCAAATTTAAACCAGTTGTTAAGGCTGAAATCGTAGTAGTTAAGCCAGCTCCAGCGGCGGTCGGTAAGGAGGGGTTGGTAGCGATCGCGATAAAACGGATATTGGGGAATAATCGGCAGCCGTGCAATCAAAACCTGCAGACTGCGCAGCGCTCCGTTTTTGACAAAATAGCTAACCTCCATCAAATCGTGATACCGGCCTTGCTGATAGAGCCTGACTATCAGCAGCCCAGGCAACGGCAGCGTAACGGTACTCACCGCCATTAAGGTCGGAAACGGGTGTTGGCACTGACTCAGCAGGCCTGCGGCGATCGCCAAACTCACGCTGCCGCCCAGCAATACCCAGATCGTTTCGCCCTGCGCTGGCACAATTGCCGCCGGCACCCGCCGTCGATAGCGATCTACCAACCAAAACATAAGCCCAAACAGCGTCGTGGCCATCACACCTACGCTAAACACAAGGGTCACATTGGTGCCATAGTCACTCAGCAGCAACAGACCAGACAGCAGCAAGCTAGAAAGCAGCAGCCCAGGAAACTCTCGGCGAATCTGTGCCAGCCGCAACCGCTGCGCGGTGTACTCCACCTGATTCGCATCCGCAATCTGCTCTAACAGCCGAAAATTTCTCACCAAATTCTGTAAGACGGCCTCGTTATTTGCCAAAGATGGCACCGAAAACAAGGGCCCTAGCTGCCCCGGGCTGCCCAGAATTCTGGCTTCTCCCGCATTAAAATCCAAATCCGCCACGTTAATTCGACTGCCTGCGCCAAAGCGGGCATCGCCAAAATCGAGCTGATTACGAATCAGGGCACCTCTCAGGTGAATCGGGGCTTGCAGCTTGACCTGACGGAAATTAACCGCCGATTCAAACTGAGCCTCTGAGAAAAAGAGTGCCTGCTCAAAGTGGCTTTTTTGGAAGGTGAGCGGGGCATGGAAGCTCGCTTGGCTAAAGGCAGCGTCGGTAAACCAATGGGAGCGGGCAAAGTTAGCGGATTGAAAGCTCGCTTCAGAGAATTGAGCTGATCCATCAAAGGTGGCGCTCTGCCAGTTGGTGGAACCACTAAAAACCGCGTTATTGAACCGCGTGCGACCGGTAAACACGGCTGAGCGAAAGCTGCTTTCTTGCTGAAACTGAGCTTGGCTAAAGTTAGCGCTGCGGGCAAACCGCGCCGTGCGCCAATGGGCTAGCTGAGTAAAAATAGCCTGTTCTGCGTCAACAGGGCCCAGAAAATACAGATTATCTGCCTGAAAAACACTTGTGAAGCAAGTTTGGCGAAGCCACAGAGGGCCTTGAAAAGCGAAGGCATCTGTTTGCGTAGATAAAGATGTCCCAAATTTTGTATTGAAGGCTTCCAGAGCAGGGATAGACACACTGCTATAGGCAGGGACGCGTAAGCTCAGCCGGGTCAAATCTAGCTCACCTTTCACCAATGCGCCGCTCAAATCCAACCCTATCGCCTGCTTTCCATTGGGCTGTTTCTCGTTTAAACGCTGCTGCAATTTCTGATAGAACGCTTCCGCGAAGGCCGCGCTCTCAGGCGTTTCACCGCGCAGATCAACGACTAATCCGCTGAGATTCACCACTAAAGCGCCGCTGGCTTGAACGGGCGCATTCAAGCGCGTTTCAAGCAATGGCAGACTCAAAACTTCCCGATCTGCCGCCTGAATCCTGGCAACAGCCGAGTTTACCGGCATCGAACCCGCAAGCACGGGAGAGCTCAACCACACAAGGCCAACCGCCAAGCTCAAAATTGCACTCAAAATTGCACACTTTACGATGCGCTGCTGCCAATTCACGATTACAGCCACCTTTGCCTATTCATCATTCACGCTGCGCTGCTAACGGAGTCTATCTGGCTAGCGCCCACTAGATCACACTAGCTGTACAAAGATTTAGCAGGTCTTGAAGACAGGGGAGTGCAAAACATTTCTATACAAATATGAAGTAATCCTTACGATTGTATTGAGAAAGATAAACTACTATTGCTCGGTAAAAATATTTCCCTATAAAAACAACCCTACAAAAACAATCCTGCTGACTCAATAAAACCAAAGGCACTAACCAAAGGCACTAACTAACCAAAGGCACTAACCAAAGACGTTAGAAGGCAGGCCTTTAAACAAGCAAGACATTAAACAAGAAGACATAAATAACCTTCCTACCGCTTTATTACGGATGTCATTTCAAGCCAGAGGCTGAAGTTTGCTAAGTCCACTGTCCGCAGCGTCTCATGCCTTCACACTTGAGGAAGCCACAGTCGCACAACTGCAAAACGCGATGGCTAGCGGAGCACTGACCGCGGCTGATCTGGTGAACTATTACACCGCTCGCATTGAGCAGTTTGATACCTATCTAAACGCTTTTATTTCTGTTAGCCAGACTGCTTTGGAAGCAGCCGCTGAGCGGGATAAAGAGCGAGCCGAAGGGCATGTGCGCGGCCCCCTACACGGCATTCCTATCGTGGTTAAAGACAACATCAATACGCATGATTTGCCGACCACCGGTGGCTGCGCAGCCTTAGCCGATTTACGGCCGCCCGAAGATGCGTTTGTCGTCGCCAGCCTTAGAGCGGCAGGGGCCGTCATTTTAGGCAAAGCCAACTTGCACGAGTTAGCTTTCAGCGGCGAGTCGGTGAGTAGTTTGGGAGGGCAGGTTCGAAATCCTTACAGCTTGGCCTATACCCCTGGGGGGTCTAGTGGGGGAACGGCGGTGGCGATCGCGGCTAATCTAGCGGTTTGCGGTCTCGGCTCAGATACGATTAACTCTGTGCGATCGCCCGCTTCTGCCTGCAGTATTGTGGGCCTCCGTCCTACCGCTGGCAGAGTTAGCCGCAGTGGGCTCATACCGGTTTCGCCCACACAAGATGTCATTGGCCCGATGGGCCGCACCGTTGCAGATGTGGCTACGCTGCTGGATGTCATCAGCCTGGATGATCCAGAAGATCCGATGACAGCGCGGAGCGCTGGCCATCCACAAGGGCAGTGGGCTAATCAAGACGCTAACAGCTATTTGAACGTATTAACCACTGACGGTTTAACCGGAAAACGCTTGGGTATCGTGCCCAGTTTGTGGGGGAAAGGTACGGTTCATGCGGCGGTAAATCAGGTGGTGGATGAGGCGATCGCCACCATGGAGTCGCTGGGCGCTCAGGTCGTTAAGCTTGCGGTCAATATCGACATCGACCAGATGTTCGAGGAGCTGTCGCTCAACATTTTGGAGGGCAAACTACACCTCAATCAATACCTGGAAAACTTAGGTGAATCGGCGCCTGTCAAGACCCTCAAAGCACTGCTAGAAACTGGGGAAAAAACCGGCAGCGTTCACCCTTCTGTTATACCGACGCTCGAAAAGATGGAGGCTATCGATACCCCTTTAGGGGAGCGCGAATATTGGCAAAGGCTGTATCCGCGCCGCGCCGAGTTGCGTCAGCTGATGGCACACCTCTTTCAGCACTATCAAATAGACGCGCTGATCTACCCGCACCAGCGGCAGCTAGTGGCCCGTATCGGAGACCCTCAAAAAGAGCGCAATGGCTTTTTAGCGGCGGCCTGCGGGTTTCCAGCAATTACCTTTCCAGTTGGGTTTGTACCCGCCTTTGTATCATCTACAGAGCTCTCTACAGAGCCATCTACAGCGTCAGAACTGCCCGTCGGGATTGAATTAATGGCACAGCCGTTTGAAGAGGCCAACCTTTTGCAAATGGCCTATGCCTATGAACAACAGGCTCAGCCTAGGCGCAAACCCGATCTATCAAACCTCGATAGTGCACTCAATAGCGCAACCACTGCGGTCTCAGCCCAACCCAAAACAACACCCATTAAAAAACCAGAAAAGGCTCAAAAAAAGAAACGATCAGAAAGAAAGCCGCCCCCCAAGAGAAAGCCCCCAGCCTAAGCGCATCTCGCTCAAACCCGTCTGGCTTAAATCCATCTAGCTCAAGCACGCAAAAGAGTGTTTCTCCAAGCTGACGCCCCCATCAACCAGCTAACGCTTTAGACTATGGCTATGGATGAAATAGCCATAAATCGATCACGCGGCGCGGCAGCAAGTATCCAGCCGCTGAGCCAAGAGATAGTCTCTTTGATGGCGGCTGGAGAAGTCATTGATTCTCTGGCGGCGGTGGTGCGAGAGCTGGTAGAAAATTCGCTGGATGCGGGCGCGACCCGAATTGCCATTGGCCTCTGGCCAGAGCAGTGGCGGGTGCGAGTTGCCGATAATGGCATGGGTATGGCCCTGAACGATATGCAACAAGCAGCCATCGCCCACGCGACCAGCAAAATTTCTACGCGCCCTGATCTCCTTAACGTTTGTAGTCTTGGCTTTCGCGGAGAGGCGCTGCACAGTATTGCGCAGTTGGCGCAGTTGGAAGTGTGTAGCCGTCCAGCAGAGAGGGCTACGGCTGCTAGCCAAGGGTATCAGGTGAGCTACGGGGCTGAGGGGGAATGCACACAGGTCAAGGAAGTGGCGATCGCCCCTGGAACCATCGTCACAGCTCATAATCTGTTCCATAGCTGGCAAGCTCGCCGCCACGTGCCCACGCTCGCCCAACAAACCAAAGCCGTGAGCCAGCTGATTCAACAAATCGCGCTGTGCCATCCGAGCGTGACGTGGCAAATAGAAAAAAACGATGCGCCTTGGCTAACGCTGTGGCCGGGGCCCACCGCTAAAACCCTAATGCCACAGATGCTGAGAAACGTTAGCACCAGCGATATTGCAGAGCTAGACACTCAGGAACTGTATTTAGCAGTAGGCCTGCCAGATCGCTGCCATCGCAGACGACCCGATTGGGTGAAAGTGGCCATTAACGGTAGATCCGTTGACGTCAGTGAGCTGTCGTATGCGGTAATGAACAGCTTTCGGCGAACGCTGCCACGCGATCGCTATCCGGTTTGTTTTGTTCATCTCACCTTGTCCCCCTCTCAATTAGATTGGAATCGGCATCCGGCCAAGTCTGAGATATATGTGCAAGGGGTTGAAGCCGTGTGCGATCGCCTTACTGCCGCCATCACTGACCTCATGCAATTAGGCAATCTTAGCGAAACGGTTCAAACCGAGCGCGCCGCCACCCTCATTAAAGCGGCTGAGGAAGCAGGAGAATACACTATCTCTCGCCAGATTCAACCTGAACCTATTATTAATCTCTCCGATGCGCTGCCATCCGATGCGCTGCCAACTGAATCCCTAGCAGAAATAACAGATTTCGGGTTAGCGTCCCTCACCGTGCTTGCTCAAGTTCACGATACCTATATTCTCGCTGAGCACAGTAATGGCCTATGCCTCATAGAACAGCACATTGCCCATGAGAGAGTCTTGTATGAACAACTCCAACAGCGCTGGAGGATTGTTCCGCTCGATGCTCCGATCACGCTCAGCGATCTCACCGCCACCCAAATAGAACAACTCACAGACATAGGCATTGAGCCCGAACCTTTTGGCGAAAATCTCTGGGCGATTCGGGCGCTACCCGAACCTCTAAAAAATAGAGAAGATCGTATTGATGCAGTCAAAGAACTCAGCCAAGGGGCAAACTTAGAAGCGGCTTTGGTAGCAACGGCCTGCCGTACGGCGATTCGCAATGGCACGTCACTTTCGATGGATGAGATGCAAACGTTGGTGAACCAGTGGCAGAAGACTAAGCGATCGCGCACCTGCCCCCACGGTCGCCCCATTTGCCTCACCCTAAAAGAAACCAGCCTTGCTCGCTACTTCCGCCGTAGTTGGGTCATCGGCAAAAGCCACGGTATCTAAATAATGTGCTTCACACTCCAAAAACTAGCTTTGCCCTTTACTTTCGCCAAAGTTAGCTCATCATTTTACATTCCCGAGATGTCAACTCCCCGTATAATTAGAGAGATAAAGTGTAGTGGAATATAGCAGATATTGGTTTCCTGTTAGTGCGTATCCCTATGTTTGGAATAAAAGATAATGGTTTCTGACAAAGAGGACTTTCGTCTATATTACCAGCACCAATATGACAGAATGAAGGCGTTGGAACAACAGAGACTCTTCATAACCAATGTAATTGTTACTATCAGCATACTTTCGTTCTCTTTGGCCTTTGAGGATATAAGCAAGCTCAATCTTATAAATGGAGTGATGCTTCCAATAGTTGTGATGGCTGCTAATTCAATTGCCATTCTTTGGAATAAAAAGTCTAGGGCTTTTATAAAGATGCACCAGAAACGGGCACACGCCGCTTTGAATGCGATTGCACCTGACGTAGAACTACTGAACAAAAGTGTCCCTAAGCCCTTTGATAGCAATAAAGATATCTTTCGACGAGCGGCATTACAAAACTACCTTCACATGTTGCTACTCGTAGTCTCTGTTGTGCCTATTTTGCTGTACATAAAGACCTTGTGACATTGCTTTATTGAGGGATAAACTCACCCGGCAGATGACTTTCCGCTTGATGCTTGCAACAATTACTTCGAGCTTGTTTTTTAATTTGAAGCACTATAGAGAAAAGACAAAAAAGTCTTATGCTGAGACTGCAGCATAAGACTTTTTTGTCTTAGTGTTCAGAAGGCAGATATATAGTTCTTACGTCGGTGTCTTCTGTAGCTCAGGCTTTTCTTCCGGCAAAATCGCCCCTTCTACGGGGCATACCTGCAAGCAAATGCCACAGTCAATGCAGGTATCAAAATCAATCCAATACCAGCCGGTGCCCTTCTTATTTTTGCCAGGGCCTTCGTCAATGCAGGCAACAGGGCAAGCATCCACGCAATCGGCAATGCCTTCACAAACGTCAGTCACAATGGTGTGGGCCACAGGGGTTCTCTCTCTTCTAACTTCTAAAAACAAGCTCGCTTTATTAAGCTTAGTTAACAACCCCTCAGTTAACAACCTCAATATCAGGCAAGCCTTTATTTGATATCCAAGCAATTCGACTGATGTTGCGTTTGCGCGCGATCGCTCTCACCTCATCTTTAGATTGCTGCAAATCCAAACACATCTCCACCCGCACCAGCGTCTGCGCGATGCCAGCTTGGGCCGTTCCGCTCGTCTGCCTGGCCTTTTGTGCATAGGCCAGTGCCGCTGCAGCTGCCGATTCATCTTCTGGCACAATCAACCAATCGCTCGGCGGCGTTTCACTTGGCAGTTGTCCGCTAGGCACCAGCGTCTGCTGCAACTGTTCGATATTGAGCACAAAGCCAATGCCTGGAAAGCCTTTGGCGTCGGTGTGATTGCGCGTGTCATAGACCGCTAATAGCTCATCGTAGCGTCCGCCTTGGCCCAGCATTTGCTTGCTGTTGTCACTGGCAATTTCAAAGACGATGCCGGTGTAGTAATCGAACGGGCGAATGAGACTGAGATCGAGCACGATGGGCGGCAAGTTAGTGCCTTGTGATTCCTCTAAGCTCAAGAGTTCGATTAGTGACTTTAGCCTGTTGACGATTTCGCTTTGCTCATCTGTCAGATCAAGCTGGCTGAGCTTGATCAAGACGGTAGCAGGTTCGCCGCGTAGGCTCATGAGCTGGGAGACGCGATCGCGCAATTCATCACTCAGCGACATTTCCGACAAAGCCACCATGTCTAGCGCTGCGATGTGACGCCGCACCGTCTCTCGAATCTCGTCAGGAAAGACGCTGAGCAAAGAATAGGTGAGGGCCGCTTCTCCAATCACGAAGCGAGCATCTGTGATATTTAATGCGCTGAGGCAATCGGCGGCCAGCAGAATCGTTTCGGCATCTGCCATCAAACCTTTTGCGCCCAGCAGCTCTATGCCTGCCTGGTGATATTCCTGCTGGTTGCCTTGGGAGCCTTGGGCCAAACGGCGAAATACGTTGGCGTTGTAATACAGCCGTTGGGGATAGGTGACTGAGGCAAGGCGAGTGACCGCAGCACGAGCAATGGAGGCCGTGAGTTCGGGGCGTAGACCCAGCCGTTGCTGACCGGCTTGGCCGAGCTGAAGCTCAATCACTTCCACTCGCTCGATTGCACCGCCTGCCATCAGCGTATCCATCGTCTCAACGGTGGAGGTGATGATGCGGTGATAGCCCCACCGTTGAAAAACCTGCTCTAAGCGATCTTCAATCCAACGCTTTTGCACCACGTCGAGGGGGAGCAGGTCTCGGCCACCTGTAGGGGGCTGGTATGGTTTTGGCATTTATCCTTTCTTTCCAAACAATCCGCTTAAGAGACCGCCTCCTTTTTTACCCTGTTTACTGGCCTGTCTACTGGCCTGCTTACCGGCTGCTTTGCCTGTCTTTCCGCCTGCACCTTGGGCCGCTGCGGGCTTTGCTTTGGCGTCAAGTTTGGCCTGAACTTCATTGGCCATTTCGTTGTTGATGTCAAATGACAGCGAACTTTTGGCATGGATTTTAGCCATCGTTGGCTGCCCAGACTTTAAGTACAACTTGGCTAGGTAGCCATGGCAGGGGGCACTTTGCGGGTGAGCGGCGATCGCTTCGCGCAGTTCTAAAATAGCGCGAGAGTAGTCCCGTTTATAGTCAAATTCTTTGGCACGGCTCATATAGCTTTCGATAATGGCCTCATGACGAGGGCGACGGGGGGCCGCTTCAGAGGCGGTTTCTGCCGATTTTTCTTTGACGCCACCGCTAACAGGTTCACTTTTTTTGCCTACATTGCCTTTGCGCATGAGGTAGACCGCATTGAGCTCGCTGATTTGCGCGATCGCCTCATCTACCCGCGCTAAATCCGAATACTGCTCAGCCGCAATCTTTTGCAGCGCCAACGAATATTCATGCTCCAAATTGCTAGTGCCCAGCAGCTTTTTAGCCGGTTCACTTTTGGCCGATAGCAAAACGGGCCGGGCCACCAGCTGCTCCTGCTTCATTTTCAGCAAAATGCTGTGCTCTTTGGCCGACTTTCCCTGACTCAGCGCTTCATAAGCTGGATTGACCCACTTAGAGAGCAGCTCACTTGCCCGCTTTTTCTGTTCCTCCGACGCATTGCGCATGCTATCTGGATGGAGTTGACGAGCCACCTTTAAGTAGCGCTTACGCACTTTTTTAGGCTCTTCAGCCAAAGAAAAACCGAGCACAGCATGGTGATCTGTCACATCAAGCTTGAACAGCCCTTCATTGATGGTCATAAGTCGTGTTTAAAGTTGGTGTAAAGGTCGCAGACTCAGAATGCCCGTGATAGCAACCGGCCTATAGCTTCCTCACTGCGCCTTTTCCTAACCTTCAGGCACCCAAACAGAAACAGACCTCGCCTCACAGCAAAAGTCTGCCCAACCCTCATCATCCGTTGTCATCAGCTCAGTCACATGGTCTGTAATATCCCTGTAAGTGCGGTTTGGCTGACCTACATTCATGCGTTTAGTGCCCGCTTCACCATTACTCAGCACAACGGCCATACCGCCAGGATGCTCGCCCGTACCCAGGCGCGTCCAGCCAATCGTGCTGTGGTGATCAAGGTAATCGTGTTGCGCTCCAAAGCCATGGGTATGACGAGCCTGCAAAAATTTATCAATGAGCGCTTGATGAGCATCCAGAAAAATTTCGTGCTCGTTGCCATCATCGCCAATATCTGTGTAGTGGGCGCCGTAATAGTCGCCGTAAAAGATGCAGGGGTAACCCTCTTTGCGCAACAAAATAAGCGCATAAGCAAGAGGCTTAAACCATGGCTCTACCACAGACTCTAACGATTGCAGTGGCTGAGAATCATGATTATCAACCAGGGTTACCGCAAGATCGGGATGGCTTTGAACCAACGTATCGTCAAAAATCCTACGCATATCGTAGAGTTCACCGCGATTGCTGGCCTTGTGGAAGTTGTAGTGTAAAGGCGCATCGAACAGCGTAACCGTACCATTGGTTAAGTCGATAAATCGTTGCAGCGAGTTGATATTACCTGACCAATACTCACCTACAGCAAAAAGGAAGCGGCCACTGTAGCGCTGCACATGGTTCATCCATTGGGGAAAGAAACCAGCCCGGACATGCTTAACCGCATCGAAGCGGAAACCGTCCATATCAATGGTGTCCACATACCATTCACCCCATTTCTTCAGGGCATCTGTGACGTCTGGATTGCTGATGTCAAGATCGCAACCCATCAGATAGTCGAAGCTGCCTTTTTCAAGGTCTACTTCTTTTTCGAATTGCTTACCCTCAAAGAGATAAACCGCTTCGTAGTCTTCATCGGCGTAGTCATTGTGGTCGGTAGCATTGAAGTGCCACCAGTGCCATTCCATATCTGAATATTTGCCCTGACGGCCAGGAAAAGTAAAGTGTGTCCAGCTTTTAATCGGCGCTGGTTCAGCAATGGGCTGATAGCGATCGTCAGGGTCGTGAGGGGTTGCTGTAAACGATTCCTGCTGGTCTGCGCCCATCATATGATTGAGCACAATATCGGCATACACCGACAGCCCTGAGGCTTTCGCGGTCTGTACGGCCTGGATATATTCATCGCGGGTGCCGTATTTGGTACGCACAGCCCCTTTTTGATCAAATTCTCCAAGATCGTAGCGGTCGTACACGCCGTAGCCAACATCGCTGTCGCCTTCTGCGCCCTTGTAGGCAGGCGGTAACCATACAGAGGTAATCCCGACATCAGCGAGTCCTTCAGCCTTCTCGCTGAGTTCATTCCATAAAGAACCATCTGGCGCTATATACCAGTGGAAAAACTGCATCATGACACCATTCTCTGGAAGACTGCCCGGCAGGCTACTGTGTGCAGACATGGCTATGAAGAACCCCTAAGGCTTAAGAATGACGCTCTTATCATGGCTTAATAATTTGCGCCTGAAATTTATCTCAGGTCATAATTCTTCAAAAACCTAGAAAAGAATGTTCAGACTGGACGATTTTCAAGGTGTCATTGTCAACAGCCGATGTCTAACAGCCTTAAGGGGTCAATTTTGGGTTGAGTCAAGTATCTGGAGCAAACCGCTCAAACGGCTTCACATGCTTAAGAACCTCGCTGAGCTCAGCATGGATTTTGCCGTTCGTCGCTAGAATTCGTCCACTTTCTATGTCAAAGGGGCTTTGGTCATAAGCGGTGACCTGTCCACCGGCTTCTTCTAGCAAAACAACGCCTGCGGCTAAGTCCCAAGGCGACAGGCCTCGCTCCCAATATCCATCGAGCCGACCACAGGCAACATAGGCGAGGTCAATAGAGGCAGCGCCGCCTCTACGGACGCCGCGCGTGAGATGGGTAAGGTGACAAAACTCAGCATAGTTATTGTCAATCGTTTCACGACGGTCGTAGGCAAAGCCTGTCACCAGAAGGCTATCTACAAGGGCTTGGCTATCAGAGACGTGAATGGGCTGTCGGTTGCAGGTTGCACCGAGCCCTTTTGCAGCCCGAAAAAGATGCTTGTGAAACGGATCAAATATGGCGCCTACCGCAGGATGACCGTCTATCAGCAGCCCCACAGAGCAACCACAGAAAGGGTATTGGTGGGTGTAGTTGGTAGTGCCGTCAAGCGGATCGACGGCCCAAAGCAAGCGATTGGTCTGGGCATCACTCTGGCTATCGGTCTGGGCATCACTCTGGCCATCATTCTGGCTGGCAATGCTGCCGGATTCTTCGGCGAGAATGGCATGGTCAGGAACGTGAAGACGTAAAACAGAAAGGACTTCTTTTTCAGCGGCTTTATCAGCTTCAGTGACCAAATCGCCAGGCCGGCCTTTTGATTGGATGTTGGAGAGGTTGCCCCAGTAATGTTGGAGAACTGCGCCGCCAGCGGAGGCAGCTTCGGTCGCGATATCCAGGTAGCGTTGGAGGTCTGCAGCAGCCGGAGAGAGATTAGGAGACATGGCGTTAATCGTCCTCGATGGGGATGCCGAAACGGACTTTGCCTTTGCCGAAGTAGCGGCCAAACTGTAGTTCGTATACTTCATCTTCGTCTTGAGTTTCCACCTCTAGGTCGCTGCGGGGATAGCTAACGCACAAGAGGGCGTAGCCCTGCTCACGCAAATCAGGGGAGAGGCCCATAGCTTCGGGCTGCGCTATCTCACCCGACAGAACGCGAACAGCGCAGGTCGTGCAGGCACCGTTACGGCAGGCAAAGGGGAGATTAGCAGCTTGGTTCTCGGCAGTTTGGAGGATGTAGCGATCGCTAGGAACTCGCACGGTATACGTTTTCCCTTTTTGTCGGTCGTGAACGCGGACGCTGTATGTTTTTGTTGGAGAGCTGTTTACCAAAGGCTCAGCCATAGAAATTGAGAAGGAGTATGGGGCTTTTCTATGATTGCATGTGGCGCTAGCAATGTAGAAAAACCGCGGCAAAAAGTATCCGGAGATATCCCAATCTCTGATACGATAGCAAAGCCGCAGCCTAGTGTTGAACAGGCTTTGTGCATCAATAGTTGGAGAGATGGCCGAGTGGTTGAAGGCGCAGCACTGGAAATGCTGTAACGGGGCAACTTGTTCGAGGGTTCGAATCCCTCTCTCTCCGTTTTTATTTCATTTGGTAGCGTTTGTCTGGTATTGGCTATGTGCCTTGCATTAGACAGACGCCTTTTTATTTAGACAACTGTCTTGTAAGACTTCTATAGCAATCGACGGATGAATTCGTCGATTGCGGGTCGAGTTAGCCGCTGTAACTAGATGGTTTCAGCAAGTACTAATGGCCTAACTAACTCGACGAAAGCAATAGCACTCGATCATTAGTGTCCTAAACTCACTCGACAGAAGCAATATCAGACAAATAGATTAGACCAACGCTACGAGATAGGCGCAATCTAGTAGGACTTATCGCTATTGAGCGTTTCTTGGCTAAGCCTTTCCTTAGCTAGCAGTTCTTGACTCACTTTTTCTTTGCCTAGCGCCATGCCGCCAATGCCAATGAGGACGATACCTGTCCATTGGATGATGGCTAGCCTGGGCGCAGGGTAGAAGCTCCATGCTAAAACGAGCGCAATTAAGGGAGCAGCGGCGGCAATAGTGGTGGTACGCGAGCCAATGAGCCTGAGGCTGCTGTAGTTGAATAAGTAGACCAACAGCATCATCAACCCTAGCAAAATGCCCCAAATCGCTAAGCTCAGCCAGCTTATCTCAGCAGGCTCTATGGGCCTGACTAAGAGCACGATGCTACTGAGGGCAGCCACCACACAAAATTGAACGAGTCCGGCAGGGATGGGATGACATCGCTGCTGCCGGTAGCTGAGATTGGTGAGAATGATGTAGACACTGAAGGCAACACTGGTAGCTAGGCCAAGCCAGATAGCGGTTACATCCTGCTGTGCGGACTGAAAGGTGGGTTTGAGGGTGAGGACAGCGCCCATAGCGATCGCCACTAAAGCTAATCCTGCCAACGCCGAAAGGTTGCGATTTTCACCTAAAGCGATACCTAGCGGAATAGCCGTCAGGGGATACAAAAACAGCAAAGCGATGCCGATAGTAGGCCCCAAGAACCCGAGACACTGATATAGCAAAACCTGCGAAACAAACAGCGCCACGCCACTGCCTATCAGCAAAAGCAGTAGCCCATCTCGGCTATACGTCCACTCCTGAAGGTCTTCCCACACATTCTCATACAGCTGGGGTGAAATCAGCACTAAAACCGGCACAACCACTAGCATTCTTAGCCAGAGCAGCGCCACCGCAGGCATAAAACCGGTACCGAATCTCCCAATGGAGAACCCTAGCCAACTGCCGCCAGTCGCCAGCGCCGCGATCGCGCAAAAATGCCACACCATCAAAACCGTGGCGATTACGCCCAAAACCAATCCTCTGCGTTGAAGCGCCGAAGCATTAACAGCATCAATACGGCGACTTTGAAGTTTAATCTGACGGCGCTGAGCAGACGTGGCGGGAATGGGTAGCTCTATAGAAGAACGCTGCTGCGTGGATGGCTGAGTCGTCGACTCCCCTGGAAGACGCGGTGATGGCAAGGGGGTAGTAGGTCTGACCCATTCAGCACTGGCATCTGTAGCACTGGCATCTGCACTGGCATCGTCGATTTCATGAGCCCGGAGCGCTGCCGTCATTTGCTGGTTAGCCACGCGTTCATCGGCGGCATCGGCGGCACTGCTAGCCGAACGTTCCGCGCGCCTGAGCGATTCTACGCTAGCTTGCAAACGTGTATACGCACGGGTCAGCGTCTGAATATCTTTTCGCAGCTTGGCTTTTTGGTCTTCTAGTTGCTCAATATCCCGACTAAGCTGGTCAGCGTAGCTTGTTTGCAGGGCCTCCACAGGCGTCAGCGCTGAAGCGTCAGGTGATGCGGAGTATCCCTGAGCAAGCGATTCCTGGTGAGAGGTTTCTGGATTGGATGAGTCGTTCGACTGCATTAGGGATGCAAAAGCCTATTCACAAAAACCGGGCATTGCCTGTGAATATACCAGACTGCCTCATGCGGAAAAAAGCAAGGTCTAGCCATTAGGTTGGCAAATGCTCACAACCTGCCCTCTTTTTTAGGCAATTCTTTTTCAGACAGTCTTTTTCAGTAATCTTTTTAGGCAATCTTTTTCAGACTGGCAAATCCTTCTGCCTCACTCGGCGGCGCCGCGGTAAGCTGCCGGTGCATTTTCTCAATAATCGCTGTCGGAACGCGTCTTGTTCGCATCTGGTTACGGGCTAAACAAACCGCTAAAGCGGTGTCGAGCCAGAGGGCGTGAATAGAAGGGTAGCCGCAGTCTTTGGCAGCTTGGATAAATTCACGGCGATGGCGACGACGGGCGTTAGTGGCATCGTAAATGACGCCCGTGAGCTGGCCAGCTGAGATCGCGGCCCGCGCTGCTTTTAATTGCCCCAATACTGTCCGCCAAATGTGCAGCCATTCTCCCTGCACCGCCTCATCACCATAAAGCTGATAGCGAACATCATCGGTCGCTATCAGCCTGTAGTTGGGCTGCTGCTCAATAAATTGTCTAGCCCAGGTAGATTTACCACTACCGGGCAAGCCAATGAGCATGATCAGCGAACCCTGGTCGCTATTCATATATCACAGCTCATACATCACAGACGAAAAGATCTAAGCCCAATAACTGAGCGAAAGATCTGAATTCAATAACTGAGCTAGATAATCGTACCGTCTGGAATAGTGGCGTTCTTCAGCACAACGACGATGCCGCTGCGGATGTAGTAACCGTCAGACTCACGCTCAGACTCTTCCACATTGTCCTTATTGATAATTTTCACATTGCGACCAATGCGAGCGTTTTTATCAATGATGGCGCGGCGAATCACAGAGCCTTTACCAATTCCCACAGGAACTTGCTGGTCGCCTGAGCGCTCTTGGCTCTCAGCCTGCTCTTCGTAAAAATCGCTGCCCATCAGCAAGGCGCTATCAATTTCGCAGTCGGCCTCAATGCGCTGGCGCAAACCCACAACAGACTTGTGCACTCTGCAGTTCTTGAGGATGCAGCCTTCACTGATGATAGATTCTGTGATCTTGCAGTCTTCGAGTTTGCTGGGCGGCAGGTAGCGCGATCGAGTGTAAATGGGAGCGTCTTTCTCGTAAAAGCTAAACTCGGGATCAGGCTGCTTAGTGAGTGCAATATTAGAATCATAGAATGCTTCAATCGTTCCAATATCTTCCCAATAGCCTTTGAAGAGATAAGCCTGCACCTTGTAATCCTTAGCAGAAGACGGAATGATCTCCTTACCAAAATCTGTTTGATCAGGGTACTTGCGCAGCAGGTCAATAAGCACCTGCTTTTTGAACACGTAAATGCCCATAGAAGCAATAAAGGGCTTCTCTTTAGCCTCTTCTGGGTCAAGGCCCATCGCCGTCGTATCCACCTTCATCGCTTCCAGGGCTTCACCCTTGGGCTTCTCTGAAAATTCAACGATGCGGTTGTCATCATCAACCTTCATCAAGCCAAAGCTAGAAGCTGTCTTATAGCCAATCGGGACTACCGATAAGGTGACATCTGCGCCACTCTCGCGGTGGGCTTTAACGTATTGGCTGTAGTCCATACGGTAGAGGTGATCTCCGGAAAGGATGATGAACTCATCCACATCGGCTTCTTCAAACATCCAGAGGTATTTACGAACGGCATCCGCAGTGCCTTCAAACCAGCTAGGACTATCTGGCGTTTGCTGGGCCGCGAGCACTTCTACGAAGCCATCGCTGAAGGTAGAAAAGTTGTACGCCTTGGCAATATGGCGGTTTAACGATGCTGAGTTGAATTGAGTCAGTACATATATCTTGAGGATGTCAGAGTTAATGCAGTTACTGACCGGAATATCAATCAGTCGGTACATACCAGCTAGGGAAACTGCGGGCTTTGCACGATACTTTGTTAGGGGGTAGAGACGGGTTCCAGCTCCACCGCCTAAGATTATTGAAAGAACTCTTTTCACAACACCGATCCTAGCTTTTTAAAAAAATGTCAATTTTTGCGTCCCTCTAAGTGTCTGTCTGTATCTGCCCGTTGGCAAGGGGGGATCGGTACATATATCTACATTGATAGATATGTTTTTCCAATTTTTCCGGATGATGTCAGCTGGGATACACGTGAGCTGTATCACTGGCTGTGATGGAATTAACGCATAAACGCACGGGTCAAGCTGCTACGCTATCTAACTGAAGTAGGCTAACTGCAGCAGGAAACTAGCTGAAGTCAAAAACCCTAACTGAAGCGAAGGAATACATAGAGGACGTTGGTATGTCAGCCATCCGCAAGTTGCATCAGCAGCTGACGAGCAAGGAGCGCTCTGCCGTTGAGATCGCTCAGGCTCAACTTGAGCAGGCACAGGCTGTGGAGCCTAAGCTCAAAAGCTTTGTGTCACTCACGGCGGAAAAGGCAGTGGCACAGGCACAGGCAGTGGATGACAAAATTGCAGCTGGCGAAGACGTGGGCCTGCTGGCAGGGGTGCCCATCGCCCTGAAAGATAACCTCTGCACTAAGGGCATTCGCACCACCTGTAGCTCTAAAGTGCTAGAGAATTTTGTGCCCCCGTACGACTCGACAGTAACCGAACGGCTGGCCCAGGCGGGCGCAGTGTTTGTGGGCAAAACGAACCTAGATGAGTTCGCTATGGGCGGCTCCACTGAGAATTCGGCCTTTCAAACCTCGTGCAACCCTTGGGATTTAGAGCGCGTGCCAGGGGGATCGTCTGGGGGATCTGCCGCAGCGGTTGCTGGAGGGCAAGCGCCCATTTCACTGGGATCAGATACGGGTGGTTCGATCCGTCAGCCGGCTTCTTTTTGCGGCATTGTGGGCATGAAGCCGACTTACGGGCTGGTGTCGCGCTTTGGGTTGGTGGCGTTTGCCTCATCGCTGGATCAAATTGGGCCGTTTGGGCGAACGGTAGAAGATACGGCCATTTTGTTGGGGGCGATCGCAGGCCACGATCCTAAAGATGCCACCAGCCTCAATGTAGACATCCCTGACTACACAAAATCGCTGTCTAAAGGCGGCAAAACGCCTTTGAAGGGGCGCACCATTGGCATCGTCAAAGAAACCTTCGGAGAAGGCATCGATCCTAAAGTGGGCGATGCGGTAAATACCGCCATTGAGCAGCTCAAAACCCTAGGCGCAGAGATCAAAACGGTTTCTTGCCCCAAATTCAGCTACGGCGTTTCGGCTTACTACATCATTGCACCCTGCGAAGCCTCGGCTAACCTTGCGCGCTACGATGGCGTGCGCTACGGCCTGCGCGCTGATGAACCAAACTTGCTTTCGATGTATAACAAAACCCGCGCCGAGGGCTTTGGCGATGAGGTCAAGCGCCGCATCATGATCGGCACTTATGCGCTCTCAGCAGGCTACTACGATGCGTTTTATCTCAAAGCACAGAAGGTGCGTACGCTGATTAAGCAAGACTTTGACGCAGCGTTTAAAGATGTGGATGTGCTGTTGAGTCCGACGGTGCCAACAACAGCGTTCAAAGCCGGTGCTAAAGACGACCCGCTCAGCATGTATCTGCTAGATCTGATGACCATTCCAGTTAATATGGCAGGCTTGCCAGGCATCAGTGTGCCCTGTGGTTTTGACAATGAGGGAATGCCGATTGGACTGCAGCTAGTGAGCAATGTGTTGCGTGAGGATCTGTTATTTGAAATGGGTCACGCCTATGAGCAATCAACAGACTGGCATACGAAACAGCCTCAGCTCTAGTTATCCGCATCCAGTTATTCGATACGAGCCTGTTCTGCTTATTCCTTACAGAAGAGACATCGGGTTAGCGATACACAGCCGAACGTTTAATTTGGGTGTCTTTAGCCCCAATTAAACGTTCAGCGACAGAGTCTGCAGCGAAACAGGTCTTATCCTTGACTGGCGTTTCGCTGTGTTTTAATGGCATCTTCCTCAATTATCAGATATACAGAGGTAGCTATTATAAGAGGTATAAATCTTGACAAGAGATACTTCTAGAGACGGCGTTATTAACCGGCTAGAGCTATTTGCGTTGACCCACTTTGAGTGGCTGTGGCGATTAGTTCAGCGAAGCCCACGGCTGACACGCTGCGTGAATCGCTTTTTAACAAATTTCACAATTTATAAGGTAGCGACACGGCCTTATCCATTTAGCCTAATGACGCTAGATGAGCATATTCCTGATACAGATAGGCCCAAGAAACCAGATACGTATACTTCCTGGGATTCATTGAGCGATCGCACCTATACAGGGAGGCATCTTCCCCCTGCTCGTGAGTTCAACCAAAACCCGACCTTACCGACCCCAGAAGATCTCTCGGTTCTCTTTAAAAAACAAGGCGGAGAAACCATCTACTCCAAAAAGTCAACGCTGCTGTTTCCCTATTGGGCACAGTGGTTTACGGATGGCTTTTTACGGACGGACCGCAACAATCGATTGCGAAATACCTCCAACTATCACATTGATTTAGCGCCGGTCTATGGGCTTACCCGCAAAATGACACACCTGCTCAGAAGCTTTGAGGGAGGTAAGCTAAAAAGCCAGCAAATCAATAATGAAGAATATCCTCTTTTTTTCTATGAAGATGCTGAAACTGGAACGATTAAAGAAGAGTTCAAAGATCTCTACGTTCCATTAAACGATGAAATTAGGCAGCCACCCGATCGCAAAGCGAAACTGTTTGCCATGGGGGTAGAGCGAGCCAACATACAAATTGGTTATGTGATGCTCAATGTGATCTGTCTGCGAGAGCACAATCGCATTTGCGACCTGCTATCCAGGGCTTATCCAAGTTGGGATGATGAGCGGCTATTTCAAACCGCTCGAAATATCTTGATCGTGACGATTATGAAAATCGTCATAGAAGACTATGTGAACCACATTACGCCTTATCATTTCAACGCTATTTTCGATCCACAGTCATTCCCAAATGAGAAATGGTATCGAGAAAATTGGATGTCGATTGAGTTTAACTTTGTTTATCGGTGGCATAGCGCCCTACCAGAAACATTTATATATGCTGGCAATCGCGTCCCTATCGTCGGCTCACTCTGGAACAATCAGATGATTCTAGACAGAGGCATTGGCAATCTACTGCAGGAAACATCAGCACAGCCCACCACCAAAATTGGGCTGTTCAATACACCTGATTTTTTAATAGCGCCGGCCGAAATACCGACGATTAAGCTGGGACGTAGAACCCAACTGGCAAGCTACAACGACTATCGTGAAGCATATCAGTTCCCTAAGGTAAAACACTTCAATCAAATAACCGGAAATACCCATACACAAGAGAGACTGCAACAGCTGTACGGCGATGTAGACAACGTAGAACTATACGTAGGGCTATTTGCCGAGGACCCTCACGAAGATGGCCTGTTAGGCTCATTGGCCACTCGAGTCATTGCGATAGATGCACTTTCTCATGTGTTGACCAATCCACTAGTGGCAGAAAATGTATACAACAAGGACACTTTTTCGACCGTGGGCTGGGAGATTATTCACGAAACAAAAACGCTCTCAGATCTGGTCAATCGCAACGTCTTAACAGATGGTGAAGACTTTAATATTAGTTTTTACCAGAGGGATACACGATAAAAAGGTTAAACCCTCAAGCAAAAGGCACGACAAAAGAACATCGCGAGATCTGAGCGCTACGACCAAAGCGACAGAAGCCACAGTGCTTTTCACGTCAGACTAGCAGCTCATCAATGGGTTCCTTTTTGACCCCATTGTCAGCACCCAAGTACTTTGTTAATTCGATTCCTCCTTTTCCCGTTTTTATGTGTTCAGAATCGAATTTAGACGGATTTTCTCGCAAATAAGAAAGAAAGGCCTCTGTCCCTGGAAACAATGCATTGTCAGTATAGATATACGCGCCTTTGTTGAGTTTGTGTTCCAACATTTGGAGCACCGGCAGATAGAGATCATTCCATCCGTCGAGCAGTAAAAAATCGATACCGTCATCAACACTGGCCAGCGTGTCCATCGCGTCGCCTTCGCGCAGCTCCACTAAGTCTGCGATGCCAGCCCGTTGAAAATTCTTCTGGGCGATCGCGCACTTCTCGGGTAAAAGTTCACTGGTGACGACATGCCCCCCTGTTTGACGAGCCGCCGCCGCCAGAAACAGGGTAGAGATCCCAAACGATGTCCCAAATTCAACAATGTGTTTTGAGCCTTCTGAAATTAACAGATCATAGATAAACTCTCCCTGATCACGATTAATGGGTAAATAGGCGTTCCGAACATCGCTGGGTTTAAGCCCCCCAAATATTAGCTTAGGAAAGGCAGCAAGCAGTCTACGCTTATCTGAAGACGCGTCCTCATAAAGCAAATCCAGTGTGTTCAGCACGGTAGCATCTACGATTTTGTGCATGGTCATTTTCCTTTAATTCAATGTGTACGAAGGCAGTGCAGAGAAAGCATTTTCAGCACTACGCCTTCCAATAGCCAGAGGCATAGGTCTTAGCCTTTTGATAACCGGGCTGCGTTTTCACATATCTGTGAATGGCTTCTGTCTGCGATGCCTCACCAGCAATAAATATGGCGGGTTGTCCATCCATCCAACTGATTGCCTGAACATGCGTCAGCAGTTCATTGCGCGATACATCCGGGTTCACAATCCACTGAAACTTCATGTGAGGAGGAACGTCGATATGTTGTTGGTCTTGGACAGTCGGCACTTGTGCCAATACGTAGCCTTTAGCACTGAGAGGCAGTTTTTCTACCGTCGCGGCTAGGGCGGGTAATGCAGAGAAGTCGCCAACGATCAGATGCCAATCTGCGGCAAAATCTGTGTGTTTCACTGGACCAGGGCCACCAATACCAAGATAGTCACCGGGGCTTGCTTGCATTGCCCAATTGGCGACAATGCCGCTGTGGTTGTTAACTGAAAAATCGATTGTCAGCCGATGCTGTGCGGCATCAAAGGCACGCACTGTGTAGGAACGAATCCACTTTTTAGTGCCAAAGTTAAACGCTAACTTTGGCTGCGTCTCACCAGGACGTGGAACAATCACTTTAACGTGAGCACTCTCCTGACCAACGGGAAAATCCTTTAGGTCGTCGCCCCTAAGCACGATACGTCGCATATGTGGGCTTAAATCTTGAACGGCGTGAACCTGTGTCAGCCTCAATTTAGGTTTCATAGAATATAGTCCTTGGTTATTTTGATCGAGTTGAATCTTTGGTCGAACTGAATCTTTGGTCGAACTGAAATCTTTGGTCGAATTAAACATAGATGATACTATCAACCTTGTTGCCTTGACTATAGCCAACAATAGATGATATTGTCAACCATTTATTTAGAGGTTCTAAAAATTGACCACGCCACCTCTGATTGCATCGATGTTTCGGCTGGTGCATTCATTTAAATCTTGCCTATCAGCCGAACTAGAAGCGGAGGGGTTGAGTATTGCCCCGATGCATATGAAGACATTAAAAATGATTGCCGCCATGGATGAGTGCACGGCGCAACGAATTGCTCAGTCCATCAATAGAGACAAAGCACAAGTGAACAGGGTTGTTCAAGAACTTGTGGCGCAAGGGATGATTGAGAGAAAGCAGAATCCGGCTGATAAACGCAGTCAGCTATTGCACTTGTCTGACAAAGGCAATGTTGCGCTGACATCTATGAATGCCGTCGAACATCGGGTGTTATGCCGTATGACACATAGCGTCGATGCAGAACGTCAGCAAACCTTTATTACTTTGGCAGAGCAGCTACGTAACAACCTGTTATAGAAGAGCGAAACAAGTGTAAGAACCGTTGCAAACTCGTGACGTAGGGCAAGCGCCTTTTAAGGGCTTCATGCTGACGCAAATCTCAATATTTGGGAGGCGTACTCTTGAGCGAAGAGTGCACCCATTTCTGAGCTTTCACCTGTTGTTGTTTCTGGAATTTAGTGTTCCTAGTCGGTGTAATGGACAATTGTATTATCCGAGAGTCTTAAATCTCAAGGCTAGTTGTTCAGCCAAAGCAAGTGTTCGCCTTGGCTGAGCCCTGCTGGGAGGAAACAACATTTGTAAGGGCGTAGGAGACGGTGCGTAATCAGCCAGCAGCTCGACCAAGTTTCCTGCCCTTATATCCGACCTCACATCCAGCTCTGATTTCAGCACAATTCCATAGCCCTCCAAACACAGCTGTCGTACGAGCGCGCCGTCATTAACTATCCTGTTACCGCCTACCGCCACCATCTCTTTTGTTGAGTCAGTCCCAAACTGCCAAATATTATCTAAGTGCATCCCAAAGCGCATCACCAAACAGTTATGCGCTTTCAAATCGGCAGGTTCTTTTGGGACACCATATTTTGCCAAATAAGCAGGTGCCGCACAGACCACACGCTTCTTATAGCCAAGATGCCTTAAGCGCAAAGTACTATCGGTGATAGGGCCAAACCGCAACGCGATATCAAACCCACCTCCGACCACATCAACATAGCCATCTGAAAACAACAGTTCCACCGAAATTGCAGGATGTTTAGACAGGAATCGATTAATTTCAGGGGCAACAACATTGCGGCCCAAATCAATAGGAGCCGTCATCCGAATTGAGCCAGACAGTGTTTGTGCCCCCAGCCGAATCAGCGTTTCCAGCTCTTCGACTTCGCCCAGAACTCGCTTGGCACCTTCCACCAGCGTATGACCTTCTTCTGTCACGCTAATTACACGCGTTGTACGGTTCAAAAGAACAACGCCGAAGTGCGCTTCAAGCGCAGCAAGACGCTCGGATACGGTTGTCGGTGAAAGGCCGACTTCACGACCGGCAGCGGCTAAGCTTCCTTTCTCGACAATTTGCAGAAATAACGCAATATTTCTGAGCAGCATTGTACGGCTTTTCCGGATAGTTATTTTCCCTGTAGCTAGTTTATTCGATCAAAGCGATTAAATACACTTGTTTCATACCCATAAGGGATTGACAAAGCGTTAAAAGGAAATTCAATTATGGCTACGCTAACCATCGTAGGAAACATATACGCTAAGGCTGATCAGGTTGAGCTGGTCAAAGCAGCGCTAGAAAAGCTGGTTCCCATCACGCGCCAGGAAGAAGGGTGCATTCAATATGACTTGCACCGCGACAATGAAAATCCGGCACACTTTATGTTTTACGAAAATTGGGAATCCCGCGAGCTGTGGCAAACGCATATGAATGCACCGCATCTTGTCGCATACATGGAGACGACTGATGGCGCTGTTGAGGCGTTCACGCTCAATGAAATGACCTACCTGGGTTAACGCGTGACAGATGATTACTTGCATTTTTGGCCGAAGCGGATCACAAACATGAAAACTGTTGCTTATAGCACTCCAGGGCCCATTGATCGTGAAGAGGCCCTGCAAGATATCACACTCGAAACACCTAAAGCTGAAGGCCACGATTTATTGGTCAGATTATTGGTCAAAATCAATGCAGTATCGGTAAATCCAGCTGATACGAAGCTACGAATGAGCGTATTGCCGAAGGACAGCCATTAGAAAATCCTTGGATTTGATGCGAGCGGCGTTGTTGAAGAAATTGGCACTGAGAATGAAGGACTCTGATTCTCAGTGAGAGGACAACCGCTTGGCTTAAATAACCAGAGGGCTATTAGGGTGATTAATCAAGGGAACTCTATTGGTGCTCTCTTATAATTTCATTGATGACAACGAACTTGCTCGATGGCCTATGGCTAGTACTTTGCAGCACTCTAGTGTTTTTGATGCAAATCGGCTTTCTATGCTTGGAGGCTGGCTGCACCCGGAGTAAAAACAGAATCAACGTCTTGATCAAGAACCTTTTAGACCTCGCCTTTTCCGTGCTGTTTTTTTGGATACTGGGCTATGGATTAATGTTCGGTCAGTCGCTCTCTGGAGTTATTGGGACAGATAGGTTTTTACCTGATTTAGGCAACAGCCAAAACATGGGCATTGGTATCTTTTTCCTGTTTCAGGCCATGTTTTGCAGTACAGCAGTGACGATCTTGTCAGGGGCTTCTGCCGAACGGATAAAACTCAAAGGTTATTTGATCATCTCGGTTGTGCTTGCTGGATTTATCTACCCTGTGTTTGGCCACTGGGTATGGCAAGGCATCGATCAAGGAATACCCGGTGGCTGGTTAGCGCAGAAGGGATTTGTGGATTTTGCTGGTTCTACTGCGGTACATAGCCTGGGAGGATGGTGCTCCTTGGCAACCATTTTGGTGTTGGGGCCCCGCATAGGCCGGTTTTCGACTAAGCGCCAGTTTGAAGATATGGCTAGCACAGATCTACCGATTGGGTTTCTCGGCGCTATGCTGCTGTGGTTTGGCTGGTTTGGGTTTAACGGTGGCAGTAATTTAGT
>JBCCOO010000003.1:0-132820 GCA_039025345.1 Cyanobacteria bacterium P01_D01_bin.105 | reverse complement strand
GTGAGCACGGCGATTGGAACCCTCAAGGAGCTATCGAATGCGGGGATGCAGATTGCCATGGATGATTTTGGCACGGGTTATTCTTCGCTGAGTGTGCTGAAGCATTTTCCGCTAGATACGATCAAAATTGACCGCTCATTTGTAATGGATTTAGTGGAGAGTCCGAGTGATGCGGCGATCGCCTCTACCATTGTGGCCCTCGCCAAGGGCCTGAACTTTAAGGTGCTGGCCGAAGGCATTGAAACCCCAGAGCAGGTGGCGGTGCTCAGCGAGATGGGCTGCGATTATGCCCAGGGCTATTGGTTTAGTCGTCCGCTGACGGTGCAAAGGATTGATGACATGCTGGCAGACGGCAGTTTCTACGATGTTGCAAAGCTGTCCGAGCCTGACGCCGGTCTTTAACTGCCAGTCTTTAAATAGGCTAACGTCACCTCGAGTTAAGCAGCCCAACCTTGCTCATACAAAAACGCTACGGGGCACTTAAAGTCTATACTCACAAACTCTATCTGATCGCCTCCTCTCGGAAATTCTCTGTAGACCATAAGTTGTCTAGGCTTTTCTTAAGAACCGCTCCACTAGTACTTGATTTTGCTGTCGCGCTTAAGCTGAAGAGACTCTTCGGGCCTGAAGTATGGGCCTATGCTTTTGCTTGCGATTATCAGCCTGGATAACTCACCTCACCTGTTAACTGTTTGAATCCTGACAATGTGAGCACGCAGTTTACAGACACCAGTTAAGGATTGCCAGAACTATAGAAAACAGCGGTGCCAAGCGGTGCCAGTTATCAGAATCTTTGAAGTGCTTGATAGTATCTAGAAATAGGTAGTTTACAGTTCACAAGTCTGGATGCGGGAGAAGAGTATCCACTGTTTGTAGTACAGACTCATATCTCCTCCTAATATGTCATTCCAACACTTAGCGACCTTGTCCTCGTCATACCAACACTTAGCGACCTTGTCCTCACCCCCAGAAAGGCTTCTCTGTACTCTCATTGATTCAGGTAATTCCTCAGAGAACGGTAGCGTTGCTCCGCAACTGATAGCAATTTCAGGTAAGTTGCCTCTAGGAGATTCTGCATCAAATGTTAACTTTTTCCATTTGAACTTATTTTTCTTTCTCCAGCCATTGGTAACGCAAAACTGGCGGTACGCTGCTCGGTAGTAGTGTCCATCTGGAACGCCGCCACACTCCAGGTACATCTTCTTTTGTACGCTGAATCCAAACTTTCCATCGCTATACTTCACCCACAGGTCGTCAATAATCCTCAAGGGCTCACAAGGAAAGTTTAATAGCTCTTGGCTGCTGAACCAAGTTCCTTCGTCTCTCCCAACCTCTGTAATCATCAACCGATACGTTTCCTGATTAGCTGCTTTCCATTTACCTCTTTGCAAGTACCAGTCTAAATTTGCATAGTGAGCGTCCACCTCCTCCTGTTCGGCAAGCGTCTCTAAGCCCTTCAGCTCCATTAGCGCTGCCTGTTCAATTGTTCGGCTCGTAATCAGTGGCCCATTCGCTACAGGCACCACAGACTCATCGCCTAAATCCGACTCATTACCACTCTTCCGCTTCCTCGGATGCTCTCCTGTAATCCCCCACATTAAACGCCCAAACGGCTCCGGCCTCTGCCGCCGAAAATCCACCCACGTTTTCCCTCGCAACAACCTCGGCAAATCAGGCCGCTGCGGCGCACCTTCTAGCATTATCGGAATCACCGGACAGCCCCGCTCCACAAATTCCGTCAAAAAAGCCTTAATCTCTTGATTTTGCCAAGGCCCAATCCCACTCGCCCCAACAAACACCGCCGCCGTGGCAATCTCTCCTATCTGCTTGTCCAGCTCATCTAACCAATCCCGCCCCGGCTGCAACTCCCACTCATCCAGCCAAGGCCGCAATCCTTTCTCCTCCAGCCGCTCAGCCAGCGCAATCACAGCAGGCTTATCCTCGCTGTTATGACACATAAATACGTCAAACGGCTGTTTGCCCCGCTGTGCTGGCATTAATTAACTCCTGGCATTCATTAACTCCATTGATTGTGCGATTTCTGAGCCTTCCCGCTCAGTTTTACTGTTCAAATTTACGATGCAAATGTTTTTATCAGCCATCGAGCGATCGCCCCATCGTTCTCAGTTTGAGATCGCCTCAAAGCCTCTTCCACTAAATCTATTTCCAGCCCGGGCAGAATCATAGAACTCCGAATCTGCCCACTTCTAGCATCATTATCAATTTTGAAGGCGATAACTTCCTTCGCCTCTACATCCACAACCCAATATTCTGCAATGCCTATCCGCTCATACATCAATCGCTTACGGCCTAAGTCATCTTTAATAGAACTCGCACCGACCTCAACAACCAAATCCGGTAGACCGCATAATTCAATACTGATAGGTGAGTTGTTCTGCGGCGGCAGGTACCTTGCACCCTCTCCAATATAAAAAGCAATATCAGGCTGAAACTCCTTCTCTCCCGCTTTACGGAAACTTCCATTCGTATAGCTTGTAATATCCATAGCGTTGCAAGCAGCAAACAATGTAATAACATTACCTACCACACTATTTTGCCTACTATGGCCCATACCTAGCGATGGCATTTCAAGTCTCATCTCTCCTGAATAAAAATAAGCAGAGCACTCCACATACACAGCGTCATAAGCAACCTCAACAAACTCATTCCAAGTTGTCTTGAGCCACTTGTCTGTGATGACTCGCTTCGATGAAGAAACAACCATAGCTTCAGCAATACTTCTAACTTCCCTTCAGTCTACAACCTCTCAAAAACAAAGCCCCCCAGCAATGCTGAGAGGCTTCATTCTCTATCCTATTTGCGTATCACGCTAGCCAAATCGACTCGACGTAGACGCTATCAGGAAGGCCGCATAGGTCAGGACATAACCAATAGTGAAATGAGCCAAACCGACCAAACGAGCCTGAACGATGGAAAGTGCAACAGGCTTGTCTTTCCAGCGAACCAGGTTAGCCAAAGGCGTACGCTCATGAGCCCAAACAATGGTCTCGATGAGTTCTTGCCAATAACCACGCCAAGAGATGAGGAACATGAATCCAGTTGCCCAGACCAGGTGTCCGAAGAGGAACATCCAAGACCAAACAGCCAAGTTGTTCATCCCGTAGGGGTTGTAACCGTTGATTAGCTGAGAAGAGTTCAACCAGAGGTAGTCACGCAGCCAGCCCATGAGGTAGTTCGAGTTCTCATTGAACTGAGCGACGTTACCACTCCAGATAGACAAGTGCTTCCAGTGCCAGTAGAAGGTCACCCAACCAATCGTGTTGAGCATCCAGAACATAGCGAGGTAGAAGGAATCCCACGCGGAGATATCGCAAGTACCGCCACGGCCAGGGCCGTCACAAGGGAAGCTGTAGCCAAAGTCCTTCTTATCGGGCATGAGCTTAGAGCCACGGGCATCCAACGCACCTTTGACCAAGATCAAAGTGGTGGTGTGGAGACCCAGGGCAATTGCATGGTGAACCAAGAAGTCACCAGGGCCAATCGCCAAGAACAAGGAGTTGCTACCGCTGTTGATTGCATCAAACCAACCAGGCAGCCAAACAGCGCCGTTAGTCGCAATGCTGTCAGAGTTAGAGAGTAGCGTATCGAAGCCATAGAGCAACTTGCCAGACGCAGCCTGCACATACTGTGCAAACACAGGCTCAACCAAGATCTGCTTCTCAGGCGTACCAAAGGCAACCACTACGTCGTTGTGAACGTAGAGCCCCAAGGTGTGGAAGCCAAGGAAGAGAGACACCCAGCTTAGGTGGGAGATAATCGCTTCTTTGTGGTCAAGCACACGAGCAAGCACGTTGTTCTCATTCGCAGCTGGATCGTAGTCACGGATGAGAAAAATTGCACCGTGAGCAAACGCGCCCATCATGATGAACCCAGCAATGTACTGGTGATGGGTATATAGCGCAGCTGTAGTCGTGAAGTCCTTCGCAATAAATGCATAAGGAGGCAGCGCGTACATGTGCTGAGCAACCAGAGACGTGACTACGCCCAAGGATGCTAGCGCCAACGCAAGCTGGAAGTGCAAAGAGTTATTCAGTGTGTCATACAGACCCGCATGAGCAGCGCCCAAACCACCTTTCGGAGGCGTGTGACCGTTCAAAATCTCTTTGATGCTGTGACCAATACCGAAGTTAGTGCGGTACATGTGGCCAGCAACGATAAAGAGAACGGCGATCGCCAAGTGGTGATGCGCCATATCCGTGAGCCAAAGCGACTCAGTCTGAGGGTGGAAACCACCCAAGAAGGTCAAGATCGCATCGCCCGCACCTTGAGAGGTCCCAAAGATGTGATCTGCCGTATCAGGGTTTTGAGCGTAAACGCCCCAATCACCTGTAAAGAACGGCTTAAGACCTGCGGGGTGAGGCTTCATAGACATGAAGTTGTCCCAACCTACATGAACGCCGCGAGACTCAGGAATCGCGACGTGTACCAAGTGACCTGTCCAAGCCAAAGAACTCACACCGAACAAACCAGCCAAGTGGTGGTTCAAACGGGATTCAGCATTCTTAAACCAAGACAAGCTAGGACGGAACTTAGGCTGAAGGTGCAACCAACCTGCGAACAGCAAAACTGCTGAAAGGACTAGAAGACCAACAGACCCTGCGTACAAATCTGCATTTGTGCGCATGCCGATGGTGTACCACCAGTGGTAAACGCCGGAATAAGCGATGTTTACCGGACTAGAAGCACCAGCCTGAGAGAACGCGTCTACTGCAGGCTGACCAAAGTGAGGATCCCAGATCGCGTGAGCGATGGGTTTCACATTGAGTGGGTCAGAAACCCACTGTGGAAAGTTACCTTGCCAAGCTACGTGGAACAGGTTGCCGGACGTCCACAGGAAGATGATTGCCAAGTGACCGAAGTGAGAAGCGAAAATCTTTTGGTAAAGATTTTCCTCTGTCATCCCGTCATGGGTCTCAAAGTCGTGAGCGGTTGCAATCCCGTACCAGATTCGACGGGTGGTCGGATCCTGTGCGAGCGCTTGGCTAAATTTTGGAAATTTAGTTGCCATACGTTTTAGTTATTCCTCCGCGCTCCTTAACCTACCGATAACATTCGAGCCAGGAAGAACGACCACGTTGTGGCAATTCCACCCAGTAGGTAGTGAGCAACGCCCACTGCTCGGCCCTGAGTAATGCTCAGTGCACGGGGCTGAATAGCCGGAGCTACTTTCAGCTTGTTGTGCGCCCAAACAATAGACTCAATCAGCTCCTGCCAGTAGCCGCGGCCACTGAAGAGGAACATGAGGCTAAATGCCCAAATAAAGTGAGCACCCAAGAAAATCAAACCGTAAGCCGACAGAGCCGAGCCGTAGGTGTTGATAACCTGAGAAGCCTGCGCCCACAGGAAGTCGCGCAGCCAACCATTAATGGTGAGCGAACTTGCGGCGAAGTTGCCGCCAGCAATGTGGGAAACGGTGCCGTTATCGGAGACGGTACCCCAAACATCCGACTGCATTTTCCAACTGAAGTGGAAAATCACAATCGAGATGGAGTTGTACATCCAGAACAGGCCAAGGAATACGTGATCCCAGCCGGATACTTGGCAAGTGCCGCCACGACCAGGGCCGTCGCAAGGGAAGCGGAAACCCAACTCGCTCTTATCAGGAATAAGGCGAGAGCTACGGGAATACAGCACACCCTTAAGCAGGATGAGTACGGTTACGTGAATCGTAAACGCATGAATGTGGTGAACCATGAAGTCGGCAGTACCGAGTTCGATAGGCATCATTGCAACCTTGCCGCCAACTGCAACGACGTCGCCGCCGAATGCGTAACTAGCGGGTGCTAATGCGTTAGGAGCCGTGCTTGCTGCCGTAGTCGCTGCGGTGTGCAAACCTTGAATCCATTGCGCAAAAATAGGCTGGAGCTGAATCGCCGTGTCCGAGAACATGTCTTGGGGACGACCCAATGCCTGCATGGTGTCGTTATGGATGTAAAGACCAAAGCTGTGGAAGCCAAGGAAAATACAGACCCAGTTAAGGTGGGAGATAATGGCGTCGCGTACACGAAGTACACGATCTAGCACGTTGTTCACATGCCTAGCTGGATCGTAGTCACGAACCATTGCAATCGCACCGTGTGCCCCTGCACCTACAACCAAGAATCCACCGATCCACATATGGTGAGTGAACAGTGAAAGCTGAGTACCGTAGTCAGTCGCAATGTAGGGGTAAGGCGGCATCGCGTACATATGCTGCGCCACAATAATGGTGACTGAGCCAGCCATTGCTAGGTTCAGCGCAAGCTGCGCATGCCAAGACTCAATCAGAAACTCATACATGCCAACGTGGCCTTCTCCGCCAAAAAGGAGCGGATCGCCTTTCTGGCCTTCCAAAATTTCCTTCAGGCTGTGACCAATGCCCCAGTTCGTTCGGTACATATGACCTGCAACCAGGAACATGACGGCGATCGCCAAGTGGTGATGCGCCGTATCAGATAGCCAAAGACCACCTGTCACTGGGTTCAGACCACCTTTGAAGGTTAAGAAATCAGAATATACGCCCCAATTGAGCGTAAAGAATGGCTTCAGGCCCTGAGCAAAACTAGGATAAAGCTCTGCCATCCAAGCCTTGTCAAACAAGAACTCATGGGGCAAAGGAATATCTTGAGGTGCAACCCCCGAGTCCAGCAGCTTGTTGATCGGCAGTGAGACATGAATTTGGTGCCCAGCCCAACCTAGGGAGCCAAGACCAAACAAACCTGCCAGGTGGTGATTCAGCATAGATTCCACATTCTGGAACCACTCCAACTTAGGAGCAGCCTTGTGATAGTGGAACCAACCAGCAAACAACATCAAACCTGCCATTACCAAACCGCCGATCGCAGTGCAGTAAAGCTGATACGAGTTAGTAATGCCGGAGGCACGCCAGAGCTGGAACAGGCCGGACGTAATCTGGATGCCTTGGAAGCCACCGCCCACGTCTGCGTTCAGGATTTCCTGACCGACGATAGGCCAGACAGCTTGCGCACTGGGCTTTATGCCCAATGGATTCGCCATCCAAGCTTCGTAGTTTGAAAAACGAGCGCCATGGAAGTACATGCCGCTCAGCCAAATGAACACTACGGCCAAGTGACCGAAATGTGCACTAAAGATTTTGCGAGAAATATCCTCGAGGTCACTGGTGTGACTATCGAAGTCGTGAGCGTCAGCGTGAAGGTTCCAAATCCAAGTGGTAGTTTTGGGCCCCCGAGCCAAAGTCCGGTCAAAATGACCTGGCTTGGCCCACTTCTCAAACGAAGTGGGGGTCGGGTTCTTATCAACCACTACTTTGGCTTTAGTTGCCTCCCGCTCGCGCGGGGTAGTTGTCATGGAGACTCTCCTCTCTAAGACAGAGAAAGAACGCTATCCTTGCACCCTGCAGCCAGAAATGAGATTTAGGTTACACAAGGCACATTTGGCTCAAAACTTCTCAGCTTTGTACATTAAAGTGATGCCTCAAACCGGCTCAAAACCCAGCAAAGTCAAGGAATGTTCTCACGTATTATAGTCATGCGGTTACCTTCCCTGCCTTGAAGTTTACAAACCTTCAATCAGCGAAAATCCTCATTTTAGAAGGCTTTCACGATTAGCTGATGCATAATCTACAGGTGTCTATGAAGCCTATTTAACAAAACAATACACTCTGCTCCTATCAAGGCTGATTAATAGGCCTCCATTTGGTTTGACCCCTTTAAAAATATCTTCAGACAGGCTTAATCACCTCACCTTTAAGAGCTTGGATACGAGCATTCCAAGAAAAGTTACAACAATTCATTGAGCAGCCAATGCTTTTGTTAAGTTAATTGTCTCCGCAGGCTTGATTTGAATGAGATATGCGTTGGGGATCGCCATATCCGGTTCGTTTATGCATTCATTTCCCATGCTATTCATTTCTCACATACGGATCGCTTTCACAATTTGCCAGCCCGACAAGATACATCAAGGCTAGTGAAGTTCTCTGCTTTTCTAAGCCGACCGTCCGATAGGATCACCAATGCGGCTCTAAAAAGCAGGGAAGCCGCTCATGAATAGAGTTGGTGAATAGGTTGTAGGTACAGCGCATGGCGATCGCTCCACATCAAAAACAAAATTCCAAACAGCGACAGACTAATTTCTGGCAAATCGCCATCACCTTTCTGATGGTTCTTTCTTTGATTGGCTGCGCCAACCGTTCGCCGTCCGTCCAGGTGCTAGAGCTTCCGGACGTTTATACCCTGACAGAACCACGCCAGCTCACCAGCGGCACAAATGGCACCCTCACTGAAGTGGCCCCTCCGGCTGTTTTGTTAGATCTCAATGAATTGATTGACGACAAGCAGCCCCAAGTTCGCATTACTTATCCCAAAGCCGAGCAAGTCATTGACAATACAACCGCGACGGTCAAACTTCAACTGCGAGGTCTCTCGATATATAAAGAGGAAAAATTTGGCCTTGGCCCTCACCTTCAGCTCAGCTTAGACAATCAGCCTGGGCAAGCCGTCTATGATTTGGATGCGCCTATTGAATTTACAGACTTAGCACCTGGCACTCATACCTTAAGAGCGATCGCGCTTAAACCTTGGGGCGAGAGCTTCAAAAACGATGGTGCCTTCAGCGAAACCACCTTCCATGTTTTTGCACCCACCCAAGAGAACAGGCCAAACCCTAAGCAGCCAGAACTGATCTATAACCAACCCCAAGGCACCTACGGCGCTGAACCCATCCTCCTCGACTTCTATCTAAACAACACCCCTCTACACCTCCTCGCCGCTGAAGACGACACCCTCCAAGACTGGAAAATCCGCTGTGACATCAACGGCCAAAGCTTTACCTTTGACCAATGGCAACCCATTTACCTCAGAGGATTTAAACCTGGTCAAAATTGGATAAAGCTCACCCTTGTCGATACAGAAGGCAATCCCATTCCAAATGCCTTTAACAGCACCGTGCGCCTGCTCAACTACGATCCTGCACAGCAGCAGCCCAATACCCTTGATCAACTGATGCGAGGCGAACTCCCACTACGTGATGTAGGGAAAATTGCTGACCCTACTTACAGACCGCCTGCCGTACCCGAGCCAAGCCCAAAAACAGAACCTGAGGTTATACCTCCGGCGCCCTCAGAAGATGTAATCCCCTCAGAAGACGCCATTACCCCTGACGCCACTGACACCCATGCAACTGAAGCAGCATCACAACAACCTAAGCCACCTGCAGAAGTCTCTGGACAAAGTGCATCAGACCGTCAAAAGACGTCAGCAGAGGTAGAGGCAGCACCTACTGACGAGACACCTGCTGTTAACGAAGCTACTAACGCATTAGAACCTAACCAGCCCGAGACGTTATTCCCAGCGTCGGGAGCAGAAGCCTCTAACGATTCAGATGATGATAGTCCACTTAGTACAAATGTTTCAAAAGATGACTCTTCGGAGGATGCAGAAGATGGGTCTCTGAGTGATGATCTAGTGACTGATGAATCCGTAGACGCAGAAACCAATGATGATGCAGTTGACGATGCGACGATTGAAGGGGCTGCCGCCGTCCCCCTAATCAATTCAGAATTCAATGCAGAAACGCCCAGCGCGTCTGCTAGCGCACCTGCAGAACCTAGCTTCTTCAATCGCATTCGAGGCGTTTTCAAACAGACCAGTGAACCTCAAATAGACACCCCTGAAACGGCCAAGTCAAAGTCCGTTGAGCCATCTGTGGAATCATCTAACGCGCCTAGCACACAACCTTCCCGGATAGCGCCCTCTGATGACTCAGCTTTGGATATACCTATTGAAACTGCACTTGAAGAAGACGCAGTCCCCGAAAGTGAGCTCGATAAAAGTGAGCCAGATAAAAGTGAGCTAGATAAAAGTGAACCTGATGTCAGTCGCCCTGGCACCAATAGTGCCAATGAGAAAGACACGGATGAGCAAAACACAGATAAGCAAGCTATCAACGAGCAAGAGACTAACGAGCAAAACGTAGATTGAGACCAAAGTCATCTCAACCGATTCCTCCAACGTCAATAGCACCTAGCGAGTCAAACGATATCTCGATTGACTCGCCCACCTGAGCATTCAACAATTTGACAGATTAACTGGGCAAAATATGACTGCTGAAGCACCAGCAATGCCGTGATTTCAAGTGCTTTTACAACTAGGCGCTTGTGAGATAAATGTTCAAAACAGTCGTAGGCCATGGGATTGATCCAGACTCAGCAGGCGCTATTCAAGAGGCGATGGCGCAATGCCAAGAGGCGTTAGGCAATGATATTCCCCAGGCCGGGATTCTGATTGCAGCCATTGATTTTGATCATGAGACCATCCTCCAAGACATTCGCAAAATCTATCCCGATATTCTGATAATCGGCGGAACCAGTGTTGGCGAGATGTCTTCGGCGATGGGCTTTCAGGAAGATTCCCTGACCTTGATGCTGTTTTGCTCAGATGAAGTCACATTTAAAGTTGGTGCGGGAAAATCAGTGAGTGAGGATGCGCTTGCAGCCTCAAAAATGGCGATCGCCCAGGCTAGCCCTGCGACACCGCCTGAACCAGATGGCCCTGAATCACTCAAGCTTTGCTACGTACTTGCAGAAGGCTTATTAACTAACGCAACCGCCTTAGTAGAAGGACTCAGAACAGCGACAGAGAACAAAACTCCCATCATAGGTGGCCTCACTGCTGATGATTGGCAGTTTAAGACCTGCTATCAATTCATCAGCACATCTGAAAAAACAGAGGTTCTCAGAGATGCCCTTGTTGTTTTGACCTTTGCTGGCAACCTCAAGATGTCTTACAGCATAGAAGCTGGCAAACGTCCTATTGGGCCTAAAGCAGTTGTCACAAAATCTGAAGGCAACACAATCTACGAAATTGACGGGCAACCCGCCAAAGACTTCTATACCCAGAGCTTTGGCATGGAAGAACTGATGCTAACGGGTGGCGGCAGTTTGGTCGGCTCACTGGCCATACGCGAACCCAACTGCACTGACTTTTACGTGCGATCGCCCAATGGCAATGGCCATCCCGACGGTAGCGTCAGCTATTTTGGACACATTCCTGAGCAGTCCATCATTCAACTCCTTGAAACCGACAACGAGACTTTACTCACCTCGGCCAAAAAAGCTGTCCAAACAGCCCTCACAACCTATCCAGGAAAATCACCAGCAGCAGCGCTGATTGTTTCTTGCGCGTCACGACTCAAAACGATGGGAACGCGCACTGAGCAAGAATACGCACTCGCAGAAGAATGCCTAACCCATGGAACACCCATTATGGGCTTCCATGCCTTTGGCGAAATTAGCCCGTTTGCAACGCAGACTGTGTCTCACTTCCATAACGAGACCTTCATTGCCTTACTACTGGGAACTTGCTAAGTGACTGCGCTTACACCATCAAATACCAACAAAGATGAGGCCGCTGAAGCGTCCTTTATCAAACAGATTAAGGCACTTGAGCGGGCAAACCGTATCTTGACAAAGCGATTAGCAAAATCGGAGCGGGCGCGGGCTGACCTCGAAAATGCTAGCCAATATCAGGAGCGGATGCTCAGAAAGTCCCTGTCAAGCGCTGAGCGCGATCGCGTTAAATTAGCCACGGCTCAAGAGCAGCTGCTCAAACTTAACCAGGAGCTAGAAAGCCGCATAGAGGTTCGAACGGCTGCCCTTGATGCAGCGACTGATAGCCTAGAAAAAGCAAAAGTCCAGGTCGTTAAAAGTGAGAAATTTTCTGCTTTAGGGGAGTTAGTTGCAGGCGTTGCTCACGAAATTAACAATCCTATTGGCTGTATTACCAGCAATGTAGCGTTTGCAGAAGAATACGGCCATCAGCTAATGGCACATATCGAACTGTTGCAATCTGTTTTAGCAGAGAATTTATCAGGCATCTCTGCCGAAGCGATACAAACAGTGACTGAAAATGCCGAAGCTATTGAGCTGGACTATATCTTTGAAGACTTCCCTAACCTCATTGAATCCATTGCCACCAGTGGCAATCGCATCAAAGCCATCAGTCAATCATTAAGGACTTTTGCTCGTGCCGACATCCTCCAAAAGCAACCTTATGATCTGCACCAAGGGATAGACGGAACACTGTTGATTTTAAGGCATCGCCTCAAGGCTGTTGGCAATCGCCCTGAAATTACCATTGCCAAAAACTACGGCTCCATCCCCAGCATTAACTGCTACCCTGGCCAGATCAATCAGGTATTTATGAATATTTTGGCGAACGCTATTGATGCGATGGATGAAAGCCACATACCAGAAGAACAAATACCCGAAGAACAAATAATAGAAAAGAGTGTACTAGACGCCAGTAAAAGAAAGATTTCGATTACAACAGCGTTGGCAGAAGAGACTGTTGTGGTCAACATTACTGACACCGCAGGTGGCATTCCTGACAGCGTTATCACCCGAATATTTGAAAGTCAGTTCACAACCAAAACAGCTGATAAAGGGACTGGATTAGGTCTCTCCATTGCCCATGAAATTGTGACCCAAAACCATCTTGGGCAAATTGAATGCAGCTCTGAGGTCGGTCAAGGCACGACGTTTACGATAACTTTGCCGGTCAGCTAGCACCAACGAGCCACCGATACTTACCAGCAGCAACAATCACTATCAGCTGGCCCTCCATTTGGGACTCAATCATTCAAATTGGGACTCAATCATTCAAACCGTAAATTGCGGCCATGCCCTTCGTAGAAATTGCCGCCAAAATTTCGGATGGCTTTTTGTCAGACAAATATACCTTTCGCAATATATGCAGGAGCTTTATTATCTTTTCCCGATTAAAAATCTCAACCCCAAACAGCGCAACGGATCGGTCACATCAAATAACGCTTATATTTAATATTTGTTTAATAATTAGTTCGCAAACTTCGATACAAAACTTCTTACAGTGCTAATATTTTTAAATAACTTAAGAAAGTGAACCAGAAAACATATCTCAAGGCAGAGGTATCCGTCTTGACCATTGCTCTGATGTCACCACTTTAAATATCCGCAGTTTCTACTTGGGACTTGAATCATATGGAAGGCAAGCTAAAGGAATTGGTAGGCAAGCCCGGCGTGTGGCTGTACATCCAAAGCAGTCAGGGTTGGTTCAAGAATGTTGAGATTCTGGAAGTGGGAGACAACGTACTCACTTTCCGCTACGAGTCTGAATCGGATACCGAGCGTAAGGTCTGGGAAAAAACAACCCGCATTGATAATGTTTCAGAAATTGAAGTTCGTTTGGTCGTTGTGCCAAAAGTAAACAATCCTCAGCTCGCTGACATTCGAGGTCAACTCTCTAAGCTCCTGCAAAAAGACAGTGGCCTCGACATTGATGAGCGACGCATCTAAGCGTTCTCGGAAAGCCCATTGGCATGCACTTCATTGCAGCAGGTACCTTTTTCTACGGTGCCTGCTTTTTTATGTCCGCGCTCAAGTCCGCACAAAGTCAGAAAGCAGTATGTAAAATCAGGGCGTCATGCAACGACGCCTTAGCAGGACATAAATGGCAACTAAACGCAGCAGCGGACTCTTTTTTGCGACAGCAGCGCTCATCATGGGCTTGGTTATTTGGGGTAACTCTGTTCCTGAATTGATGAATGCTCTATTGCCCGCACCACCTACGCCTTTACCGACTAGCTCTATAGCCAAGTCTGCCACTTTCGATCTCAACGTTGAAGAGAGACGGCTCATGGCTCATATCGAAGCGCTCTCTCAGCCAGCAGCTCTACCTGAGCAAAGAGACGCAGCCCGCCAATACATTAGCAATCAGCTCATTCAATATGGCTTAACACCTGTCCAACAGCCCTACGGCACAGCGGACTCAGGTGGGGTCAATATCTTGGCGCACATTGCAGGCAGCGAGCCTACGTCAGGAAGCTTCATCCTGGGCGCTCACTATGACACCGAGCCAAACTCTCCAGGCGCCGACGATAACGGCAGTGGTGTTGCCACCGTGCTTGAAGCCGCTCGCATCTTTGCTAACCAAGCAGCTAGTTCAGCCTCTACTCACGCAGGCACGCTCACCAAAAGCCTGACTCTGGTCTTTTTCGATCAGGAAGAACGGCAACCCGATGGCAACGGGCTGCTCGGCAGCCGAGCCTTTACCTCAACAGCAAGCAACCTCGATGGCGTGAACGGCGCCATTATCCTAGATATGATTGGCTATGCCTGCCACACACCAGGCTGTCAAACCTATCCTGCTCAGCTACCGCTACCAGATGTGCCTGATACCGGCGAGTTCCTAGCCGTTCTGGGCTTGCAAAATCATACCGAACTCATGGGTGCATTTACGCTTTCAGCGCAGCGCACTGGGCCTAACATACTCACCTTGCCCATTCCTGACCCGATGCTCCGGTTATTTCCTGATTTGCTCCGCAGCGATCATGCACCATTCTGGGAGAAAGATATTCCCGCAGTACTTGTCAGCGACACTGCTAATTTTCGCAATCCTAACTATCACACCCCACAAGACACAGCCGATACCTTGGATATACCTTTTTTTAAAGGAAGTGCGCAGCACGTTGTAAATGCGATCGCAGGATTGCTTTCCTAAGCTGCTTTTTCAAGCAGATATTTGTAGGGCCTAGACTTTTTCCAAGGTTCATTTTTCTCAGATCTTTCTAGAGTCTTAGCCTGCCGCCCCTTTAGCCTGTGACCTCGAATGGAGCTAAGCATCTAAGCTTTCTAAATATCTAAGCTCTCTAAATATCTAAGCTTTCTAAGCATCTAAGCTTTCTAAGTATCTAATCTCTAGCAATTAGATTTCTGGCAACCCTAACGCCTAGAACTTTGTTTCTTGCAACTTTATTTCGTGCAACTTTGTTTCTTGCAACTGTAAAGCGCTCAGCAACAGCTCAATCAGTTAGGTCTCCCAAGCAGTACATAGGGAAAGAAATAGAACAAATGGAATACCGACTACTACAAAGAGACCCCTGAAATAGTAAAACCCAACAGATTCTATTATCCAGCCCAACACAACAACAGAGGCCATACCTGCCAGACAATAAAAACCGAACTTAAGGAGGCCATTCACAAATTTGTTCACTAGGAAAACCTTGCTATTTCTTATATTTCCTGCCCTTTTGAGAAAAGGGCGGCTACAGCTAGCCAATAAGCAAGAACAGAAACATCAAACAATCCTGATGCAAATGTACTCATTAAAGTGCTCTAGTATCTAGAAAAGACGTCGCTAGTGAAATGAAAGTTCCAGTCGGGGATTATGACGCATGAGCGCCCAACTGCAGATAGCCCGCAATCGCACTTAGGTGTCGTGTCAGCTGTCTTGAAGGATGTATTTATCGGTGCTGTGTATCAAGTCTTTGAAGGTACGTCTACCTAGCGGCTATCATGGGCTACTTTATCAGCCAGATCTCGGGCTGGCAGTGCTCGACGAATACAGCGGTGCTTGCACAAAGCCCAACTACAGCCTCATACTCTAAAGAAATATAACTAACGTTCACTTACGCTCAGCGCAGCAACAGGCTAGGCATGGCAACTCGTCACAAACCCCAAAATCCACTGGTCACGAGATTTTTCGTAACCCTAAGCATCTTCATTCTGCTGTGCGGAACAGTCTGGGGCTGTTCTTCTAGCCCAGCCCCCCAAAGCAGCAGCCCATCAGCAATCAATGTCTCTAAAGAAATCAGCTTAGAAGACACCCAAACCGCAATTTTTGCAGGCGGCTGCTTTTGGTGCATGGAAAAACCCTACGATGAACTCCCCGGTGTGATTTCCACCACCTCTGGTTACACAGGTGGCAGCGTCGAAAATCCCTCCTACCAGAAAGTTTCCAGCGGCGGTACCGGCCACTTTGAAGCCATGAAAGTCGTCTACGACCCCAACCAAGTCAACTACGAAACACTGCTAGACGTGTTCTGGCGCAACATTGATCCACTAGATAATCGCGGTCAGTTTTGCGATAAGGGTAGTCAATACCTGTCAGCTATTTTTGTAGACGGGCCTGAGCAAATGGCATTGGCAGAAGCGTCTAAAGAAGCAGTTTCAGAAAAGCTGAGCGATCGCTTCAATCAGCCTATCGCCACAGAAATCTTACCCGCTGCCACCTTCTACGATGCGGAAGACTATCACCAAAACTATTACGAAAAAAATCCCGTTCGCTACAAGTTCTATCGCGCGGGCTGCGGCAGAGACAATCGCCTAGCCACCGTTTGGGGTAGCGATGCACCCTAGCGCCTACAGCAATCGACGTAGGATTTGCCTTCTCGCAGAGTATGTATCTGTCGATTGCTACATAGCCTGTAGGCTAGTCGCTTGGCTGAAGTATATGGATTAAAACCGATTCACACTAAAGGTAAAAGCGCCCCATCCCGCTCATTCGCAGCAGGGATGGGGCGCTTTTACCTTTTTATGCCCTCGGCTATACCGCAGCGATCACATGAAACCTTAGCCTCTGTGCGTGACACCTTAACCTCTGTCTATTTTTAGGTTTCCTGACCCCATATACATCTGTACAAAAAGTAGGGTGCTGCACAATCTCCACTGAACTCAACCTCAGCCGAGATTACAGCAAAATTTTGAGCGTGAATCCTAAATAGTACAAAAGAACTATAATTATGTACTATTATTTGCGTGACCGACTTGCCCCATCACCATCCCCGAGGTGCTCATGAACGCTCATTTAAAGCCTGGAAATTTTGTCCGGCTCAAAGATCAGCCTCAAGATTTACCTGATTTCATTTTGGAACGCTATTTAGGCGGATTTTGTTGGATTCGTCAGCAAACATGGGGCCAAAGCGTGCAATGGAAAATCAGCGTTGCTCGCATTGAAGGTGTACATCCAGCCCCTATTCAAGGCGTTTGCTGATAGCTGCAACGACCAGAGATGATGTAGGCGATCAAGTGCGTTAGGATCTAATAACCGGAAGCCCTCGCGCTCGAAAGATATCAGGAGAATATATTGCTTATGACTGCCCTACAGGTTTCTGCTCGCGAACTGGTTCAAGCTGCCTATGAAAATCGCTATACCTGGGACAAAAACTTCCCCGGCTACACCACCGATGTGACGCTGCAGCTGGGCGATAAGACTTTTGAAGGGTCGGCTAAAGTTAATGCCAAGCTGGAAGCTGAGGTCTTTGGTGTAGAAGACGAAGAAGCTAAAAAAATCATCAAAAGCCAGCTTTGGGAAGTGGCCATCCACCGCGTTAGCCGACCCTTTGACAAGTCTCACGGCGAAAACACCTTCAAGGTAGAGGGCACCGACAAAGACGGCACCGTCAAAATCGCAGTGGGCGGCAAAGCTGACGGCGATGCCTACAAAGTCAAAGACAATGAGTTCACTATGGTTCACCGCCATATTCACGGCATTGTGGTCACTATCCACACCTTCAGCTCCTATGACACCGGCAGCGGCTATCTCTCAGAAACCTACGACTCTATTTATCACGATCCTAAGACAGGCGAAGTCAAGCAGGGCCGCAGCCAGTTTAAAGATGACTACACTCAGGTGGGCGACTACACCATTTTGGCCAAGCGCACGGTCACCAGCGAAGATGGGCCAACCATGGAAGTTTCGTTTTCTAATATCGAGCTGCTGTGACTAAAAGAGGCGACCGGGCTTGGCCCCTATGGCCCATCGTGCCGATTTACCCGTATGGGCAAAGGCGCACGATCCGCCGAGAAATAATCCCCGGTCAGCTGTGGCTGTTTGAGCAGGTACAGGGGATTTTTTATGTGGTGGTGCCCATTCGCATGACCGTGATTAAGCTGGCAGCGGGCGGGTTAATGGTGTTTTCGCCCGTTGCACCAACGCCGGAATGTGTACGTATGGTGCGTGAGCTAGAAACTGAGCACGGACCAGTGAAGTATGTCATTTTACCAACGGTAACAGGCGTTGAGCACAAGTACTTCGCAGGACCGTTTGGGCAAAAGTTCAAGCAGGCCAAGGTGTATGTGGCGCCAAATCAGTGGAGCTTTCCGATTGATTTACCGCTGAGCTGGCTAGGCTTTCCGGCCAAGCGAACGTATATTCTGCCAGACGATGCGAGTCAGACGCCTTTTTATGATGAGTTTGATTACGCCATTGTTGGCCCCATTGAGCTGAGTGTAAAGCCCTACACAGAGGTGGCATTTTTCCATCGAGAGACGCGATCGCTGCTTGCCCTAGACTCTATCCTTTCTATCTCTCAAGCACCTCCTCAGGTCATTGAGCAGGATCCCTTTCCACTGTTGTTCCATGCCCGAGAAAACTCGGCAGAAGCGATCACAGACACCCCAGAAAATCGGCTAAAAGGATGGGCACGCATTTCGCTCTTCGCATTTTACTTTCAGCCCAGCACCTTAGATGTGTCCACGCTCGGACGGGTGATACGAGAGGCGTGGAACTCACCGGATAAGTCGAAGAAGAATTACTTTGGGCTCTATCCTTTTCGATGGGAGGTCAACTGGCAACAGTCGTTTGAGACATTGCGTAAAGACGGACGGCTAATGGTTGCGCCTATTTTGCAAACGCTAATTTTTAACCGAGGGCCAAAACAGGTACTCGATTGGGTAGATAAAATTGCCCAGTGGGACTTTAATCAGGTGATTCCTTGTCATTTCAGCGCGCCCGTTACAGCAACCTCGGACGAGTTCTATCGCGCTTTTGAGTTTTTGCGTCGTCCTAATCAGCAGAGCTGGTCAGGATTTGAGCATGATATACCGATGGGTGATTTGGCAGCGCTAGGCCAAATTGACAAACAGCTAACGGGAAATCTGCTGGAGCCGTCTGACAATTGATTTGACAGTTAAGAAGAATCCAAAGCTGCGCACTGGACTGCGGCTCTGGATTCTTGCTCTAAATAATCGACAGATCAATCGACAAAAGCGTTTTTGCTGTAAAGCTTACCCATGGGGGTACTGCCTTCCAAATCAATATTTTCCAAAATGAATGTCCTGGGTTAGCGCTGTTGCGATCGCACACAAAATAACCCCTGTGCAATCCAGCTAACAGCCAACAGACCCTAACCATTCAATCCACGCATGATTAAGGAAAATAATGATGAAAAATGCCATGAAGTCTGTCCTAACGGCCGCGCTTGTCGTAATGGTGCCCGTTGTGAACTTGGGGATGACAGCCAGCGAGGCCAATGCTCAGCGGCGTCCTTCCGGGACTTTAGTACAACGGCCCGCACAGAATGAACCTGTGCGCCGTCCTCGCCCAACAGAACCTGTAGAGGTGATAATTGTAGAACCTGTGACGCTTGAACCTGCAGACAATAATTCAGGTGGTGGTTTACCCGCCGACGATCCTTGGATTACCCATTGTCTCACCGAGCATGATGCGGGAGAAGACATTGATGATTGCCTAAAGGATGGCGGGCTTTAGAGAATATCTCCTCTAAAGCATGAAAACCAAAACTCTGTAGCGTGTACCAGATGCGTTTATGCAAACAGGCAAAGCTTTACGGCATACACGACAGAGTCTTGTGCTGTACGAATGAATCTGGACAGCACAAGACTCTGGATACAAGACTCTGGTCATATGTCCTGGCAGACGTTACTGAATAGAGCTTGCGGGGGGCAAAGCTGCTGGCTTGAGAATGGTGGCTTCATAAGGAACGACACCAGTATCCTCGCTACCCAGGCATTTAGCGGCAGCGTTAGAGAGATCTAGGGAGCGATCGCCCACATAAGGCCCCCGGTCGTTTACCCGCACGACGACCGTGCGATCATTGAGCAAATTGCGCACCTTCAGATACGTCCCAAACGGCAAAGACTTATGCGCCACTGTTAAATCGTGCTGGTTATACGTTTCACCATTGGCAGTTAGCCGTCCGTGAAAATAAGGGCCATACCAAGAGGCCTCACCGCTGAGTTTAATCTCTGAAGACGCCATGCCCTTGAGGGCCATCTGCGATTCACCAACCTTCAGCGGTTCGGCCTCCAACCCAATTCGCAAGTTATTAGCCCAGGCCACAGCCGCCCATTCCGGGGAATAGCCCACAGCTGCCGCCATAGACTCATCAACAGAAAATAGTGTCTGATCGGCAGCGGTAATCCTAAACTCAACGGGCTGAGCGCTGCTTGCAAATTGGATATCCGCAGATTGGGTTGAAACAGATTGAGGCCTGATCTCATCCGCCTCAAAGTCTGCGCTGTGGAGCAGCTGCTCTAACTGCTGGGCCAGTAAGTAAGCTTGATCTCTATCGGCAACATAGCCCAGCGTTTTGCCTTTTAGGCTCAGTCGATAGGTCGGTGCCTCAGACAGCTGGCGATCGCCACCCACTAGACACTCGCTCACAAAAGGCACTGCCCAAGCTTCGCTTTCTCCAGACGGCCCTGCGAGCTGGCCCTGCGCACCCACTGGATTGACCTGAACATCCGCCGTTTTGACCCAGCTTTGCCAATGGTTGTGACTGGCCCATTGAATAGGCACTGCAGCGCTAAACGACGGACTGAGCGACGGGCCAAATTGGGACAATTGCAAGGAATAATCCAGCTCGGCTGAGCGAAACACGCGACGGATAAACCCGAAAGCACGCGTGAGCTGCGAAGACGACAGCCAGCCAGCGGGGCGCATAGAGGCTTCGTTGCGCCTTGCTAATAGATTAAAGTCTAGGGCGCGTACGCCTGACAGCATCGCTTTCGGAAAGGTATCGACTAACCGAGTTGACTGAGCGGGCTGAGCGACCAATGGTTGAACAGTCGATAGCCCAATAGGGCCAAGGGATGCAGCCTGCAGTTCTGCAGGGAGTTCTGAGCGGGATGAAGGGTCATCGCCTGTTGAGCTGACAGTAGACACGAGCGCTGAGACATCACTCTGCGAAGGTAGCAAAACCTGTGAGGGTGGCAAAGCTGGAGCATCCATCATGATTTAAAGCTGCTTAAGTTAGACAGTTTTAAGTTAGATAAACTTTTGTATTTATCGATACAAGTATACAGACTTCACCTAAGGTTCATAATTGCCTCAAAGCTTGATGAGGCTGAAATTTAGGTATGTCAGCGTCTCTTTAAACAGCTAGGGTTGATGACTGATAAGGCTTATAGCTTTACATTGCCTTCGTAAAGTTACGGAAAATGGGTTCAAATAGATAATTCTGATAACGCTGTTCAGAAAATCATATGCAATACGGGAACTCGCTTGGGAGAACTTGGTTTCAGGCGATTGCAAAGGCGTTTACATTTTGGCGTGACTGTCTGTGGGTTCCACTTTGTGACTGCCGGCTGATTCCACTTCGTGGAAGTCTGCAAACTCAATGTAGCGATCGCCATTTTCCAGCTGACGAATGATGTCTTTAAACTGACTATCCCAAATGAGATCGGCAGCGTAGTAAGTGTGACGGGTATGAATCGCTTGCGCCACCGTTTGGTCAATGCCGCTGAGAGAAACGAGCACAGCAGCGTTGGTATGCATGAGATCAGCCTGAGAAAGACCGTAAAGGGGGCTGTTTTCGTCTATCGGATGGAGCGCCGTCCAAGATAGAAAAAAGCTGGGATTGCGATCGCGCAGTAGCCCCAACTCGTAATAACGACGCATCATCCGCCCCTGACTATATTCATCTAGCACCAAATACACCCGCATCTGAGCCTCTAGAATCTGATTACGGCGCTCATTAGCAGCACGAAACATCAGCGTCGGGGTGCCCTTAAACGGTGCAACCACCGCCACCCGGCTAAATAACACCTGCGCCGTCGGACGAGAAAAGCGAGCATAGGCCAACCCCGTCAAGACAGCAATACCGACCAGCGCAGTAATCGCAATCAGACTCACCAGCAGATGTCCGTAGGCATTGCCCGGTGACATAACGCCATAGCCAATAGAAGCAGAGGTTTGCACACTAAAGAAAAATGCATCTGCAAACGAACCGGGTTTGGCATTGAGAATGGTGCCTTCGCCGCCCATCAGAAACAGCAGCGCACAAACTGCATTGGCAAGGCCGTACAGTGCAATGGTAATGCCAAAAAAAATCTGCCAAGGCACCGTTAGCATGAGGTAATACGGATCGCGCCAGTAGGCCGGCCATGCCCCTAAACCAAGCATCTGAAATCGTCCGTTTTCGATGCTGATATAAACCCGAGACAGTTGTTTTGCGCTGCGGTTAGGTTTTGATTTCTGGTTAGATCGAGGGTTTGGTGGCTGTACCTCAGCTTTTAGGCTTCTTATCCGCGGTTTATCTTCCTGAGTCATCTCTATTCCCCAACCGTTCAGTCTCTTTTGTTTCTCAGCTATCCCCGCTCAAAACCATACCGAAAGATGCTCTCAACCAACGAGATCTCAGCAAGGCTTAGTCAGCATTTGCGATTACTTCCTGGCCCTCGAGATCCTTTCCTCAGCGCGGGCAAACACACTCTTACCCAACAATATCTCCGCACAGAACTCGCTCGTTGGGGTGAGGTGACTGGCCAAAGCTTCACCGTTCGCGGCCAAGACTATCGCAACTGGCAAATCAAGATAGCAGGCACAAAGCCCTCGCTAGCGCCTATTTTAGTGGGCGCACATTATGACACGGTGCCAGGGTCTCCCGGCGCAGATGACAACGCTAGTGGCCTTGCCATTCTCTTATTGTTAGCTGAGCTTTTGCATCAGTCTGTGCCTCATCGCTCTATTTATCTCATCGCGTTTGATCTAGAAGAATATGGTCTACAGGGCTCTATTGCTTGTGCCAAACAGTGGAAAGCACAGCAGAAACCGCTACACCTGATGATCTCATTAGAAATGCTGGGTTACTTCACCTGCGAACCCAACTCACAGCGATATCCCCTGAAAGCTTTGAGTTACCTCTATCCCAACGAAGGCAATTTCCTGGCGCTAGTCGGCAATGCCACGACAATTGCGTACATGAGGCGAATAAAAATTGAATTAAAGTCTGCAGGCATGCCCTGCCAGTGGCTTCCTGTTCTGAACAGAGGTAAGCAAATTCCAGCCGTTCGACGCAGCGATCACGCCCCTTTTTGGGACGAGGGCTACCGGGCGATTTTGGTGACTGATACCGCCGAACTTAGAAATCCGTATTATCATACGTCTTCAGATCGAATAGAAACGCTGGATGTTGAGCAGATGAGTGCGATCGCGCAAGGCCTTTTCAACTATCTCGTCACCGCTTAACCGGATCGTCAAAGTCCCAGATTGTAAACCCCGGAATCTAAACCCCGGAATCTGAACCACAGAATCTAAAGGTCTGTGTTCTAAATCCTCAGATTCTATTTCGAAGCTTCATACTTTAAAGGTAGCTACTGCTAAAGCCACTACTGCCTGGGAATCACTGCATCGAATAGTCACGCGCTCATTTGCTTCCTACTGCCCCCGCTTTACCTGCTTGCAGTTATGCACTTCAAGACATTAACCGGCATCGCCCTAGCCGGAATCTCATTGGGCTACGCAACTGTCCTTATCAATCAACAAACGGCTCAGTCCGATACGGCTATTCCACCCTCGGTTAATTACGTCATAGAGAGTGCCGGGTGGAAGGGTGCGGATTGGGGCGGTATGCGTGCCAAAGCACTTTCACAACTGGGTGCGGCTATAGATCCGGCGGCGAAAGCGGTAAAACCGACGTCTGTCGTTCCTGTGACCTTGCCGGTTGGCGTTAGCACCTACTTTGCCGCGGTTGCAGGGGGTGGCGCACCGAGCTACAACGAGATTGCCCTAGAAAAGAACGTGCTGTACTTTCAGAGATCGCTCACAGCGCTCGGGTTCGATCCTCGGCTAACCAACTTATTTTTTGCCAATGGTAACGACGGGCAAGCCACCGTTCGCTACCTAGATGAGCAAAACGAGCAACGGTTCAAGGCGCCTGATATTCCCAACCTGACGGGCGCAGCTAACTACGGCAATACCCAAGCTTGGTTCAAGGCAATTGCCCAGACAGATAAACCTTGCCCAGCGTTTTTTTATTTCTCAGGCCACGGCACATACAATCCAGACAACGAAGATAACAACGCGCTGATGTTGTGGGAAGAAACGCCTATCTCGGTTAGAGAATTCACGAGTTGGCTAGATCCACTCCCCGAGGAGCAGCCGTTTGTAACCATGATGGCTCAGTGCTATTCCGGCTCTTTTGCCAATCTCATTTACGAAAACGGCGATCCGGATCAGCCCGTTGCACTGCAAACCCGCTGCGGCTTTTTTGCGACCGTGGCGTCTCGGCCATCGGTGGGCTGTACGCCTGCGGTCAATGAAGCCGATTACAAAGACTACAGCTCTAGCTTTTTTGCCGGTTTGACAGGACGCGATCGCACAGGTAACCCGGTCGCCTCTGCCGACTATAACCAAGACGGGCAAGTGTCGTACGCTGAGGCTCACGCCTTTGCCAAAGTAGACGAAGAAACCACAGACTGGCCTATTTCCACCTCCGAAGCCTGGCTGCAGCGCCAGCTATCGCCCGCCGAGATCAACAGCATTTTGTCACAGCCGATTGCGCAGTGGTGGGCATTGGCCAGAGCCGAGCAACGCTACGTTATTACCGCTCTGGCGCAGAAGCTGAACCTCGATCCAAAGCTTTCCTATGTTCACGGCATTCAATCCGTTACGTTTCCTGCCTCCAATACAGTAGAAGAGGCCTACCACATACGGCTGCAGATGGAGCTAGCCAACGTCGCCGCTGAAGCACAGATTCGAGAGAGTCAGGATGCAGCGGCGATCGCCATCTTAGAAAAAATCATTGGCTGTGAAGCCGGGAGTTTATCCTCTACCCCACTCGCTACAGCAGCGACACCCCAGCCGCTGTAGCCACCAATAAGTCTACAGGGTTTCTAATTACAAGATTTCTAACTACAAGGTTTCTAACTACAGGGTTTCCAAGAAACTCAGCAAATCAGCCATATCTCGTTCATTTGGCTGAAACTGAGGCATGGGGGGCGTTTTCCCACTAATTACCTGCTCAATAAGCGCTGCCCGAGACTTGCGCTCAGCGACATTTCTCAAATCGGGGCCGACTTCGCCATCGGCTTTTAATCCGTGGCAAGTGGCACAGTTCATGACGAAAATTTCTTTGCCCCGACTCACATCACCCGTAAGCTGAAGCACGCTGCCAACGTAAGGGTCTTGACGCCCAAACGCGTGCACACCCCAAAACACGAGTGCGATCGCCATCACAAAACTTACGATGCCCAGCACAACTCGCTGAACCAAGCTGGTCTGCACTGTCTCTTCAGCGGCATCACTGACAACAGGATGCGACACGATCTGATCTTGAGTACTTTTTGTGGACACAACCTGAGTAAATATCAACAAGCGCTTTAATCTATCTACATCTTAAGTTTTTTGAAGAGAATAAAACAAGCTTGACGGGGCGTAAAACAGTTTTTTAGTCTTATTTTCAATTTTGACAAGGGTTTAAGGCCTGTAATCGTACCAAAACACATACAATTCAAGCGCTTTACATTAGTTAACTTGCATGTACTTTCTTTGCGAGTGGTTCTTAATTCACATTAGGATTGAGTAGGCAAAGCTAACCCCCCACCATTAAATATAAAAAAAGTAGGAGAAATCACTGTGGTAGAGCCATTACTCTCTGGCATTGTTCTAGGTCTGATTCCTGTAACGCTGATAGGTTTATTTGTCGCGGCTTATATGCAGTATCGTCGTGGCGATCAGCTCGGCGGCTAAGCGACAGCGACTGCCTGGAATTGGCAACAGACTAGAATGAGCAACCCCCGCCTGGTATTGAGAACCAAGCGGGGGTTCCTTATTATCTTTACCGATGGATCAGACCAACTGGCTTAACTTTGCCATAGGCCAATCAGAAAAGCTGCTCAGCGAAAGTTACTGAGCCCATGCATTGCCAACAGCGCCGTTCCATAAGCTGCCTCAGTGCGTTCCGCTGCGACCACCTCTACACCTAGCTTCTGTTGTCGGATAGCCTGCCAGGCCTCGTTCTGCGCGCCACCCCCTGCCGTATAGACCTTTTGCAGGGCGGGTGCGCCTAAGGCCTTTAGTTTCTGGTAGCCATCAGCTTCTATACGAGCCACACCATCTAACAAGCCATATAAAAAATCGCGGTCATGATCAGGGCGCGGCGTGAGTCTGGGCGGATAGTCTGGGTCGTTAACGGGAAAGCGCTCACCCAGGTCATTAAGGGGATAGTAGTCGAGACCGCAAGGTTTAGAGATATCTATTTGTGAGCTGAGATCGGCTAACTGCTCGGAGGAAAAGAACTGCTTGAGAACAGCGCCACCTGTATTGGACGCACCGCCAGTCAGCCAAAGATTGCCTAAGCGATGGCTGTAGATACCAAACGTTTGATTTTCAATAGGCGCTGAACTGAGCAGCTTAAGAACCAGCGTGGAACCAAGAGAGGTGACTGCCTCTCCTGTTTGTTTGGCTCCACTCGCGAGGAAAGCAGCAATGCTATCTGTGGTACCCGCACAAACCATGCAGTCTCTGGGGAAAGAAGCGATTCTGGCAACGGTTGGATGGATACGACCAATCACCTCACCGGGTGCAACAACATCGGGCAGCCAAGAGGCAATCGGAGAGTTTAAAAGCCACTGCGGATATGAAAGTGTTTTGACGTCATAGCCCAACTTAAGCGCATTGTGATAGTCGGTAATACCTAGCTGATAGTGAAAGAAACGCGATAGCCAATCAGCCTGATGGTCAATGAATATATCGCAACGCCCCAACTCAATCGCAGCTTTGCCTTCTCTATATAGCCTTTCTCTATATAGCCAGATCGCTTTGGTCAGCGTAGACGTTGCACTAATCGTCGGGCTATTGGGCGGTGCCATAGCGCTAACTTCGTCTAGGGCCGCTCGCCCACGCGCATCGTCATACATCAGCACGTTGCTGACAGCGGAAAGACTTCGGCTGCTTAGCAGCATGGTAGACGAAGTGCCGTTGACGGCAATACGGGTAATTTTCTGCCGAATTTCCGGGGCGATCGCACTCACCAAAGACCACAGCATCCGAGTCCACAGCGCAGTTATAGACATGTCCTCAGACGCTAGTGAACGTCCATACGGCAGATCATCAGAAAACTTAAACGCTGCCTGAGCCACAATCTCACAAGGTTCACTCCACCTCGATTCTTCGCAAAACTCATCTACACCAGGGCAGCTGACAACCACAGCTCTTGCTCCAGATGTCCCAAAATCAATCCCTAGAGAAAGCATCAGCAGATCAAAAAACGGCATTAAAAAAGGCCCCGCAAGCAGGGCCTTTCGGTCAATGAAAACGACAGTCAGCTCTAAACGCTGACTTCACTCACTTCACGCGAAATAAAGTCAAAGGGCTGATCAATAAAAGACGTATCTTCAATACCCATCTCAGCAGCTTTATCTTTAACCATAGTTTTCATAATCTGAATGCCCTTTACCGTCGGTGCAATGGGTACACCCAAAGAATTGTAGGTTTCACGCAACCCTTGAAGCACCCGCTCCATCAGGACATCGTTATTGCCTGCGACCAACGCATAGCTACTGTAGCGAAGATAATAGTCCATATCGCGCAGGCAAGCTGCATAGCGGCGAGTGGTATAAGCATTGCCACCAGGGCGAATCAGCTCAGGAACCTCTTCAAAAAGCTTCTTGCCGGCTTCTCTAGACAGCTCAGCCGCATTAGCGCTAATCATGGCAGCGACCTTCACGCGATCCATGCCCGTTGTGAAATACGACTGCAAAGAGTCGATAGCATCGCGATCTAGGTAGCGGCCCGTGGTGTCATAGTTGCCAATTAAGCTTGTGACTGTATCTCTCATAAACTCTCCCAACGTTTGGCGACTAGGCAAGCGCCTTTTCAAGGTTTCTTTTGTGAATGCGCTCCAGCATCTAGTGCATGAATTGCATGATTTCCATCACTTTATGAGATTCTAAATTCAAGCGGCTAGTAAATATCACAGTAGCGATATAAACGGCGCTTACAGGTCATTTGAGAACCTATAAAAGGCTCTCCAAGAATCTATGAAAAGCAGAAGCATCAAAGGGTTCAGCTTTTCACAAAGTTGATCATCAGTCTACCACGAGAGAGAAATTCTCCTCCCGAAGCCTCTTAACAAAGAAGCATTATCGAAGCAAAAGTTTACATATTGAGTCAGGCTGAGATGATTTTACGCAGATGCAGCGTCTTTCAAGAGATCTGTAATAAAGGACGTGCGTACGAATGGATATGTCCATGGGTCGCTATCGGGCAGAAGCCTTAGAGGAATAGAGGTATTGCCAGCAGCTGACGCTATTCCAACTTCGAGCTATGCAGGTTTTTTATTTTTTGGCCAGGCTCTATTCCGTATATCTCTCTATAGGGTAGGTACCAGTTACGGAAGCTTTAAAAAACTTGTTCTCAATTTCGTATAGAGGTATACAAAATCAATCAATCGCTATCCATACGATTGAGTACGTCTTAAGTAGATCCATCTAGGCCAACCAACTTTGAGTGCGGCGAGTGGTAGCTAAATGTCCTAATTTGAATGGACTTTTCTTCTGAACCCTAGGAAATAGATTATGACTGGAAACGAGTCGCGAGTACAAGCAATTTACGAGATAACCGGCAAGGAAGCTATTGAGCCTAAACCTTCGAAAAAGCTGGAAGACATTTGGGCCTCGCACGTCTTCAGTCTGAATAAGATGCAGGCAATGCTTCCTAAGGATATTTTTAAGTCACTTAAGAAGACGATTAAAACAGGCGAAAAGCTAGACCCTAAAGTAGCCGATGCCGTTGCCGGTGCCATGCGCGACTGGGCAATATCTTTGGGCGCTAAGTTTTATGCCCACGTGTTCTATCCGCTCACAGGTGGCACCGCGGAAAAACACGATGGATTTATTTCGCCCCAAAGTGACGGCGGCGTAATTTCAGAATTCTCTGGCAAACTGCTCATTCAAGGTGAACCAGACGGCTCTTCTTTCCCTAATGGCGGTATTCGCGACACGTTTGAAGCGCGTGGCTACACCGGCTGGGATGTCACTAGCCCTGCTTACGTTCTCGAAAACGAGTTGGGTGCGACCCTCTGCATTCCAACGGTCTTTGTCTCTTGGACAGGTGAAGCTCTCGACAAAAAGACCCCATTGTTGCGCTCTATCGCCGTTGTTGATAAGGCTGCTAACCGCTTGCTAAAGCTGCTGGGCAACACCGATGTTGCCCCCGTCAACTCTAGCTGTGGTGCTGAACAGGAGTACTTCCTGGTGGATATGCACTTTGCTAATGCACGCCCTGACCTGCTGATGGCGGGCCGCACACTTTTCGGCAAGGCTCCTGCTAAAGGTCAGCAGTTCGATGACCATTACTTTGGGGCAATTCCCCCTCGCGTGCAGGCTTACATGCACAGCGTAGAAGAAACACTGTACAAGCTAGGCATTCCGGCCAAAACTAGTCACAACGAAGTTGCGCCCGGTCAGTTTGAAATTGCGCCCGTCTTTGAATCTGCAAACGTCGCAAGTGACCATCAGCAGCAGATTATGACAACCTTGCGTGATACGGCTAAAGAGCATGGCTTTATGTGTCTGTTGCACGAGAAGCCCTTTGCCGGCATTAACGGCTCGGGGAAGCATGTCAACTGGTCTATTGGTAACTCGACTCAGGGTAACTTGCTCGATCCCGGTGATACCCCTGAAGAGAACTTGCAGTTCTTAGCTTTCTGTGGCGCAGTTATTCGCGGCGTTCATCTATACGGGCCGCTGATGCGAGCTGTGATTGCAACGGCAAGTAACGACCACCGCTTAGGTGCAAACGAAGCGCCTCCTGCCATTATGTCGGTTTACCTCGGCACGCAGCTAGAAGATATTTTCAACCAAATTAAGGCGGGTAAGATTGAGGGTTCTAGCCATAAGGGTGTGATGAATCTGGGTGTAGACGTTCTCCCGCCGTTGTCTAAAGATCCGGGTGATCGCAACCGGACCTCTCCGTTTGCCTTTACCGGCAACCGCTTTGAGTTCCGTGCTGTTGGCTCTAGTCAGTCAGTCTCTGGCCCATTGATCGCACTCAACACCATGATGGCTGATTCGCTTACCTGGATAAGCGACCAGATAGAAGCCAAAGGCGGTGGTGACATCGGCGCGACGGTTCAAGAGGTGCTCAAAGACATCATGGAGAAGCACGGTGCGGCGGTGTTTGGAGGCAATGGCTATTCCGATGAATGGCACACCGAAGCCGTTGAGCAGCGCGGCCTAAAGAACATCCCTACCACAGCTGATGCGCTACCGTTCCTAAAGGACGAAAGCATCGTGAAGCTGTTTGAAAGCACAGGTGTTCTATCACCCACTGAGTTGGAAAGCCGCTATGAGGTGTACGCCGAGCAGTACATTCTCTCGATTGAGGTAGAAGCTAAGCTGGTGACTGACATTGCTAAAACGCTGATTTATCCAGCGGCAATGCGCTACTTGAGTGAAAGCGCAGGCGCGATCGCTAACCTCAGCGAAATCGGCATCGAAACAGACAAGGCACCGGTTGAGAAGATCGCTGGCTTGGCCAAAAAGGTGTTTGATGAGGCTAACCAACTGGAGAGTGCGATCGCCAAGCACGACTTCGGCTCTAGCGAAGAGCACATGAACTACTGCGCAGGTACTATCCGCGGCATGATGGACAGCATTCGTGCCGCAGCTGACACTCTCGAATCTGAGATTGCAGATGATCTCTGGCCTTTGCCTACCTATGAAGAAATGCTCTTCATTAAGTAAATTAATGCCTATCTAGCGGTAGAAACCTAACGCTAGAGGTCAATGACTAGAAAGAAGCTGCCTGTTTTAGGTAGCTTCTTTTTTTGTGAGCGCCGCTTTCTCACTCATTCGACCGAGCCACCTTATTTCTTCCACGCAAGATTATTAACATTCTTTTACAATGTGGCTAATAACCACTTCGGAAACAGTCCACTCGCTCAAATTTTTCATGGCAGACATTCGTACCCATACCTTAATTCCAGACCAGCTACCCAACGAAGTGACTAAGCTCGCTTATCAGGGCTTTCAGCAAAGCAAACAAATTTTTGGCTTAGCGCATAAAACCTTGAGCACTCGCTTTCTAAACGCTATTTCTGACACCAAACGGGAGGAGCCTAATCCGCCCGATCCTGCCTTGCTGAGAACGATGCAGAGCCGAGTGGAAAAGCTCCTTGAACAGGATTGGACCGATGCCGAAGCCGGTGTGTATCCCAAAAGTGCCCTATTTGATAACCGCTGGGATGACTTCTTTCGCTACTACCCAGAGCTATGGATAGACTTGCCCAAGATTTGGGATAGAGCCACTAACAAGCGCCACCAAGATTTCAGTGAGAGCATTAACACCCAAGGCTATCCCAGCTACTACGTTCAGAACTTCCATCACCAAACAGATGGCTATCTCAGCGATGACTCCGCCAACATGTACGACCTTCAGGTGGAAGTCCTCTTTAACGGCACCGCCGCCCCCATGCGCCGTCGCATCCTCGCGCCTCTAAAGCAGCATCTGACGGTAATGCCTGTCGATGCCAGCGCAACCCCTCAGCCGTTGAAGATATTGGATATTGCTTGCGGGACTGGCAACAGCCTTCGCCTGATCAATCAAGCAATGCCCGAAGCTGCGCTATACGGCATAGACCTCTCACCAACCTACATTCGCAAAGCCAACGAAAATTTGGCAGACAACCAAGGTACCGTTCCCGCCCAACTGGTTCAGGCTAACGGCGAAGCACTCCCGTTTGTCGATGAGTACTTTGAGGCAACTACCAGCACCTTCTTGTTCCACGAGCTCCCCGCAGAAGCTCGCCAAAATGTTATCAACGAAGCGTTTAGAGTCACAAAACCAGGCGGTATCTTCGTCATTTGTGATTCTATCCAGGCTACAGATACGCCTGAATTTGAGCCACTCATGGAAAACTTTCCAGCGATGTTCCACGAGCCTTACTACCGTCACTACACCACAGATGATCTGGTGGCTCGCTTAGAATCTGCAGGGTTTACCGATGTGAAAACTGATAACCACTTCATGAGTAAGTATTGGGTAGCCCTTAAGCCAGCCGCTGAGTAACCCTCAAGCAAACGCAGTAACAGATATAGCCTGTACCGGATGCATCCGTTACAGGCTAGTCGTTTGGCCCGTTGTCACAGTTAGCTTTTAGCCGAGGCACCCATACTTCAGCCAAAACTTCAGCCAAGCGCCCAAAGCTATATTGAGCAAAGCCCCATCATGTCAGCACGCTTTCTAAGAGCTGACGAACTTTGGCTAAGTCTTTATCTCCGGGCGATCGCTCTACCCCACTAGACAAATCAATCCCATCTGGTGAAAGCTGGGCTAACGCACTCAACACATTATCTGGCGTCAACCCTCCTGCCAAAAACCAAGGCTTGCTAGGCGCGAATGATTTGAGCGCAGGCCAATCTAGCGTTTTACCGGTGCCACCCAGCTGATCTGGGTGATAGGCATCCAGTAATAACCTATCGACGACGGATTCGTAGCTGAGCGCTGTCGGCAAATCTGCATTAGTGCGAACCCGAATCGCTTTAACCAGCTGGACCTTAGACAGATTTGATTGTGCCAGCGCATCGCGTAAAAGCTGACAAGTAGCAAGGGTTTCTGCGCCGTGGAGCTGAACGACATTTAGGCCAGCGGTTTTAACAGTGGTAATGATTTCACTGAGTGGCGCGTTAGCAAACACGCCAAAGTGTTCTACATCTAGGTATTGAGCGGACACGGCAGCCGTGATAGACGCGATCGCAGTTGCCTCCACATATCGAGGCGACGATTTGACACAGATGTAGCCAAGGGCCGTTGCACCGAGTTGCGCAATCGCCACGCCTTGTTCAACTTGGGTAATTCCACAAATTTTTACTTTTACCACTCGCCTAGCGCCCTCGTTCAAGCCGTCTTAACAGCATAGTCGGTTATCCCCAACGCTATGCGCAGCGCCGAGTCAACAGAATCGGTACAATAGGGACATCAAACGTTAATAGGAGGCTTCGCGCAAGCGTCGAAGCCCCGTATGGAAGTGAGAAGCTTATGCAAACTGGCTGGCGAGTAGGTTCGCTCTTTAACATTCCGCTGTTCATCGATAACTCCTGGTTCTTTGTGGTGATGCTCATCACCTTTATCCAAGGCAGCGACCCTCAGTGGATACGGTTAGCCAATGGGCCTATTGGCGCTTACGGCTCTGGCCTTTTGCTGGCACTTCTCTTGTTTGCATCTGTGCTGGCTCATGAGTTGGGCCACAGCTTAGTAGCCAAAGCCCAAGGTATTAAGGTCAACTCCATTAAGCTATTTTTGTTCGGTGGGATTGCTTCGATCGAAAAGGAATCCGATACGCCGGGTCAGGCTTTTCAGGTCGCGATCGCAGGCCCTGCCGTCAGCTTTTTAATCTTCGTGGCGCTGACTGTTTTAGGTCAAACCTTGACCTTACCGGCAATAGCAAGCGGCATCGTCGGCAGTGTTGCCACCACTAACCTCATCCTCACCCTATTCAACCTTATCCCTGGCCTACCTCTAGATGGCGGTCAAATCTTCAAAGCGGCCGTATGGAAAGCGACTAACAGTCGTAGCAAAGGTGTTCGCTGGGCGGCTAAATCTGGCCAAGTGATTGGGGTTGGTGGCATTGTGCTCAGTGCGATTGCCTTCTTTGCGACGGGCAGCTTGAGTTTGCTGTGGCCAGGGCTCATTGGCTTGTTCATTTTGCGCAATGCCAGCAGCTACAATCGCATGAACACCCTGCAAGAAGGATTAGCCAAGCTTAAAGTCTCCGATGCAACCATCCGTAATTTCCGCGTTTTAGATGCCAACATGCCTTTGCGCCAATTTGCAGACGAGTGCTTACTGCAGGAAGACAAAACACCCCCCGTCTACTTTGCGTCTTCCGACGGGCGCTATCGCGGCATGGTCACACTCGACGACCTGCGGAAGGTAGAGCGTAGCGAATGGGAACATCGCAATTTGCACAGCATCGCCCGGCCGCTGCTTGAAATTCCCCACGTTTCTGAAAATACGCCGCTCACTCAGGCCATTCAAATACTGGAAGAAAAGCAGCTTAACCGTCTCACTGTACTCACACCAGCCGATGCAGTAGCAGGCACGTTAGATCGAGGTGAAATTGTTCGCGCTTTGGCCAAACAGCTCAAGTTTCCAATTTCTGAAGCCATCATTCAGAAAATAAAAGAAGAAGGGGCGTATCCAGTAGGTCTGCAGCTGGGTGCGATCGCGCAATCCATTGAAAATGCCTGAGTGCCCTATCAAGCAGGCCCTATCAAGCAGGCCTTATCAAGGCCTGCGGTTTTAAAGACTCGCTTGTGCCTGCGCTGATTCAAGCTCCTCAACGCTTAGTGTTGCGGGCCTAAAGCTTGCGTCAAAACTCTGCTCAGCAGCCTCGGTTAAAGCTTGAATAACGATCTGTGTTCCGCCTGCGTTCCGCAAGGTTTCAGGGAGCTGAGGCGGGACAATCCTCTCTAAAAACACTTTTTCGTATAGCAACGAATCTGTTTTTAACCGAATAGAGCCATGCTGCAGAACACATCCGTTTCGATAGACTTGGGCGCTACCAATCAGCTTATAGCCATCGTCCATCACTAAATCAGCCGCCGTTGCCGTACCAAAACAGTTGGGATTTTTGATATACCCACGTCCGGCATTTCCAAAGGCAAGCGAAACACCTAAGCTTTGCCATCCCTCAATCAAAAATTGACAGAGCTGACGGTAGGTCTCACGGCGCGGCTTGCCGTTAGCGGCAGCTGTGATAACGGCGTAGGTTAGATCCCCCTGATGCAGTACAGCTCTGCCGCCAGTCGGTCTGCGGACAACACTCACCGGCCGGCCTTGCCACATCAAATGATTCCAGTGTGATGGCCATTGGCGCTGATGATAGCCCAGCGAAATCGTAGGTTCTATCCATGTGTAAAACCGCAAAATAGAAGGCTGTAAGCCTTTCGCATATTGATCTAACAGCCAGCTATCAATCGCCATTTGCTGCCTGCCCGCACCTTCCCACAAGGGAATCAGCCGCCAAGTCGATTCGCTACCGGATCTACCCACTAAATCAGCCTTAACTCCCTAAGCGGATGGATACTCGTTCAGTAGAACTTCATCATTCTCATCTGCGATAGAGGCCACCAACGTCATTAACCGCGAAATTTCACTGGCATTGATATCTTTTAGGGTTCGCGCAGCCAATACGACCACGCTTTGATCAATAAGACCAAAGCAGGCTTCGAATGTGCTGCCACAGTTGAGCTCCAGTAACTTGCGCATCATGCCCGCTTCATTCTGCACGGGTAACTTGTGTACAGGAGACCAAGTGGTGAGCGTATCGTCATCCGATTCACCTGTGAGCTGCACAAACACATCCACGCTGCCGTACTTGAACTTCCATAGATAGCCATCATCAGAATGATTCACCATGGCCGTGCCATCCTGTTCCAAGCTAGAGATAACCGTTTCAATCACATCTACATAGCTGGATACCAGAGTAGCTTCGTCGTCTGCGGAAGCCGCTGTGAGATTATCAAGCGTGGGAGATTCGGTAGTCATGGGCGATCGCCTAAATTTCATTAAGAGTATGTATATAGCCATCGACGCATGCATACGCTGCAAGCAGGCAAAGCCTACGTCGATGGCTAGTCGAGTTAGCTGTGGTCGCTAAAAGGTTCTAACAATCGCTAATGTCCTAACTAACTCGATAGAAGCTATAGTTCCCCCCAACTCTATCGTTGAGTTCTATAAAAGGAAAGACAGCTCAATGAACCCTAATAATAAAGACCTCTAAATAATTTAGAGGTCTTTATTATTTAGAGACCTGCCAATAAATATCATTTAGTTGGCTTGCAGCACTATTTACTGAATTGCAAATTACTGAATGGCAAATTACTGAATTTCAAAAACCAAACATTAAGCAACCCTAGTAGCTTGCGAACCCTGGTTGATGACGAATTAAACTCAAAAATTCCTCACGGGTTTTCGCATCCTCCTTGAATATACCGACCACTGCACTTGTCACCGTCCAAGACCCTGGCTTTTGCACACCGCGCATGGACATACACATGTGGCTTGCTTCCATCACAACAGCAACACCTTTCGGATCGAGAATTTCCTGCACGGCATCGGCAATTTGCTTATTTAAACGCTCTTGAACCTGCAATCTGCGGGCATACATTTCAACAATGCGGGCTAGCTTACTTAAGCCCACAACTTTCTCGTTCGGAATATAGGCAACGTGGGCACGGCCCATGAACGGCAGCATATGATGCTCGCACAGACTGAAAAAGTTAATGTCGCGCACTAACACCATCTCATTGTGGCCCTCATCAAAAATAGCGTCATTGACGATGGTTTCGAGCGATTGTGAGTAGCCTTGGGTCAGAAAACGCATCGCTTCGGCAACGCGGTGCGGCGTTTTGAGTAGCCCTTCTCGATCGGGATCTTCGCCAACGGAAAGCAGCATGGTGCGAACCGCATCCATCATTGGCCCATTATCTTTAGACGGATCAACAGCAGACGGATAGAACGGCGTCGATTTTTCCTTAGCGTCATCGCTCAGCGATTGTGGGTGCTTGGTTTCACGATCGGGACGGCTTTTTGTCTTTTTGCTGTTTGCACCACCTGAGCCAGACGCTTTTAGCACTTGTTCGCTCAAGTCTTGACTGCCGTTGATAGCCGAAATCCCGTCGGAGATAGTCATAAATTACGTTTCCAGAAAAAGTAAATCGAAAAGAGTAAGCATTAAACACCGCTATAAAGCGCCACCGGTGGGAGTCAGCGTCAGGGCCGAAATGACTGCATTAGAGGGTAGCAAAGCTGCATACAAGATCGTTTGTGCGACGGTCTGCGCATCTAGCATGGCAGCGCGATCAAACGCTGAATGAACCGTATCAGTATCCCAAATGGGCGTATTGACCGCACCGGGTGATATCGTCACGACTCGAATGCCATTGGCAGCCTCTTCAACCCTGATTGCATCAGAAAGAGCAACCAAGGCGGCCTTACTGATGCTGTATGCCCCCCAATTTTCAAAGGCTTGCTGAGCAGCAATCGAAGCAATATTGATAATGGTGCCTTGCGATCGCGATCGCATACTAGGCAGCACCGCTTGTATCACCTGAAAAACGCTCGTTACATTTAAATCCATAACGCGCTGCCAATCGGCAAGGGGCATATCGCCCAGGCGACTCGTATAGCCCACTCCAGCACTGTTAATCAAGGCATCGATCGGGCCAAACGACGTCTCAATCTCGACAATGCTTTGTTTCACGCTACCTAAATCAGATAGGTCAATCGAAAATGCCTTGGCATTAACGCCTAACGCCGATAGCTCACTAGCCAACGCACTCAGCTTTTGAGCAGAGCGAGCCACCAGAGCAACATCAAAGCCAGCGCGGGCAAAGGCCAAGGCACATGCTGCGCCAATGCCTGAGCTAGCCCCCGTAATTAAGGCGCGGCGAGCAGGCGTAAATGTCGTTTCGGTTGGCATAAGCCAGCTACAAGACCAGGTTCAGGCAAAGATGCCAAGCAAAAATGAGAGTACTTTATTTTAACGTAAATAAATGTAACGACAAAAGCAATTAGCTAGAGAACACACCAATCTGACGGAATTTGTTGTATCGCTGCGATCGCCGCTGCTCTGGGCTGAGCTCTAGTAACACATTCAAATTTTGAGCCAGGGCCTGCTGCAGCGTATTCGCAGCCTCTACTGGAGCAGCATGCGCTCCGCCAATGGGCTCGGGTAGCATTTGATCTAAAATGCCGAGGTTCTTTAAATCCCATGCAGTCACCTTCAGCGCTTCAGCCGCCTGGGGTGATCGCGCAGCATCTTTCCACAAAATAGACGCACAAGCTTCAGGGCTAGCCACGTAATAAACAGAGTGCTCGAACATCAAAAGGCGATCGCCCACCCCAATGCCAAGCGCCCCGCCGGAGCCGCCTTCACCGATCACGGTGCAGATAATCGGTACATCCAGGCGAAACATTTCGCGCAGGTTATGGGCAATCGCTTCACCTTGGCCCATTTCTTCCGCCTCAAACCCAGGCCAAGCCCCCGGGGTATCGATAAAAGTCATAATCGGCATATTAAACCGATTGGCATGCTCCATCAGCCGCATCGCCTTACGATAGCCACCCGGTACCGGCATGCCAAAGTTGCGCGCCACATTATCTTTTGTGTCACGCCCCTTTTGATGGCCCAACATCATGACAGGACGCCCTTCAAAGCGGGCAATACCGCCAACTAAAGCCAAATCGTCTTTGCCAGAGCGGCGATCGCCATGCAGCTCAATCCACTCATCACTGATCGCTTGAATATAGTCAAGCGTGCTGGGTCGACGTGGATGGCGAGCAACCTGGATGCGCTGAGACGGCGAGAGACTTGTAAAAATCTCTTGTCGAAGCTGTTGCGCCCGCGACTCTAACTGATAGATTTGGTCCGAAACATCAACATCGTTATCTTCAGCCAGCTCTCGAATTTGAATAATACGAGACTCCAATTCAGCTAGCGGCTTCTCAAAATCCAGCAGAATCGGCTTACGCTCAGTCGTTGCCATGGGGAGTCGGGGTTTAACAGGTGCTCAACAGCAGTAGATCTACTAGATTACAGTAATTGTTGATCCCATTTCAGACAGCCCCCCGAATCCCTATCTGCGACAGCTACGCTAACAACGGTCTAAATCCGTGCCGCCTAGAGGCTTCACCAATCAGATCCATCTTCTCCAGCGTGATCTGGTTACGCCCCCAAGAGAAGTTGGTGTGCAAATTCTCAAATTCCAACAGCATGGACTCTGCAAAGCAAGCAAACATCTGACGCCCAGGCACATCCATATTCACAATGTTCATAATGTGCCAATCAATATCGAGAGAGTGCTCTACGATGCCGCCTTTAAGGACATGTATACCAGGATGCTTGAAGGTGGCATCAATGTTTTTAGGGTAGCCCCCATCCAACATCAAGCAAGGCTTTTTGAGCGTCGCAGCATCTACCTCTAAGCCCTTGGGCAAGCTGGCAACCCACACCACCACATCAGCTTGAGGCAGTGCCTCGGCCATGGGCACAACGCGCCCAAAATCCAGCTCTTGCTGCAAATCGTTCAGGCGCTCTTGGTTACGTGCCACAAGCAGCAAATCTTTAACACCCGTACGCGCTGTTAGCCACCGGCAAACAGCGCTGCCAATATCGCCCGTGGCACCGCACACAGCCACTGTGGCCTGCTTCAAATCAATGCCCACGGTAGGCGCAGCTTCTTCCACCTGCTTACAAATAACGTAGGCGGTGTGAGTATTCCCCGTTGTAAACCGCTGAAAGTCAAGGTCTAAATTGCGTACGCGTTTAATTTGGTTGAGCTTGAAATTTTCGAAGATGATGGAGGAAAATCCGCCTAGTGCCGTAATATTGATGCCGTTCTTTTGAGCGTGAGCCATGGCATTCAAAATTTTGCGCGTTGCGGCTTTAATCCGCCTGTTGGCTAGCATCTCTGGCAAAAAGCAAGATTCGACGTATTTGCCTTCAATCGTTTGACCAGTTGCACTGGTTACATTGAAGTGATCTACAATTTGCGGCGGCGCACTGCACCAAAAGTCTAAACCTTGATCTGCGTACTCGGGATACCCCAAGTCCTTGGCCACAGATTTTGCGTGTTCTAAGCTTGTGAGATGACCAATTAAACCAAACATTGGGGATTACTAACGCCTTACACGTTGAAATGAACTGGAATGGGCACTAACCAGTAGCCGGTAGAGTCCTTGAATTAGTTAAGGATATTTTAAGGCTAGAGTGACACAGTCGTATCGCAAACGGTATCAAAAGGACTGGAAAAGTTCTTTGCAATAAAGGAAAAAGAGCGAAGAAACGGGGGTTGGAGTAGCTGTATGTCCACAGTCCCCGAAAGCCCCTATCTTTTCGCTCTTTTTCTTTTCAAGCTTTTACTATTTAGGACCTGACTATTCAGGCCCTGACTATTTAAGCGTCTGCAGGCCAATCCTTGTTAAGGATTGGCCCGTTGCGAGGCTACGCCGCTGCTAGGCCTTGCGCTGACAGCTTCATTACTTCACGAGCACTAAAACCAATGTTGGAGAGTGCTTCGCCGTAGGTGATCATAAAGTCTTCAACGAGGGCGTCTTTTTCCATGCCCAACACAGCCGCGTCATCAGCCACCTCATTGAGCATTTTCCAAACCAACGGAAGGTTAGCTCTATTGGCTTTTTCCAGACCTTCTTTAGCTGTTTCGAAGTTGGCCTTGAGCCATTCTTCGCCAAAGTTGAGGTGCAGATACTCGTCTTTGACCACGCCTTCAGTAATTTTGCGAGCAAAGTCGTCAGCAACAGGAATGTAGATGTTGTAGGCTGCGATCGCAAAGGTTTCAATGATCAACGACTGAATCAGCAAACAGGTCACGATGTCGCCTTCTGCCAAAGCAGTTTGAAAATTATCGTGCAGCGGGCCAAAGAATTCTTTGGCAAATGGCATGTCAGGGGTCACACTCAGATTCTTGCCGCAGGCCTGAAAACCCTTCATATGACGGTTTTCCATACGAGCCAGCTTAATCAGCTCGTCTTTATGATCGCCCAAACGCTCCGCCAACTGCTTGTAGTTATCATTGGCTTCCATCTCGCCTTCAATCACAATTGCATTGATTCGGCTATAGGCGTCTTTGTAGGTTTCGCTCTGGAAGTCCATCACGGGTTTGGCTTCAAGGGTCTGCATAGCTATGTTATTCCTTGCTTACTGTCAATCGGTAGCTGGCTTAGAAGTGACAATGAAACAGCCCCACTTTCACAGATGGGCAAAGATTCAAAAAGCTTCTTAACAGTTCTTACCAATTTATCTTTCCTTATAGAGTATCACCCCCTACAAGGAAAGATAAAACTGTTCTGAATCAGGTTTTTGTGTGTCAGCGCAAGCCAATGCTGCCGATTGCTAATCCTCATTAATATACGCAGCTTGCCCTACTGCTGCGTATATCTATAGTCAAATAGCAACGATAGAAAAACAGCATCAGAGCAACCTCCGCAAATAAAACACAACGTCTCCAGGACTCACCTACCTATAGACTGCGTCACACTACAGCGCTACACAGTAGTGCTCGATATATCAATGGGCTGATCAACCCTGCCATCACGCCCCTTCCCGGCAGTGCTTTCCACCTCATCTGACAGCATCTTCAGGCGAATTTGCCGAGCAGTGGCGCTATCGGCGTCGCCTAAACGCACCTCTATTAACTCGCTGCACAAAGGATCCAAAGCCCCCAACAAGGCCCTCAAATGTGGCGTGCTCTCCCCACTATCAACATAGACACGGTCTGAAAGCTTATTCATCCGCTTCCATGCGGTGTATAGCTTTACAGTAGCCTGCTCTAACTGAGTGGCCTGATTAACCAGATCGGCGGCTGAGTTGAGACAGCCCACACGCAGCGCTTCGTCTAAGGCAAGTTCTAGGTTGATATGGTCAGCGTCGAGGGTTTGGACGTTGGCAGCGGCCTCTATGTAGCGAGAGAGGTATTTGGCCTCGGCAGTAACCTGTTTGAGGGTATCTACATCTGGATTCTCATCAACCTCGTTTTTAAGCGTTTGCTGATGAGTAGATGGGAGCTTTTCCATCTCTTTGACCAGCGGTGCAAGGTAGCGAGTGGGAATCGTATTGTCAGCCGCTTTTTCTTTAACAGATTCTGGAATCAGCTCAGAGTTCATGGCTGTCCAGTCATCAGAGAGGGTCTTTACTTCTTTGCGCGTAATGCGATCGCCTCTTCTCGCGGCTTCCCCTACAATTTGCTTCACTTCTGGCGAGGCCTGCGCCGTCTCCATAAAGGCTCGCTTGCTAAAGCAGTTCACATCTTTAGTCTCAATCAGCCCTTCTTCCAACATTTCGTCGGCGCTGTTTGCTAAGTCAATCAGTACGTAAGCTTGGCTTTTGCTGACGTCTCTATCTTTTAGCCAGTTCAAAAAGCCGGTGCCAGTGCTGCCGTTGGAGTCGGCGCCGCCACCTCGTTTTTCGCGATCACGCACCACCCGGAGGATTCGGCCGCGCCAAATATCGGTTTGTAAATCGAAGCGATCACACACCTGCCAAGCCACATCCACCTGCTGATGAAACTCATAGTCCGACAGATCGCTCTCTGCCTCTGGTAGAGACACCTCCAACTCAACCGCCTGATCCGGTCCAGAAATATCCGCCGTAAATTGCTTGGGACTCATACTTTGAGGATCGCCTAATCGTCAGTGACACAGAAGCCGACTTATTATGGCACGCTCCCATAATTCAGGAAGGAAACTCGAATAGTATGGCTAACGACACGCGCACCATACAGATGCATAAAAAATCCACAGCGCTGGTTAAAGCCGTCCCAAAAACCCCACAACCTGCCCAATGACCCACACAGAGAGTGCCGCCATACCCATCACTAGCGCTAAAAGCGCCGCCATCACAAAGATCGCAAATACCTTATCGGCGACCCGACTGGGCACCGGATTGGCCACGTGTTTTTCAATCAGTGCCACATTCTGACTATTGGCCTTCCAGCCCACATCAAACAAATCCCCTAATACAGGAACTAAGCCCGTCAACGTATCTAGCAAAATATTGAAACCCATTCGGCCAATCGTAGCGGCGGGCAACCCCATTTGCATTGCTTCATACACAACATACACAGAGACCAATCCAGTCACCACATCGCCACCTAGCACTCCTATCAATGGGTCTAGACCGAAGCGAACATCCGTCCCAGGAATTCCGATGGCATTGTCCAAGGCATAGCTCAACTGCCGTAAGCGCTTCAGCGAAGACAGATTTTTATCAGAGAGGTTATTGGCTAACCCAGTGGGGATAGAAGCCGCTTGAGACAGCGAAGTTGGGCGTTTTTGAAAAGTCATTCGCGGAGCCATACGATGTTTCGAAGAATGGGCTAAATAGTTATGTGTCTGAGTTATGTGTCTGTAAACAAACAGAATGTGCAGAGATGAAAGGAGGTACAAAGTTCTTAAACGATGCCTGCCCGGTGGTTTGCTAGGCTATTTCATTATTAATGGGTTGCTTTTTTGCAGCTTCTCTATTAAAAAAAGTTTTCTTAGCCCCAACGGTAAATCATGGCAGAACAAACTTGTCCTATATGCAGTGTCAAAATTATTGATGGCGATACTGCGGGCGATCACGTTATTTTCTCAACCGGCCCTCAGGGGACTCGCGCTAAGCTGTGGGCTAGAGTCTGCCAGTTCAACCAAAAGGCAGGATGCATCAACGCACAAGGCCAAAACGAAAGCATTAGCGCAGACGATTACTACAAACCCGATGCGCCATCTACTAATATCTAAGCTGACAGAAAGCAGCCGTAACGCGTCTCGAAAACACCTTAACGCTGCCTTTTTACTGCACTTTAACCAAATTTTCTATCCTCCACCTGTTTCCACCGTTCACCTTTCGCTCAATCTAAACTTCTATGAAACCAACTCGCTTTCTATCTCTACTTGTCCCAGCCGCTATTCTCTCAGCTGGCCTCAGCGCCTTCAGTGCGCCTTCAGCTAGTGCCCAGCTTTACAATCCCATAGACCTTGGGACAACAGAGATTAATGACACCTTGAGCATTAAAGACATTCCCACTGGCCAAGGCGGATTTGCTCGCGACTATGTGGTTACCTTAGAAGAAGGCGACCAAATCACGATTGATGCCATTTCTGATGAGTTTGATACGCTGGTCACGTTGATGGATGCCAACGGCATTATCGTCAGCGAAAATGATGACGGCCCCGATGGCAGCACTAACTCCCTGCTGTTTGCCCGGATTAAAGAAGGCGGGCGATATACCGTACGCATTCGTTCTTTTGGCGGTGAAGGGGCTGGCCCATTCTCTCTTAAGTTGGCTCGCTTACGGCCTATTCAGTAGACCTTTGCACACTGTGGCTGAGTTGATTGTGCAAAAGAAGTAGTACGACACTGCAGCCGAACTGTGGCTAATAACTGTGGCTAATATTAGTGGCTGAGTTAATTGTTGGTTCAATAGCTCAGCCCACCCACCCAAAAAACAGCTTAAAAAACTTTCTTGCTAGCGTCCCCCTATTTTGCTAATTTGGTTAAGCGCAAAACGCGCAAGCCGGGATAGCTCAGCTGGTAGAGCAGTGGATTGAAAATCCTCGTGTCGGCGGTTCAAGTCCGCCTCCTGGCATCATAAATAGTCAAAGTAACCCCAAGCTCCAAGCGGTTGGGGTTTTGTTTTTTAAGGAAGTTATCGCTCTCAAATCACATAAATGACGAACGAGAAAAAACCTATAGAAACGGATTCGGAAGAACTTATAGAGCAGTCGAGACTCTTAGAGTACGTGAATTCAATGGATAGCAATAGGTTCAAAGAGTGGGTTGATTGCTCTTGGAAGCTTAAAGATATCGATCCATTTTTAGTTGCGTCATTTCAAGGACTAGGTAGATTAGATTCAAGGCTAGTAATTGAAGATGCCAAAATACTGCAAAATAGGCCATCTAACCCCTTTCAGGATGTAGAACCTCATTTCACTGAATCATATCTTTGGGTTCTAGGTGCCTATGAAACCGTAAGAACCTTGTCGCAGTTCGCCGATTCAGGCAATAGCAATAGATACGAAGCAAAGAAAGAGAAGATCAGAAAGTTAAAGCATGAGTTTGAGAAAGTGCGTATACCTTTAGCGAAGAACGAAGCGGCCAGAAAGAATCCTGAGGGCTACGCATCTCCAGAACACATAACGATTCCAGGTATCGGCATTGGTTGGTTAATTGGACCTAAGCAACCTGTCTCTAGGAAAAGTCTTTCAGACTCACTTCTAAGTTTATTCAAAGAATTACCATGACATTATTTCCCTAGTAGTTTGTGAGATAAGACAACTAAGTGGATTGAAAATCCTCGTGTCGGCGGTTCAAGTCCGCCTCCTGGCATTTGAGATAGTCAAGTACCCCAAGCCTTAATTGGCTGGGGATTTGTTTTCTAAGGGAAAGTAACACGACACCAACACACAGTGAAGTTGTTACTGTGTATGCAGTAATTAATACACCTCAATCCGAGCCAGCCAACGCCATACTGTATACCCGTAAACGCCACCAGCGGCACCATCAAGACTTGCCACACTATGGCTATAGCAGACACAACATTAGGCAACAAAAAAGCAGGGCCGCAGCCCTGCTAGTTCGTCGAAGCTATCAAAAACGGTAGATGCTATGACAAAACGTTGTAGATTTGCACTTCATGAAGTGCTTAAATCCAACCTGTCCCTATCTTAGAACAAAACTGTCCCCAAACGGAGCAGATAGAATGGCTTAACCCAATGCCGCTGCACCACCTACAACTTCCAGAATCTCTTGAGTAATCGCTGCCTGACGCGCTTTGTTGTAAGACAACGTCAGGGACTTCATGAGCTCTTTTGCGTTGTCACTAGCACTGTTCATCGCCGTCATTCGAGAAGCAAGCTCACTTGCAGCCGATTCCTGCATAGCTCTCAAGATTTGGTTGTTGAGATACAGCGGTAGCAGCGCATCCAAGATTTGAGAAGGATTCTGCTCAAACAGCATATCCTTCGGAAACTCACTCATTTCTGCTTCAGGCGCATCTTCGCGCTCTACCGCGAGGCGGCCGTCACGGCTGGTGAGGCGAAAGATCTCGTCGTCTTGCGCTTCTAAACCCTGTGGGTCTAGAGGCAACAGCGTTTGAGTAACAGGTTTGTTGCTCACCAAAGAAAGGAACTTGGTGTAAACCAGCTCTACGCGATCCACAGATTCTGAGAGGAACAGAGAAAGGAGTTCTTCAGAAATCTGAGAGGCTTCCGCGGCCGTTGGAATCTGTTCTAAACCAGAGTACTTTGCTGAAATGGGTGCGTTGCGACGCTCAAAATATTGAACGGCTTTGCGACCAACCAACACATAAGTGTATTCGAGCCCTTCCGCTTGAATTTCCTTTGCACGGTTTTCGGCACGGCGGATGACGTTAGTGTTATAGCCACCGCAGAGACCGCGATCACCCGAAATCACTAACAAGGCGACTTTCTCAGTGTCACGTTGTTGCAACAAAGGCAAATCAGACGTGTCTTCAAACTTCAATCGACTCTGCAATCCGTAAAGCACTTGGGCCAAACGGTCAGCAAAAGGTCGAGTGGCGTTTACCTGAGCCTGAGCGCGGCGTACCTTAGCAGCGGCCACAAGACGCATTGCTTCAGTAATCTTACGCGTATTTTTGACCGACTTAATACGGTCTCGAATCAGTTTTAAATTAGCCATAATTATTTTCCGCTGGGCCACTGAGTCTCTCTAAGAAAACTCAGCGGCTCAATTAACGTCTCCTACGCTGCTAAGAAGGCTTGCTTGCTCTCATCAATCGCTTCTTCCAACAACTTGATTGCGTCGTCAGTCAGCTTCTGAGTGTTGTTGATTTCATCAACAAACGCCTTCTTGCTGGTGTTAACGTAGCTAATCAGCTCTTCCACGTAGTCGGCAACGCGCTCAACCGGGATAGTGTCCAGCTTGCCGTTAATGCCCGCATAGATAACCGCAACCTGCTCAGGCAGAGACCGCGGAGAGTACTGCTTCTGCTTCAAAATCTCACGCAAGCGCTGACCGCGTGCAAGCTGCGCTTGCGTCGCCGGGTCGAGGTCAGAGGCAAACTGGGCAAATGCCTGCAATTCATCGAACTGCGCCAGCTCCAGCTTCACCTTACCAGCGACCTTCTTGATAGCTTTTGTCTGCGCCGCCGAACCCACACGAGATACTGAAATACCCGCATTGATGGCAGGACGCAAACCTGCGTTGAACAAGTCAGAGGAGAGGAAAATTTGACCGTCTGTAATCGAAATTACGTTGGTTGGAATGTATGCCGATACATCGCCTGCTTGAGTCTCAATAATGGGCAATGCCGTCATGCTGCCCTCACCTAACTCAGGGCTTAACTTAGCCGCGCGCTCCAACAAACGAGAGTGGAGGTAGAATACGTCGCCAGGATAAGCTTCACGACCGGGTGGACGCTTGAGTAGCAAGGACATTTGACGGTAAGCCTGTGCTTGCTTAGTCAAGTCATCGTAGATAACCAACGTTGCTCTGCCCTTGTACATGAAGTACTCAGCAATCGTTGCACCGGTGTAAGGGGCTAGATACTGAAGCGCTGCGGGGTCGTTCGCGTTTGCGGCAACAACAACGGTATAGTCCATTGCGCCGCGCTCTTCTAGGACACCAACTACCTGCGCAACCGCAGAGGCCTTTTGACCAACCGCAACATAAACACAAACGACGTCTTGGTCTGCTTGGTTGAGGATGGTGTCGATGGCGATCGCCGTCTTACCCGTTTGGCGGTCACCAATGATTAGCTCACGCTGACCTCGGCCAACCGGAATCATCGCATCAATCGCTGTAATTCCTGTTTGCATTGGCTCATATACGGACTTACGTCCGATAATGCCAGGGGCAGGAGACTCAATCAGACGCGTTTCAGAAGTACTGATTTCACCTTTTCCATCAACAGGTTCACCCAGCGTATTCACGACGCGGCCCAGCATCGCGTCGCCCACGGGAACAGCGGCGATCTTGCCAGTGGATTTAACCGTGCTACCTTCTTGAATCTGACGGCCTGTGCCCATCAGTACCGCACCCACGTTATCTTCCTCAAGGTTGAGGGCAATGCCGGCGGTGCCGTCTTCAAAGTCCAGCAGCTCACCAGCCATGGTGTTGTCAAGGCCATAGATGCGGGCGATGCCGTCACCTACCTGCAGAACTGTACCGACGCTGTCCGCTTTGACGTCCTGGTCATACTGTTCAATCTGCTGCTGAATAATGCTGCTAATTTCATCTGGTTTGATGCTTACCATTGGGGTCGCTCTACCTTCTAACTACCTTTTGCAATAAAAATCTGTTGTTGTTTCGGAATCCCTCTATCGTACTCTTGCAGCGCGGTTAAGATACGCCTAGCTGCAATCCGATGCGTCGAAGCTGCCCGCGAATGCTGGCATCCAGCACCTGCGAACCGATTTGAATGATGACACCGCCAATCAAATCGGGGTCAATGCGAGTCTCCAGTTCAACTGAGTTCGCCTCAGTCATGCTCTGAACCTTCTGCCGAACAGTTTCTTTCTGCTCGTCGCTTAGCTCAACGGCTGAAATCACCTCGGCCAGAACCGCCTGCTTGATCTCACGAACTTTCGACTGAAATTCTTTCAAGATCGGCTCAGCCAAATAGATGCGACCTTTATCAACCAACAAAAGAAGAAAGTTCTTCATCTGTGGGTTAACGCCATCGGCAAGCACTTGCTTTAGCACGCCCTTTTTGGCGTCTTTACTCGCCACTGGGTTAGCCAAAAAGTCTGATAACTCACTGGATTCTTTGAGTAAGTTCAAAAAATCGGTGGCATTGCCGTTAATATCGTCTATCGCGCCTTTAGACTGTGCGATGGAGAGGAGCGCTTGAGCGTAAGGAGCAGCAACCTCTGAAGTAGCCATACTCATTATGTTTGTCTCCTAATTTCCTAGCTGTGCAATGCTTTGGTCAACTAGCTGGGCCTGAGTGCTTTCATTAAGCTTTTCAGGTAAGCGCGATCGCACCTTCTCCAAAGCCATCTCAGCTACCCGCTTACGCAACTCCTGCATGACTTTCTCCTGCTGAGAAGTCAGGTCTTGCGCTGCCGATGTCTTCAACCGCTCAATGTCTTTCTCAGACTGAGCGAGAACGGCCTGCCGAGCATTCTCAGCGTTGGTCTGCGCCTCAGCGCGGATGCGCTCAGCTTCTTTTTTCGCCATCTGCAGCTTTTGCTGCTGCTCAGCCAATGAAGAAGCCGCCTGCTTTTGTCGCGATTCTGCATCTGTAATTGCCTTTTCAATGGCTTCCTGGCGTTCCTTAAGCTTGTCGCCCAAGAAGCCACGGCCAAAATAGAAAAGGACGCCAATAATAATGACCAAGTTGATTAGGTTGGTTTCGAGGATGTCGAAATTCAGCCCAAATCCTTTCGTTTCAGAGGCCAGCAGCCCCAACGCTTCCGTTAACACTTTCGATACCTAATACTGCTTCGTCTCTAGTTCCTAGTTCTTAATCCTTAAGCTGCCGAACCCAACAACTTACCCAAAATCTGATCGCTCAAAGAATCGACCTGAGTTTCAAGATGGCTCATTGCCGCCTGCTTCTGTTCATCTAATTCTTTTTGCACAGCTTCGCGCTTAGCTGCTGCCTCCTGTTGAGCCGCTGCCTGCTTCTCAGCCGCAATTTTCTGAGCTTCTGCTTGGGCCGATTCAATCACGCTGCGAGCTTCGCGACGTGTATCAGCCAAAGACTGCTCATATTCAGCCGCCAGCTTTTCAGCCTTAGCTAAACGCTCTTGAGCGTTTCCTTTGGTCTCCCTGACGTAGGCATCGCGCTCGTCGATGGCTGCGCCCAGAGGCTTATAAAAAATGGCGTTAAGGATCGCCATCAAAATGAGAAACTGAATCGCCATCAAAGGAAGCGTGGCATCAAGGTCAAATAACCCGCCTGCTTCTTCAGTTGCTTCAACAGCTTCTACTGCAAGTAGTGTCAGTGCTGTCCACATGGTTGTTCTTATGCCCGGTTGTTCTTATGCCCGCCGTTGTCGGTGTCAAAGCAAAGGAACTCAAGGAATTACGGTGGCGCAGATTCGTGAGTTCCTTAACCTTAACGATGCTCTAAAAAGCCGTCAGCTCTAAAAGCTGTCGAACCTAAGAGAAGGGGTTAGCGAACAAGAGAACGAGTGCAACAACCAGACCGTAGATAGTCAACGCTTCCATAAATGCCAAGCTGAGTAGCAATGTGCCACGGATTTTGCCTTCAGCTTCGGGCTGACGGGCAATACCTTCTACAGCCTGACCTGCCGCGTTACCCTGACCAATACCAGGGCCGATAGCCGCTAGACCAACAGCCAAAGCAGCCGCAATAACAGATGCGCTAGCAATAGTAGGATTCATGATGTTCTTCCTTGTTTGTTTTTAGAGTGTCGTTCAAAAGCCTCTCCCTGCAGCGAGGCAGGTCTGAGGCAGGTTTTCAGAGTGAGATTAATGAGAGTCTCCATCTCTCAAGCGTGTTAACCAAAAGTCATTGCAAGAACGAACCTTTGAAATGAAGAAGAGATTTGATGGCTAGAGTCTAATGCCCTTCCATCGCTTCGCCGATGTAGGCCGCTGCGAGCGTCGCAAAAATCAGCGCCTGAATCGCACTTGTAAACAGGCCCAAAACCATCACGGGCAAGGGGACAAACAGAGGCACGAGCAGGACAAGCACGGCAACAACCAGCTCATCTGCCAGGATATTTCCAAACAGTCGAAAGCTGAGAGAGAGCGGCTTGGTGAAGTCTTCAAGGATGTTAATGGGCAGCAAAATGGGCGTTGGCTCAATGTACTTTGCAAAGTAACCAAGGCCGCGCTTTTTGAAGCCTGCGTAAAAGTATGCTAGCGAGGTGAGTAGCGCTAGTGCAACCGTCGTATTGATGTCATTAGTCGGCGCGGCAAGCTCACCCCCCGGAATGTGAATAAGCTTCCAAGGCACCAGTGCGCCAGACCAGTTGGATACAAAAATGAACAAGAAAAGTGTGCCAACAAAAGGAACCCAAGGGCGATACTCCTTCTCGCCGATTTGGTCTTGGGCAAGGTCACGAATGAAGTCTAGAGCGTACTCCATGAAATTTTGGAGACCCGTAGGCACACGCTCCACTTTGCGAGTTGCAAGGAAAGCAACGCCTATCAGCAGGGCAGAGACAAACCATGAAACCAAAAAGACCTGACCGTGCAGCTTAAGGCCGCCGATATGCCAGTAGTAGTGCTGGCCAACTTCTAGCTTGGCTAGAAGCGGAGGCACTGAAAGTTGAAGGGTATTAAGCATCGCCGTCTAAAATCTCTTCTTCAAAAATATTTTCTGGGTTGCCTTGGGCGAAGGCGTCGCTTCAGCTTCGTGAGGTAGGCGCTGTTTTAACAGCTTTTTCTATGCAGCCTTTTTCTGAGGCAAGATAGATGTCCACAACACAAACGCAATGAGAGCTGCTTTGTAGGTCAAAAATCCTAAAAAGACAGGCAGTACAGAGAGTTCCTGCCATTGGGTTGCGGCAACTAGCACACCAATGAGTATGGCTAGGCGTCCGCTGCTGGACTTGGGTGATTCTCTTCCGATTTTCCCAACGCTTTTTGCAAGCATCCTCAAATAGATCACGCCCGTTGAGGCCCCAATAAGGTAGTTGAGCGCTGTATTTAGCGAGTAGGCCCACACCACAAAGGGGAAGATCACTGCGCCAAAGACAACGGTGAGTTTGAGCAAATCCTGCTGAAGCCTGTAGTATTCCTGCATGGAAGTCTCAGAAGGCGGTGGAAGAACGATGGGAGTGTCCTCGTCGGAGCTTTGCTCTTCAGATGACTCAACCCCAATCGGAACCTGTGCCAGCGCTTGTTCCAGTTCGGCATCACCGAAATTCAGCCGAACGCCCAGCGGTGCTGAAGGGTTAGCGAGAGAATCAGGTGAGTCTTGCGAGGAAGTCACAATCGGCAGTTTTGTCGTCAAGTCAGCCTTGTCCAAATCGACGATACATGCTCGCCAAGTCAGTCCATTTCTATGCGGCCTTTAGCACCCGCCAAAATACTCCCAAAGAAATATTCTAGAATGCTTTGCATACCGCGCTAGGCCAAGGCAGATCATATCACGGTAACAATCCTTAAGAAAAAAGTTTTGGTCGCAGAAGCTACATTATTTTTTGATGGCATTCTAAGTTTCAGCCATGACGCTAACTTGCGAACGGACTTGCGAATCGTTGGCAGCCCTATCCATTAGGGGGTGAGCATAATCAGCTGACGAGATTGCAGTGATCGCACGCCCGCTAATCCCTCATCCCAACCATCCTCCAACTCAGCCTCTAGCTCAGCCAAGATCGCGCCAACGCTTTTCGATTGCCCCGGATCGCACTTCTCAAGAAACGCAAACTCAGCATCCGTGATTGAAATCACCTGATAATCGTGATTGAAAAAGCTTTTACTCGGCCAGCCTTCCATACAGGCGTGACGCTCGGGAACAGCATTTTTCAACATTTCATCGTCGGCCCAGTCCGTTTTTTCGAATGGCGAACGACTGAGAAAAAATTCGTAGTGCGTCACTTCTGGGTCAAGAAGTTCTATGAGGCGATAACGATCTCGCTCCCCCAGATTGCCTGCTCTTTCTATCAAATCTGGCGCAGCATTGATCAACCGCCACAACTCCCAATACTGCGGGTTAGAAAATCCAACAAAGTCCAATCCCGATGCGTCGATTAGCTCAAACAGCGTCTTAACGTTGTAATCGATTTCCTGAGGATGGACATACATATCTGCAAAGCATTCATCGCGCTGATTTTCTAATGCCCAGCGGGTCTCTTCTCGTTTGCGCAGTCGGTTTTCCTCAGGGAGTGCCGAAAACAGCTGGCGACCGACACTTACGCCATCTGTATAGTCTCCGCGGCGATCGCCCTGTAAAAGGCCAATCGCTTCTTGCATCAGGGCAATTTCAAAACGACCCAGTTCTGCATAGACAAAAATATGGAGAATACCCCCTGGTTTTAGCTTGCCTGCGAGGGCCTTGATGCCCCGAATCGGATCAGGCATATGATGCAAAACGCCCACGCAGTTGATCAAATCAAACTCACCGGGAATTTGCTCAACATCGTAGATGCTGAGGTTATGGAAAGTGACGCGATCTGCGCCGGAGCGCTGGCATCGTTCAGTTGCGACCGAAATCGCCCCTGCACTCAGATCTATGCCGACCACTTCTGCGCCTGGGTTCAAATGAACCAAATACTCGGTCCCTACCCCCGTGCCGCAGCCCGCATCTAAAATCCGAACCTGGTCACTCTCTGGCTTACGCCCGGCACAAAAGCTGTAAGCACTTGGCCAATGCCAGCGCCAGTTATAACCAGGCGGTGCTTCATCTAATAACGGCTCAGGCGGGAAAGGATAGGTGTCATAAAGCTTCGCCACCGCCGAGCTTATGGTTGAACTGGCTGTTGAGCTGACCGTTTCATCACGCATAGTCTATCTATGGTCTGTACACACAAGGGTGAGGCAATTTTCCTTAACAACCATCCCTCAGTTCGTGACTTCTACGAACTACTCTAGAAATTAAAATTTACAAAACTTAGCGCTTCTCTCAGAGAGTTCGACCATCTCGTATGATCAGTGAGCGCAAATAGAGACGATCAATACGGTTCTTAACAATCCCGCAGGCACGCTTGCGAATCGTTTTAACCTTAAAATACCAACAGCTCAGGTACTTGCTTAACCATATCGAGTCTGGAAATACCTGCTAATAACGCGACCTCAATCATAGATAGGGAGTCTTTGAGAACTCATGACAGTGACAGCTAGTGGCGGAAGCTCTGTAGCACGGCCCCAACTTTATAAAACTCTGCCTGCTTCAACCATTTCTCAAGCGGAACAGAAAGACCGTTATATGGAGAGCACCGAACTAGGTGAGCTCAAGACTTTCTTTGATTCGGGCATGAAGCGATTGGCGATCGCGCAGCTTCTCACGGCTCGTTCAGAACTGATTGTGTCCCAGGCAGCAAACCGCATCTTTACAGGCGGCTCTGCCCTTTCGTATCTGGAAAAGCCCGTAGCGGACGAACCAGTGGGCATAACTCGAGGGGGTGAGCTGCTCGATCAGGCCAAGGCCTCTCAGCTAGGGACTGCCACTTATGCCGCTGCCGATAGTAGCAACAGCGGTGGTGGCATTTTCGGCGGTATCCGCGGTCTGGTGCAAAGCAACCCCGACGTCGGCGTCACGCCACCGGGTTTTCGCCCCATCAACGTAGCCCGCTATGGCCCTAGCAACATGCAAAAGTCTCTGCGGGATATGAGCTGGTTCCTCAGATACTTAACCTATGCCATTGTCGCTGGCGACCCCAACATTATTAAGGTCAACGTTCGAGGGCTGCGCGAAATCATCGAGAATGCCTGCTCCACACCGGCAACTATCGTTGCCCTGCAAACCATGCGTGGCGCATCAGTTGGCTGCTTCAGAGGGGACTCAGAAGCGCAAGATATTATTCGGCAGTATTTTGGCGTGATGCTGGCCGAGTTCAAAGGCGCTACGCCGTCTGATAAGCTTCGCCAGCGTCCATCCAAAGATCTGCAAGGGTTGAAGCTTCCTCAGATCTACTTCAACGCTGCTGAGCGTCGCCCGGTATACGCCATGAAACCCGGTCTGTCTCGGGTAGAGAAGAACGAAGTCATCCAGGCGGCTTATCGTCAGGTGTTCGAGCGAGATATTACCCGCGCCTATTCCCTATCTGTTTCAGATCTGGAATCGAAGGTTCGCAACAATGAGATCTCCATGAAGGAGTTCATTCGTCGATTGGCGAAATCTCCCCTCTATCGCAAACAGTTTTACGAAACATTTATTAATAGCCGAGCACTAGAGCTGGCGTTCCGTCATATCCTTGGTCGTGGCCCTAGCTCTCGAGAAGAAGTACAGTCTTACTTCTCCATCGTCTCTGAAGGTGGATTATCTGCGCTTGTTGATGCGCTGATAGATTCACAAGAATACGGTGACTACTTTGGGGAAGAGACCGTTCCCTACATTCGAGGCCTGGGTCAAGAAGCACAAGAGTGCCGTAACTGGGGCGCGCAGCAAAACCTATTCAACTACGCTGCACCCTTCCGCAAAGTGCCTGAATTTGTCACGCTCTTCGCAGGTTACGAGCAGCCACTGCCCGACCAGCACGTCTATGGCGTTGGTAACGATCCGCTCGAAATTCAGTTCGGCGCTATCTTCCCGAAAGAAACGCGCAGCCCCAAAAACCGTCCTGCACCCTTTAGCAAAGATACGCGCCGTATTCTCATTCACCAAGGGGCAGGCATTAATAACCAGCTCAGCAATCCAGCCGCACGGCCACAAGCACCTGGTTCTCTGGGGGCAAAAGTCTTCAAGTCATCGGAAGCAAGCAAGTCAACCATGATTAGCGCAGTCTACCGTCAGGTCTTTGGTCGTCCAGTCTACGCAGGTCAAGAAATTAGCCAAGCAGAAAGCCGCTTCAACAATGGCGAAATCAACATTCGTGAATTCGTCAAGGCGGTCGCAAAGTCTGAGTCCTTCCGCAAAACTTACTGGACTTCTCTATACGTAATGAAGGCTGTGGAATATATTCATCGCCGCTTACTGGGTCGTCCAACCTACGGCAGACAAGAGACGAACAAGTACTTTGATGTCTGCGCCAAGCAAGGATTTTATGCGCTCATCGATAGCATCATCGACTCGCAGGAGTATACCGAATGCTTCGGAGAAGATACGGTGCCTTACGAGCGGTATTTAACGCCGGGTGGTCAGTCGATGCGATCGCTCCGAGTCGGCAGCATCCAGGAAAGAGGCGCGCAGCCAGAGAAAAAAGTCACGCCACGCTTCATTGAATTGGGCAGCGTTTCTACTGAAAGGCCAAAACTTGAAGTTAAGCAGCGTATCGGCCAGGGTGTAAGTGTTCAACGAGAACAAACCAAGCAGTTCAAGCTGACAACATTCAGCAAAACCACTGTCAAAATGGTGGCACAAGCCGCCTATCGGCAAATCTTTGAGCGTAATATCGAGCCTTACGTTGTCAGCGACAGTGAGTTTTCTGAACTAGAGAGCAAATTGACCAACCAAGAGATTAACCTCAAAGAGTTTATCGAAGCACTGGGTAGTTCACGGCTGTATATCAAAGAATTCTACGCACCCTATCCAAACACAAAGGTCATTGAGTTAGGAACAAAGCACTTCTTAGGCCGCGCACCGCAGGATCAAGCTGAAATTCGCAAGTACAATAAAATTCTGTCGGAAGAAGGTATTCGAGGGTTTATACGAGCCATGGTCGACACCCCAGAATACGCACAGTACTTTGGTGAAGATACCGTCCCATATCGTCGTTTCCCCACCTTACCCGCAGCCAACTTCCCGAATACGGAAATTCTCTACAATCGCTTAACCAAGCAAGCCAGCGATGTAGTGGTACCCAGCTTTGATCCAGTAAGTAGCTCTGTGAGCGAAAACTCTCAGCTCCCGCTGATGGCTAACGCGGTCGATTAGCTTCAATAATGTCTGACACAAGAAAGCGCACTTTATGAGTGCGCTTTCTTGTGTGGCTCACTAGCCTTCGTTAACTCTCAAAATGTCTGTTGAGGGTAAAGGTCAAACTGCCCAGATCACCTAAGTCGCTTGGTCTCTGGTGGTAGCGACAAATCTGAGGAATATTATTACGAAATATTGCTCAACCTCTAAGAAGGACAGCGAAATACCGGAAAATGTTTACGAGAACGTGGCCGAGCGTATTAGGTATGGAGGCCTCTTGTCATATAGCTTCTCGTAAATTCCTTGTTTAGAAGGTTTATGAGAAAAGGCATGGCAGGGCTGCCCGTTAGCACTCATACTGTAACTAGAGAAAAGGTAATTAGCGCCTTACTCTACCTGCAGCAATGAGTTTTAGGCCTGAGTGAGTCTTTAGTTCTGATTTAGTCCTGAAGCTTGGCTGTTTGAAATTTTCTGTTTTAACAGAGCCAGTGAAACTCATCTGGTTTATTTTTTCGGAGGAATCCATTAATGAGTATAGTCACGAAGTCAATCGTGAATGCTGATGCTGAGGCCCGCTACCTCAGCCCCGGCGAATTGGATCGCATTAAGGGGTTTGTTACCTCTGGTGAGCGTCGGGTTCGAATCGCACAGGTTCTCACTGAGAGTCGCGAGCGAATTGTAAAAACAGCTGGCGATCAGTTGTTCCAAAAGCGCCCTGATGTTGTCTCTCCCGGCGGTAATGCTTACGGCGAAGAAATGACGGCTACTTGCCTCCGCGACATGGACTACTACCTGCGCCTAATTACCTATGGTGTAGTTGCAGGTGATGTTGCACCTATCGAAGAGATTGGGTTGGTTGGTGCGCGCGAAATGTACAACTCTTTGGGTACGTCCATTCCTGCAATGGCTGACTCTATCCGCTGTATGAAGAGCGTTGCGACCTCCATGATGTCTGGTGACGAAGCGGCTGAAGCGGCTTCTTACTTTGATTTCGTAATTGGTGGTTTGCAGTAAGCCTCAATGCTTACAACGGCTGAACGATAGCCGCTTGATGATGCACTCACTAGCGTTGAATAGATAAGCTTTAGCCAAGTTTGGCTTTGCTAGAGCTACAGCAACGAGTCATCACTTCATTTCAATCATTCACCTCCATAAAAAGACAAGTCCACTTAAAGGAAGCAAACAAGATGCAAGATGCAATTACTGCTGTAATTAATGCGTCAGACGTCCAAGGTCAGTACCTTGATGCGTCTTCTATGGATAAGCTCAAGGCTTATTTCCAAACAGGTGAGTTGCGCGTGCGCGCGGCAACCTCTATCAGCGCAAACGCCGCTGAAATCGTTAAGGAAGCTGTAGCAAAGTCCTTGCTATACTCCGACATCACTCGCCCTGGCGGTAACATGTACACAACTCGTCGCTATGCTGCTTGTATTCGCGACTTGGACTACTACTTGCGCTACTCAACTTACGCAATGCTCGCTGGCGACCCATCTATTCTCGATGAGCGCGTACTCAACGGTTTGAAAGAGACTTACAACTCCTTGGGTGTTCCTGTTGGCGCTACTGTTCAGGCTATTCAAGCGATGAAAGAGGTAACTTCCAGCCTTGTTGGCGCTGATGCTGGCAAAGAAATGGGCACTTACTTCGATTACATCTGCTCTGGCCTTAGCTAACAGTTCTACTGACTAACAGTTCTACTGGCTAACAGTTCTGCTGACAGCCATTAGCTTGTCAGCTAGTTCTTTCCAAATCAGGGTTAAGCTTTTAGGCTTGAGTTTAACCATCACCAATAAAGCTAGGCATCACTTCACTGTGGTTGTCCGTTCCCTGACTAGGTGTCTGGGGTGAGTGTTAGAAAGCTGAAGGCTTAGCAGTTATTCTGAGAGGCTTTGGCTGATTAGCATTGATTTTGCAGACATCTAGTTAGTGTTTCACTAAATTTTGGTACTTGCTTTTCTTCACCTATTCTTTCTACTGAGCTTTAGTGGCTTGTGGGATTCATGACTCTTAGCTGATCAGCGCTTCGAGGTCAGTTAAGTGAATCCTGCACAGGCTAGACGATATCCGCAGGTCTTGCCTTTAGCTCGTGAAAGCTTCACTGCCACTGTCTGCTTTTAGCTGTTCGTTTTAAATATTTAGAGAGGCCCTTTCTATGCGAATGTTTCGAATCACTGCTTGTGTTCCCAGTCAGACCAGGATTCGGACTCAGCGTGAGCTACAGAACACCTACTTCACGAAGTTAGTTCCTTACGACAATTGGTTCAAAGAGCAACAGCGTATTCAAAAAATGGGCGGCACTATTGTTAAAGTTGAACTAGCAACAGGTAAGCAAGGCGCCAACACAGGTCTTGCATAGTCCTAATCAATCGCTTGTGCAAACTTTATCAGGTTAGAAAAGGAAGGGGTGATTCATCTCTTCCCTTTTTGTCATTTTTTATCTTGCCTCTGCCGAAAGTAAGCTAGGGCATCAAGTGAACCAAGACATCAGTGATGGCTAAAAGTTTATAGTGAAAACGGCTGCTAGTCTTGCTAGCAGCCGTTTTCACTAGGCAAATAAATTCGCTGCAGTTTGGCGAAGACTCTGCATCTAACGATAAAGATTATCGAAGTCCAAGCCAGGAGAAAAAGTCTTGTTGAGTGATAAATTCTACGATCAATAAGGCAACAAATCCAATCATTGCGAACCTGCCGTTGATTTTTTCTGCATATTGGTTCCAACCAAAACTGGGCTCTGAGTCAGGTGTACTGAGCTGAGCTTTATTTTCCGCAGAATCTGAGGATGGTCGTGTCGTCATAGAGCGTAAGTGTGCTTTGGGATAAAAACAATTGAAAAGGAGAGGTAAGGACCTGTGCCTAGGCTGTATGGAACCTTCGGCAAAGGCTACGATGCCTTCTGCATTCTTCAGAAAACGTTCAGAAGGCTAAACATGTATGACTATAGCGTTTGTCACTTGGCTGAGGTACAGCAAACTGGCTAGAAGCCTTATGTGATAACAAGCCAAATGACGTGCGTGAACCGAATGCATCCGGCACACGCTATATGAGCCAACTAAGAAACTTTTGTAGGAATTTCGACCGTTTGGGTTTAGCATACGTTCAATAATAAAACTACAACCTAACAGGTTAAGAAACGCTTAGTTTCCTGGTTAAAGGATTTAACTTGTAGGAGTTCATTACTGATAGGTTTTAGTAAATAACCGCCTTAAAATAATCAGCTATTAAAAGTTCTGTTTTGGTCAGTTGATGTGTGATTGCTCAGCTCTATCTATCCTGGCTGACCTATCCTGGCCGACAGCACAATTCACAGAAAATAGAATCTCTCCAGATTTAGTTAGAAGAATTAGTCAATAAAGATAACTATTGGAAGGCCTATGGCTGATAAAATTGCGCCCCTACAGGGGAAAGCGCTTCTACAAAAGTTAGAAGAGCTGTCTCATCTTTCCAAGCGAGAAAAAGCTCAAGGTTGCGGATACTATACCGTAACTAAAGATGGCCAAGTCCGTGCTAATTTAGCAGATTTTATGGAGGCACTGTTAGAGGCAAAAGGGGTTTCTATAGAACCGGAAGGCTCTAAGGATGGACGGGGCCGAGAACCCACTTATCGGGTGAGCGTGCATAAGAACGGTCAGATTGTGATTGGTTCTACTTACACGCAAGAGATGGGATTAAAGCCTGGAGACGAGTTTGCCATTAAGTTGGGCTATAAACATATTCGCCTTAATCACCTGAGTTCTGAAGGGGAAGGTGATTAGGCGCTTACAGGAGAAATAGCTTCATGAGATTGTTTGAGAAATAGGGTCACTAGCATAATGGGTGTTAGTGGTGAGAAGCGTGTGAGCGGGCCAACGGGTAGCGATCGCGAAATATTCACTTGTGTTAGCCGGTAGGTCCAAAGCATAGAGGGCGTTTCAGACTTTAACCAGTTCAGCACTTCCGTGAGATGTTCCAGCGTCGCAATGGCAAGAACAATGCGTTCTGGGAACTGGCTGACTGGATAATTTGCTGGGAGGTTATCTAGGAGTAATTCTTTTTGAGCAAGGGTCTTGCCCGATAGGTATTCAAGAATGGGAATGAGCTGCCCGCTGCTGCCGCCAATGAACACACGCTCAGGCATAGGTAACGTATGAAGTACATCGGGCGCTTTGCCTTGAATGGCATGGATGGGGGCGATCGCTAGTTTCTTGGCATTTTCTCTAATCAGCGCTGTCCCCATTGCCGTTTTTTCAATGGCATACAGCGTGGCGTTAGGGCATAACCGACTAAGTTCTATGCTGACAGAGCCCGTGCCAGCCCCAATGTCCCAGAGAATTTGACCGTCTAGGGGGGCTATTTCGCCTAGAATCAATAGCCGAATCTCTCGCTTAGTCATAAGCGTCGGGCGATCACGAAATCCTTTAAAAACTGAATCTGGGAGACCGACTAAAGGCAGCGATTCTAAAGGGAAAGAATCTAAAAGCAAAGGTGGGGGCTGAGCTGAGCTCGTTGCCAAGCCAGTCGCAGAACTAGCCTCAGATCGACTAGTCTGTAAACCAGCTAATACCTCATCCGTTTGGCGCTGCAGGACCACTACACTCAGCGGCGCAAAGTCTATGGGCTGGTTAGCCAGTTGTTCAGGCCAATGGTCGCTCAGGCGTTCTTGCTTGTCCCCCAAGTTCTCGCAAACCCAAAGCCGATAGCGTACAGGAATGTCTAGCGCAACAATGAGCGTTGCAATCGCACTAGGCGTCATCACGCTATCAATTAGCACAGCAACCGTCTCATCGCCACGTTTCAAAGCCTTAACCAGGCGTTCCTCACTGCGCCCGTGCACGCTGAGCAATGTGGCATTTTGCCAGGGCCGCTTCATGCGGCTAAACGCAAGTTGAATAGAGCTAATGTGAGGATGAAAGATAAGCTGTTCGGCGGGGAAATCCGCGAGTAGCAGTCGGCCAACACCGAAAAATAAAGGGTCACCAGAGGCCAGAATAACCGGTTGGGGATGGGAGTGAATTGCAATATGCGATCGCACATCTTCAAAGACTTGAGTGAAATCTTCTAGCGGCAATGCATCTATGGCGCCCGCTTCGATGAAATTCTCAAAGGCTGATAGATGCCGCCGTCCGCCCACCAGTAAGGTCGCTGACTGCACAATTGATAGCAATTCAGAGGTCAGGCTACTCGCACCTGCCAGTCCAACACCAATAATGTGAATGGGCGGCATGCTCATGACGATATAGTCAGCGACCTGTCAGGCCGCTCTTCATCAGACAGCCTGTTACCAGATAGCTTGTCAATAGCATCCATCGAGCCACCATTCCATGCCCCAATCATCAGCGCGTTCACAATCGCGGCGGCCACCGCTGAGCCACCCTTGCGACCTGTGACCACTATGCTTGGTATGGCTAAATCAATCAGTGCCTGTTTAGACTCGATTACATTGATAAATCCAACCGGCGCACCCACAACCAAACTAGGGTGATAGCGTCCTGAGCGAATCCCTTCACAGAGCGTGAGCAGGGCAGTGGGGGCGTTGCCAATCACAAAAATAGCATCAGGATATTTGTTGGCACATTGCTGCATGCCGAGGGCGCTTCGGGTTTGTCCTAAAGGAACAGAGTTGATCTGTTTAACAGCGACAGATATGGGCGATCGCCAGGTTTTTGATGTGACGGTACGAATGCCCTCAGCTACCATTGAAACGTCAGTGATGATGGGCAGTTGCTGGAGAAAAGCTGTGGTCGCGGCTCTAAAAGGCTGATGAGAAAAGTTAACGAGCTGCTTGAACTCAAAATCGGCAGTGGTATGAATGATTCGGCGCACCACCGCATATTCATCGTCACTAAAGTTGTGAGCGCCCACTTCTCGATCTATTTGAGCGAAACTCGCCAGCGTGATGTCATGTTCGCAGTAGGCATTATTCATTCACCGGTTCATTCACTTTGAGATTCATTCACATCTTCGCTTTGGGGCTCGTTGACTTCACGGGATGTCTTCTCTTCTATGTAGATGTCACTAGCATCAATTTCATCTACAACAATAGCCTCGTAGCGCACCACACCTTCTACGATAACGGATTGATCCACTTGGGGCGCGACATGGCCCGTGCGTATCCACACATCACCGCTGTCATCTTTAATTTTGTACAGCCAGCTCTCTAGGAGAGCAGCGCGCTGCACTACCTTACCAGAGACCGTTACGGTCTCATTAGCCGTCTCTTCAGTGAGCGTATCGATAGCGCTTATGGGGCTATTAGCCAGTCGCATAGGCGGCAACCGCAGTACCATTTCAGGTCTGGATTCTCCTCCTGAGGGTGTAATCGCAACGTCAGCGGGCACTTCAGAAGAAACGGTACAGGCGCTCAAAGCAACTAACGGCAGCGATAAATACAGGAATGAGGCTGTCGAAATATGTGCCGAAAAGAAAGGGAACGAAGAGAAACGATTTTTCATGAACAGTGACTCCGGATGAAAGGCTGTCGGTAAAACGCTACGGCGCTTTGGTAATCTGGTCTCAGTGTTTTATCGGAAAGGTAATGACTAAACGCTGCAGTGCTATGGCATGAGCAATTGCTTGGCCAGTTGGTTGCTTGACCAGTTGGTTGCTTGACCAGTCGGTCTAAACCCACTGTCTAATCAGTAACATTCGTCCCAGCATCCGCTATCTAGTTTTATCGGCAACAGCGCAATGGCGCACCCTATACCATTATGGCTCAGCTCCTAGACGGGAAAGCCCTTGCAAAACAGATTCAAAGTGAACGGCTAACTAGCGTCACAGTTTGGCGCGAAACCCATGACCGTCCGCCGGGACTGGCTGTGCTGATGGTCGGGGATAACCCAGCAAGTGCTGCCTATGTACGCAATAAAGAGCGGGCTTGTGCTCGCGTCGGCATTGCCTCTTTCGGCCAGCATTTCCCCAAAGATGTTTCCCAAGCAGAAGTTGCTAACGCCATTCTGACGCTAAACCAAAATCCAAACGTCGATGGCATTTTAGTGCAGCTTCCACTACCGGCGCATTTGGATGCTACGGCACTGCTGTCGCTAATTGACCCGAGTAAAGATGCAGATGGCCTCCATCCGATTAACTTAGGTCGATTGGTACGCGGCGAAAATGGACTGCGCAGCTGCACACCAGCCGGAATTATGCGGCTACTAGCGCACTACGATATTCCACTAACCGGACGTTCAGCCGTTGTTCTTGGGCGCAGCATCTTAGTGGGTAAGCCCATGGGTCTAATGCTGCTGGCGGCAAATGCCACACCGACATTTGCCCACTCAAAATCACAAAACTTACCTGAATTAACCCGCTCAGCCGATATTCTAATAGCAGCGGTCGGGGTGCCTAATCTCATTGACAAAGACATGGTGAAACCCGGGTCAACGGTCATTGACGTAGGTATTAATCGCATCCCCAAAGACGATGCTGATGACGACCAAAAAGCATACAAGCTGGTTGGCGATGTAGATTTTGCCTCAGTTGAGTCAGTTGCAGGGGCCATTACACCTGTCCCAGGTGGAATTGGGCCAATGACAGTGACCATGCTATTGGAAAATACAATTGAGAGCTACTGCCAGCGAATGAACATTACCTAACAACCTGGACCCCAGCTGGGCCCGAACTGAGATGAGGCCAATAAGTGGCTTTTCCTAATTAAGCGACTTTTTTGGCCGGATAACTGCATTGAACAGATTTGAAATCTGCCCCTACGAAGCAAAACGATGGTGACCTCTGAACTAAACACACCGACTGCACCTGCCTTTGACCTCAAAGGATATCTGGCAGAGCGTGCTGCGCTAGTTGAAGCCGCGCTCGATCTAGCCTTACCTGTGGTGTATCCAGAGAAAATATATGAATCCATGCGCTATTCGCTGATGGCAGGTGGTAAGCGCCTGCGGCCTATTTTGTGTTTAGCCACTTGCGAATTGATTGGAGCCCCCCTTGATGTAGCCATGCCAACCGCTTGTGCCCTTGAGATGGTGCATACGATGTCGCTAATTCATGACGATTTGCCAGCGATGGATAATGATGATTATCGTCGCGGCAAGCTCACAAACCACAAGGTTTACGGAGAAGATGTGGCGGTGTTAGCCGGTGACGGGCTGTTGACCTACGCCTTTGAGCATGTCGCGACTCAGACCCCTCAAAAGAGCGAACTGAATCCGATGGGAGCGAGTGCTCAGCAAATTTTGAGGGTGGTTGCGGCCTTGGGCCGAGCGGTGGGCGCAGAGGGCCTCGTCGGCGGACAAATCGTTGATTTGGACTCTGAGGGCAAGGATATTTCAGAAGAGACCTTGACCTATATTCACATGCACAAAACGGCGGCGCTCTTGGCTGTCTCTGTTACCTCTGGGGCCGTTTTAGCGGGGGCAGACAACGCTGTGGTGCAGCGACTAGAGCGCTACGCTCAGCGCATTGGCCTAGCTTTTCAAATCATAGATGACATTTTAGATATCACGGCGACTTCGGAAACGCTGGGTAAGTCAGCAGGAAAAGATGTGGCAGCAGCTAAGGCAACTTATCCCAGACTGTGGGGGCTTGAAGAATCAAAACGCAGGGCAAACCAGCTGATTGAAGAGGCGATCGCCGAGCTCGACACCTTTAGCACAACAGCGCAGCCTTTGATCTCGATCGCCCAGTACATTACCGCGCGCACCTACTAGACTCTTTCTTTTTCGTCTTTCCATCATCAACCCATGCAGGACTTTAGCCAAATTCTCGACAATCACGTACTTTGGGTCGCTCTGATCGCCTGTGTTTCAGCCCAAACGCTCAAGCTCGTGGTTGAATTCGCTCAGCACCGATCGATCAATCCTCGAGTTCTGGTTGAAACGGGCGGTATGCCCAGTGCTCACTCAGCCCTCGTGACGGCACTGGCTTGCGGAGTTGGACAGTCAATCGGCTGGAATACACCGGCCTTTGCTGCAACGTCTGTTTTCGCTGTGATTGTGATGTATGACGCGGCAGGCGTTCGGCAAGCAGCCGGCAAACAGGCCAAAGTGCTCAACCAAATCTTGGATGAGTTATTTCAAGAGAATTCAGAATTTAACCAAGATAGACTCAAAGAGCTACTGGGTCACACGCCCGTACAGGTCATAGCAGGGTCTATGTTAGGCGTCGTCGTCGCTTGGTTGGCAGGGCCAATCATATAAGAACTATCTGCGGCTGTCGCGAATTCAGAACACGGAGACAGTCGCAGACAGCTGAACAACTGCTTCGGCATCAACTAAGAGAGCAGGCTGCTGGGCGTTGCTGAGCCTTTGGAGCACACCAGCAGCCTCGGCGGCATCGCTGGTGTGGGCCGCTAGGAGATAGTGGCGCTGCTGATAGACTGCCAAACCCACAGGGCGGGTGATTTGACCAATTGAGATCGCCACTTCAGGATCAGAGCCATACTCTACCAGTACGGCATAGCCCGGCGACAGGCGGCGAGGTTGGTAGAGCCCACTCTCTAACGTTCCTGCACGCTCCACGACCTGACTATTGGCCGGCCTCAGCACAAAGCTTTCGTACTCAGCCACCGTCGTCATATACGTCGCCCAAGCATTCGCACTCTCTAGGCTATTAAATCTTCCGGCTCGCACCACGGGTTCACCTAAGTACTGACACACCAGTACCGAACTCTCTTCTGGCAAAATCGCAGCAATTTCGTTACGAGCTGCGGCATCTTTACCCCGTACTAGCAGCAGATATTCCTGAGTCGCAGGTGGCGGACAAGCGGGTAAGGGCTGAGTCGAAGCGCGAAGCGGAAACAGCACACTGATACCTACTGCCAACCCTGAGAGCAGTGAACCCGATAGCAGTTTTGAGACAGCAAAGCGGTAGCGGATCAAAATGAAACTCCCCTTTAAATCAACGATTCACGAAGCTAGAAAAACCATTTTATGAGGGTACCGGCTCAAGCGATGCCAACGGCTCAGGGATAGCTTCTGACGGGGCTTCAAACTCACCAATAGCAACGTATTCAAACCGAAGTTTGAGCCAAGTGATGAAGGTTTTGTCTGTAGATATAATGGCAACCGAAGGCTGCGGACATTTTGTCTTAACGTCAGCCAACTCAGGTGCTTCCATAAAGGCCGGTTGCTTCACGAGCCAAAAGTCCACCTCTTTTTCTTGAGACTGATAGTGGCGATAGCGCTCTTTCAACACTTCATCTAACGGTTCTTCTTCTAGTAAGAATCGTTGGCTAGCCGCAATATAGTAATAAGTTGTCATGAGTTGAAGGTCGTCAGACAGGTCTCAATATAAGCCTAATCTTATCGATTAGCGTCTGCAAATTTACAATTGTGACGACTATTCTACGATGACGGTGTAATCATGATGCGATTCACCACAAATCAACATATGAATCAGAAATGTATGAGTCAGAAATCGATTCGTCCACTGACGTGGGCGGGACTAGCCTGAGTGGGACTGGCCTGAGTCGTAATGAATTCAGGCTGATGGGCCACCAGAATGGGTTCTTCATCCACGTCAGTGGTATCGACTGACAAATCCTGGGCACTCACTTTGGCCGCATTAACAATAGCACCCAATAGCTCTACACTTTCATTAAATTCTAGCTCTTCAATAGCTGCATCAAGCACCGCTTTTTCAGTAATGCCTGGACGAGCAACCAGTATAAGACCATCAGTTTGTGTTTCCAACAGCAGGGCGTCATCACAACGCGTCAGTGCCGGGGCATCGAGAATGACCATGTCAAAGCGAGAGCGAGCATCTCTCAAGAATTTTTGCATTTCACTCGATTCGAGAATCGCAGCAGGCTGTCGCTGTGGCCCTGGCGAAGGGCATATGTATAGGTTTGCAACTTGGGCAACCATTTGCACATTCTGACCGATTTGGCCGCCGTAGTAGCGCAGCGGCTCCATACCGACTTGGGGGTCAGCGATGAGCCCGAGCATCTCAGCTTTCGAGCCATTACGTAAATCAGCTTCCATCAGTAGGGTGCGGCGGCCAGCTCTCGCTGAAGCGATCGCCAAATTATATGCGCTAATACTTTTACCTTCTTGCGACCTTGTGCTAGTAAGTAAAAGCATTCGCGGGCCGATTGAGCTTTCCTCAGTACCGACTAATCGTAACCGACTCAACAGTCGCTCATAGCTAGCGTTATACACAGATTCTGACTGCACCAGAATAGGCACTGCCCGCGCCGAGCGCGTTTTCATAGCAGGAATCAAGCCCAGCATCGGAACCTCATGCCCCTGTAGCAAATCCTCTAGTTCTTCAGAGGTTCGCACTGTTCCATCTAGCATATCCAGCAGATACACTACCCCTCCACCGACAATCAGTCCGGTGAGTGCCCCAGCCAGCAAAATCAAAGCAGGTGATGGCCGCTCTTGCTTATTTTCTACAGTGAATGGCGGCGTGGCAATAATCAAACTACTGACCGTTTCAGCCTCTGCCGCCGCTGCATCGACTCGTCTGGCCTGTAATTGATCAAATAAGGCACGGCGAAGAGCCACATCTTGAGCCAGCCGGTTACGCTCCAGCTGCTTATTCGGGAGCTGGGAATATTGCTGCGTCAGCTCTGCTTCTGAGCGTTGGATCACAACTTGCTGAGACTGTAACGCTTCTCGCTGCGTATCAAGTGCGACAAGCTGATTTGCCAGCGCCGCTCTGGCCGGATCTAAGCTACTGTCACGGCGCACCTGAGCGCTGCCCTCAATCGGTCTAGCAACGCCGCCGCCACTTAGCACTTCCCTAGCGCGCTCTTCTAGTAGATCACTGTAAGCCAGCAAGTTTCTCGTGAGTTCCTGTTGGCTAGGGTGATCAGGCTTAAGACCGCGCTCTACTAACAATGCCTGCTGCGTTTCCGCTGCAGAGATCTGTGCTCGAAGCTGGGCAATTAATGGATCAGCGCTCAATGCTGAAGAAGCATATGCCTCCTCAGGGGATAATCCTAGCTGCGCCTGAATACTCTCTATTTGAGATTGAATACCTGCCAGCGTAATTTGGTTGGTTCGAAACTGTTGCTGACTTCCGGTAATCGCACCCAGTAAGCTGCCGTCAACGGAGGCTTGAATGGCAGGACCTTCCGTTCGGTCATAGCGTTCTAATTTCTGCTCGGCTTCCTCTAACTCGCTTTTGATTCCAGGTAGGCGTTTGTCTAGCTCTTCTTTAATTCGACTCAGCTGACGGCTGTTGCGCAGTTGGCTGAGATCAATCATGGTCTCGACCATCAGATCCATAACTTGACCCGCAGTTTCTTCATCAGGGCTGGTGTAGCGAACCGTAACCTGACGATTGAGAAACTCTGGTGTGTTCGGCGGGCCACCGGCTTCTACCCTAACTTTAGTGTTAGATCTGAGTGCTGCGGCTGTCAGTGGAATATCACGGTCTATCAGCCTTGCCGAAACGTCTTTGAGCACAGCATCTGAAAGAAGAAAGTCTTCTTCTATAAGACCTCGACCTTGGGCTTGTACCTGATCGCTAGTGTTGGAAAAAGCGACCAGTGGGGAGTTATCGACCAGTATGCTTTCGGAAAAGAATTGTACAGGCGGCTCGGGGCGAAAGGCCACTACGCTGGAAGCCCCCAGAATAGACAAAAAGGTAAACAGACCAGGCCACTTGTAGCGATTGAGCGCTAGCAGATATCGTTTTACGAATGGGGAGGCCATAGGTCTACAGTGGGTCTACTTTGAGTGAGCGATTCGAAATGGGAGCGATTTGGGATGGGAGCGGTTTTGAAGCTAACGGCTGAATGACGTTCAAATTACAGTTGAAATACGGAAGTTATGGGTTCACCGAGGATTGAGGCTATTCGATAATTTAGTTACTGAAAATGTTGTCATCGACCAAGTTATCGAAGAAATTGAGAAATCCACCGACATCACGGAATGGGCGGGTAATCGTTTGTAGGGCAAAGGACAGGCGTCCAATGAGGTTACGGCCAACAACGATGACATCGCTGTCTTCGAGGGTAGGGTTTTGAGTGATGTCGCCTCGAATGGCCATATTGGCATCTACGCTAATCGTGACAGCCCTACCGGTTTCAGGGTCGTAGCGAATAAGTGCAACCTCTCGCAGATTCGCAGCATCTGGGTTGACGCCAAGAAGTGAAACTGCATCAAGAAAAGTACTTCCGTTATTTAGATTGAGCGTACCCAGTCCGCCCCGTCCACCCGCATAGTTTAGGAAACGGACGTTGATAATGGGTTGAGCAAGCGTAGATCGGGCAACAAGATTGCGATCATAAGCACCAAACTCATCTGGTTCCAACTCAGCAACGAGCATGACATCGCCATCTTCTAGACGAACATCAGGGAGCGCACTCCCTTCTTTAAGTGGCGTGAATAAATCAACGTTGACACGCTCTTCTACAAAGCCGCTATCTGAACCATTACCCACTGGAATGCGCCGCTGAATCTGAATGGCACGAAGGTCTGATGTGCGAGTAGCGCCGCCTGCAGTGAGTAGAGCTGTTGCGACCGTAGGATTCTGCAATGGATAGAAGCCGGGACGTTGAACCGCGCCTAGAATCGTCACTTCTACGCTTCGTTGAGCAACCAGTGTGAGTGAGATTTCTCGGTTACTATCTGCTTCAAAAGTGACATAACGACTGTAGAGGGATAGAACTTTACGTCTGGCTTGGGCAAGGGTGAGTCCTTTTAGAGAAATCGCACCTTCAATAGGGAGCACCACATTGCCTTGGAGGTCAAGTGTGGCCTGAAAACTTAGCTCTGGGTAGCGCTGTACGCTGATGAATATTGAGTCGCCTGGGCCTAGATAGTAGCCATCAAAGTCATTGGATAGCTGGCTCGGCTCGATAGGAGTATCGGTTGGAATGAGATCTCGAGGATAGCGAGGAACTCGGTTGATATCTACGGTGGGTTCTAAAAAAGCATCATCTGCGATCACGCCTGATCGGCTGGTCGGGCGGGATATGGCCGGAGCTACTAGATCTTTTGGGGCTGATCCATCACTAGATTCATTCACATGTAGAGACGGCAGCCCTTCTGATGACAAGGCCTCTGAAGGCAACCCTTCTGACAGCGCATCAGGCTGGGAACTTGAGTCATTTTGTGCGTGAGCGCCAGCTACGCTCAGATGGAAACCTAAAAGGAGGGTGCCAACTAAGGAGCCTACCTGTCTGCTGGCAATCTGCTTACTCGTGATACGTCTAGCAGTGTATAAATAATGATTCTTCGTAACCATACTTGCGTACCTTCTTCAGCGCATTGAAAATAAAACGAACCTTCGAGAATCTCCTTAGACTTTCTGACACCCCCCGAGTTTTGATAGCCTCAAACGGCTCAACATTAAGCCAATAGCTAGAGACACTAACGGCTATCTCCGCCGTCTAGAAATACAGTTTGCATGAGCGATCGCTGCACGCCCTCGCCAACCGATATTGCCAGCGCTTGCTGGGAGCTAATATCGCTGAGTGGCTCAACCGGAATCCATAGGCTAACAGCCACCCAAGGCAGTCGTTGCCGGCGCTGCCACTGCATCCTTTGATCAGCCCAGAACCATCGCCCTGGGGAAGGATGGCCTCCAGTGGGCCAAGCGTACCACTGTGCAATTGCGTAGGTTTGCTCTTGATTCCAGGCCCGAAACCAGTCGGCTGTAATGCTTATGGGTTGGTTGCCGTTCGACACTGCATCGTCAGACGCTGCCGTTAGCTCAAAACGCAGCTTTTGATAGGTATCAGTTCCCCATTGCTGAGATCCTTTCACATCTAACCACTCCACTTCGGGCTGGTCAGCGCCATACACTTGAGGGCGCAGCAAAAGCAAGAGATCAGAAGAGCGTTCCGCTTTCAGTTGAGTGTCTGAAACTGGAGTATCTGACAGTTGAGCATTAGAGGCCGGTGACAGCTGTTGAACAGACCAGGTGCCGTTGCCCAACTCGATAGCCCCCTGATCCAGGGTGTTCCATCCACTGATGGACAATCCTTTTTCAGGTATGGATTGCAGCGCTGTGCGGCTAGTCGCCGGAAGTTTTAGGGGGGTTGCCCAGGGCCAACCGCCAAGATACTGAGGCACCGCAATAACCACAACAAATAGCGACAGCACTGCAATCACGGCAAACTGAGCGAATGCTTTTTGAGGCGATCGCTGAGCGACTGAGCCAATCATTGGCTGTGCTGAATTACTGGCCATGCTGTCGGAAAGGGGAGAGGAAGACACAGTGCTAGAGTCCTGAAGGATTTGGGCTTAAACAAACGGTCGATGCTTAGAAGTCGATGCTTAAAAATAGTGTGTGTGAGGCGCCGCCTCGTCTGACGACGACTCTTTAGGGTTCACATGAATAGCTGGCGAGCCAGAAAAGGCAACATCAGAGGCCGAGGTGCCGACATTAAGGGTATCGGGAACGTAATTTTCCAACATACGAACCAGTACCACCAACAGGCCCAGCATGAGCGCAGAGTAAACATCACCGCCCCAGCTATCGTGGAGCCACTCGAAAGCACCAGTCATTTGCTCACCGTGAAAGAAAGTGAGCGTTGCATTGCGAACAATATTGCCGAGAACGCTGATGCCGATAGTGCCCGCAAAAAAGAGACTGGTTTTGAGTCGAGAGTGATTTAAGCCTGTCCAGTAGGTCAAAATCAGACCCATGTACAGACTCGTGAAAAGCATCTTAAGCCCTGCGCAGTGGGGGGCAACTTCTACAAGCTGTTCACCCACCGAAAGGTAAATACCATCGACTTGAACGTCAACTCCGAACTGGAGCAAAATAAAACCAGCGACGGTTGCGATAAAAGACTGAAGTGGCAGCACATAGGGCTCAATAAGATAGGGCAGCTGTGTGGGGGTTGACAGCAGAATCAACACCCACGGAAACGCGAACAGTTTGAGACCTGGCAGGCCTTTCAGCACCAGCAGTAACCCCGCCAGCACTAACGGCAGCGATAAATTCATTAAGTCCACTAGCCCCATGCTGTAAAAAGCTGTGGCAATTAGCAGCGTCGGTAATGAGAGCCAATGGGTGCGAGCAGGCAGCGCTTGCCAGTGCGATCGCTTTTCCCAAACTAAATAAGCTGCCAGCGGAATGCCTAGCAAACCATGGCTGAAATACTCATGCTGGATACTAATAGATTTATTTAGCCAGCCATCGACCCAGTGCCAAAGCAACGGCCCGTAGAGAACAGCCAGCAGTCCAATGATGATGCCTTCAAGCGGCAGTGAAGCGTTTCGTTTAGCGGCGAGCATAGTGGAACAATGAATGGAAAAACGTAGCGGCTAAATTCAAAGTCGAATAACACAACCAACCATTAGAACACCCATTCAAACGTGAAGAATCAAATTGTCTTTGCTAAAGATTCAGACCGCGTTTGCGCAGCCTCTGATTTTGTTTTACGAATAGCCATTTTGATTGCCTCAACAACGCGATCAATTTGCGCTGTTGTGAGACCTGGATACATAGGTAACGACAAAATTTCCTGGCTGAGGGCTTCAGCATGGGGAAAGTCGCCGGCGAGATGCCCTAAAAACTTGAACGCTGGCTGCAAATGGCACGGAATGGGGTAGTGGATACCCGACTGAATGTCTTGGCTGCTGAGCTCTAGCTGTAGTCGGGTTCTATCAAGGGGGCAAGTATCCGTAACACGAACAACATACAGATGGTAGACATGTCCGCTGCCGCTCGCGTTTTGAATCGGAACTAGTCCCTCGGTTGCCAGGGGGGCTAGAGATTGGTCGTAGTAAGCAGCAAGCTGGTTGCGATCGCGGTTCCAATCTGATAAGTGAGGCAGCTTCAGCGCTAAAACGCCTGCTTGTAGCGTATCCAACCGGCTATTCGTGCCACCCGGATCGGTGTGAAAATATTTTCGAGTTGCGCCATAGTTACGAAGTGATCGGACGGTTTGGGCGACCATCTCCTGGCTAGTGAGCAACATGCCACCGTCACCAATGGCACCCAAGTTTTTGCTGGGGTAAAAGCTGAAGGCTGCCGCCATGCCAACCGAGCCAGCAGTATAGCCTTCTCGCTGCGCCAGGTGCGCTTGGGCCGAATCTTCTAGGATGATCAGGTCGTGTTTTTGGGCGAGCGCCAGCAGCGCTCGCGGCGACACCATTTGTCCATATAAATGCACAGGCACAATGCCACGGGTTCTCGCTGTGATCGCTTTTTCGGCAGCGTCTAAGTCAATCAATGCAGTCTGCGGATCGCAATCGACAAACACCGGCGTAGCACCGACTTTAACAATACCGATCAGGGTCGCAATGAACGTGTTCGCCGGCAGGATAACTTCGTCGCCTTCACTGATACCGCAGGCTCGAAGCCCCAGCGCGATCGCATCTGTGCCGCTACCAACGCCTACTCCAAACCGTGCACCACAAGCCCGTGAAAAGGCTGATTCAAACTCAGCGACAGCCTCGCCTAAAACATAGTCACCTTTTCTCAGCACCTGCTCTATAGCTACCAGAATATCGGTTTGCAGCGGTTGATGCTGCCAAGACAGATCAACAAAAGGAATAGCTTGTGAAGAAGGTGAGGACATAGAAAGGGCTTAATAGTTACCAGTCTGGCTGGTTAAGACCAGATGGATAGGGTGTCAGCCAGCATCGGTATGAATTATTTAGGGAAACTTGCCTAAATGACTTCAACAGGCTTTGATTAGATAGCTACAGAGTGCCCTGACCTCGGCAATATCGTTACATCAACCATAGTTTTTGCGGTTTGACTATCAATGGACTTTACGGCAGCTTGCGAGCTACTGATACACCAAACCCTGCCCAAGCATGAAACTGACGATACGTTTTTGGGCCGTCTGAAGCTTGGTCAGCCGCCGGTTCCAGGGCAGGTAACCGCTTTGCTACTGGCCTTAACGGTTATTAAAAGCGGCTTACACAGCATGCCTAATATGGAGAGAAGGTTAGCGCAAGCACTGTTTCTAGTGGCTTATGAGAGTCGTAATTTGTTTGAGGCAGGGCGAGCTGAGGGCGTAGTGTGGCCGCCTTTATTAGATGAAGATTTGGCGCGAATCGCGATCGCAACCTATCAGATATTTGCAGATATCCCCGCAGCGGCAGAAACACCCCCAGACAGATAGGTGCCAGATAGATAGCTCCAAACAGATTGGCTCCAAACAGATTGGCTCCAAACAGATAGGGTTGCAATTGCTTTACTGTGGCGCAACATCACCCAACGCAATATCAATAGCGCAACCAACAACGGTCAGCGACAGCGACAGATCGTAAAAATAAGTAGCCATTTTTCACCCTTGCGACTAGAGTACAGTGGCAGCTTTTTAGCTGTAGGCAGCACTCTCTATAAGTACTGCTCTCTGTGGCTAACACACTCTATTCGTAAAAGCGATATTTGAAAGCTAAGATGCACTCTCGTTCTGACCTTGAGATAAAAGTGCGCCTAGTGCTGGGCTTGATTTTGCTCAGTTTGGTGATGGTTCTACTTTTACGACTGTTGTTGCCGGTACTGGCCATCGCTGGCTTCATAGCTGGCGGATATTGGCTATGGCAACAGTATCGAAATCAACAGCAGCGCTACCAGCGACAGCAAGCACGAATTCACGCACAGTTCTATCAACTTTTACGACAGCAGCAGGGCCGCATCAGCGTATTAGATTTTGCCATGCGCACTCGACTCAGCGGCGCAGATGCCCAAGACTACCTAAACACGCAAGCACAAGCCTTCTCCGCTTTTTTTGAGACCACGCTCAGTGGCGATCTCATCTACGTATTCAGTTCGTCACATTCGGATCGAATGCATCAAGCCCAGGCCTATCAGACCAGAGCAAACACAGAACGTGAAAACGCAGAACGCGCCTATGCTCAGCAAGCTCAAACAGCCTGGACGAACGCCAAGCAAATTAGAACACTGCGTCAGCTTTCTCGGCAAGGTAAGGCACAGGTAATGCGCGAGCATATTGCTCAAGTGGGTACATCGCCCAAGCTGATTGAACCAGCTAGCTCATATTCAACCCCTCGAGCCTCTAAACGTCATGCCTCTGAAATAGATGAAAAAACGAACATAGCAGCGAACACCGAGAATCAGACGAGAGCAGCACAGACATCAGAAAAACGCTCTAGAGAAGCGCGACTCATTGATATAGACATCGAACAAACTGCCGTAGAACAGGCAAAATCACAAAACTACACCGGCAGTCGCACCATAGATGTAACGGCTAAACCAAGTTAGTGACAAAGGATACGGAAAATTTTCTTCAAAAGGCTTTACAAACTGACCTTAGTTCTTGAGCATAGGTAAGGATTCATTTGGCACTATCGCTTCTGTCATTTTGGTTAACGCTTTATCTTTGGCGAGATTTGCCCTAAGGCGATAGTCAACGTGACTCGCGATGTGCAAGTGCATCCGCACATCGCGAATTTTAGGAGAAGTCCCCTTGGAAAAGAGTTTTATTATGATCAAGCCCGATGGCGTTCAGCGCGGCTTGGTTGGTAGCATTATCGGTAAATTTGAGACAAAAGGCTTTACGCTGGTAGGCCTAAAACAGATGTCAGTTTCTCGCGAGCTGGCCGAATCGCATTACGCAGTACACAAAGAGCGTCCCTTCTTTAAGGGCCTAGTCGACTACATTATATCTGCGCCTGTCGTAGCAATGGTTTGGGAAGGAGAAGGGGTCATTGCATCGGCGCGCAAACTCATCGGTGCGACCAATCCACTAGAGGCTGAACCAGGAACTATCCGTGGTGACTACGGAATCACGATTGGCCGCAATATCATTCACGGATCGGATGCACCTGAAACAGCAAAAAGCGAGATTGAGCTGTGGTTTGGGGAAGGTGAGCTGTGTGACTGGGAACCAACGTTGAAGTCTTGGCTGTATGAGTAAGCAAACAAGCATCGGTTATCAGCTGGTGATTTGATATAGCAAAGTGCGGATGCATACTCGCGGAGAAGGCTAGCGCATACGCGCTTTGCTAGTTGAGTGAGCTGTTGTCGTCTAAGACTTCTCGCGATCATTAGTGTCCTAACTCACTCGACAGAAGCAATATTGCATTTGTCAGGTTAATTTGGCTGTAATTTTCAACAAGAAAGCCTTTGAACCCGTAAGTTCAAAGGCTTTCTTGTTAAGTGAGCGAATGATGCTTGCGCCGACTATGATTGAGCCAAGTGTAGTAACGACCGGATGCGCACTCTAAAGGCTCACAGTAAGAAGGAGCACAGCTACGCACAGTTATCTTGGAGGCGTTTCGTAATGGCGCAAGCTATATCTGTTGCTCATCTACTGCATGTTGGCTCGGGCGTCTTTAACTGCAGCCATAAAGGCCAAAATGCCAGCAGGGATGCTGAGCGCCAAAATAAGGGCAGTTGGGTACGTGCCCCAATCAGGCTCGCCAGACGATAGCTCAAACATACAACCAACGGCTGCGATCGCCGTTAAACAAGCCACACCTAGCAATGCGCCACTTTTAGGGGTCACAGTTTTTTCTCCAACAGATAATTTATATATCCTTAATTTAACAGAATTAATTTGACAGCGTTAGTTTGACAGCGTGCGTCTACTTCACCTTTCGCACGTCTTTGACCTTAAAACCATTTTTCGTAAGTTCTTGGTTAAGCGCTATCGAGTTTTCAACGCGATCTACAAATAGAACGCCCTGCAAATGATCCATCTCATGCTGAATGATACGGGCAAGCAAATCATCTGCCTTTAATTTTTGAGGCTTACCTAATTCATCTTTGAAACGTACCTCAATGGCCGCAGGTCGAATCACATCTAGGTAAACGCCAGGAATGCTTAAACACCCTTCTTGCCCTTTGGCCATCTCATCGCTGTAGCTCAAAATTTTGGGGTTAATGAGAACCAAGGGTGACGATTCTTCATTTTCTGGATCTTCGTCTATAACCAAAAGCTGTTTGTTAACTCCAACCTGAGGAGCGGCAAGCCCAACACCATCTTCGCTGTACATAGTTTGAAGCATGTCGCGAATAAGCGCTCGCAGATTATCGTCAACCTTATTGACACGCTTAGCAGGTTGACGCAAACCGCGATCACCCAGCTGGTTGACGGTAAGTGGAGGGTGCTTCAGCTTTTTCTTTTCAACTTCAATAACGGCGGCCATAGAGAAAACTCGAACAATGCTGGTCAATGTTGATGTGGTTCACATTGTAACAACTCACACTCAATTCGAGTTAATGCATTGCTAAGCCTTGGTTCTCAATAATTGGAAGTTTAATGTTCTCTCCAGTTCAGCTTTATCCAGTTCGACTTTATCCAGTTCGACTTTATCTAGTTCAGCTTTATCCATCTCGACTTTGTCATCAAGTTAAGTTGATAGCAGCCTGACTCAGGGCAGTCTATTGATCACAACTGTGTCTGAATCATGAGGGTTCTTTCATGGGTGTGATCTCTACTTTTAGGTGCTTACGGCTGTGTTTAAATCATTGACCCAAGCGGACTACCTACTCCATGAAACCTATCGCGGCATTCAACGCGGAGGCTGGATGAATTGGGCAGCGGCTAGCACAATGACCGTGCTGCTGTTTTTGTTTGGCGTAAGCTTGCAGGCCAGTTGGCAAGCAGAAGGGCTGTTAAATCAGTTTGGCTCACAGCTTGTGATTTCAACCTATCTTGAAAGCGGCGTTGATGCGAGTAGCCTAACGGGCCAGGTCCGTCGGCTGCCGGGGGTCGTGGATGTTGAATCAGTGAGCAAAGAGCAAGCCTGGGCACAGCTTACTGATGATTTGGGTTTGTCTAATGTCTCCAATGCCTCAGCGCAGCTCAGAGGCAATCCGCTGGTAGATGAGCTAAAGGTGAAGGTACGAGATGCACAGCAAGTACCAGAACTAGCCCAAAAACTGAAAAATTTGAATGGTGTCAATGACGTACTGTTCGTGAGTGAGGTGATTCAGCAGCTGCGCGATTTGAACAAGGGCCTACGGTGGGTAAGCCTTGCCGTAGTAGGGCTCCTGAGTATGACAGCGGTTGCGGTGGTGACAACAACAATCCGATTAATTGCGATCGCCCGTCGTCAAGAGATAGAGGTCATGCAGCTCGTTGGAGCCACTCGCAACTGGATTTACTTACCTTTTCTCCTACAGGGCATGATGTTTGGCCTTGTCGGTGCAGGGGGAGCTTGGGGACTACTCATGACTGCGCAGAAAGTCCTTCAAGGCTTTTCGGGTAGCAGCCAACCAGCTTTTATCGAGTTTTTAGTCAATGGGCTACGCCTGACACCGCAGCAGTGGGTCTTACTCCCAATAGCGATCGCGACCCTAGGCGTTGGCATCGGACTTATGGGGAGTATTCTAGCGGTCAAAAAAGTCGCCACATAGTCGCGCGATCCGACACAACACTTCCGACGAAAAAGCATCTACGCAGTCAGCGACGTGGCAAGCGCTGTAGGTGGAAGAATTTAATCACCTTAAAATAATCACCCAACAATAATCGCTAAAAATCCTTGCCGATGACCTTCATATCATCGGCAAGGATTTTCCCAGGCTAAGACGACTGTCGTCTTAGCCGCTGCGTTCTTATGTCGCTGCGTTCTTATGTCGCTGCGTTAGTACGCTAGACCCATGCTACGAGTCGTCTCAGCACCCAAATAAACGCGGATACTCAAGAAATCAGTTGGGCAAGCTGTTTCGCAGCGCTTACAGCCAACACAATCCTCTGTGCGCGGAGAGGATGCAATTTGGCCAGCGCGGCAGCCATCCCAAGGCACCATCTCTAACACGTCTGTAGGGCAGGCCCTTACACACTGAGTACAGCCGATGCAAGTATCGTAAATCTTTACCGAATGAGACATGAAGCACAGACTCCAGAATTATTATTGCAATGTATGCCAAACCGATCCATCTGACCTTTCCGTGGCCGGAGGACTCAATTAGCAGAATCTACTAAAAAATACCGACTCTAAAGCGAACGGTAGTCAATTAGCCGCGAGCAAGGGTTCTCCAACCCAACAGCAGTTTATCCCGGCTGAATGAGAGATACCGACGATAGACAGATAAAAATTTATGGAACGTAATATTTGTAGGGCACTGCTTTCAGATTCTTTGGCTGCATTAATCGTCTATCAGAGAAAAGCCCATCCCTCATGAGAGGTCACGCTTTCCTATAAGATGATGAAACTTAAATAGGAAATTTGGGCGTATCGCTGGCTGCATTCATCTGTCTTAGACGTGTATTCGCTGGCCTCTGGCTTAAACCAATTTGAGTATTTTCGCTTGAGTGTTTTTTTGGCGCGTTTTGCCGCTGTAGAGAAGGTAATTGCAGTAATGAGTGACGACATTTTAGGTAAGGTTCAGAAAATCGTGTCTGAGCAGCTAGGTGTAGACGAGGGCGAAGTAAAGCCAGAGGCTAACTTCGCGAATGACCTGGGCGCAGATTCTCTCGATACCGTTGAGCTAGTGATGGCGCTGGAAGAAGAATTTGATATCGAGATTCCTGACGAATCGGCTGAGAGCATTAGTACTGTTCAAGCAGCAGTTGACTTCATTAAAGAGAAAGCCGCGTAGCCTCCTCATACTTGACTGTTTTTTTCATCAGTACAGCCACCACTGATTAAAGCGCAGCTCCTTAGCCCTTGACGATGACTGCTCAAGGGCGATCACATTCTTAAGTATTTTCTATGGCAGGCGTTCTAAGAGTCCTTGCCCTTCCGCAATCATGACGAATCTAGAAAAAAAGCGTGTCGTAATTACTGGGTTAGGGGCCATTACGCCCATTGGTAACAACCTAGAAGACTATTGGCAGGGACTGATGCACGGGAAAAACGGCATTGGCTCTGTCACCGCTTTTGATGCTTCCAAACACGGCAGCCAAATTGCGGGTGAAGTCAAAGGTTTCGACCCGCTAAACTTTATGGATCGAAAGGATGTAAAGCGTTCTGCTCGCTTTGCTCACTTTGCGATTTCCGGCAGCAAGATGGCCTTGGCTGATGCCAACCTAGAAATCAACGACCTCAATGCTGAACAGATTGGCGTCATGATCGGGACTGGGATTGGCGGCATCCAAGTGATGGAAGAACAGCAAGAGATTTATCTTAACCGAGGCCCGAGTCGATGCAGCCCGTTTATGATTCCAATGATGATTGCCAACATGGCTGCAGGCCTAACAGCAATCCATACTGGCGCTAAAGGGCCGAACTCCTGCGCAGTAACTGCCTGCGCAGCTGGCTCAAATGCAATTGGAGATGCCTTTCGTCAGGTGCAGAACGGCTACGCTCAAGCCATGATCTGCGGGGGCACCGAGTCAGCCGTAACACCTCTAACTTTCGCAGGTTTTTCATCCATGCGGGCCATGTCTACTCGCAATGATGATCCAACCCACGCCAGTCGACCATTTGATACGGATCGCGATGGATTTGTCTTAGGGGAAGGCTGCGGCATTCTCATCTTAGAGGAACTCGATCATGCCCTAAGCCGAGGCGCAAGGATTTACGCTGAAATGGTGGGCTATGGCATGAGCTGTGACGCCTACCATATGACAGGGATTGCCCCTGGTGGTGAAGGCGCAACCCGCGCTATTCGGATGGCGCTCAAAGATGGTGGACTCGCGCCAACCGATGTCAGCTACGTGAACGCTCACGGCACCAGCACACCAGTGAATGATCCTAACGAAACAGCAGCTATCAAGACGGTGCTGGGCAAGCATGCTTACAACATTACGGTGAGCTCTACTAAAAGCATGACGGGCCATTTACTGGGTGGCTCAGGTGGAATTGAAGGCGTGGCAGCGGTGATGGCAGTAGCTAACGATAAAGTACCGCCGACTATAAATTTAGTGAATCCTGATCCTGCTTGTGACCTGGATTATGTCGCCAATGAAAGTCGAGACCAGACGGTAAACGTTGCTTTGTCTAATTCTTTCGGATTTGGCGGTCATAACGTCACGCTTGCATTCAAAAAGTATGCATAGAGCACGTTGATCAGAGCTTTCTCAGCTAAACGCCTTCTCAGTTAGCTATTGCTCAGTATCAAGGTGTCTGCATCAAAATGCCTGCTGACAAACACAGAACTGAAGATTTACCGCAAACTGTTATGAGCGTTACAAAATAATAAGTATAATGACCTAGTCAGAGAACTTGACCGCCTTCGTTTGGGTCTTATCTACATACCTACTCCTTTCCACATACAGAGTTAACTAGTGCATTTTTGCTTCGCTCACTTGTTGCAAAATTTTACAGAGGTCTTTCGGAAACGCTAGATTTAGTTCACTGTTACGACTCTAAATCCTAAAATTATTAGACCTTAGAGTGGAAAGTCTCGTATAGAAGTCTCGTATAGTAATTAGGATTCTAGTCATTGAGATTCCTGCTTTCCGAGTTTCTCTAACACCCTAAGTTTGGTTGACTTTAGAGCCCTTGGCCTCTGTGAATTGTGCTGGTTTTCCCATGCTTTTCTCGCTGCGCCCTTTTTTCTCTACACCCTAGAGTTTTCGATCCGATCGAAAGTTCTCGTCCAAATACATTAAAGCTGTCCCTACTACCTCAAAGAATATGGCTGTTGCAACTCAATCGCTTGAAACCCTTTGCATAAATTCCATTCGTTTTTTGGCTGTTGATGCTATCAACAAGTCCAAATCGGGTCACCCTGGTTTACCCATGGGCTGTGCTCCCATGTCTTTTGTGCTGTGGGATAAGTTTCTGCGCCACAACCCCAAAAATCCTCAGTGGTTTAACCGCGATCGCTTTGTACTCTCCGCAGGCCATGGCTGCATGTTGCAGTATGCCATGCTCTATCTCACGGGCTATGACAGCGTGAGCATGGATGATATCAAACAGTTCCGTCAGTTGGGATCTACAACGCCAGGTCACCCCGAAAACTTCGAGACGCCTGGGGTTGAGGTAACGACAGGCCCCTTGGGACAAGGCATTTGTAACGCCGTAGGCTTAGCACTGGCAGAAGCGCACCTCGCGGCTCGATTCAATAAGCCCGACTGCAAAGTAGTCGATCACTACACCTATGCAATCTTGGGCGACGGGTGCAACATGGAGGGCGTTTCGGGTGAAGCCTGCTCCCTAGCTGGACACTGGGGCCTTGGCAAATTGATTGCGCTGTATGACGACAATCATATTTCGATTGATGGCGATACGGACATCTCCTTTACAGAAGATGTGAGCAAGCGCTTTGAATCCTATGGCTGGCACGTGCTGCACGTGGAAGATGGCAACGCTGACTTGGACAGCATTGAAAAGGCGATCGCCGAGGCTAAAAAGGTCACCGATAAGCCCACGATGATCAAAATTACGACCACTATCGGCTATGGTTCGCCTAACCGTCAGGGAACAGGCGGCATCCACGGCGCAATGCTGGGAGAAGAAGAGACCGCTGCAACACGAAAGGTTTTGGATTGGCAGTACGAGCCTTTTGAAATTCCTGAAGATGCACTGAGCCGCTACCGTCAAGCAATTGAAAAAGGTGCCAGCGCCCAGGCTGAGTGGGAAGAAACACTCGCGACCTACCGTACAAAGTACTCAGAAGATGCGGCGTTGTTTGAACGCATGCTTTCTGGCGAACTTCCTGAAGGTTGGACGGATGCACTGCCGACTTATACACCTGCGGATCAGGCGATCGCCACTCGCAAAAACTCCCGCGCAACGCTCAATGCCCTTGCACCAGTTCTTCCCGAACTCCTCGGCGGCTCCGCTGACTTGACCCACTCCAACCTTACCGATATTGACGTAACCGGTGATTTCCAAAAAGATTCCTATGAGAACCGGAACCTCCACTTTGGCGTGCGTGAGCACGGCATGGGTGCAATCTGTAATGGCATTGCCCTCCATAACAGCGGCCTTATCCCTTACTGCGCAACCTTCCTTGTCTTTACGGACTACATGCGCGGTGCTATCCGCATCTCTGCGCTTTCTGAAGCTGGCGTTATTTATGTGATGACCCACGACTCCATCGGCCTGGGAGAAGATGGTCCTACGCACCAGCCTGTGGAAACGGTTGCCTCTTTGAGAGCAATTCCTAACCTCTACGTCATTCGCCCCGCCGATGGCAACGAGACTTCTGGGGCATACAAAATCGCGGTTCAGAAGCGCAATGCACCGACACTGATGTGTTTCTCGCGTCAGAACCTACCCAACCTTGCCGGCTCCTCCATCGATGCTGTAGCAAAAGGCGCATATGTCATGTCTGATTCCGATGGAACACCTGATTTAATCTTGATTGGAACAGGTAGCGAAGTTTCTCTGTGTGAAGACGCTGCTGAAAAGCTCCGCGCCGATGGCAAGAGCGTTCGCGTCGTTTCTATGCCCTGCTGGAAGCTCTACGAGGAACAGAGCGATGAGTACAAAGAATCTGTGCTACCCAAAGCTGTGAAAAAGCGCTTGGTTGTTGAAGCAATGACTAGCTTTGGTTGGGCTAAGTACTACGGCGACGAAGGTGACATGATTGCAGTTGACACCTTTGGGGCATCAGCTCCTGGCGGCGTAGTCATGGAGAAATTTGGCTACACCACAGATAACGTGGTTTCTCGTGCAAATGCGCTGCTGAGCTAGCGGCTCTCGTCGAGAAACATTCAGAGAGATTAAGTCGAACAAGCGGAGGGCTATGACAAGCCCTCCGCTTATTTATTTTTATGCAGCGGCTAACTCGCCTGACAAAAGGTCAAAGAAACAAATTTCAAACAGCAAACCCTGAGCGGTAACAGGTAAAGTGCTTTTGGTTGCCGAATGTCTTCGACACTCATTACATCCGGCAACCATTTCAGAGCAGCGTATTTCAGAGCAACGTACTCTAGCAATCTGGTTTCTTTATCAGTGCTGCAATTGAGTCAAAAATAATTTCTTTGCATCTAAATTTATGCAGTGATTTGGATCACAAATATTGAAGATTCAGTAAATATATTGGTCAAATGTCCGATAAAATACCAAGGTCAGGGCGAAATTTACGAATTTATACTTAAATTCGCCTTCAGTGCGTTTGCCTTCAGTGCAAAGACACAAGCATCTACATCGGAACAGAGATTATGTATTCACTCCCTGCTTGGCTATCAGGCAATCAGCAATCGTTGGGATTTCCTTTATTCTTGGCGGTATCTGCCACACTGGCACTGAACTTGCCGGCATTAGCCTCGTCTTCTGCGCCTACAGCTTCTTTGCTTACAGCACCCGCCTCTAAAATTGATTCCTCTAAAATCACTAAAAGGCCTTTCCCTCCCACAGCCATCTTCCAGCCAGCTAAAGCTAATGTCTATGCCGGAGAATTCAGCATCGCGGGTGTAACGCTGAGCTCTACTCAAGAAGATGTGATTTGGCTACTGGGCCAGCCCAAGAGCCGCGAGACACTCACTGGTTCATTTGTCGATGAGATTCTTTACTACGGTGGCATCTCCATTTCCATAGCCGAGGGGCAAGTCTGGGATATCATCGCAACCTCACCAAAATTTTGTACGCCATCTGGAGTCTGTCCCGGTGATTCTGTTAGCCGCGTGTTCAATACCCTTGGCCCAACAGATATTATCGGTCAACGCGCCGTCTATACGGCTTCTGGAATGGGTAGCTGTGTTCTGGATTTAGGCATTGCCTACGATACTGTGAACCAAATTAAGCTCATTTGCCAGTAACTCATTTGCCAGATAAGTAAAGCACTATAGGTCGAACTCTGGATATCTTCAGATCTGAGGATATCCAGAGTAGCAGTACTAAGCAATCAGATTTTAGGCCGCTGAGCTTCATCTAGCGGGTAGACTTGAGACGTTCACCTATCAAAAAATCCTGTTTACATGTCACTGTACGATTGCATCATCGTGGGCGCAGGGCCTGCGGGGGCAAGCGCGGCCTATCATCTCAGTAAACGAGGCCGTAGAATTTTGCTTCTCGACAAGGCTTCACTACCTCGATACAAGCCTTGTGGTGGCGGGGTATCTCCACAAGTAGCACAGTGGTTTGACTTTGATTTTGATCCTGTCATTTCTCAAAAGGTCACCCAGGGTCGATACACATGGAAGCTTGGCGAAGTACTTGAGACCAATCTACATACGCCAATGTGGATGGTGCGACGTGATGATTTTGATCACTACCTTGTGCAGCAGGCACAGAAACAGGGCACAACCCTAAAAGACAACACTAAGGTCACAAGCATTGCCTTTCAAAAGACTAGCGAAGCTTCTGGGCGATCAAGTTACTGGCAGGTTAACGCTCACTGTGGCGCTATTTTCGAAGGCACGTATCTGATCGCAGCCGACGGGGGGCGAGGCCCAATGGCTAAATGGTTAGGCTTCAATCAGCGCAAAACAACGCTCACCGGTGCGATTGAAATTGAGCCTAAAGTCACGCCTAAAAATCCACATGTGGTGCATTTTGATTTTGGCATGGTCAAAAATGGCTACGCGTGGAATTTCCCCAAGCAGGATGGTTATTCTATTGGCAGCGGTGTCTTTTCTGGAAAACCAACGAAAGGACAAGGTTTGGTAGCTCCGATGGTCACATATTCATCAGCTTTCGGAGTAGATGGCACTCAGCCCAAGACCTTTGGGCATCCAGTGTGTTTGTGGAATGGGAATCAAACTTTGCACCGGCCCCATGCATTGCTTGCGGGAGAAGCCGCTTGCGTCGTCGATCCACTAACCGCAGAAGGCATTCGTCCTTCTATGTTTACAGGGGTCAAGGCGGCTGAAGCGATTGATGCAGCATTGGGAGGCGATCGCGAAGCCCTGGCTCACTACACCCAAGTTATTCAAACCGAACTAGGCAGCGAAATGAAGCTCGCTAGGCGACTTGCTAAAGTCTTTTATGGCGGCGCTCACTTCAGCTACAAAGCCATTTTGAAACATCCTTCCGCCATTCAAGCGCTGCTCAAAGTGTTTACAGGCGAACAAAAATACGCCGATGTTGTTAATAAAGCAATGCATCGCCTAAGCGGTGGCTTGCTCACATAGCGTCAGCTGCTGCGCTGTTATTACAGCAGATAGCCCCCATACGCTACGCTATCAAAGTAGTCTCTGGTCTTGGTCAGTTTGTCAACTGTGCGGCCCAATCATTCTCATCCGGTCAGTGCCTCGCAGTCTGTGCCCACTCGTTTGTGGTTCACTGACCACATGCTGTTTCATTATCATCGCTGCAGCCGCCGCGTTCACCTCGACACCTACGGCGATTCGAGCTTAAAAGATTCACCGAGTGACTACTTCGTCAAGCTCAGGGAAGATAGCGCCCAGCACCGGCTAGCAGTGCTAGCTGATTTGGCACCCCTGCATCGCCCACAATTTGAACGAGCAGATTGGGAAGCAGGTGCAGCAGCAACCCATCAAATGATGCGCGATGGTGTGGAGTCAATCTATCGGGGGGTACTGATCGCACCTGGTCCAGGTCGCACCTGGTATTGTACTCAGCCAGATGTGTTGGTGAAATATCCCGGCGAGTCTTGGTTAGGAAATTGGTACTACGTGCCTTACAGCGTAAGAATGGGCAAAAAGCCTAAGCCAGAATATCAGCTCGTAGCGGCCTTTAGCGCCTATTTACTGGCTGAAACTCAAGGAGTCTGGCCTGAAATGTCTTGGCTTTTCCTCAAGGAAAGGCAATATGCGGTTAATCTTGAGCGCTATATTCCTAAGCTGCAAGACGCTTTAGAGCGCTGTTTGAATATTGAGAATGGTGTGCTCACACGCGTTGAGCCACCAGAGGTATTCATTTCGCGCAGTCGATGCGATATGTGCCCTTGGTTGAGCTTTTGCTATCAAACAGCGAAAGCTCAAAATCATCTTTCCTTGCTGCCTGGGGTAACAAAAGCTAGGTATCCCCTGCTAGTGGAGAGGGGAATTACGACAGTAAAAGCCTTGGCACAGGTGCCGCCAAGTCACCTAGCTGGCTGGCTGGAAGTGGAGCAACCAGTGACAGAAAAAATGATCTTTCAGGCGCAGGCTCAGTGGCAACAGATCGCGATTCCTCGTCTCCATTCAGATCAATTTCCGCTAACCCCCCGCGATGTGCCCACCACTGAGGTAGAACTCTATTTCGACATTGAAGCTGCTCCCGATAAAGATCTGGTGTATTTACATGGGGTGCTAGTGGTTGATCACAAACAACAAAAAGAGACCTTCCACGCACTGTTGGCAGCATCGCCAGAGGCAGAAGAGACGGCATGGTTTGAATTTCTAATGCTTGTAAAGAGCTATCCTGACGCGCCCATTTACCACTTTTGCCCTTACGAAGCACAGACGGTAAGAAAACTAAGCCTGATGTATGGCAACGGTGGCGTGGACATCGAGGCGCTGCTGATCCGCTTTGTCGATATCCATAAACGGATTGTCGATGCCGTGGCACTGCCAGTGGAAAGCTATGCACTGAAGCATTTGGCACGGTGGATGGGGTTTGAGTGGCGAGATGAAGAAGCCAATGGAGCGCAGTCTATCTGCTGGTATGACGATTGGATCAGAACGGGCGATCGCACCTACCTAGACACGATCCTTCGCTACAACGAAGACGACTGCAAAGCAACCTATCGGGTTAAAGACTGGCTGGTAAACTTTGCTCAGCCTTTTTGGAAAAAAGGCCGTTGATGATTGTCCCTGACGCAATGCTAATAAGCATTCAATACTCATTAGCACTAACTAGATTTGCTGTCTTGTACCTTGCCAAATCGACGATCGCGCTCCTGAAAGGCTTTCATAGCTAGATGAAACTCTGCCGTATCAAAATCTGGCCACAGCGTATCGGTGATGTAGAACTCAGAATAGGCTAATTGCCACAGTAAGAAATTACTAATGCGCATTTCACCGCTAGTGCGAATGAGCAAATCAGGGTCGCTAATATCGGACGTGTAGAGGTGGCGGCTGAATAGGGATTCATCGATATCTTCAGGATTAAGAGCGCCCTCTTTGACCTGGTGGGCGATCGCCTGACAAGCCTGTAAAATCTCCTGCCGTCCACCGTAGTTCGTCGCCACTGAAAAACGAATGCCCTGGTTTCCTTCAGTTTCCTTCACAGCTCGATCAATCTCTTGCTGCAGTGTTGCTGGCAGCGCCGCGAGATTGCCAACGAACTGAATACGCACATCTTCTTCCATCATTTCTTTGAGCTCTTGGCGTAGCACCCTTTCAAAGAGCGCCATTAAAAACTCAACTTCTCGGGTTGGTCTACCCCAGTTTTCAGTCGAAAAAGCGTAGGCTGTCAGCGCACTGATGCCCCAATCACGAGAGCAGCGCAGCAGCTGCTTTAAGGTATCCACGCCTTTTCGATGACCCATCACACGCGGTAAGCCTCGGCGTTTTGCCCACCGTCCATTGCCATCCATAATAACGGCCACATGGGAGGGCATCCGTCCTGGAATCAAGTCCTCCGGCAGTAGTGCCTTTGGCAACACCGAAGGTGACCCCAAAGGGGCAGAGACGGGGAAATTAGCGGTCATTTCTTTTCCTGAGAAGGGGGCTAGGGAGCTTACGCTTCAAATAGCTGAGAAAGTTAATGCCCTTCAGACTGAGCCGCCGCCCCAAACTCCGTAGCTGAGGGGCAACCGTATCACCATCGACCGAGGGCGAGAACTTGTCCAGCAATAATTCCCTCAGTTTACTGCTGGTCAGGGGACGATTTAACATTCCTTGCTGCGCGACTGAAATAGATCCGGTTTCTTCAGACACCACAACACACAGGCAATGTTCTACGCGTTCGGTAATACCCATGGCGGCTCGGTGACGCGTCCCCAACTGGCGCGAGGCATCTTTCTCTGAGATAGGCAAGATGACGCCTGCGGCCAGCACCCGTGATCCCCGAATAACAACAGCGCCATCATGTAGAAGCGTCGTCGTTTGAAATATCGTTTGCAGAAGCTCCCGCGATAGCTCTGCATTGAGACGTACACCAGGAACTGAAAAATCACTTTCCTCAATAGGTTCATCTGTCTCCAGAATCATGAGCGCTCCGGTACGATTCTGACTAAGCCCCTTCACCGCCTCCACCAGCTCATCAATAACGCTATTGGCAGTTGAAAGGGAGCTCTCCTGTTCGGCAAAAAGCTGACCAATCTCTCCACGCCCAAGCTGCTCTAATAGCCGCCTGAACTCCGGCACAAGCATAATGGCCAGTGCCACGGACGCACCAAGCAGTAGCTTCTCCATAGCAAAATGAAGTAGCGATAGCTTAAGCACATCGCTCAGCAGCGTTGCAGCGGTGAGCATCATCAGGCCTCGCACCATCCACATCGTCCGACGATCACCACGAATCACCAGCAGCACTACGTAGACCAGTGCAATCACCAGGCATATGTCGATGACATTTGACACCACAGGAGTCAGATCCGTTTCACTCAAGCTAAACCTATCAGACCACAGCCCCCTCAGACTACAGACCCCAAATAGCGGTCTTTGTATTACCGGCTTTAATTGATCACGAAAGTGTTTATCCCTTCAAAGACTCGGGAAGTCTGTCTTGTCTAACCAAGTCTTCATAGGTCTCACGGCGCAGAATTAAATCGGCGTGCCCCTCATTCACAAGTACCGCAGCAGGTCGTGGCACTCGATTATAGTTAGAAGCCATGCTGTGGTTATATGCGCCAGTAGCCGGGACAACGACAATCTCACCTGATTCCAACGGGGGCAGATTGGCGGAGTGGATAACGACATCACCTGATTCGCAATGCTTCCCTGCGACAGTGACCGTTTCGCTCAGCGGCGCAGACATATGGCTAGCGGCTAAAATCCGGTACTCAGACTGATAAGTAATCGGGCGCGGATTATCAGACATGCCGCCATCTACGGCAATATAAGTGCGAATGCCAGGAACCGTTTTTTGACCGCCGACGGTGTATGCCGTAACACAGGCAGAACCGATCAGAGATCGCCCCGGTTCACACAAGATCTTTGGCAGTGGCAACCCACTCTTTTCACAAGCGGCAGCTAAGCTTGTACACACTATTCTTGACCACTCATCAATGCTCGGGGGATCATCGCTTTCGGTGTAGCGAATACCTAGCCCGCCACCAACATCAATTTGAGAGATCGGCAAGCCATACTGATTCGCTTTTTCAAACCAGTTGGCCATGACCCCTGGCAAATCTTGGTGAGGTTGCAGTTCAAAAATTTGCGACCCAATGTGCGCATGAAGACCCACGCAATGTAACGATTTAGCCTTGTTAGCAATGAACTCAAATACGTCTTCCAGCTGATCAGGATCGAAGCCGAACTTACTATCAATATGACCAGTCTGAATATACTCATGTGTATGGCACTCAATGCCGGGAGTCAGGCGCAGTAGAATAGTGGCCTTCTTACCAGCCTCACTGGCTAGCCGATCCAGCATCTTAATCTCGTGCCAATTGTCTACAACAATATGCGCACCTGCCTTCAGCCCCAACTGCAATTCGTCAGCAGACTTGTTGTTGCCATGAAAATACAAATTCTCTGGCTTTGCACCCGCATCCAGCGCTGTCTGCAGCTCTCCGCCAGAAACCACGTCAATGGCAATGCCCTCCTGAGAGGCGATCGCGCATACGGCCAAACAATTCCAGGCCTTAGAAGCATAGACAATCAAAGACTCGCCCGGATAGTGCTTCTCAAAAGACTGCTTGTACTGACGGCAGGCAGTACGCAGCGTGTGCTCATCTAATATGTAGAGAGGGGAGCCGTACGCTTCAACCAAATCTAGGACATCGCAACCACCAATCACCAGATGATCCTTTTCATTGACTGTTGAACCTAAAGGCAGCAAGCACTGATTAGGCGATACATCGGGCGTCGGGTTATCGAGTAGATACCGCATGCTAGAGGCTTGAACATCCGAGCTTTTAGCATCGTTATCTTGGAGAAAATTCTGGGCTGCAGGTGGAACGATAGAAACCATAGCGCAAAAACTAGGAAAGCAAAAACTGTAAGGAGTAAAGAAAACAGGAGAAAAAACGCAGACGCAAAGAATGCAGACGCAAAGAGAATAAAAGAACGCTGCGAAGAAACGACCTACAATTAAGCCGTTAGATGGCACAGCTAGGCGTGTGCCCCAAATTAAACATCAGGTTCACTAGTTTACTGCTGGTGTGTCAGGCATACACCCCAGCAGTAAAAACTGTTAAAAGCCAAATTCTGAGGAAACTCAACCCAACGTCGGGCTCCAAACCACACTAGCATCAACGCTCTACCGTCCATATTCTAACCAGGATTATCGACTTGTCGTTTTTCGCCTGCTTGCCACTCATTGAACCCGATATTCCAGCTGTACTGGCACTTGATCAGCGGTGTCTTGGTGGACTCTGGACACGCTCTGGATATCTGAAAGAACTGGAGAGCGATCACAGCGACCTGCTAGTGCTTCTCAGCGCCACCGATTCTTCGGCGCTGTCGGCTCGAGCAGAGACGCTATCCTTGGCCCCCTTAGTTCCAGATCCTCTAGGCTCATCTACGCCAGTGCCCTCTCGGCCAGTCCCCATCACGCTCAACTCCGCCAGTATCAACGCTGCCAATATGTGCCGGGCAGCCACTGATCCAAACGAAGCTGCAGACAACAAAACCATAAAGCTACTTGGCATCGGCTGTCTGTGGGCCATTTTAGAGGAAGCCCACATCACAACACTGGCCATTGAACCTGCTCAACAACGCCAAAAACTGGGCCAACTATTACTCAGCGAGCTGTTATTACAGGGCTATAGAAGAGGACTTACACGGGCCACTTTAGAAGTCAGAGTTTCTAACCAGAAGGCATTTGGACTCTATCAGGCGTTTGGCTTTCAAGAAGCAGGACAGCGGCGACGCTATTACTCAGATGGGGAGAATGCGCGAGTACTTTGGCGTAGTGGCTTGCGAGAGGACGGTTTCGTACGGCAAATAATCCAAAAAAGGAAAGTAGCGATCGCTCAGCTCACCCAAGCGAACCACCAGTACCTCAGCCAAACATCAACTAACAAACAGATGCTACGCAACGAGGAGATATCTTGGCAGTCAATCTAAATCAATGGCACTAATAACAAAACGCAAACGCTATTTACTGGCTAACCCACACTAAAATATTCGACATTTTTTGACTGCTAAGCCCGCTCAACGTAACGCCAAAAAAGATTCAAAAATTAACCTAAAATTCTCTCCATTTTGTGCACTTTCAACAAACTGGTAGCGAAGATAGCAAAACCGACATTTTTTATCTCACAGCACCCTCAAAGTCCGTTGATCTCACTCTGAGTGTTTGTCTAATATCCTTTGTGAGTAGTGAATACCGCCCTCATCCTCCGAATTTTTGCTGTGCTAGAATCACAAGCAACCAGCCCGTGATAGGTGATGGAAAACCGCCATGTTTGAACGCTTTACAGAAAAGGCCATTAAGGTCATTATGCTCGCCCAAGAAGAAGCCCGTCGTTTGGGCCACAACTTTGTGGGAACGGAGCAAATCTTACTAGGACTCATCGGGGAAGGTACAGGCGTCGCAGCTAAAGTACTCAAATCCATGGGGGTCAATCTTAAAGACGCTCGTATCGAAGTTGAGAAAATTATTGGACGGGGGTCTGGCTTTGTTGCCGTTGAAATTCCGTTTACACCTCGGGCAAAGCGTGTACTAGAACTATCCCTAGAAGAAGCGCGCCAACTGGGCCACAACTACATCGGCACAGAGCACTTACTGCTGGGCCTTATTCGTGAAGGGGAAGGTGTTGCCGCTCGGGTATTAGAAAACTTAGGCGTCGATCTTTCTAAAGTGCGCACTCAAGTGATTCGCATGCTAGGCGAGACGGCAGAAGTCTCTGGCGGCAGCAGCAGTGGTGGACGAACTAAAACACCTACCTTAGATGAGTTCGGCTCTAATCTGACTCAGATGGCAATCGATGGCAAGCTTGATCCAGTTGTGGGTCGTCAGAAAGAGATTGAGCGGGTCATTCAAATTTTGGGCCGGCGGACAAAAAATAATCCTGTCCTAATCGGTGAACCAGGCGTCGGTAAAACAGCGCTTGCGGAGGGACTGGCTCAGCGAATTGGAAATGGCGACATTCCAGACATTTTGGAAGATAAGCGCGTTGTCACTTTAGATATTGGCCTTTTGGTCGCAGGCACTAAATATCGTGGTGAGTTTGAAGAACGCCTGAAAAAGATCATGGATGAAATTCGTGCGGCAGCGAATGTCATCCTCGTAATCGACGAAGTTCACACGCTTATTGGTGCAGGCGCTGCTGAAGGCGCAATTGATGCAGCTAACATCCTTAAGCCAGCCTTGGCAAGGGGCGAGCTGCAGTGTATCGGTGCAACCACACTAGATGAGTATCGGAAGCATATTGAGCGTGATGCAGCTCTAGAGCGACGTTTTCAACCGGTGATGGTAGGTGAGCCCAGCGTAGAAGAAACCATTGAAATCCTCCATGGTTTGCGTGATCGCTACGAGCAGCACCACAAGCTCAAGATTTTAGATGAGTCTTTGGAAGCTGCCGCCAAGCTCTCTGATCGCTATATCTCTGATCGCTATTTGCCAGATAAGGCTATCGATTTGATCGATGAGGCTGGCTCACGCGTACGCTTACTCAATTCTCAGCTACCGGCCGCCGCTAAAGAGCTCGACAAGGAGTTACGTCAGGTACTTAAGGACAAAGACAACGCAGTACGTTCTCAAGACTTTGATAAAGCTGGTGAACTGCGCGATCGCGAGATGGAAATCAAATCTGAAATCCGCTCCATTGCTCAGAACAAAAAAGCCGAAGACGAAGAGAAAACCAAGGATAACTCCCCTGAGGTCACCGAAGAAGATATCGCCAGCATCGTGGCTTCCTGGACAGGCGTTCCTGTTCAAAAGCTCACTGAAAGTGAGTCTGAAAAGCTGCTTCACATGGAAGATGTTCTTCACGAGCGCCTTATTGGCCAAGATGAAGCGGTCAGGGCAATTTCGCGCGCTATTCGTCGTGCCCGTGTCGGCCTAAAGAATCCCAACCGTCCAATTGCTAGCTTTGTTTTCTCCGGTCCCACAGGCGTCGGTAAAACGGAGCTGGCTAAGTCACTGGCGTCCTATTTCTTCGGTGCAGAAGAAGCGATGATCCGCCTTGACATGTCTGAGTTTATGGAGCGTCACACCGTTTCCAAGCTGATTGGATCCCCACCGGGCTACGTCGGCTATAACGAAGGCGGTCAGCTCACGGAAGCCGTCCGTCGTCGCCCCTACACCGTAGTGCTCTTTGATGAGATTGAAAAAGCGCATCCTGACGTGTTCAACATGCTGCTGCAAATCTTAGAAGACGGCCGCTTAACCGACGCGAAGGGACGCACTGTAGACTTTAAGAACACGCTGCTAATTTTGACTTCGAACATCGGTTCTAAGGTTATTGAAAAAGGCGGCGGTGGCCTCGGTTTTGAGCTCGAAGCTGACCAAGCAGAATCTCAATACAACCGCATTCGCTCTTTGGTAAACGAAGAACTTAAGCAGTACTTCCGACCTGAGTTCTTAAACCGCTTAGATGAAATCATTGTCTTCCGTCAGCTTACCAAGGACGAGGTCAAAGAAATCTCAGTTATCTTGCTCAAGGAGGTGTTTGGCCGCTTAGAAGAGCAAGGTATTACGCTAGAAGTAACGGACAAGTTCAAAGACCGACTGGTGGAAGAAGGGTATAACCCAAGCTACGGTGCAAGGCCATTACGCCGTGCCATTATGCGTCTGTTAGAAGACAGCTTGGCAGAAGAAATTCTGTCAGGTCGAATTCAGGATGGCAATACCGCCGTGGTTGATGTAGCCGAAGATGGCAAGATCGTCGTGACTTCGTCTGTCACTGACAAGAAGCGTGAGCTTGCAGCTGCAGCCGACTAGATAACAGCCAGTTCAATTCAAGAACCGGTTAGCTTAGCTAAAAGAGTAAAAAGAAGGCGACTAGGGAATCCTCCTAGTCGCCTTCTTTTTGTAAACAGACGTAACGCAAACTTGCGTTGGGTCGTAACGAAAATCAATAATTAACTCAGGCAATATATTTGGTAGAGCGTTCATGATCGGTGGAGTTTTCGAGACGATTGGAAAGACCTTAGGGGTTGGGAAAGATAACTACTTTTTAGAACTCGACGATGCTGATGAAGATACGGTTACAGGCATAGAAAAAGTAGCACCTAAGGCACCTGCTGCCGCTGCAGCAGCAGACACAGGCAAGGTCGCCGCTGCAGCTGTTGTGGAAACAACTGAAAAAGTAACAACAACGGCGACTGCAACTAAAACAACTTCCCCAAAAGCCACTCAGAAAACAGCAGCCAAAAAGCAACCCGCAGCGGAACCTGCACCCGCAGCAGCACCTGCCCCTGATCCTAACGATCTGATTGTAAGCGCGATCGCCGCCGGAGACCGCAAAGAAAGCGGTGTAGCCGTTGGCCCTCAAGGCGAAGCGATCAACTTCTCAACTGATTACCTCATATCGAAGAAAAAAATGAGTCGCCGTCGCCCTGGCCCTAGCCTCAATCAATTTAAGGGCATGGCCAAGAGTGTCAATTCTCGCTCACTTTAAACGAGGATTCATTCAGATTCTTGATTTCAGACTCTGGATAAGTATCGAATCTTGAGCATCATTGAAAACCTCCCGAGTAGCCAATCTCAGGAGGTTTTATCATGTCTAGTTTTACTATCTCTAAGAGATGCCGCTGAAGTCTGACAAATTACGCGTTGATGGATAGCTGCCTCAGCGGCCAGCATAAGCTGCCATAGGTTCTCTGATGAAGCGAATGTACAAATGCTTGAAGGTAGAGCGCAAAACTCGGGGTGCACCAAAATCAATCGGCTGCAATTTCTCGGGCAACTGCCAATCACTCACTCGCAGCTCAACCGGCTGTTTTAAGGGAAACGTAATCTCAGACAGTTCAGGACACAATCCTAGACGCTTAGACTCAACCAAAGTAGGCACAACCTTAGGAGAAACACCCAACACTTCAACGATAGCCCGATCTAACGCAAATACATTATCCGAAGCGCCTAAAACACCAATTGCTTTGGGTTCACCGTTAGCTGGCCCATTTCCTTCATGGCCAATAACACCATCTATAATCGTCAGCTCTGGGGCGATCGCCCTCGCTGTTTCAACGAGCATCGTACCAAAGCGCTGACGGTCTTTACCGGCCTCCATATGCCACCAAGCCTTCATTTTCCCAGGCACACAACCAAATAAATTCTTGACACCTAGAGTCATGGTGAGCTGCACATGAGATTTCACCTTTGGCAAATTAATCACCACATCCGCCTCCATCACCTCTTTAGAGAGTAGAAAATTTTCAAAGTCCGTATTCTCAATTGGATAGCGCTTACCATGCATTTCTATGATGGGCAGGTTAGCTCTTTGAGCCCAAGGCAAGAGCCCATTAGCTTCAGCAACGCCGCGAGCAGTGCCAAACGCAGGACTATCGCCCAAAAAGGGAATACCGCCAGCACCCTGAACAAGCTTAGCGATGCAGTAAATCAGTTCAGGGCGGGTAGTACATTCTTTCGTAGGACGCGAGCCCGTGAGTAAATTAGGCTTAAGCAAAACGCGATCACCCTTCTTTACAAAATGAGCCATCCCACCCATCGGCGCAAGCAGTACTTCTATCTGATGCTGTAGGTACTCAACTTCATAGGTTTCTGCACGGATAAGGCTGACTGATACCTGATTAGCGTTTATGTCCTGGTTCATAATCATCTGCCCTACTAAGATCCCGTCTGCTCAAACAACATGCTTAAAGATGATTAGTCCAACATGCTCACACAATTGCATAATAAGCTTTCTTCACAATTATTTTCATGTTGAGTTTTTGGGCAAAAACCAGTGGCACCTGGATAAATGTGGTTTTGGTATTGATGGGAACAGGGCTTGGACTACTATTACGCAGTCACCTTTCTCCCAAATTTCAGACCGTTATTACCCAAGCCGTTGGACTAACGACTATTTTTATTGGCGTTTCTATGGCCAGTGCGCTCGGAGACGCAGGTATTGGCAACGTCAATGGCGTCATTTTGGCGCTGCTGTCACTGGTCTTTGGTGGTTTGGCAGGAGAATGGTGGCAAATTGAAAGACGCTTGCTCAACTGCGGCGACTGGTTAAAGTCAAAATTCAGAGGGGATAGCAGGTTTACAGAAGGCTTTGTCGCAGCAAGTTTGCTATTTTGTATCGGTCCAATGACAATTTTAGGCAGTCTAAATAACGGCTTACTGGGCGATGGCACGATTCTAATGGTGAAAAGCACTATGGATGGCCTAGTCTCCATTGCGCTGACAGGCACCTACGGGATTGGGGTAGGGTTTTCAATCCTTCCTTTAGTGTTGTATCAAGGTGGACTTTCATTACTCGCTAGCGGCCTAGCGACCGTTATACCAGATCCCAATACAGCACCACCGATCCTACTGGTTAGTGGAATCGGTGGCATCATGATATTGGGCTTAGGGCTAAACTTGCTAGAGGTTAAGAAGATCCAGGTCGCTTCATTTCTACCGGCTCTTTTGATAGGGCCACTGGTTAGCTGGCTAGCAAAATGGGTCGTTTCTTAGTTGACCTTTGTGAATCGCATAACCTCTTGTGAATCTCATACCCTCTAGGGTTAGCTTTCTTCCTCAGCTACCCTTAGCAATGGTTTCTTTAACCCTAGAGATGGTTTAATTACCGACGATAGAGAGATGCTGCTACCGTACTATTATCTAAACCTTTTTCTGAAGATGGTGTAGGGAAAGTAGGGCAAGGAGTCTGAGCTGTCGCTACGCTCTGCTTTGATCCTCCCAGCTTCTGTTTCTCAAGCTTGGGAAGCTCCTGGCCAACAAGCCCTATCAAGGGCTTCACTGTTTTGATTCCCTTAATGGAACGTATCAAACAGTAGCCAGTTGCTGCAAAGGCTTGCAGGGTGAAAACCTCTGTAAAAGAGCTACTCCCCATAGCAATTGATACATACAGCATAATAAACAGAAGAAAACAGCCCAGGTTTAATGGAAAGCGCCACCTGTCTCCGCCGTATCGATAAATAGCGTAGTGCAGCCACCGAGAAATGGTCAGTGCTATCAATAATGCGGAGCCTACGGCGCTTATGCCTACCAACAAAGTAAAGCCAAAAAACTTCTGAATCTGCAAGATAGGATAAATCCAGATACGGGCTTCTTCATTGAACTGATTATAAATCCAGAAGGTGAGTCTAACCGCAACTAAGAACAACAGCCAAACAGCGACATCAAAAATCAGCAATGATGGACCCTTGCTAAGCACCGATTCAAAAGCAATGCTCAGAGGGCTATCGATTTTACCAACCTCAATCATCAAGATGGCTGGTAGTGCAATAGCAGTTGCCCAATACCAAGGGGCTGCCGTATGCAAATTGATTCGAGATTTATAGCGATCGTAGTTTTTGGATAAGACCGGCTTTTTCTCGTACTTTTCACCTACAGAGTCATTTTCCTGATAACCAATTTCATAAATGCACCAGTAGCTGACAACTAACAGAAATAGACTAGCTGCATTCAGCCAAGGATGCGGACTCAGAAAACTTAGCGCAATGGCTAGAAATGCCCAGTGGCCCATTACAATCCGCTTCATAAAATGGGATTTGTTAGGGTTTTTGACTTTTTCAGAATAGAACAAGGGTAAGTACACATCCGACATAGCTGGTACATACTCAGCTTCAGGCCAGACAACTAGACAAGGCTTACTAACCGATTCCAGCAATGGCTGATCAAGGTCAGAGTCAGTGATCGCGACTGCTTTCTCTATCGCCACCGCACCGAGCACCTCCTGGACCATGGCTAACTTCCCCTTGGCCCGATCAGCAGGCCCTTGCCAAAACCTACAGGCAACAATATTTCGGTGCCCCACTTTGCCACTTAGCGTCACCGGTAGATGCCTCAGTAGTGGCTTCACGATCAGGTCAAACCCTAACGTTGCCACAACTACCTCAGCTCTGGGGTTGGCATGCATTGCCTGCACCAAGGACTGATTCCAAAACTTCTTTGCCAATGACTTAGCACGGTATCTCCAGACCAGCAGTGTCCAAGGGAAAAATAGCGTGGCAGCAACTACGAGACACCAATCCTTTGCAAAGGCATCATCTCGCAGACGGGAAGGTAGCAGTCGCCATGGTTTTAGAACTTTAAGGATAAGTAACAGACAAGCGCCCGCTGGGCGAGGGTAGATAGAATCGAGATACTCCTCTGTAGAATTTCTCAAAAACAGCGTTTCATCGAAATCTACGACGACTATACTTTCCTCATCAGCGGCCTCCACAGCATCTATCGCTGCAGTCGGTGAGACTTGGTTATAGACGTTCGTAAGGTTGGCATCTGTCACAACTTCTGACTGTGGCATAAGTGTACAAGGGTTAAACCCCATACGAAAAAATAACTATAAGCAATGGCAGGGAAAAATAGGTCAGCATCTAGAAGCAACTGAGCAAGACCACTTTTGCCTTCATACACATCTGTACAAAGGCAAACTTTTCGAAAAATGCTGTTAGCAACAAGAATGCTGCTGGCTTCTAGAACATGTTCATTAAAAACAGCAGTATCAGCATAATTACTGATTAATCATTCCAGACACCAAAGAAGTATCCGGATTGCGTCGCAAGAATTACTTGACAACCACCTGAATTTCACAGTTAACTCCACCTCAAAAAGACATGAAATAAACCATAGCAGGCACGTTTCAGAAAGTCTCTGACTTGTTCTTTTTCCCTACTGAAACAGTCCTAACATGTGGAAACTGCTGAAGGCGATAGAAAGTAGCAGCCTTATACAGCACTTTACAAAACAGTAAAAGTACGTGTCATATTCGAGATATCACGGACAAAACCTTTTTATGGGATTTAAATCGCTAGTTTCATACCGCATATATACTGACTTTGTTTATTTTTTTATTTCATACTGCCTGTTTAAGTTTGAACAAAGCTTGCTATCAGAGTCTTTTCTAGACTTACGATAGTTGGAGTAGGCATCACATATTGATTGCAACACCATTTGCATTGAGCATATTTACGTAAGTACGTGCACTTGCTTCAAAGTTCCTTAAACTATTTACTTTGATATAACTTTTTGTTCCTGATGCGATTTGTTAGTTAAGTGTTGCCTTCTAAAAGAAGACCAATAGAACAAGTCTTTTGTAACAATGACCTAATGCTGAATGGTTTGATATTAGTGAATGGTTTGATATGGGTGATGTGTAGTATTGAACGCTTAGCGGAAAGACTATTCTCTGTCTGAAAACCCTATTCGACAATGGACAAAGCAACCAGAGCTAGGACTGTTCAAACTAGGAAACATGTTCAATCTAAACGACCTTGTACAACAAGACCTTACACAGCAAAAGACCTTACACAACAGTTGATTGGCTGTTACGTAAGGTCTTTTAGTCTATGAAATTTAGTCTGCTGAAAAGTGGTGGCGGGGCATGGATTTGAACCATGGACCTTCGGGTTATGAGCCCGACGAGCTACCAGACTGCTCTACCCCGCGATAACCCTTTTCAGTTGCGCTTACCGAGTATAGCGCACTCGCTCCTCATTGTGCGGAAATAGTCCTATCTTTTTGATGTGTTATGGCAAAGTGCGGATGCATACGCGCGGAGAAGGCTAGCGCCTACGCACTTTGCTAGGTGAGTGAGCTGTCGTCGTCTAAGACTTCTCGCGATCATTAGTGTCCTAACTCACTCGACAGAAGCAATAATCAATCAACGTCGGTAAACGCCGGTTTTTAGGATGAATCAAATCAGCGGTAATTCACCGACAACGTCCAATCGACTGTACTTTCCTGGCATCATAAATTTTTCAGCTAAAGCTTCAGAGACATCAGGTGTAATCCAGCCTAGCTGTTTAAGTAAATATACCGCCGTCGCATATTTAGCCTGCTTGGAGCCATCCACAACTTTAATGGCCAGTCCCATACCGTCTCCAACTCGACCAATACACTGAATACCTTGTGCACCCGACTTACTAACGAGTGTGCCTTCGCTAAGGTACATGAGCTGAGAATCAAATCCGTCAGGCCCAGAGATCATCATTGGATGATGAGTCATGGCTCGGATAATGCGCTCCATATCTAGGCTGCTACTAGCGGCAAGCTTGGCAAACAAGGTTGCCATATGGTTGAGCTGCATAAAGTAGGTGGGTACGCCACAGTTGTCGTGTGCGCAAATAAACTCATCGGCTGGCATCCCCAAGAGTTCTGCGACTTTGGAAATAATGAGTTTCTGAACAGGATGCGATCGCTGCATATAATTGTCTATCGACCAGCCCTGATGCTTACAGGCTGCCAGCATGCCAGCATGTTTTCCTGAACAATTATGGGCAAGCGGTGTCGTCTGGCCCTTGGGTGTGGGGCACTGCAACGATAATGGTTCAACGTCACAGCGCCACAACACATTGAATGTCTGACGAATTTGGTCTAGATTGCCAGCATGAGAGCTACAGATAATAGCAAGGTCTTTGTCGGAGAGGTTGAACTTATTAAGTGTCCCTGTAGAAAGTAGAGCAAGCGCCTGAAAGGGCTTCAGGGCAGAACGAATAAAGGTGCCTAGTTCAGCTTCTCCAGCACTAGCAAGTACCCGCCCCCGATTGTCACAGGCAACTGCATGCGCCACGTGGGTAGATTCTATGATGCCTTCTCTAAGCAGCTGTACTTGTAGTGGCGAAGAAGACTTGCGAGTTACTCTATTCATACGCTTTTTGCCCTATGGCTCCTTTGTGGCTTTCATCTCGCAATGCTCTGCTAATTTTCGGCAGCTGAGCTGTGGCTACATTACACCGGACAAATAAAATCAACTGAGTATGGTGGTGGGAAAATAGTGTGTGAGTTTTGCTAAGCAGCTGACACTAAATAGAGGTCAGGACATAAAGGTCAGGACTAAATAAATTGCCAGGTTACTATGCTGAAAGACAGGATGCCTAATATAATGGCGAATGTCCGCTGTATGCGAAGCATCAGAGGTTTTACCTGGTAATCTGCGATGAGGCGATCACGATTAATCACCTCCTCAGGCTTCTCCCATACTTGACCATCGTACCAACCGGATTCTTCGTAGGGAACGGCTTTTTGACTCAGACGATCACACACATGTTGCCACCCAACATAAAGCTGTACCAACATCAGCGTTGGCAATAGCAAAGAACCTAACGAGGCACTGATTACAAACTGTGGCAATAACTTACTCGGGACAAAACTGACAGCTGCCATAGGCCCGACAATGAACCAACTCATGGCCCATAGGCTCAAAATCGGAATGAGATAGCCTTTTAGCCCCCGTGCACCCCAGCTGTAAAACCAGGACTCACTCATACTTTCGTACTCTTTGATGGGGATTTGATCGACCGGCACTGGGCAGCGGTTATTCGCAGAAGCTTTGGGTGTATTACCGTTCATAGGGCCGCTGTAGAGAAGCGCTCTGTATCTTTTTATGTCTTAAATATAATAGCGGAGCAGGGAATGGAGCTGCGACTACCGCTGTTCCTGTGTTACTGCTTGCTACCGCGTTTCTTCTCTCAAACAGGGCGAGCGTAAACGTCATTGATTATGACAGGAGCGACTATGCGGACAGAGGGGAAGAAGGGACAAATTCAATGCGCGTTGCATGCCCCCAAAACGCTTCTAAATCATAGAACTCCCTGTCATCTGGCATGAATATGTGAGTAATCACTTCCCCATAGTCTTTCAGAACCCAGCGGCCTTCACTCATACCTTCGGTTCGCAAGGGCCGACGCTCAAATTTATCCGCTACAGTACTTTCTATTGAGTTCGCAATGGCACGGACTTGAACATTCGAGAAACCTGTCACAATCACAAAATAGTCTGCAAGATAAGAAACATCCCCTGTTTGCAGAATTGTGATATTGCCAGCTTTACGATCATCAGCAGCTTCTGCAATCGTTAAGGCCAACTCCATAGAAGCTTTGTCAATCGGCGTTCTTTCTGCATCTTCAACAGCTACGGGACGGATAGATTGCTCTGCTGACTCACGCTCTGACAATTCGTTAACTGCCTTGCTGTCCGTACTGTCAATAGCTGGAGCAGTATTGGATGAATCTGTAGTATTCAAGTCTGTAGTATTCGAGTCTGTATCTACGCTTACTCTGCCAGGATCAATCAAAAGCTCAATGCCTCACTCATAAAGAAAATTTGAACCTCTCACGGATTAGAAAAAGTTGGGATCAGTAAAGATTGGAACTCCGTAGGCCACTATTTTAATAAAACCCTTGAGATTTATCATCGTCTGCTTCACTAGCCTTGACACAACCTAGCAAGTTCGCAATATTTCCTCATATATTTAGCTGCCACAGGGAGCGCTGTAAGGCATAATCCACACGTGCCCTTCCAGGCATCCTCAGCTTGGTCGCAGGCCTTGGGCTTAGCAGATTATTTAGTCGATTTAGATGGAGGCGTTTAACTTTGATTGTTGGGCTTTTTATAGGATTAGCAATTGGTGTATTGGCCTCTCTGATTATCTACGCGCTGATGAGACAGCGTATAGGTCGGTTGTTGACTGCGCTGCAAAACAATCAGCGACAGTTGCAGCAGCTAGAGAGTGAGCATGAAATTCGACTGCGGGCTGCAACTGACCAGCTTCAGGCTGATTACGAGCGACAGCTTGCTGAAAAAATTGAATACTACCAAGACACTCACATTTTGGAGAACGAGCTGAAAGAGCTAGAGTTTGAGACACTCATTAGCGTTTTAGAAAATGCTTATGCCCATGAGCTAAGTCAGCGCTAAACTGGCAAAGCATTACTGGCAAGGATTATTGAAGGAAGAATCTATGACTCGCGCAATTATGGAAACAAGTAAAGGGACGATTAACCTTGACTTGTTTGATCAAGCCGCTCCCAACACCGTTGCTAACTTCGTCAAGCTTTCTAAAGATGGGTTTTACGACGGGCTAAATTTCCATCGCGTCATCCCTAATTTTATGGTGCAGGGCGGTTGTCCTCATGGCACAGGGACAGGCGGTCCTGGCTACAAAATCAAGTGCGAGATTAATGATAATAAGCACCAAGCTGGCAGTCTTTCGATGGCTCATGCAGGCAAGAACACCGGCGGCAGTCAGTTCTTTATTTGCCATGAAGCACAACCTCACCTAGATGGGATTCACACGGTGTTTGGCAAAACTGAAGATATGGCTGTGGTCAATGCGATCGCTAAAGGTGACGAAATCGTCTCTGTCAAAATCGAAGAATAATCTATTCTTTTGGTGAATAGCTTTGGATGAATAGCTCGACCATCGATTGAGTTAAGTCACAATCATGAAGGCTCAGCGCGCAGCTCAATGCACGCTGAGCCTTTTAGCTTTAAGATCTTGTGTAGCTAAGAACTACGTAGTCGCTCAGATACGCTCGGTCTGGATATATGGTGTCCGCAACAGAGAAAAAATCATCCGAAACCGCAGGGCTACTCCAGTCCCCTATCGGGAAAAAAATACTGACAGGCATCACTGGACTGGGCTTAGTGCTTTTTGTGACTATCCATTTACTAGGGAATCTGACGCTCTTCTTTAGTCCGAGCGCATACAACCAAATCGCCCATGTCATTGAGCAGCTTGGCCCTGTGACTTATGCCATCGAAGGATTGCTGGGAGGAATCGCGCTCCTTCACATCTTCATCGGCATTAATATCCACATTGGCATGCGCAAAGCTCGCCCGGTTAACTATGCCGAGTACGAATCGACAGGTAGCCCCAGTAGACAGTCGCTCAGCTCACGCTCCATGATTATTTCTGGGATAGTCATGGGCGCGTTTTTGGCGTTGCATTTGGCCACATTTAAGTTTGGACACTATTACACGCTACCCGATTCTTCTGACAGAGATCTGGCCCGCTTAGTCTTTGAAACCTTTCACAAACCAACGTATACCTTTGGGTATGTCGTTGTTCTAACCGTATTAGGGCTGCACTTACGGCATGGACTATGGAGCGCACTGCAGTCGGTTGGTATCGCAACTAAAAAAGGCATGTATGAGATGAGCGCGGTGCTGGGAGCGGCGATTGCCCTTGGCTTCATCAGTCTGCCGCTAGCCATCTATTTCGGATTTATTGGATAGAGGGAAGCCAAATAGAAAACAGCCAAATAGAGGGAAGCCAAAATGACATTAGATGCCCGTATCCCAGAAGGCCTCTTGAGCGAGAAGTGGGGCAACTTTAAAGACCACTGCAAGCTGGTAAACCCCAGCAATAAGCCAAAACACACAATTCTTGTCGTTGGCACAGGGCTAGCAGGCGCCTCGGCAGCGGCGACCTTAGCAGAGCAAGGTTACAAAGTAAAAAGCTTTTGCATTCAAGACTCGCCGCGCCGTGCCCATAGCATTGCGGCTCAAGGCGGCATCAATGCGGCCAAAAACTATCCGAACGATGGAGATAGTGTCTGGCGATTGTTTTACGACACGATCAAAGGCGGAGACTATCGGGCACGGGAGGCGAACGTTTACCGCTTAGCTCAAATTAGCAACCAGATTATTGATCACTGTGTGGCCCAGGGCGTGCCGTTTGCGCGGGAATATGGCGGGCTACTGGCGAATCGTTCTTTCGGCGGCGCACAGGTGTCTCGGACATTTTATGCCAAAGGACAAACCGGGCAGCAGCTACTGCTTGGCGCGTATGGCGCGATGATGCGGCAGGTGGCAGCAGGGCGCATAGAGCTGTTTCCGCGTCGGGAGATGTTGGATTTGGTGGTGGTGGATGGCCACGCCAGAGGCATTGTAATTCGCAATTTGCTCACGGGCGAGTTTGAGCGATATGCAGGCGATACGGTGGTGCTGGCAACCGGCGGCTATAGCAATGTGTACTACCTTTCCACTAATGGCAAGAACTCAAATGTGACGGCAGCGTGGAGAGCTTATAAGCGAGGCGCATTGTTTGCTAATCCTTGTTTCACACAGATTCATCCCACCTGCATTCCGGTGGCAAGTGAGTTTCAATCTAAGCTGACATTGATGAGTGAGAGCTTGCGCAATGATGGGCGGGTGTGGGTGCCTAAAACAGCGGAGGATGGGCGATCGCCTCAAGATATTCCGGAAAGCGAAAGAGATTACTACCTAGAAACCCGCTATCCAACCTTTGGCAATTTGGTGCCGCGCGATGTGGCATCTCGTAATGCCAAGCAAGTCATTGATGAAGGGCGAGGTGTGGGTGCAACGGGTCTCGCCGTGTATCTAGATTTTCGAGATGCCATCGCTCAGCAAGGCAAAAATTCGATTGAAGCTCGCTACGGCAACTTATTTGAGATGTATCAACGCATCACCGGAGAAGATCCTTACGCAGAACCGATGCGAATTTATCCGGCAGTGCACTACACCATGGGCGGACTCTGGGTGGACTATCACCTAATGAGTACGATTCCGGGGCTGTTTGTTTTAGGGGAAGCTAATTTCTCTGACCACGGTGCGAATCGCTTGGGTGCAAGCGCTTTGATGCAAGGTTTGGCAGATGGCTATTTTGTGATTCCTTACACGTTGGGTCATTACATTGCGACGACAAACTTAGCACCTGTGGATATCAATAACGATGACTTTAGTGAGGCAGAGGCTTCGGCTCGGGCGCGGACGCTGAAGCTGCTAAGCATCCAAGGGAACAAGACGATGCTTGATTTTCACCGTGAGCTGGGTCATTTGATTTGGGATGGGGTGGGGATTAATCGGAGCCGGGAGAAGCTAACTGAGACGATTGAAAGTGTGCGATCGCTACGCACAGAATTTTGGCAAAACCTGCGCGTCCCAGGCGAAGCCAACACGCTGAATAAAAACCTTGAATTCGCAGGCCGCGTCGCTGATTTTATGGAATTGGGCGAAGTGATGGCCCGCGATGCCCTTGCCCGTGAAGAATCTTGTGGTTGCCACTTCCGAAAAGAATTTCAAACCGAAGGTAACGAAGCCCAACGACGAGACGCTCAGTTTTCCACCGCTGCCGCTTGGCAATACGCAGGCGATGAACAGCCACCAGAACGCATTAATGAATCGCTCACTTTTGAGAACGTGAAGCTGACTCAGCGGTCGTATCAATAGCGGTATAAAAATCAGATCTCTCAATTCCCATCTCATGAAAATCAACTTAAAAGTTTGGCGGCAAGCGAATGCTCAAGCCGCAGGCAACTTCAAAAACTACACGGTTGCCAATGTTCAACCCGATCTCTCCTTTTTAGAACTGCTTGATATTCTCAACGAACAGCTCATCGCTGAGGGCGGCATTCCGGTTGAATTTGACCACGACTGTCGCGAAGGCATCTGTGGTTCATGCGGTCTGATGATTAACGGACAAGCACACGGCTCTCAGCAGCGCACAGCAGTTTGTCAGCTATATATGCGTCACTTTAAAGACGGCGATACAGTGACATTGGAACCTTGGCGGGCAAAGGCATTTCCCGTGATTAAAGATCTTGTAGTTGATAGATCAGCGCTGGATAGAATTTCAGCGGCAGGGGGTTATATTTCTGTAAAAACAGGGGCCGCGCCTGATGCCAATGCCGTTTTGGTGAACAAACCCGATGCGGATAAAGCGTTTGACTACGCCACTTGTATTGCTTGCGGTGCGTGTGTAGCGGCTTGTCCGAATGCATCGGCTTCCTTGTTTACAGCCGCAAAGCTTTCTCACTTAGCGCTGTTGGAGCAGGGAAAGCCAGAGCGCAAGGAACGGGTAGTCAAGATGACGCAGCAGATGACGGCGGAAGGCTTTGGGGACTGCTCTAACCACGGGGAATGTCAGTCAGTGTGTCCAAAAGGGATTTCGATTGATGCGATCGCTAAAATGCGCCGTGAGTATGTCCGTAGCAAACTGCCTTTTTAAGCCACTTTAAGCAGCCTTTCAATAATCTGTATTTTTAAGCGTCTGCATGGTTGGGGAAACGGAGCGGAGTTCACTGCGCTAAACTACCTTTCGGTTTAGCGATAAGGATGATCTGAAATGCCAACTGTTGAGGCTATCTACACCGACGGTGCCTGCTCTGGAAACCCTGGCCCCGGCGGGTGGGGAACTCGTATAGAGTTTGACGATGGCCAAGTACATGAGTTGGGCGGGCGTGATCAGGCAACAACGAATAATCGAATGGAGATGCAGGCTGCGATCGCAGCCCTAGAATTTCTGGTTGACGCAGATACTGAGCGCAATTCTCCGCAGGAGAGGCTGAGCCATCGCGTCACCCTTCATACCGACAGTGAATACCTTAAAAACGGCATTACTAAATGGATCAAAGGATGGAAAAAAAAGGGGTGGAAAACGTCAGCCGGTAAGCCCGTACTCAACAAAGATCTATGGCAACAGCTCGACAAGCTCACCCAATCGCTCAGCAGCGAAGACCTCACAATTGATTGGCGATATGTCCGCGGGCATGCAGGCAACCCAGGCAACGAGCGCTGCGACGAAATTGCCAGAGCCTTTTCTCACAGTAATCCGATCAGCCTTAAGCAATACAGCCAAAGCATGGCACAGACGGTAAGCAGCACCGCTAACAAGCCTGCCACAAAGACCGATGACAAAGAGGCCATCGATAAAGAAAAATCAATAGGTGTTCCAAAAATAAATTCTGTCACTCAAGCGGCTCCATCTTCGGCACCAACGCTAGAATTCAACGATGCCACCCACGCAGAAGGAACGAAGAACATGGTCACCGCCGCCGAAAAGCAGACCGATAAGTATCTAAACTCCCAGGGCATTAGCCGAATAGATCGCTTGCAAAACACCCTGAAGACCTTGCAAGTCACAGACGAGCTCGCCCAACAGGGCTACCTTATTACTAGCGCGGAATTAGCTGATTTAATGGACGTCAATGCCAGTGCTGTCACTAGCAGAGGTGATTACTGGGCATGGCGAAACTGGACAGTTTCTCGCATTCGACGTGAAGGGAATCAAATCCTATGGCAGCTAGAGCGCATTGATGAGTAACGACGCATGAACTAGCCAGGCGGCCACCCTAATGGTCGGCCGCCCAGTAAATGCAGGTGTAAATGGAAAACCGTTTGCCCACCGTCTTCTCCAGTATTGATGACGACTCGATAGCCATTGTCTAGATTTTCTTGCTTAGCCACCGCTTGCACTGCAAACAGCAGGTGGCCCAACAACTTTTTATCCTCTTCTTCAGCGTCTGCAAGCTTAGGCATAGGTTTCTTTGGAATGAGCAAAATATGGGTGGGTGCCTGGGGCGTGATATCTCGAAAAGCCAAACATAAGTCATCTTCGTAGACAATATCGGCCGGAATTTCACGGCGAATGATCTTGCTAAAGATAGTGTCTTCGCTCATATGAATGACTAGTTGTGCAGTGTTGACTAAAGGATATCGGTCTCATTCTACGGTCTACTCACAGCTTCCATGCGTTTGCTTAATTCACCGTAAAGTCCGCACTAAGTACTAAACCCGTTTCTCCCATCACATCACCAATGCGCATATCGACGGGCAAATTTATCCCCATGTCCAAATTCCCAGATTCATCCAGCAACTCGCCTATCACTGGCAGCGACTCTAATGGAAAGCCTTCTGTTGTGTCTGCCTGCCATTGACTTTCCATCTGAGCGTTAAATTCATCGGATATTTGATCCAAGATAACTGCTCCACCAGAGACTTCCACCTTGCGAGCTGTCAACGGGAGTAGTTCATCTGTGGTGTGTCGTTCTATGACGTGCTGTTCTGGGGTGTGCTGTTCTGGGGTGTGCTGCTCCAATGCAGGTATTGAACCCGATGCCGCACTGCTTGATCTGACAGAGGTGTGCGTAAGTGAGCTATGGATAGCCGCCAATGGCACCTGCTTATCTTGAGCAGAGGTAGAAATCGCCAGCAGCGTAAACCCAAACAGCGTAGAGATACACAGGTGGGTCATTACTTTACGAATAGCCATTGTGGGTGTCAGCTTACGAAACAGCGAATATGACATAGCAGTGGTGAGGAGTTATGCAGTGCACAAAGCCTACATAACCGCAGCTGCTACCCAAAAGGCCACATGTGCTGATCTACTTGTTTTGTTTTTTTCCGGATTCCGTCTATTTACGTAAGCCTTTTGAGCATAAATATTGATCGATATTGATTGATTTTGACGTGAGTCTACCGAGAGGTAAAAGAAATTACTGAAACGAATGGTTTCTATCAGACTCTTTAGCCTCAGGCTTAACCGTATCGGTAGTGTTATCAGAGGTGATCGCATCGGGTGCAATCACCTCTGGCAGAATGGCTTCTACCACCTCAGTGGGCGCTCCTGTTTGATCGAACCTCACCTGCGAATGAAGCCAATCGGTAATCATGTGGGGCGCATTCTTTTTACTCCAGCGCAGCATAAAGAATCGAAAGATTGGCTTAGAGCGCTGAGCGATTACCTTCATAAATTTGTTGAGTGGCCTAGAGTGAACCTTTTGATTCACTAAATTCACTGAGCCCACATCGTATAGACAATCGGCAATCAGGCGCATCGTGATCTCTTCACGCAAAAACAAGCTCTCCAGCAACATCTCTACGTCGCGCATCCGGGCCTCTTGCCTTTGCTGCTCGCGCATAGCAACCGCATATTCAGAAGTCTTAGAAGAATTAGAAGAGAAACCAAACATCATGCTTAAAATTTAAAGGAAGTGCTTCTTTCAGCAGTGGCGATCGCCCCCCAAATGTATACCCTACATACGCTGTCAGACTGACGCTCGCAATAAAGTTATTACTTTCCCCAGACTTGGCTAGAGTCCCCTTGCCCAGATCTCCCTTGTCTACCAATGGCGATTTAGTCAGAGATGATAAAAAATTACGCAACCCATCAAGCTGAATCGCAAAGTAACCAGAGTAACTAAATTAGCGGAATACCTCAGGCTGTCTATGCTATCCAGAAAGCATCAGTGACACGCTTAAGCACAACGATGATGGAGGAAGGGTATGCAAATTTTGCTCGTTGAAGACGACGTTCGATTATCAGCCTCTTTGGCAGAAGCACTCACTGCGCAGCGTTACAGTGTGGACTCGGTCAAGGATGGCGAATCAGCTTGGGAACGTGTGTGCGTTTTTTCGTATGACCTGATCTTATTGGATGTGACCTTGCCCAAGTTAGATGGCATTAAACTATGCCAGCGTTTACGCAACAACGGCTATGCATTTCCAGTATTGATGCTGACAGCTCGCGACACCAGCTTGGACAAAATTTCAGGGCTTGATTCAGGGGCTGATGCCTATATGGTGAAACCGTTTAATCTACAAGAACTACTGGCTCAGATTCGATCCCTACTACGTCGCGGTCGAGCCGGTACGACAACGCTCTTGACATGGGGAGAACTACAACTTAATCCTGAGACGTATGAAGTAAGCTATGGGCGATCGCCTATCCACCTGACACCTAAAGAATTTGCCTTGATGGAGGCTTTTCTGCGCTATGGCAGACGGGTCTTGAGCCGGGCAGCAATGATTGAACAAGCTTGGCCTATGCAAGAAGCACCTGAAGCGGATACGGTTAAAAGCTATATCAAGAATCTACGGGCTAAGCTCAAAGCCGCAGGTGCCCCTAAAGGAACCATCGAGACCGTTCATGGCGTAGGCTATCGTCTCAAAGATTACGTCAGCCCATGAAATCAGTGGTGGGTAATATTGGTGGGTAATAAGTAACGGATCAGCAAGTAAGGAGATAATCACAATCTCCCCGATTTCTCCACCAATCCATCCCCAAAATTCATACCTTTTCTCTGTACTTTAAGGCTCAAAGCACTCACGAAATTGAGTCTTAAAGCTTGTATCAAAATCAGCTAAATCGACAGAAACAATCGTTAAAATTGGCGGCTGAAAATTGAATGCTTGCGACTCAGTTTCAGTTCATCGAGATGAGGACTATCTTAATGACTGATCGCGATTCGTTTAAATTAGCAACCCCTGCGGGCAGTACTGAACTGATTGAATCTCCACCAGAAATACAGGAGATGCCAGGCGTTGATATGATTTATGGCTTGCATGCCAAACCACCTTTACAAGAAACCCTGGCAGCTGCGTTGCAACACGTGCTAGCAGCGTTTGTAAACATCATCGCACCGGCCATCGTCGTGGGTGGTGCAATTGGTTTAGGCGCTGCCGACACCAGCTTTCTAATCAGCATGTCGCTGTTTGTTTCAGGAATTGCAACGTTCATTCAGGTGCATAGAGTAGGGCCAGTCGGCTCAGGCTTGCTGAGTATTCAAGGCACTAGCTTTGCTTTTGTCGGCACATTGGTGACCGTTGGCACTGCCGCCGTAGAGGGTGGTCGCACGCCAACACAAACGCTGGCCTACTTACTCACCATCTGCATGTTGGGCGCTTTTGTTGAAATCATTCTTAGCTTCTTTGTTGAGCCACTTAAAAAGGTAATTACGCCTTTGGTCAGTGGCATTGTCGTCGTACTGATTGGATTGGTTTTAATTAAGGTTGCAATTACAGCAATGGGCGGTGGCGCTGCGGCGATCGCAGCAGGGACCTTTGCCACACCGCAAAACCTGGTAGTCTCGCTGATTGTTTTGACCACCATCGTTATCCTCAACTGCACTCGCAGCGCCTTTCTACGAATGTCAGCTATTTTAATTGGTCTGGCCATCGGCTATTTGATTGCTTGGCCACTGGGGATGTTGAATTTTAGCGGACTCAGCCAACTCTCCTACGTCACGCTACCGATTCCCTTCCGGTATGGATTTGACTTTGGCTTCGCTGGCTTTATTCCCCTCGCTTTCTTGTATGTCATTACAACGATTGAATCGATTGGAGACTTGACGGCAACGTCTATGCTCGTAGGTGAACCCATCGAAGGGAAGACCTATCTCAATCGTGTGAAGGGCGGAATTTTAGGAGACGGGGTCAATTCCCTGATGGCAGCATGCCTCAATACCTTTCCTAATACAACGTTCAGTCAAAATAACGGCGTGATCCAGTTGACTGGAGTGGGGAGCCGATATGTGGGTTACTTTATTGCAGGCTTTCTCTTTCTTTTAGGCCTGTTTCCTATCGTGGGCGGGCTGTTTCAAGCAATGCCTCAACCGGTTTTGGGCGGCGCTACGCTGCTGATGTTTAGCTCCGTTGTTGCAGCTGGCATCAAAATTTTGCACACGGTTAACTTAAGTCGGCGCAACACCCTGATTTTAGTGGTATCGCTAGGGCTGGGTATGGGCGTAACGTTTGTCCCAGAGGTTTTAGAAAATACGCCTTACCTTGTTCGTAGCGTCTTTTCTTCCGGGATTGCAACTGGGGGCATTACGGCTCTCGTCCTGAACATGATTGTTCCTGGCGCACGCGAATAGCGACGTCTTTGGTGAGCACTGTTCATTGTTCATTGGTTCGGGCGCTCATTCAAGGGGCAAGGTGACTGTAACAACCGTACCTTGCTCCTTTGTACTGTCGATATGCCAATCTCCCTTGTGCAGATCAACGCAAACCTCTACCACTGAGAGGCCTAGCCCTGTACCTGCAATCTCTCCTACGTTACTGCCTCGCCGAAACGCTTCTTGAATACCGGCTTGTTCTGATATTGGAATACCAATACCGCGATCGCTTATTTGTAGCGTTGCCTGATCTAGATCGCACTTCATGCTGACTGTAATCGGAGTTCCCTCTGGAGAATATTTTGCAGCATTAAAGAGGAGGTTACTGAGAAGCGATCGCACTAATTTTTCATCCCAAAAGGCTTTAACTATTGGGCCACGCGCTACGAAATCACCGGCCAGATCAATAGGCTGACGGATACCTGGACGCACTTCATCAATAACCTGCCGACAAAAATATTCAACCTCTAACAGTTCAGGGGTAAACTCCAGCTTGCCGGCTTCAGCCCGCGTGAGGGTGAGTAAATCAGTAATTTGTTGATTCATCTGCTCGGCAGTCGCATGAATGCGCTCAAGGTTGCGCTGTTTTTGAGCTTCTGAAAGATGGTCGTAGTTAACCTGCAGCGATTCTGTGGAAAGCAAAATAGTACTGAGCGGCGTTCGCAACTCGTGGGATGCCATCGAGAAAAATCGAAGCTTCAAGTCGCTGAGGGTTATGGTGCGGTTGAGCTCGCTCTGCAAGTTGCGAAGGAAGAGTACTAAGCACACTGTCAAGAGAAGCCCTGTGAGGAGCGTGGCCCAAGTTGCGTATAGACGGTTGAGTGGGTAAGTATTAGCCGGGGAAAACCCAACCAGCCATTGCCGCTGCCCAATCTCTAAACTACGAGTACAGTCTGCCGATGTTGGGCAAAGGAACTGCGAGCGACGACGCTGTGCTCTAGGGCGATCGTTTTCTATGGCCAGTACATTTTTTATCTCAGCATCGTAGCGACCAAGAAACTGCTCGGCCGGCTCAGCATTTTGGTCGTACACATCAAAATCAATATCGGAGCTGAATCCCTGGAGGGCTTCTTCCACCACTGCTGAGATCTGAAATACGCCCAGCAGAACGCCATTAAACTGAGCTTGCCGCAGCGCTGGTGACGCAGGCATTGTCCCTAATTGATAAAGCGGTAGAACAACTAAAAATCCGTATTGATTCTGCTGATCTTGCACCAAGCGAATACGCCCGGTAGCATGAATTTCGCCTGTGCCTCGAGCAGGTTCAATGGCCGCTGCTCTAGCGGTGCTGGAATTTAAGTCAAAGCCTAAAGCAGCCTCATTTCCAGCAACGGGCGCCAGGTAAGTCACAGGAAGGTAGAAATCTCGCTGACTAGCGGTCACTAAGCGATCATCTGCGCCTAGTTCGGTAATCTGAAAGTTTGGATTGCCTTTGCGTTGAATCGTTTCTTCGTAGATAGAACGCTTATCAGAGGTGACGAGCGGTGCCCACTCTAATGCTTGAATGCCTGGATACTCTTGAAGCGATCGCGCCACAAACGCATCAAACGCCTGCTGTTGAACCGCACCTTGGCTCACTCCATAGTGGTCATTCAGGAACGTTAATACATCGGTATATCGATTCAGGCTACGCTGCAGTGAAATCGTTAAATTCTCTATCTGCTGCTGAAATTGGTTACGTTGTTGAGAGACTTCCCAACGTTGGACAGATAAGGTAGCGACTGCTGATAAAACAACGCCAATGCTGACGGTGATGTTCAGTATCAAGGCTTGGCGAAAAGACGATTTAGCCATCACTGATATATTGCATCTGTCGAGTTAGTTAGGACATTAGTAATCGCTAGAAGCCTCGAGTTACAACAGCTAACTCAACTAGAAAAGTAAGAATGCATCCTTACTTTTCTATATCTAGCGCATCGGAATATTACTGTACGCGAAGCGCTCGTAAGTTTCTGTATTAGTGCAACTAAATTCATGGCACTCATCAACGCAAATAGAAGATTAACGCAAGTATAAAACGTGATTTTTGTTCTATTGCTAGACGCCAATTGTGCAGGGTTTTGAGTACTAAGGGCACGCTATACAGGTTACTTAGAGGGGATAGCGCTCAATGTTAGCAAGAATTTGGAGTGCTTCCCTAATCGGGATTGAAGCCCTGAAAGTAGGCGTAGAGGTCGACCTTTCAGGTGGCCTGCCGGGGGTTGTGATCGTTGGATTGCCAGATACTGCGGTACAAGAATCACGGGAACGAGTGAGGGCAGCGCTGAAAAATGCAGGCTTTGCGTTTCCAATGCGCAAGGTGGTGATTAACCTGACACCTGCGGATGTCAGGAAAGAAGGACCGATCTATGATCTGCCCATTGCAGCGGGGATTTTGGCAGCTTCAGATGCAGTTGACAATAAGCTGCTAGATGATTATCTGCTATTGGGAGAAATGTCTTTGGATGGGACATTGCGGCCTGTGGCCGGAGTGGTTGCGATCGCCGCGGCGGCTCGTCGCCTTGGACTCAAAGGACTCATCCTGCCTGCTGATAATGCCACTGAAGCTGCCGTTGTCCCAGAGCTAAACGTCTATGGCTTTCAGCATCTTTCCGAAGTCGTTAATTTCTTAAATAATCCAGCCGATTGTCAGCCCACCCAACCAGATGCGCCCCATAATCTACTGGCCACGACTGCACCTAGTCAAGATTTACGCGATGTAAAAGGGCAAGCTCAAGCCCGCCGCGCCCTAGAAATTGCCGCAGCAGGCGGCCATAACCTTTGCCTTATCGGCCCACCAGGCAGCGGAAAAACGATGCTAGCCCAACGACTGCCTGGCATTTTGCCACCGCTTACTTTTGCAGAGGCACTCGAGGTGACACAAATTCATTCCGTTGCAGGCTTACTCAAAGAAAAAGGCAACTTAGTCAACCAGCGCCCTTTCCGAACACCGCACCACTCAGCTTCTGGCCCTTCCTTAGTGGGCGGCGGCAGCTATCCCAAACCCGGAGAAATCTCTCTCGCCCATAGAGGTGTGCTTTTTTTAGACGAGCTAACAGAATTCAAACGCAGCGTGCTTGAATTTTTGCGCCAACCTTTAGAAGACGGAAAAGTCACCATTACAAGAACCCGACAATCCGTAGAATTTCCCGCACAATTCACGCTGGTTTCCAGCACAAATCCCTGCCCATGCGGTTATTTTGGCGATACCGTACAGCCCTGCACCTGCACGCCGCGCCATCGTGAACAGTACTGGGCAAAACTCTCTGGTCCTTTGATGGATAGAATTGATTTGCAGGTTGTGGTCGGCCGGCTTAAGCCAGAAGAAGTAACCCGTCAGCCAGAAGGTGAAGATTCTCAGACGGTGCGCGATCGCGTAGAGGCTGCTCGCCATAGGGCGCAAGCAAGATTCTCAGCAGAGCCAAACCTACAGTGCAATGCTGACATGGAAAGTCGTCATATTCGACAATGGTGTGCTTTTGATACAACCACCCGTAGCCTGATAGAGGGAGCAGTGCGAAAGCTCGGACTCTCAGCTAGAGCAACGGATCGAATATTGAAAGTCGCACGTACGATTGCAGATTTGAGTGCATCTGAAAAGCTAGAGACACAGCATGTTGCCGAAGCAATTCAATACCGAACGGTTGACCGAATGCAGTAAAAACCGACTTCGCCTATCGCCTCAGACACACAGCATAAATTCTGTTGTCCGGTATGATTTAGTTCGTTACTACAAACAAACAGGTGAGTGCGCAGTATTGTGAACTGTCACTCTAGTGAGGAGGAAAAACTGACATGCTTCTAAAAAAAGAACTAATGCTGGGCGGCTTGGGCCTCTCTTTTTGTCTGGTGGGCATACCGTCTGCAGCTAAAGCGCAGACGGTAGTACACACGGTATCAGACACGACTTTTGCAGTAGCGCCTACCAGCGCACACACAGCAGAAGCCACCGTAGAAGAACTCACTAATCTTGAACCCGCTCAACTCACGTCTGTTATGGACCAATCTGCGGTAAATCAGCCGGCCGATCTTGAAGTCGCTCAAGCTCGCCGCCGGACGCGCAATGCCTCTCGTAGCAAAGACTTTATTGGCGTAGGTGCAGACTTTGGCTACGCTGACGATGTTTCGTTCGCAGTTATCAGTAAGCTTTCTATTAACGAATCAGTGGCTGTTCGTCCATCGGTTCTCATTGGCGATGACTTTTCGGTGCTCGTTCCCGTAACATACGAATTTAGTCAGCTGTCAGCCGAAGTAAACGACTTCCAGGTTCGGCCTTATGCCGGTGTAGGCGCTGCTTACTCTGATGATGACGAAGGCGAAGACTTCAACCTTTTACTTACTGCAGGGGTAGACGTCCCCATTTCTCAGCGGTTCACACTTAACGCCCAAGCAAACTTAGGCGTTCTAAATGATACTGACTTTGGCGTAACGGTAGGCATCGGCTACAACTTTGACAGCATCTTCCGTTAGAGATAGTTGGGGCATCGCGCTTGTTTGGCACAGCAACCTGTAGCCCAATGGAGAATAGGTCTCCCGGAGACAATGTTGCATGGCCAATAGTTGCGTACTCAATGTTCTGAAAAAGCGACTGCCTCGAATAGAAGCAGTCGCTTTTTCTAATGGCCAGCTTTCTGAAACAAGTCATCGTCACATATGACGATGACCGGATGCATACTCAACATTGATAGGGATGCCCTGGCGCCGCAAAGCGACGCGGGTGCTTACCACTTATTCAGAAAACGTGCTCACCTTGGAAGCCTTGCTCGGGGTTGGCTGCACCAACCGATTGCGAGTGCTGACAGAAGCCATCTCATATGCAGGGCGTGGCGCCTTAACCTTAGGATCTGACAGGGTGCCATTGAGAGCACGCTCTAGCAGATCTTCGTAGGTGCTGCACTCGATTTCGGCTGAGAACCCTTCCTTGAATCGTTTGAGGCTGGCCTGCTTCATTCTGCGGAGTTCATCCGCATTATCTAGCAGCTCGTCAAAAGCTTGAGCGCACTCTGCTTGATTGCGGAAGTAGTGTGCACCAGGGCCCGCAACCCAACGATTAAACTGATTGCTGTGCGCTAGCACAGATGCCCCTGCACCCATAGCCTCCACTAAAGAAGGGTTGGTTCCCCCAACTGAGTGCCCATGCAAGTAGAGCGTAGCGTAGTAGCGGAGGGCGCCTACCGTAGGCAAGTCATAAATACCGCCAGGAAAAAGTACCTCATCACTAGCAGCTTCTAGTACCCGCTTATGGTAGTCAATTTCGTTGGGGCGATAGTTACCGAGTACGACTAGCTTAGCGTTGCGACGCTTGCTAGAGAACGCAGAAACAATTTCTAAAATGTTGTTCTCAGGCTCTGGCCTTGCGATAACAATGGAATAGTTACCCGGCGTAAGGTTGTAAGGCTTAATAAGGGCCTCATCAGCTCTGCCCACTCGTTCCGCACCGTAAGGAATCATGGTAATTTTGCGGCGAGACACCCGAGTAGCTAGATGATTCGCAATTTCGGGATGATCGGCAACGAGATGGTTGCCAAACCAGCACCCGAAGCGCTCATTGAGATATAGCCAAGCTTTTTCTGGAGTGCTCCACTTTTGCCGGCGCCACTCTAAGCCATCCATATTGATAACGTTGGTCAGCCCCTTGAGACGATACCAAGCGCAGAATAGAGCCGTGTTGTAGCCCAATGTAAGAATAAGGTTGCCTTCGCGAGCGGCATGGATGGTAGACTTCCAGTCGAACAAAACCGTCGCTGATGCACTAGATTTGGGTACGGGAATTTGGATTAGGCGAATGCCATTCCAGTACTCTTCAGAGATTTCCTTGCCTGTGTAGTCTTCACAGTAAACCGTGACTTCCCAATCTTTTTTAACAAGGTAGCGAGCTAGCCTCTCTGCAAAGGTTTCAAAACCTCCATGATTTCCGGGAATTCCGCGACAGCCTAAGATAGATAATTTTTTCACAGAATGCATATGCCTGATTTAAGCACGGTTAAAAATGGACGAAACAGGTAAGAACAAACTGAGATATTCAGTGCCTTGAAAACCACAACATGAAGGCTGCCATAGACAACCATGATGTCTGAAGCTTCTCTCTCAGGTGAGTTGCAGCATCTAGGGTCTACAGTTGACCCAGTGGTGCTAAGCCATTGGTAGATGCGGCGCTAGTGAATAATTGGGAGATGGACCCTGAAGCACGTAAAACCTGTTAGGTTCAGCGAGCCATTCACGCTCTACGAATAAAGTATTGAGTATTTATTCGGTTCTCAATACGTATATTCAACCAAGCGCCCTCTATGTGGGTAGAGGTAGGCCAGGATTTTACCTATCCTTTATCAGTTTTAGAGGTATGTGGATGTTCATTGAAGAGATTCTAGTGAAAATGCTTTATCCGTGTGATCGAAAACACTTCTTTCACCAAATTATCTTGTTGACTCCCTTTAAAAGTAACGTCTCTGGATAGTGCAAACACTGGATAGTGCAAACACTGGCTATTCAAACGCCGATTCAAAGTAATAGTCTTTGCTATGTACGTATTTTTTCACGAGCTGTCTGATCTAATGCCTTTGTAATTTGCCAACTACGGTTGCCAAAATGACAGTATCTGTTGGTTTTTTCAAGGATTTAATGCCTGTCGAGATGACTGCGGGAAAACAATAGGTTTAGTTTGCACTGTTAGTTTGTGATGTGCGTATTGCTGCCTCTTTACAGGGGTCTAGCAATCACTATCGTCCTAACTAACTCGACAGAAGCAATATTTAATTAATGTCGCCTAGCGGCAGCGCTTTTGAGCCTCTTCAATTTTACGCTTCAGCGTAGGGGTGCTACCCAACCTAGATTGATGCTGCAGCCGCTCAAATTCTCGAGAAAAGTGGGCTGCAACCGTAGGGTTTTGAATGATCAGTAGTGTTTCGTCGTTTAGGTTATTCGCGGCTTGACTCCAGTTGTGAGAGCCAATAAGGATCGTTTTGTGATCGATGACGGCGAACTTGTGGTGGAGTTTATCGCCAGGAGAAAGCTGGGGTGAACCTACCGTTTTAATAGGAACTTGCCAAGGCTGATTATTGGCTTCAATTTTGCAACGCTGATCGGCGAGGGTAACCCCTAACATATCAAGCGCTTCACTGTAACTGCGATAGACAAATGTAGGATCGATTAGAACGCGAAGTTTTGTGCGGGCTGCGACTTGATTTTGAAGCTGATTAGCAATGTTTTGGTCGGAGAAAACAAATAGGGCAATGTCGATGTTATTTTGAGATTTACTGAGCTCACGGGCAATGAATCCGTTGGTGCTGAGCTCCCATGGCTTGGTGGATGATAGAGGAGAAAACTGAACGGTAACTGTCCCGGTCGGGAGTTGGGTTCGTTGGGCTGGTTGGATGTGCTTTTGAAGTCCAAACTTGCTATCGGGTTGTTGATTAGGGCCGTCTCCCCACATTTGGTTAAACTCGGCCGTGAACTGTGATGCGATCGCGGAACTATCAATTTTGAGCAGTGCGTTGGCGTTACCTCGACTCTTCGGCTCATCTAAATCGCCATGAATGCCAGAATAGGTAAAGTTTGCAGAGCCTGTGAGCACCCAACGGTTATCAACGATGACGAATTTATGGTGCATGAGACCACTGCCTTTGGAGCCATCAGCAGTGTCATCCAATATGGGCACTGAAGCGTCTCGAAGTAAGGCAAGTGCTGCATTAGGGCGGGTTGAGTGGCGACTATTAGGTTCCGACGGAGACAGCGCCGTCGCATATTGGTTTTCGAGAATGAAGCGGACGTTGACACCCCGCTGGGCGCTACGAACCAGGGCCTCGGCAACCAAGGGAAGTTCGAATGCTTGAACAGCAATATCTACAGAGACAGTCGCTTGATCGATAGCACTGATGACCCTTTTCTCTAGGTCATCGCCGTGTCGTGGAATGTTGCGGTAGGGGTCGGTGTAGACGCTGGCCTGAGATTGATTAAAGTACGCCTGAATGTACGGATCTTGCGGAAGCGCTGTGACGATGGGCTGTAGCTCGCGTTCTGAGATGAAAGGCTTTAGACGAGGCAGCAGCCAGAAACTGCTACCAACCGCAAAGAAACAGAGAAAGCCCCATCGCAGTTGTTTGCGTTGGTGTGGTTGAGAAGTAGTGATACGCAAGGTTAGCTGAGGCCAAAAAATAAAATATGCATTCGGCAATTGCTATAGCAATTGCGTGTGGGCAAAAGATGACTGTATGCAAAAGATGACTGTATTTAGTTATCCCAAGCCTTTTGAGCAAACCAGCTAACCCTATACCAACTAACTCTATAATTGTTGGCAGTTAAGCGATGCGCGTACGTCTTTATGCTCACTCCTGCCCAGTTTTTAGAAGCCACTGGATGGTCTGCTTTGACCACGGTAGCGTTTGCAGTCCTGACAGCGATCGCCTTTTTCCTAAAGTGGGGACTTCGCTTCCGGTTAGTGGGGGCGACTGGTTTTGTGGGCGTATTGACGGCAGGGTTATTTGGATTGAGCTTTCAACCCATTATGCAAACGGTTGTACCAGGTGCCGTGCCCTACAAAACCGTATTTGATTCTGGCGTGGATCAAGTTGTGATTGCGGTGCCCAATGACATTACTGAAACGGCCCTGGAAGCGACCCTAAAAGAAGCTGCTGGTAACTTGTTGAAACCCAGCCGAATAGGCGGGCTAAGCCAGAAGCCGCCGACCATTAGAGCGCGAGGCATTGTGCATACACCGGGTGTTTCTGAGCTAGTATATGTGGGGAAAGTGACGCCATCAGTGAGCACAAGTGAGGAGGATTCTGGCCCCATTGTAGAAATTGATCTAGATCAGCTGGCAAAGATAAATCACGCTGCGTCATAATCTATAGGATGTAAATCTATAGAACCTATAGGGGAAAAACCTATTTAAGGGAAAACCTGTAAGGGAAAAACCTATAGGAGCCTACCAGCCGAGGGATTCTGATGGCTTCATCAACCTTTCCTATTTTGAACGTCGCCCCCGCTCAGGTCATTCGAGGACAAGGCGTGCTAAAAACGAGCGGCGCTTTGTTTGCCCAGTTGGGGAAACGCCCGCTAGTGGTCGGCGGGCATCAGGCGATCGCGGCTGCCCAGCCTTTCCTATCGCAGCCACTATCAGAACTTGAAACTAAGATCGCAACGATTTCGGACTGTAGCGAAGCCTCTCTGAGAACACTACACCAAGCAGCAGATAGACATCAGGCCGACTGCGTAATTGGCGTTGGTGGCGGGAAAGTCTTAGATGCGGCTAAATTGCTGGCCTATCAGCGTCAAGCGCAACCAGAGCAGGGCCAATCCTCTACCTGTTTTGGCCAACGAGTTCCGGTGGCAACCGTACCTACTTCGGCCGCAACTTGTGCAGGATGGACGGCGCTCTCCAATGTCTATTCTGACCAAGGGGCTTTTCTCTATGATGTGAGTTTGCCGCGCTGCCCAGAGCTAATTGTGCTGGATTATGATCTAATCGCGACGGCGCCTAAAAGAAGTTTGATTGCGGGCATTGGGGATGCGATCGCTAAATGGTACGAAGCTTCCGTCAGTAGCGGTCATTCTGAACACACCATGGTGATTGGTGCTGTGCAACAAGCCCGCGTATTGCGCGATATCTTATTCCAAAAATCACTCAGCGCTGTGCAACATCCAGGCGACCACGACTGGTGCGAAGTGGTAGATGCATCTGTATTGATGGCAGGTGTGATCGGCGGCATGGGCGGAGCCCAGTGCAGAACAGTAGCTGCCCATGCCGTGCATAATGGCCTGACTCATGTAGCCCCACATGGCACACTACACGGCGAAAAAGTAGCCTACGGCATTTTGGTGCAGCTGCGTTTGGAAGAGATGGGCCCTGGAAATGCACTGGCAACGACTTCAAGGCAGCAACTTTTGAAGTTTTACGAGGCGCTGGGACTACCCACTTCTTTGGCAGATATGAAAATGGATGGCTTGAGCGTAACGCAACTGCGTCAGGCCGCAACGGTGGCTTGTCGGCCAGGTTCAGACATTCATCACTTGCCGTTCGTCGTGCAGCCTGAGCAGGTCATGGCAGCCATGGTTTCAACGACTGTTCCTATCGGATCTGCAAAGAAACAGACGGCTGCAGCCGAGTCAGAAGCGCCTCAAACAACAGCTCAAACCACGACTTAAACAACTGGAAGCCCTTCGGTTTGCTCGTAATCTTTTAAGCGGATCTGGCCTTAGGGCACCCCAATTGCCTATGATTTTGAAACGTCAGATCCGTTGCAGTGAGATTTCCGGAGCTGGTTGAGGTAGCTTGATGACATTAGATTGGTTAAAGCCAGCTAAACGGTTGGCTTCATTGCCCCCGTATGTATTTGCTCGATTAGATGAACTGAAGGCGAATGCAAGAGCTGAAGGCGTCGATTTAATTGACCTGGGCATGGGTAATCCTGGGGGCCCCACCCCTGCGCCTGTGGTAGAAGCAGCAATCACGGCCATTCAAGACAAACGGAACCACGGCTACCCACCCTTTGAAGGCACTGCAGGTTTTCGGAAAACCATTACCACTTGGTATCACCGTCGCTACGGCGTTAGGCTTGATCCGGCTGGCGAAGTCCTACCGCTAATGGGCTCTAAAGAGGGCTTAGGGCACTTGGCCATGGCCTACATTGACCCCGGTGATATTGTTTTAGTCCCTACGCCCTCTTATCCAGCGCACTTTAGAGGGCCCGTGATTGCCGGGGCCGACATTCATACCATTCCACTTAAGGCTGAAAATGATTGGGTCTTAGATTTAGCTGATATTCCTGAAGCGCTGGCCCAACGCGCTAAGGTTCTCTACTTCAACTATCCCAACAATCCGACAGGGGCAGTGGCACCTCGTTCTTTTTTTGAAGCGGTCGTGGCGTTTGCCCGCCGCTACGAGATCCTCCTGATTCACGATCTCTGCTACGCCGAGCTAGCATTTGACGGCTATCAGCCCACTAGCTTACTCGAAATTCCGGGGGCAAAGGATATCAGCGTAGAGTTTCATACGCTTTCTAAAACCTACAATATGGCCGGATGGCGGGTTGGGTTTGTGGTGGGTAACCGCCATGTTATTCAAGGGCTCCGCACGCTAAAGACAAACTTAGACTACGGTATTTTCTCCGCCTTACAGCAGGCGGCAGAAGCCGCCTTGCAGCTACCCGATACCTATCTAGCTCAAGTGCAGAACCAGTACCGTACGCGTCGGGATTTTTTGGTGGAGAAACTGTCTACATTAGGTTGGCACGTGAAACGCCCCACAGCAGCAATGTATCTTTGGGTGCCCTGCCCCGCAGGGATGAGCGCTGCCGACTTTGCCTTTATGCTGCTGCAAAAGACAGGCGTTGTCGTCACACCCGGGACAGCCTTTGGAGAAGGCGGCGAAGGGTATGTGCGGATCAGTTTGATTGAGGATTGCGATCGCTTAGGGGAAGCCGTAGAGCGATTAAAACAAGCCAATATTCGCTACCAAGATTTACCCACTGGCGAACTGCCTGCGGAACCGCTGCCCGTAGACTCTCTCTCTACAGAGACTCTCTCTACAGATAACCAGCCCACTGATACAGCGGCCCGCATTAGAAGCTAGGCGCAGAATTAAAAACTAGGCACAGAAACAGTTGACCATGTGGTTAAAACAAACACGATCACAGCAGCGAACGCGAGTAAGCCTTCTAGCAACGTCCCCACGAGCGAGCTGACCACCACGGCAATACTCACTTTGCTGGAAAAGGCTAGTCGCTTCACGACGGTTAGCTCCTTGCGGTAGCTAAACTCTCCAATAAATGCCCCTAGCATGGTGCCAAACAATATGCCAAGCAGCGGCCCGCCAAAAGGCAGGGCAGGGAGTAGCCCTAAAAAGCCGATCACCAGCCCAACCACGGCACCAATTTGTCCCCATTGGCTGGCCCCCACCTGCTTAGCCCCCAAATAAGTAGCGAGATAGTTGATACCTAAACTGAGCACTAGAGCAACAACTGCGGTTCCTAGCGCCCAATTTAAGGCGCTGCCACCTGTGACGAGCGTCCATACCAGCGCCGCAACCACAATAAGCCCAATACCCGGTAGGGCCGGAACAAAAGCACCGATAACACCAACCAGCATTAAGACAATGAGCGCGCAGTAGAGAAGAAACAGAGACATAAACAAATTATCAATAGTAAGCGGAGCTGTGGAATGCCTGAACTTGCAAATACCTGAACTTGCAAATACCTGAACTTGCAAATATCCGAACTACTGAGTCAGCGCTTTGATGAACTGCTGTAGCTCTGAGAAGAGTCCCTTTTTAGCTTTTGCCTTTGTATTTTTCTGAGGGCCTTCCCCCTCATGACTGGCCCCAGCAGCCTGCTCAGCGTCATCAGCTGTGGCGCTATCTCCGTACAAAATACGATCAATTTCCTCTCCAGAAGGTTTTCCGGGTAAGTCACACAGGAGCTCATATTCATCAGGAGCCGTCTCGCGCCAGATTTGCCACGGACTAGGATAGCAACGGTATAGGGCGGCGGAGTCTAACGGGCGAATATAGTAGCAAGATTCGATTTGGCTCAAAAATCGTTCTCGTAACTGGCGCGCTGCATAACCAATACCGACAACCGCGACATCTTCCAGGGTGGGATTAAGAATCACAACGGGGCGATCAATGGCTTGGGTACATAAAGATTCGACGGTTTCTACTTCGATGGAGGAGGGATTAACGACCAGATAGATATCATCATCGGCCTCTACAGGTTCACTCAATTCGCCTATACCGCGAATCACAAAATCAGGATTTTGCCAGTCTCGGCGAGCTAACGCAGCAGCCCCTGCATCTGGGAAGAAAACTTTGAACTGCTGCTGGGAGAACACCTCTAAAAATTGCTGAGCGATAGGCTGCTGCTTGAGCTCAGGAATAACCATTTCTATCTGGAGGCGCGTATACCCATCATTGAGCGCAGTTTGGGTAGCGACTTTGGCCTGCTCGGTAGCTTCGGCAATGGACTGAGGAATCTGAGACATGGGGCTTTTGAAGGGTAGGGACAGCGTTCGTAATAGAGCAGCGCTTGGGGGCAGCTTTACACAGCCATTGGTGAGGGCACTGGGCGGTTACGAGCCAAAATTTGCTTAAGCGCGATCGCACACCAATCAATATCAGCTTGGGTAGTCTGTCGGCCCAACGTGAGGCGAATGCCGCTTTTAGCAACAGTGTCGCTATAGCCCATGGCTTTAAGAATAGGACTAGGGCTGAGCTTTCCGCTATGGCAGGCTGACCCTGCGCTGATGCCGATACCGGCTAAATTCATTTGGCGCACAATGGCTTTCCCCGTTAAAGCCGTTTGTTTTGGGGAGATGCTGAGATCGTTTTGGACAGAGGGTAAGCAGAAACTGACGTGGTGGGGGAGACGGTAGCGGGCGTCGCCTGTTGACTTGAGATCGGAGGTACTGGCCATAAGTGAGAACAGGCGATCGCGCAAGGCGATGAGTCGTGGCGTTTCAGTGGGCATATCAGTAGCGGCCAGTTCAGCAGCTACGCCGAAGCCCACAATATTAGGAATCGATTGGGTACCAGAGCGTACCCCCAACTCTTGACCGCCGCCAAAAATAATGGGCTGTATGGCACCTATAGTTTCTTTTATGTCTGATTTTTCTCTTATGTAATTTTCTCTTATGTATAGTGCGCCTGCACCCTGTGGCCCATAGATTTTATGACTAGAAAGCGACAAAAAATCTACGCCGAGCTGCTGCACGTTTATGGGCAGGCGTCCGGCTACTTGAACCGCGTCCGTATGAAAACGGGCCGGATGAGTGCTCAGAATATCCGCAATTTCAGCAATGGGCTGTAAAGTTCCCACCTCGCTTTGACCATAAATAACAGAAACCAATGCGGTGTTTGGTTTCAGGGCTGCTTGTAACTGAATAGGATCCACTGCGCCCACAGCATTGACAGGGAGACGAGTCACTTGCCATCCCTTTGTTTCGAGGTAGCTTGCGGGCGCTGATACGGCAGAGTGTTCTACGGCAGAAACAATGAGATGTTGAGGCTCATTAAACTGACGGGTGACGCCAAACAAGGCAAGGTTGTTGGCTTCACTACCGCCAGCGGTAAACACAATAGAGGCTGGATTGGCGGCATTGATGAGATCCGCAACTTGCTGGCGCGATCGCTCCAGCATCGTCGCAGCTCGATTGCCCCAATGATGCAGGCTAGACGAGTTTCCCCATTGCTGCTCCATCGCCTTCTTCATGGCAGCGATCGCCTCAGCTCGAGGGGGCGTCGTGGCACTGTAATCCAGATATATCTGCATAAAAGGAATCTGAAGAAATCAGTACACAGAATGCATACCTCCTACCAGAATATCGTTCAGGAGCTTACTTGTGGTGGTAGTTAGCCGAGTCGTTAAGCCGAACTGTTAAATAGAACTATCAGATGCTATTAGCACAAAGATGCTACGTAGCATTACGAATAAGCGCTTTTAAAATGGAAGAGTAGTTTGCCAAAATCAGTAGATACCGTATCAGCCAAATCTCTGAATACTATTACAAAGTCTTTGCAATTAAGATTGTATTGAACGGTCTTATCCAATAATCCAAATAGATTTAATTCAAATCAGGTTGGGTTGTGATTGCTAACTTGATTGAGCTTGCCTAACCCCCATAATATTTAGGCCATTTACTTACATAGCTTACTTATCTGTATATACATATATAAGCGCAATTCATATATGTATGAGCGCAACTCATACATATATAAACGCAACTCAATCAAAGGCCTGCTCTTAATTAAGACAGACACAACACATAAAATATGGTCTAACTTTAGCTTCTCTTAAGTTCCATATAAATCCGTTTATTTCTAGCTTTCTAATACCTGTTAACCCTGAAAAGATAAGCCTTAATAGGCAGCAGCAGCCTTTCTTTATAAACTTCTAGTGTTTATTTCAAGAGTTGGCAGGTAGTCTTAAAATGGATAAATATCAAGATTAATTGAATAACCAGTGGGCTCAATAGCTATAGACTCGAGAACCACCGGGTCTCCTAGCCCAGAAAGCTTAAATCCAGCTTATGGGCAGCTCATTTTATGTTAAGTCACTTTCAGCCAAGATATTTCCTGTTGGGCTACAACAGCAGCCTACTGAGACAGCTATCTTTATAGTTTCTGATACCTATGGAATCGAATATTGTGTATTTACCTCATGAGACCAATAACTCTGCCGTTACAGTCTCTGAAGATAGCAGCGAATCTGAACCACACCTTGTTAGTTCACACCTTGTTGATTCAGAGGTGATAATCCTCCCCACGACAGTTCAGGCTCCAACTAAGCAAACTTTTCATCATTTGCGACAAGCGCAAGAGGATCAAGTCCAAGCAGGGCAGCCAAATCTACAGTTAGTCGCTCAAGCTGTGACGCTTCAAAACAAGATTGTGCATGCGCAAAGCTCAGAAGCTTGGCAGATTGATGTGTCTTCAATAAGCGGTTCTCCATTGGGGTTAGGGGTTATGGCCGGAACGTTTGGCCTATGTCTTACCTACTTAGGGATACGGCTAAGAACCCTTGATATACGTCTATCTCGTTATAAATCTAAGACTGGTCAAAAGAGCCAAATACCGTCAAAAGATAACCACTATAAACGGCTTTTTCCTAAAAGGAACTATCTTAAAAACGCTTATTCTGACAGAGATCTGCTGACAGGTTTTTTGAGTCGTGCTCAGCTAGTTGCGGTGGGTGAGCGTTTCTTATCTAATGTGCTTTCTCCTGCCTCTAAGCGCCGCGTAAATCAGCTTTTTTCAGAGCAGCCTTTAGGGCTAGTTTCTGCAAGTCACGCTGAGGCAAGTCATTCCGCAAAGCGTTTATCTTTGCTATGCGTCAACGTTAACAAGTTCAGTGCCATTAACACCGAGTTAGGATACGAATTTGGCGATGAATTACTGAGTAAGCTGAGCCGCCGGCTCCGTTCTGCGCTCCGCTCTCAGCATCTACCATCGGCTATTTTGGCTCGAATAGGCAGCGATGAGTTCGCGCTACTAATCGCCAATGTCGATGATTATGTGGTTCGTCGAGTTAGTCAAGATGTACTGAAGGTACTGAGCAAGCCCATTGTCATTCAAGGACACTCCCTATCCGTGAGCTACAGAATGGGCGCTGCAAGTGCAAATGTGAGCGAGCTAGCGCGCTTTAGCGACCTACTTTCACGAGCCAGTATGGCAATGGGGGAGGCAAAACCGCAGACTGCCGCCGCCGTGGCAGCAAGCACTGTGTTGTCACAGCCGACTCATGCTCACTGGGGAAATGCCGACCAGGTCAGTGCTAGTCAAGTGGTTTTCTTTGAGCCAAAGATTGAAAAGCAGGCGCGATCGCGTCTTGCATTTGAGAAAGCGCTCTCTCAAGCCATCTCTCGCCAACAATTTCGGATTCACTATCAGCCTATCGTCGACTTGAACACGACAGCGCTAAACACTACTGAACAAGCTGAATCACACATGCGTGATTCAGCCGCTGTCCAGTTCAAAACTGTTGGATTCGAAGCCCTGATTCGGTGGCAGCATCCTGAGCAAGGGCTGCTCCAACCCGCTCAATTTTTACCAGTCGCTGAAAAAATGGGCCTGATGGTCCAAGTAGATCGCTGGGTAATGGAGAGCGTCTGCAAGCAGCTAGCCGCTTGGCAGCAGTCTTGTCTCGTAGTGAACGTTAACCTGTCGGCCAATCACCTCACTCAGCCTGATTTAGTCGATTACATTAAGCGGTTGCTCCGCTACTACCCAGTCTCACCGCAGCAACTTAACTTAGAAATCACTGAAGGTGAGCTCATTTCAGATCTAGACAGGGCCATTGCGGTGCTTCACCAGATTCGAGCGTTAGGTCTTACCATCAGTTTGGATGATTTTGGCACCGGCTATTCTTCCCTCAACTATCTAGGCAGGTTACCGGCTGATGTCATCAAAATCGATCAGTCATTCATCCGTCGCATGCACACAAGCACTCAGGAGAAAAATGGCGAGCTGCCGCCTTCTCAATCTCAACAGCATCAAGCCAAAACACCTCAAATTATCGTTAAAACCATTTTAGAGTTGGCTGCAGAACTTAATCTCCGCGTCGTCGCTGAAGGCATTGAGCAAGTTGAGCAGCTTGAGTTACTAAAGAAAATGCACTGTGGATATGGTCAAGGCTATCTATTTTCTCGTCCGACCAATGCACAGCTCGCAAAGACACTAATATAGCTTCTACAGCTTTTTGTACACTTAGTTCAGCACTCTTGAGTTCAGCACTCTATTGCTTTGCGTGAATTGGATATCGTCCTAATTTGTCTCACGTTAAGACCCCGGAATAGAAGACGAAGAAACAGAAGAGGAAAAAACAGGCTGTAAACGATTCAGGGCCTCTTGAATAGCTGCCTCAGAGATGTTTCCAAAACCAAAGATAAACGCACCATTTTTGCACGCTGTTTTTGGGTGCCAATACTGTGTCTGGGCGCTAAACACTTCAACCTTGTGACATTGAGCCTCAGAAATAATCTGAGCATCGCTTTTTTTCAAGGGCAGCTCTGCCATAATGTGCAACCCTGATTCATCGCCTAGTATGTTTACGCCACCTGATGAGGGTGTCTGTATGCCAGCAAACACATCATGTAGGCCTTGAGTTAATACCTTCCGTCGGGATGCATAGAGGCTGCGCATTCGGCGAATATGTTTGGCCATGTAGCCTTCAGCAATAAAGTCTGCAAGGGCTTGCTGCTCGAGCATAGAACACTGACGATCAGCAAGCCATTTGGAACGCCGGAAAATAGGAACGAGTGCCGGTGGCAAGACAATGTAGCCTAAGCGTAAGCCTGGAAACATGATTTTAGAAAACGTACCGACGTACAGCACCCTGCCGTTGCTATCGAGCCCCTGCAGTGCGGGCGCAGGTCTGCCGCTGTAGCGAAACTCGCTGTCATAGTCATCTTCAATAATGATGGCATTATTTTCCTGCGCCCAGCTTAGCAACGCCAACCGCCGCGATAGGGGCATCAGCACACCCGTTGGGAACTGATGAGAGGGCGTGACATACACCAGTTTAATAAGATGCTTAGCGGATAGTGACCGTAGTCCATGGGGGCCATCGATGACGATACCGTCTGCATCGACAGGGACAGGAATAACCGGTGCACCACTGCTTGCAAAGATTCTTTGGGCACTTAGGTATCCAGGATTTTCGATGGCGATGCTGCTGTGGCTACTCTTTTCAACTGCGCCGCGTTCTGGGGCGCTGACAAGCAAACGGACAATCAGACTGAGCGCTTGCTGTGTTCCATTAGTAATGAGTATCTGGTTACTTTGGCAGCGGGCGGCTCTCACTTGCCGAATGTAGGTTGCAATTTCTGTCCGCAGAGGGGCATACCCCATTGGGTCTAGACTATATTGCATCCAGTCTGCACTGACTGTCGCGCGACGATTCCAGAGCTTTCGCCATAGTTTAATCGGGAACAAATCTAGGGCTGGCACACCATAGCTAAAGCTTAATTCTTCTGTGGGTCTGAAGATGCGATCAGGGGTTTGGATAAGGAGATCGCCATAATCGGAAAGTGCCAGACCAGAAAGTGCCAGATCGGAAGGTGATGACTCAGACAGATTGGGCGCCGTGCTGGATGCGTTATCTTGATCAGCCGCTTCCAAATGCGGGGTATAGGCCTTTAGCAAATCGTCCGGGAGTTGCGAGCACACGAATGTGCCTGCACCCGGACGGGTTTCTAAATACCCTTCACTGATGAGCTGATCATAACTTTGGGTAATGGTAGTACGCGAAACACCCAGCATTGTCGCTAGGTAGCGAGAGGCCGGGAGACGTTGCTGTGATCGCACTCTACCCGTCAAAATCGCATCGCGGAGCTGATCATAAATTTGCTGATGAAGCGGCAAATTTGAACTTGCATCGATTTGTACATTAATTTCCACCGTGCGTTTATCCACCGTGCATTCAAACGTCTCAAAGCCTGACTCTCACAGACTAAAAATCTTGGGTACGGTTATCTCAGAAACGAATGCCCAATAAAAATGTCCAATAAATTGGACTGGTCACATCGATCAAAATTGGCTATTGGATCAGGCCAATTTCCTTACTACCGTATAGCAAAAGAGCACTTTTGAAGGTGCACTTTCGTGCAATGCCCATTTAGTGAGATTAGAAGATGACCGTTCAGAAAAAAACTGATAACCAGCTTAAAACCGACAAAACTCAAGTCAAAAGAGCACCTAAACGCGGCCGCTACGACTTCGAGACCGTTGCCAGCATTTTAGATGCGGGCTTAGTTTGTCATGTAGGATTTGTGATTAATCATCAGCCAGTTGTTATTCCTACGGCCTACGGTCGTCTGGATGACAAAGTTTATATTCATGGCGCAGGCGCAAGTCGACTGATGCAATCGTTGAAGACAGGCATTGATGTGTGCTTGAACGTCACGCTGTTAGATGGCTTAGTCTTGGCCCGATCTGCTTACCATCATTCGATGAACTATCGCTCGGTGGTGCTGTTCGGCAAAGCTGAGCAGGTAAACGAACCAAACGAAAAAAGGTTAGCGCTCAGGGCGTTCACTGAGCACGTTATGAAGGGTCGATGGGATGAGGTTAGACCACCCAACCCAGCCGAGTTAGCCAGCACTGTCGTACTGGCTCTACCCATCACAGAAGCCTCTGCCAAAATTCGCACAGGCCCCCCAATTGACGATCCGGCTGACTATGATTTACCGGTCTGGGCCGGCGTGCTGCCTCTGAGGAAACAAGCTGGTTCACCTATTGCGGACCCTAAACTGCCTGTAGGCGTGGCTGTACCTGACAATATTAGGACTTACCAGCGATGAGCTTACCGTTCTGACTGGCCACTGAGGTGCTCACCGCCAACCATAAGTTACTGAACTATCAACAACTCATTTCCGATATCTATAGCATTTCCAGCGTCTATGCATTTCCGGCGGATTTCCGATACCTAGGCATTTTCGGTTGGAAGATCAATCTTAGGTGCTTCGCTCAAAGGACGAACGTTTAAAGCGCGATCGCCGTTCGAGGCTCGATTGCTGCTTTTTCCCATCGAGTCAGACCCATTACCCGCCGATGGACGCGAACGGGAATCACCTTCCCAACCATTGGGAGATCGCGTGGCTGCGCTACGGAATTCACCCGACTGAGCACTGGCACGCTGAGGCGGATACTGCTGATAACCATCCGGTGCACTACCGCCAGGTGCACTACCGCCAGGTGCACTACC
>JBCCOO010000002.1:0-132836 GCA_039025345.1 Cyanobacteria bacterium P01_D01_bin.105 | reverse complement strand
CGCTCATCCTGCTCTATTTCCGCTAGTTGTTTTTAAGCAGGTTGCCTTATCGATAGAACAGGGCAATGCCAGTTTCTCTGCTACGGCCTATGCTAGCTATGGCTTAATTTTGGTAGCGTTTTTAGGTGACGTTCAGCTTGGGTCTCAATTTGGTCAATTGGCGATTGACCTCCTTGATAAAATTGAAGCCACTGATCTTCAAGCCAAGACCGTATCCATTACAAATACGTTTGTTCGGCATCATCAAGAGGCTCTCAGGACTTGCCTTCAGCCCCTCAGAGAAGGGTATATCTCGGGAATAGACACAGGTGACATTGAATGGGCTGCATGGTGTGCCTTTCCCTATGGCATGTATTCTTACCTGGCAGGCAAGGAACTGACTGAACTGGCTCCAGAGATGGAAACCTACAGCACTGCGATCGCCAACTTGAAGCAAATGACACCTCATCAATACTTGGCCACCTACTATCAAAGCGTTTTGAATCTGTTGGGGGAGTCAGAGGTGCCCTATCGCCTGATCGGTCGGGCCTATGATGAAACGGTCATGGGTTTTAAACATCAGCAGGAGAACGACCGTCCTGCGATGTATCATTTGCACATTAATCAGGCCATGCTGTCCTATCTATTCGGGGAATACGAACAGACCCTCACAGCTATTGAGGGCTGTCAAACCTATATTGATGGTGTTCCGGGTCTGTATATTATTGCCCTACTGTACTTCTATGATTCATTAGCCCAATTGGCGCTTTATCACACCTTGGAGCGATCTCAACAAACCCAGGCGATGCAACGCGTTGAGAAAAACCTAGCCCAGTTGGAGCCTTGGGTGTCCCATGCGCCAATGAATCACGAACACAAGCAAACGTTAATCGAGGCGGAGCGCTGTAGGGTGATGGCCCAACGTGCCACTGCAATTGATTTATATGAGCGCGCCATCGCTGGAGCAAAAGAACACGACTATGTTCAAGAAGAAGCGCTCGCCAATGAATTAGCGGCTAAGTTTTATCTCGACTGGGGCAAAGAGAAAATTGCCGCCGTTTATATGCAAGAAGCCTACTATTGCTATTCTCGCTGGGGTGCTGCTGCCAAAGTTGCTGATTTAGAAAACCGCTATCCAGAACTGCTGCGACCGATCTTACAACCGTCAGTCTCTTCTGTTGATGCACTGACGACCCTCCTGACCATTACTGCGCCACCAACTGCCACCATTCATTCCGGCACTAGTCATGCTTCCAGCAGTACCAGCCTCAACCCAACACTTGACTTTGCCAGTGTGATCAAAGCCTCCCAATCGTTGGCTGGCACGATTGAACTTAACGAGCTTTTACAGCAGTTCACCCAAATCATTCTGCAGAACTCAGGCGGAGACCGTTTCGCACTACTCCTTGTTGATGAATCGGGCGAATGGCAGGTCTGCGCAAAGGCAACCACTCACGAAACACAACTGTGTAGTGAACCGCTCACAAACGCCCCTGATCTGCCGATCAAACTTCTTCAGTATGTTAAAAACACTCAAACCATCATAGCCATTGATGAGCTAGACACTGATTTACCCATCATTGACGATTACCTCATTCAGCATCAGCCCAAAAGCATCTTGGGGTTGCCGATTCTTAACCAGGGTCATCTTATTGGCCTGTTATATTTGCAAAACAATCTTGTGAGTGGCGCATTTACAACCGACCGGGTCTTAGTGCTCAATTTTCTCTGTGCTCAGGCTGCGATTTCTTTAGAAAATGCCAGACTGTATCAAAAGGCGCAGCGCTATGCCAAACAAATAGAAGAGTCGCAACTGCAGATTGTCCAAAATGAAAAGATGGCCACGCTGGGCAACTTGGTGGCAGGGGTCGCCCACGAAATCAACAATCCCATGGGCTTTCTCAATGGCAGCATCCAAAATGGCGAAGATTATGTGAGCGATTTGTTTGAATATATAGAGACTTACCAACAGAAGCAGCCACCCAATGATGAAATGGTCGAGCTAGCCGAAGAGTTAGATTTAGACTTTCTGCAAGCAGACTTACCCAGGCTACTCAAGTCTATGCGAGCAGCCACGGATCGCATTAAGGGCATCAGCACTAGCTTGCGCAACTTCTCTCGGGCAGATACCGAGCGTAAGGTCAGCGCCAATTTGCACGATGGACTCGATAGCACGCTGCTGATTCTAAAATATCGTCTCAAAGCTAACGAACATCGTCCAGCCATTGAAGTTCTTCAAGATTACGGCGAGCTGCCGGAGATTAACTGCTTCCCCGGCCAGCTCAACCAGGTCTTTATGAACATTTTGGCTAATGCCATAGATATGTTCGATGAAATGGCTCAGCAGACGACTTTTGAGGCATTAGAGGAAGCGCCTCAAGTCATCACTATTCAAACGAAAAAAATGGAGTCAAATGCAGTTGAAGTTTACATCTCAGACAATGGTAGGGGCATGCCAGATGAGGTGAGATCGAGAATATTTGATCATTTGTTTACGACTAAAGGCGTCGGTAAGGGCACTGGATTGGGATTGGCGATCGCTCGTCAAATTATCGAAGAAACCCATGGCGGTGCCTTGATCGTTAGCTCTGAAGTAGGTGAGGGAACTGAATTTTTCATTCAACTGCCAACTGAATAGAGACGCTATCAGGATCAATCTGCATACGCCTGGTCTTCTCTAGGTCTGCGTTTCTCCCGACTGTTACTGGCCCATCTGCTGCTTAGCCCTTTGCCAAAAGGCATTTAGCTCCGCTGCGCTGTAGTCACTCATGGGTTTATCTGTCTGCGCTTCTACATGCTCAAAGCGTTTCACAAACCGTCGATTGGTGCCCAGCAGTGCTGCTGCCGGATCCAGCCCTTTCCATCGGGCAATCTGAATCAGAGAGAAAAATACATCGCCTAGCTCACTTTCCTGAGCGGCTTTCGATTCGTGATCAAGCGCATGCCGCAACTCTCCCATCTCTTCATCTACTTTCTCCCAAACTTCTTCTAGCGAATCCCATTCAAAGCCTGCTTTCGCTGCTTTTTTAGAAATCTTCATTGCGCCTGCTAATGGTGGCATAGATCGAGCGTAGCGCTTCAGCTTAGGCGTGAGTTTATCAGGATCTTCCGTGTCAGCTTTCTCCTGTTTCTTAATCTCCTCCCAGGTGAGTTTCACAGCTTCTGGTGTTGTTGCTTGTGCGTGTTTTGGCTCGAACACATGAGGATGTCGTCGAACCATCTTATCGGTAATGCCTTTTGCTACCTCTGCTAGGCTAAAGTCTCCTTGATCTTGAAAAACTTGCGCCTGCAGCACAACTTGGAGTAACAGATCTCCCAACTCTTCTTCAATATCTTTTTTATCGCCGCCTGTAATGGCATCCACCACTTCATAAGCTTCTTCAAGTACATAGGGTGTCAGCGACGCCGGCGTTTGGGCCAGATCCCAAGGGCAGCCACCCTCTGGATTTCGCAACTGAGCAATCACTTCAATAAATCGCTGTAGCTCGGAGAGAATGTTCTCTATGTTGGCTGGGTTTTGGCCTCTATCATGAGGCTGACCATTGGATGCAGATACAGATTGATGGGGTGTACTCATATTTCTGTCAGGTTGTTTCACAAAAGCATAGTGCTATTCCAGAATCAAACGGAAGCCGAACAGAACGTGTCTGGCTGTTAGCGGCCGATCATGTTCGTAGGCGGCGCGGCAAAAACCTGGGTAGTCATCCCAGGCGCATCCTTTGAGGATGACTTCTGGGGGGGATTTGTCTACCAGCACGTTGGTGTATTCAAAGACGTTACCGGCCATATCTTCTATGCCGTAGGGGCTGCGGCTAGCAGGGAAAGTGGCGATCGCACTCGTCCCGTTTGGCCCATGCTTAGCCCAGTTCGTGCCGTCATTTCGCCATTCGCTACCCCACGGGAAGTAGCGGCCATCGGTGCCGCGCGCGGCTTTTTCCCATTCCAAGTCGCTCGGCAGCCGGTAGCTCACCCCATCTCTTTGGCTGCGCCACTGGGCATAGGCCAAGGCATCTTCGTAAGAGACTAGCACCGCTGGATGCTGACCTTGGCCCGGCGGATAGGCATCGCCATTCCACAGGTAAGGCACCACTTCACTGTAGTCATGCACCAGAAAGCCTTGAGTTTGATAGTCTTCTGCTGAAATGCCGGGTGCTCTATGACCGGTGGCCCGTACGAAAATTTGATACTCCAAATTCGTGATCAAATTTTCACTCATGCAGAAGGCAGGCAAAGTCACCGTGCGCCGCTCGGGTTCACGCTCAAACCAGCCGCGCTGACGATAGCCAGCTTCCACTGCGGCCACATCAGCCGGAGACTCGGCAAAGCCTTCAGCGCTGATGCGGTAGGCGTATTCTCTTTCCGTGCGATCGCTCCCTGCAATAAAATCTCCCGCCGCGACATAGGCAAAGTCCGAGTGTGCCTCACAGTCAGCCTGCGTCATTTCGGCAGCAGCAACCTCTAAAGGCTGACTGCCCAAGCTCTCGACACCTACGCTCTCACCCTGACAAGCCGAGCCCAGCAATAGCAACCCTAATGCTCTGCTCAGATGGGTTATCCTAAAGCGCCCTATCATAAAAGACAATTCCTAAAGAAGACGTTTCGCTGTCTACTGAACTCCAGACTAAAGCCATGACAAACTATAACTGGCTAGTGACCGACGACGCCCAGTGCCAATCTTTTGGCACCGTTGAAAACGAGCCGCCAGAGCGCACTTACCGAATGTATCGTTTTCTGACTGAAATGGAGGACATCTTAGACGCAGAACCCGACAATGCTAAGCGGGTGCAAGCCCTCATTCCTCTGGTGAGAAAGCTACTGATTAGCTCCTACTGGCTACAGATGGAGCACGATCCACCGAATAAAAAAACGGGTTGGTCAGTGAAGTTTTTGTACCGGGAGCATCAGTATCCGATTACGGTGCAAATGGTGGTGTGGGCACCGGGCAGTGCCTCTAAAATTCACAATCACGCCACGTGGGGTATTGTTGCGATGATTGGCGGTCAAGAGAAAAATCTTTTCTGGAAACAAAATCCAGACAACCCCAAAGAGATTACGCCAGCGGGTGAACAGATGTTATATCCGGGAGACATTATTGGCTTTACCAGTAATGCGGTTCACAAAGTGATGCCGATTGGCGATGAGCCCACGATCTCTTTTAATTTATATGGACTGACAGATAAGAGCAGCCGATATAAATACGAAGAGGGCACCTTAATGGCCGAAAAGTTCTGATGTTTGCATCAGGCTAAACCAGATAGGCACGCCAGATAGCCGCCAAAGAATAAGAAAAAGTGCTACTCAGAAAATGGCCCAGAAGAAGGCACCTTTTGGCTTAAGCCCACTTGCGCAGCCAGCCAGCTTAGATACTCGGCGGAGCCTTGCTCTATGGGTAATAGCACCAGTTCTGGAACGTCGTAGCTGTGAAGCGCTGTTACCCTCGCACAAAGCGTTTCAAAGTGATTTACGTGCGTTTTGATAACCAACTGCCACTCTGCATCACGCTGTAAGTTTCCCTTCCAAAGGTATACAGATTTGATGGGGTGAATACTGACACAGGCAGCTAAGTTTTCTTCAATCAGTGCAGAGGCAATGACTTCTGCTTCCGTCTCTGATCCGGCTGTTGTCAGTGCAATACAGTATTCCATTACGCCTTATTTTTTCTGCTTTCAGCCGGGGGCCATCACGATAGAACTCGCGTGAATAGTATAGGACTGGGCATCGTAAGTGACATCTTCTCTCGCTAAAGGCAATACTGCACCGGTTAAATCTGCAGATGACCAGTCCGCGCGCTCCCCTTTTACCCGGTGCAGGTTGGTACCACAAAACTGGGTGTGGTGTAGATGGGCAGCTTTAAAACTAGCGCCTGCTAGCTTCGCACGTTGAAAATTACTGTTTTGCAGACTGGCCTCACTAAAATTTGCAGCAGTCAGATCCGCATCTCTAAAAGAAGCGCCTTTGAGCCGAGCTTCCTTGAAGCTGACGCCATTGAGATCCATGCCGCTGAAGTTGAGGCCGTTCAAAAAGGCTTTATTGAAGTTGACGCCGGTGAAGCGAGCCTGGGCGATTACACTGCCAATGAGCCTAACGCCACTCAAGTTCGCCCAAGAAAAGTTGGCACCACTCATCTGCGCATTCCGCATATTGGCACCCATCAGATTCGCACCGCTGAAGTTCGCGCTGTTCATTTGCGCGGCGCGCCAGTTCACATGGGCGAGCTGTGCGCCGCTGATTTGGGCATGGCTGACATCAGCTCGAACACAAAAGGCTCCTTGTAGTAATGCTTTGGTGAGCGTCGCATAAGCAAAGCAAGCGTCGCTCATCTTCGCGAACATCATGTTGGCCCGACTGAGGTTGGCCCCCTCAAAGTTTGCCTTAGTCAAAAAAGCACGGCTAAAATTAGCGCCGGATAAATCACATTCTGCCAAGTTCACGCCGACTAAAATTTTTCCGCTGAAATCGATACCCGCTAGAGATAGGCCTCTAAAGTCTCGATAACCCTCTTCGTAGAGGCGTAGGATGTCTTGTGATTGCATAGGATTGCCTAAAGGATGGCTCTCTATATAAAAGGATGGTTCTCTATATAAATAGATAGGGAAACAGAATACGCGCACCTGACATGAGGCAAGCGCAAAGTGACTGCACCACTGACTCGATGAGAGCAAACTATTAAATTCAATTCTTAAGATAATCTTTAGAGATGCCCATAAGGATGAATAATTCGGCTTAGTCACATAGTCACTTAAAACTTTACGATTCACCTTAAACGTTTAAGAATAGGCTCAGAAAACCCAGGAAAACTCTAGGAAAACCCTAGATAAAAATATCTGTCTTTAGGCAGTTCATAATCTCTATCTACTTGCAAATACTCAAACTAACCTGTCAATAAATGACCTTTATGACTTTTTCTATGATGAGGTCCCTTGAGATTAAATAACGCTGCTTTTGCCTTTCTGTGGCTGGGATTTGTTCTGTATGCCTTTACGCTTTCGCCACCCGCCCAGCCCGATACGTTCGATCTAATCGTGAAGCTCTCCTCTGGGCAGTGGGAGGGTCTCAATCCGCTGGTGGTGACTCTGTTTAACCTGATGGGCATTTGGCCTATGGTCTACGCTTGCCTAGCTTTGATAGATGGCAAAGACCAAAGCATTTCGGCTTGGCCGTTTGTCGCTTTTTCGTTTGGGGTGGGTGCGTTTGCGCTACTGCCGTATTTGGCCCTTAGAGTGCACCATCCCATCAATCATTTAGGTGAGAAAAATTTAGCCCAGAAAAATTTAGCCCAGAAAAGTTCACTCGCTGTGGGAGAAAAAGACCCCCTGCTGAAAGTTGTTGACTCACCTTGGACGGGGCGTTTGTTGTTGCTAGGCGCACTGGCGTTAGTTGGCTACGGGGTGGCCGATGGTCACTGGATGGCTAACGAGGCAGATTTTGCGCAGCAGTGGCAAACCAGCCAGTTTATCCATGTGATGAGCTTGGATTTTTGTATGCTGTGCGCGGTTGTTTCGCCCCTAATTAAAAGCGATATGGCAAAACGAGGGATGGAGAATTCGCTGCTGTACTGGATGGGCGCGTTGGTGCCTTTGTTTGGCGTGTTGGTATACCTTTCGGTGCGATCGCCGCTGAGCTTAAACAACGAACCAAAGCTAGACGACACACCAGATATCACCCTAGAGAAGCCAGAAGACGATAAAACAGCGGTATCAGCATGACATCTAAATCTCAGTGGGACTGTATCCGGCAAAATATGGGCGTTTGGCACGGGTCTTTTAAGCAGTTTTCTGCGGATGGAGTGCTGCTTAAAGACACGCCCAGCGTGCTGAGCCTAAAAGAGACTGCGCCGAATCAGACTATGGCGCTGACCTTAGAGCGATCGCCCCAGGATGAGCCTAAGAAAGTTAATACCCTAACGTTTACTTATCCTGGGCCTGCGCCATACACGTATTTTTTTGAGAGCGGTGCTTTTTCTCAGGGTTCGGCTCAGTGGTCGTCTTTTGGTCAGTTTGTCACGGAGTTTTCGCTGAAGGTGGGCGATCGCCGTGTGCGCTTTGTGGTGGCCTATGAGGGAACGCCCAGCTATACGAGCGCTTTGAACTATGTGACGTTAATCTGTGAAACCCAAACAGGAGGCACTCCATTTAAAATTGAGCCGGTTGCACTACAGCAGATGATGGGGACATGGCAAGGTGGCGGAGAGATGCTATCGTCTGCGGACGGTCGTTTAGAAAAAAGCGATGGCAGTCAGTGGCAGTTGGTTCTGTTAGGTGAGCACTTGCTTACTTGGTGCTGTAAAGAACAGCCGCTAGGACAGCGCGCTCAATCGGTTGATGCTCAATCTGTTGACGCTCAATTGGTTGAAATGACTGGTGATAAGTTGACGGGTGAGGCAGCGCTGGCGACTCAAACGGCAATTCAAACAGTGGTGCCGTTGAAGGATAAAAAATCAGCCATTCCTTATCAGCTCATGCTGTTGCCAAACAGGGCCTATTGCCTTTTACCTCAAGAGATTCGCCGCGACTGTTCCTTTCGCATTGAAGTGGGTTGGTTGAGTGAATGGGGGGAGCGATCGCGCTTTATCCGCTACTACGATAGGCGCGGCGTTTGGACACACTCAGCCCTGCTCACAGATACCTTATCGTCTCCTGGGTCTTCCAACTCAGTCTGATGATGGCAGACTTTGCTGCATAGGTAGTCGGATCAAGAATTTGCTGCCCTGCGCTGCATCAGAGACCACGTCGATCTTGCCGCCGTGCCTATCAACAATGACCTTGTAGCTAATCGACATCCCTAATCCTGTGCCTTTCCCAATAGGCTTAGTGGTAAAAAACGGATCGAATATTCGGGGTTTGACATCGTCTGGAATGCCAGGGCCATTATCAGCGATCGCAATCTCCACCCAGTCTGAAGCAGCCCTTGCGGTGCGAATGGTGATCTGGCCTTTTTTCATCTGGTCTTTTTCCATCTGGCCTTCTTTTTCTATGTCAGATGTGGATTCTGATGCGTTATCTTCAATCGCCTCTTCAATCGCATCAATCGCGTTCACCAAAACATTCATAAACACCTGATTGAGTTCCCCAGGGTAGCAATCAATCAGGGGTAGCTGATCGTAATCGCGGCAAATTTCAATCGGTAAATGCTGGCAGCTATCCTTCAAGCGATGCTGCAAAATCATCAGGGTACTCTCTATCCCTTCGTGGATGTCCACTCGCTTGAGGTCAGATTCATCCATGCGAGAAAAGTTGCGCAGTGAGAGCACAATATCTCGAATGCGATTGGTCCCCCCTCGCATAGATGCCAGCACTTTCGGTAAGTCTTCTTGTAAAAACGCAGGCTCTATTTCTTCTATGGTGGCTTGTAAGGCAGGTACTGGTTGGGGGTAGTGCTGCTGATACGCGCCTATCAACAGTAATAGATCTTTCGTGTAGCCTTCAACATGCCTTAAATTGCCATGGATGAAGTTTACAGGGTTGTTGATTTCATGGGCAATTCCGGCCACCAGCTGGCCAATGCTCGACATCTTCTCACTTTGAACAAGCTGCGCCTGTAAGCTTTGGACTTCGATCAACGTCTGACTAAGCGCTTGGGTCTGTTGTTTTAGCTTGGCTTTAGAGACTTGCAGGGCTTCTGAATGCTGTATTTGGGCAGAGAGTTTGCGATCTAAAAAAGCGCTGATCCACGCTACGCTAAAAATAATTAGAGAGCCAATCACCACTGCACTCACCAGCAACAGCCCATTGGAAGGTGCCTGGGGCGCTGTGGTGAGCATGCTTTGGGGCATCTCGTTTGAGGGGATAAAACAAACGGCGGCCATGCCGGTGTAGTGCATAAGCGGAATCGCGGCCCCCATCACCAAAGAGGCCAATATCTTTTTGCCAGCTTGATTAGGCGCAGATTCTTCCCGGAGCTTAAAAATGATCATCAGTGCGGCAAAAGAAACGGCGATCGCGATTACAACCGACAACATCGCAATCGCTACGTCATAGTGCATCACAGCCTCGGTTTCCATGGCCGTCATACCCGTGTAGTGCATAGCAGCAATGCCATTGCCCATCAGGAAACTGCCCCCAGCGAGTTTAAGCCAACCCAACTTAGGGCGACTCACTATGTACAGGGCCAAGCCTGAGGCCACCACAGCGGGCAATATGGACAGCACGACCTTGCCAAAGCTGTAATGCACAGGCACCGCCAGCCGAAACGCGAGCATACCGATAAAGTGCATTGACCAGATGCCGGTTCCCATTGCGATCGCTCCGCACAATAGCCAAATAACTCGCGATCGCCCTTGGCTAGCACTCACCCGGCCAGCCAAATCTAGCGCCGTGTAAGCTGCCAGCACTGCAATGAGTAAAGACAAGATAACTAGAGGAACATCGTAGTCTGTGGGCAAAAAAGGAGTCATAAAAACAGCAGGAGAGAAAGTGGCAAGCGAGAACCTGGGTGATTGTCGGTGAGCGGTGTTTCGATGAGTGGGGTTGCGGTCTACGGGAAATTAGTAATTTTTTATGTATCAGCTACGGTTTATATTTCCCTAATCCAGTGGCCAAACCTTAGAATATGAGGGCTTGACCTACGGCGCGGCCATATCCGGTGCGCTTGTTTCACCTTCGCCTGTTTTATCTTTGCTCGTTTTATCTTCGTCGAATTGATTGTGACCAACTCTGTGATCTCCAGTTCCGTCAAATCCAGTTCTGGCAAACTCAGTTCCGGAAAACCCAAATGGGCAGGGGATGACTTTCTCTCTCGCTGCGTCAACCTTTTGATCCAAACAAAGCCGATTTACGCCGTGATGAAATCCCAAGCCCGTAAGGTTCTCATCAAGACCGCAGAAAAAAATCACATTGCTTGGCGAGAGAACGCTCAAAAGCTGGAGGCCATGGGGGCAAAGCAGGCGTTTGCTCAAGTCAGCGACCCAAACATCACCTACCCCGACTACTACACACTGCCTTTCCACGCTTACGATGATGGCAACCTGTGCTGGAGCGCCGCCTTTGAGGCAGAGCCCGCTACCTATTCCATGGCGCTCCGCGTGTGGCCCGACGAAGCCCTCACTTGGCAAACCGCACAAGATCGTCTGCGCGGCAGCTTCCACCAAGTGCTTGCCCAGTACGGCCCGCCAGCCGTCTCAGATATTCTCGATATGGGCTGTTCGGTGGGTGTCTCTACACGCACGCTCCACAACTATTACGGCCAAAAACAAGACAAGCCTGTACGCAGCGTTGGCCTAGACCTATCGCCCTACATGCTCTCTGTGGCACAGGTGCAAAACACTAACCACAATATCCAGTGGAAACACGCCAAAGCAGAAAGTACTGGCCTGCCAGAGAGCACGTTTGATCTCGTTAGCCTACAGTTTGTTATTCACGAGCTGCCCCGGCATATTACCCAGTCTATTTTTGAGGAGGCTTATCGGTTGTTAAAAGAGGGTGGCTGTATTGCAATTGTAGATAACAATCCTCAGTCTGTGGTGATTCAGAATTTGCCGCCGGTGCTGTTTACGTTGATGAAGAGTACGGAGCCTTGGAGTGATGATTACTACACCTTTAATGTCGAAGCAGCGCTAGAAGACAGCGGGTTTAAGCAAGTTGTGACCGTCGAAAGCGACCCGCGTCATCGGACGATAGTGGGAAAGAAACAGTAGCTCCGATCTTGATCGTGGGAGCCAGGAAGTTCTGATTCGGGGGCTTTTCGCCGCCCCCGGGCCCCTTCGAGCAGGGCGGAAAGAGCCGCCCTACAACCCCTCTAAGGTGTTTTTGGTGAGTATTGTGAGTGAGGGGGTGTTCGGTGGGTGGGTGCAGAATTTTTCGCCGCGAAAAATTCTGCACACGTAGGTGGCTGAAGCTTTTATAGCAAAGGGCGAATGCGATCCGCCCTTTGCGCGTCGCTTAGCCCGCTGCTTTTCAAGGGTTCCAGCCGAAGATTATGCCGTAAGCTAAGCGACCAAAGCTATACAAAAAATTAGGAGAGTTTTTGGAGGGCGCTGTTGAGGAATTGTTTGACGAATTCGTCGCGGCGGTTAAGTTGGTATTGTCGTTCTACTTCGGCTTGGATGCCGCCGTCGCCCCAGTCTTGATTGGCCTGGAAGTAGGCGATGAAGCTTTTGCCGGCGATGCGGGTGAGGTAGGCGGCGCTGGCGCCTTGTACCAGTTTGCTCGCAAGGGCGGTGGTAATATTCATCTGTAGGCCCAAGGCCAGCATCTTCATGACCCCTTTGGCGATGCTCAGGCCAGCCATGGTTTTGGCTAACGAGACCGCTAACTGTTTGGCCTCTTCTATACTCACCTCAATGCCGTATACCTGGCCTAATTCCACCACCATCTGGGCGTTTACGGCTGCGGTTGCTAGCATATCGACTACGGGTAAAGGGGTCGCAGCCAACACGCCGCCCCCTATCCATTGATAGCGATCTACAATCGCGTCGGCCTGTTGTTGGCGCTGTACGGTGAGCAGCGCTTTAGCGTCATCGCTTACCCGCTGAGACTGCAGCAACAAATTGTTAGCAATCAGATCTGAGCCTTCGGTACGCAGCACTGTGATAATGCGATCGCTGAGGTTGGCAATATCTGGCTCGGGTTGAAATGTCTCTGAAATGGCGGTTTCTGAAGTAGCCGGTAGCGTAATTGGCGCAGGCTTAGCGGCAGTGGTGACAATGTCTTCTGGGTGTAAAAGGCCCTGAGTTCTCTCCTTTAGGCGTTGAATGATCTGTTCTTTTTCTTCGGGAAGATAGCGATCAATTTTATTAAAGACCAATAGCAATCGCTTTCCCATCTTTGAGAGCACGGCCAAGGGTTCGTATTCCACCCGATGCAGGTCATTGTCAATAACAAACAACAACAGATCTGCGCTGGCAGCGAGTTCTTTGGCCATTTGCGCCCTGGCTTCACCCCACTCACTGGCTTCTAGTAAACCTGGGGTATCTGTAATGAGAATCTCTTCTTGGCTTGGCAGGGCTATACGATAGGTGTGTGCCGTTTGGGTGGTGCCTAACGTGGCCTCAACGGGCGTGGCCATTTCGCCTAGTAGGGCATTAACCAAAGCAGTTTTTCCGGCTGACCCTAAGCCAAAAACAACCATTTGAAAGGTTCGTGATGATAGCTTTTGAGCCAGGTTTTGAGATTTGGCGGCAAGGGCTTGTTTGGCAATCTCATCTTCTATTTGTGCAATCTGCTGCTGGGAAGATTGCAGGCTCATAGCGGCGGTATCGCTACGATCATCAGGCAGGGTGACTACTCGCTTGCGCTTGGGTCTGAGAAATAGCCAGAGGTAATAGCTAAGGGCCGCCAAGGCAGCGATCAGCAGGAGAATAAGCAGAGTGATGACGGCTTGAGCAAGGAGGGGGGAAAAGGCTGCGATCGCGCTATAAATTTGCCCCAGCGTGCTGAGGGTGGCAAGCAGGAGGATGAAGGTGATGAAAAGCGCGATCGCGCTCAGCAGCAAAACAGAACGACGCATAATAATTCTCGAACGAGCGCTGTCCGAGCATTCAATACATTGCTGACTATAGCTAGCTCATGTAGGTCTGTCACGGTGCCATTTTTCGACGCACATCTCTGCGCACCTTCACATTCAGCTGTCTGAACATCAGTTGTCTGGATGACTTAATCTTTATCTACATCAGGAATGGTTGTGGCAATACAACCCAAGTTGATCTAGATCTTTTGACTTGGGAATCCTAGCGGTACCCATTTGCAGCTTCTCATAAACAATATGGTGAACCTAGTTCAGTCTCATCAACAAAGTGCGTACACATTTTCTAGGATGGCATCACTACTGATGAATAGTCGCTGGCGTCAGCGGGCAGCGCCTTGGCTGATTGCAGTCATTGCCGTAGGTGTGGGTGCGACGGCTTATGCGAGTCACCGGGCGCTGAGGGGGCTACTGCTCTCAAGCGCGAAGCAAAATGCCCAGCTCGAAGTGCAGCAAAGTATTGATGATTTGGATCAGTGGCTGATTGCGCGTCAAACGCAGGTGGAGACGTTAGCGAATACGCCAACCCTGCGCTCAATGGATTGGGCGCAGGTCGGGCCTTTTTTGCAGCCTGAAGTAGAACGGCTGTCAGCGTTTTACTTTTTGGCCATGATTTATCCAGATGGATCTTATTACAACACCAAGAATGGTAAAGCTGAAGGGAAGAATTTGAAAGATCGCGCCCACGTTATCGCGGCAATGGAGGGTCAAACCTACGTATCTGACCCGGTGCAATCACGAACAGTGGGTAGCCCAATTGTGGCGGTGACCGCGCCCGTGTGGAAAGATGCGGCTGCAACGGACGAGCCAAAGGGCGTCCTTGCAGGCCTAATTTCAATTGATCGTTTGGTCACCGTGGTTGAAGAGCTTTCCTACGGAGAGGGCAGCTATGCGATGGCCCTGAATTCTAACGGACTAGCAATTGTGCATCCAGATAAGCGCCTGATGAGCACGATTAATGATGAAAATCCAACCAGTTTGCTCGACGCTGCTGATTCTCAGTTGGCCGTTATTGCAAAAAAAATGGTGGCGGGAGAAAGTGGAATTCAGCGCACTCAATTACAGGGTGAAACGGTTTATGTGGCCTATTCATCTCTCCAAGAGGCAGATTGGTCGGTGGCCTTGGTCATTCCAAAAGACAATATTGAATCTCAACTTCGCCTGCTTGATGTGATTGTTCTACTAGTCGGTGGCTTGGTCTTAGGTACTTTTTTGTTGCTGTGGCGCATTCAAAAATATGAAAAAGTGCAGCTACAGCAGTCTAAGTCTTTGGCCGATTCTGCCAATCAGGCGAAAAGCGAGTTTTTAGCGAATATGAGCCATGAGTTGCGCACGCCCTTGAACGGCATTTTAGGGTATGCCCAAATTTTATTGCGATCGCAAACCCTATCTACTAAAGAACAACAAGGCATCTCGGTTATTCAAACCTGTGGTACGCACCTACTCACGTTGATTAACGATATTTTAGATCTCTCTAAAATAGAAGCCCGTAAGCTAGTACTGACGCCTACAGAATTTTATCTTCCAGCCTTCTTGCAGAGCGTGGTAGAAATCTGTCAAATTCGTGCGGAGCAAAAAGGCCTATCCTTTATCTGTGATTTTGATTCACAGCTGCCGGAAGGGATCATTGCAGATGAAAAGCGATTGCGCCAAGTATTGTTGAATTTATTGAGTAATGCCATTAAATTTACCGATCAAGGTAGCGTTGAGTTTCGTGTGTCTTTCGGCAATTCTTCATCCACCCGGCAACCCAATCAACTCAATGCACCAGCTCCTATTTTGCGGTTTGAGGTTATAGATAGCGGCATAGGTCTTTCACCGGAGGAAAGAGAGAAAATATTCCGCCCGTTTGAACAGGTCGGAGATCGACATAGGCAAGCTGAAGGAACAGGATTAGGCCTGCCCATTAGTCAACAAATTGTTGAACTAATGGGCGGGGAATTATCTGTTGATAGCCAGGTGGGTAAGGGCAGTACCTTTTGGTTTGAAGCCCCATTTGAGCAGGCGGAAGAATGGGTGAGCACTGCCGTAAATCAGCATCAAGGCAAAATCACAGGCTATCGAGGTGCATCCCGATATGTTTTGGTGGTCGATGATCGCTGGGAAAATCGTTTAGTTTTGAGCAATTTGCTAAGTGCAGTCGGTTTTTTGGTGGGCGAAGCTGCTAACGGTCAAATTGGCTTAGATAAAGCGTTAGACAAAGCCCCAGACTTAGTGATTGTAGATTGGATCATGCCGGTGATGGATGGTGCCACTCTGGTTGCTCAACTTCGCCAGCACCCTCAGCTTAAAGATATTCCTATCATTGCCTCTTCAGCCAGTGTGGCTGCATCAGATAAAGATAAGGTTTTAGCCGCAGGGATCAATCGTTTTTTGCCCAAGCCTGTAGATGCCACGGAGCTTTTTTATCAGCTAAAAAGTTTACTGGCGCTTGATTGGGTCTATGAGAATAAACAATCCTCTACATCCGACTCAGAACAAGGTGTTATCAGTCAATCCAGCGACGAAAAGAAGGGTGATAACGTCCTAGCCATGCCACCTTCCGATATTGTCCAGGAATTCCATCGTCTTGCCCTTCAAGGCAATTTGAATGAAATTAGTCGTCGATCTGAGAAACTCGGTGCGCAAATGCCCGAATATCTTGAATTTTTCCAAAAGCTCCAAGCCTTAGCAGAGAGTTTTCAGGAGCAATCTTTGATGAACTTTATAGAACAATATACTTGAGCCTAACCCATGAAATTTGATAAAGCTCTCAAAGACGAAGCGTGCATAGATGAAGCGCTCATGGAAGACGAAGCATGCAAAAATACGGTGCTTATCGTCGATGACAACATTACAAACCTGAAAGTATTATCAACGAGCCTGAGCGAGTTTGGCTTAGATGTTTTAGTGGCTCAGAGTGGTGAAAGTGCGCTAAAAAAAATTCAGTATGCTCAGCCCGATTTAATTTTGCTGGATGTGATGATGCCAGGAATTGACGGTTTTGAAACCTGCCGTCAGCTGAAAGGTGATGAACGCTACCAAGCTATTCCTGTGATCTTTATGACGGCGCTGACAGATTTGACTAATAAGGTGAAAGGGTTGAGCCTAGGCGCTGTGGATTATATTTCCAAGCCCTTTCACGAAGCTGAAGTGCTTTCTAGGGTGAAGATTCATTTGCGGCTGCACCATTTAAACCGTGTATTAGCGCAGAAAAACCAGCAGTTGGAGCGAGAAATGCAAGAACGCTCGGCCTATGCTGAGCATCTCCAGATAACCTTACAGGATTTGCAGAACACCCAAATGCAGCTCATTCAGAGCGAGAAAATGTCGGCTCTGGGGAAAATGGTCGCAGGCATTGCCCATGAAATCAATAATCCGATGAGCTTTGTCTATGGAAACCTCATGCCTTTGCATGACTACGTTCAAGACTTTTCTGATCTGTTGTCACTGTATGCGCAGCAATGTCCAGAACCCAATGCATTACTGCAAGAAAAGCTCAACGAAGTAGACCTCAACTTTATGCAAGCGGATATTCAAAGAATTTTGAAATCTATGGAAACCGGAACCCAGCGGGTTCAAGAAATTGTGTTGAGTCTGCAAGATTTTTCCCATCTTGATCAAGCAGGACGTAAAGCAACTGATATTCATGCAGGGTTAGATAATACGATGTTGCTCTTGAAGCATCGTTTACAGGCAACAAATCATCGGCCGGAGATCAAGCTAATCAAATCCTATGGAGAAATTCCTGCTGTAGAGGGTTATCCCAAATCACTCAATCAGGTCTTTCTGCACATTTTGAACAACGCAATCGAAGCCCTCAGTGCAGAACAAACTGAACCCGCTATTACCATTTCAACTGACCTATCACCTGCTGAGTCGCCGTCAAAGTTTGTGCGTATTACCATTAGCGATAACGGCGCTGGCATTGCAAAGGAGCTACAGTCACAAATCCTCAATCCCTTTTTCACGACCAAACCCATTGGTGACGGAACGGGATTAGGGCTATCTGTGAGCCATCAAATTGTGACAAAGCAGCACAGGGGGCATTTAAGATGTGTCTCTCAACTAGGAGAGGGAACCCAAATTGTGATTGAATTGCCTCTTTGAAATGATCTCTTTATATTGGCATCGCCCTCACTGTAATCATTCAGCCACCTGCCAGCACAGCAATGCCTAATATGAGCCTTGAAGTGGGCGCGGGCAAAAGGCCTGATTATACTCGCTGCCATCTGCAAAGCTCTCAGTGCATCGTTTGGCCGCCCAGCGACTTATACAGTGACGCCCCCTTGGAAACGACCCTGCATCTGCAGCAAATGATGCTGCGCCTCAAGTGCTTGCATTGGATTTGGAAGGATCGTGATGACTATTTTACAGAAGGCAATCTTACGGTCTATTACAGCCATCAGAAGCGCAAAGACAAGGACTTTAGAAGGCCAGATTTCTTTGTCGCACTAAATACATCTCCCCACCCGAGAAAAAGCTGGATGGTGTGGGAAGAAGAAGGCAAGTATCCTAGCAGAAGCGGCTTAAGAGAAAGCCCTACGGGCAGCAGCAGCCCTAACATCAGAGCAGCAGAGATCGGATCGAACAAGCTGGCACAGAAGCTGAAAGAATACGACCCAACACACCAACACTTACCAACGGGCGCTCATACATAAACGCTCATAAACATTAAGCCTACGGAGATAAATTAGCTGGGGCTATATAATGCCGGAGGTAGCCCCACCATAACTACCACCAGGATTACCGAGCTTACAGAAGGAAATTCAACCTATGGGACTATTTGATCAGGTCATGAAAGCGGTCGCGGATCCCAGCCGTCAGGCCAGTGTAGGCCAGCTTACGCAGATTCTAGGGTCAGCTAAGCAGGTGGCTCAGCAAAACAACACTGATGCTGACAATATGCAGACAGCAATGTCTGTCATTGGCGGGTTTGTTCGATCCTCTTTAAACGAGAAGCGCCAAAGCGAAGGAAACACCGCCGCTGAAGATCTCATTGAGCAATGCTCTGCCAACGGTGCAGCTGCGATTCCTAAGCTGTTTAACAACGCGCAAGTTGCGGAAATGGTATCCGCAGTTACCAACAAAACTAATCTGAATAGCAATCAAGTGCAGGGAATGCTGCCGATGCTCCTCCCTATGGTCATGCAGTTTCTCAACGCTGGCAACACGAAATCCGGTATGGCCAATACAGGAAACAACCCTGTGCTTACCGCCTTTTTAGATGGAGACGGCGACGGGGATGTGGATATCAGCGACATGATGGGAATGGCCAGTAAGTTTATGTAAACGCGGCCAGTAAGTTCATATAAAAACAGAATGATGAACGGGAGATTTTATCTGCGTTCATCATTCCGTACTCCACGTTTCTGCTTTCGCGTTTCTAAAGTATCTGTGACAGGAAGGCTTGGGTTCTCTCTTCTTTAGGATTGCTGAAGAAGGCATCGGGCGTGTTCTCTTCAACCAGCACGCCGCCGTCCATGAGCACCACGCGATCGGCCACTTCTCGGGCAAAGCCGACTTCGTGGGTGACACACACCATGGTCATGCCGTCTTTGGCAAGGTTGCGCATCACATCCAGCACCTCGCGAACCATTTCAGGGTCGAGGGCGGAGGTGGGTTCATCAAACAAAATGACCTTGGGCTGCATGGCGAGGGAGCGGGCGATCGCTACCCGTTGCTGCTGACCACCCGACATTTGTCCTGGATATTTATAAGCTTGCTCGGCAATGCCAACGCGATCTAGTAAGCGCATGGCAATCTCTTCTGCTTTGGCCTTGGGCCATCGGCGCACCCACAGGGGCGCCAACGTAACGTTCTGCAGCACCGTCAGGTGAGGAAACAGGTTGAACTGTTGGAACACCATCCCGACTTCCCGGCGCACAGATTCAATGTCTTTGAGATCGTGAGCGATGGGAATGCCGTCAATTTCAATGGAACCTTCTTGATAAGGCTCCAGGGCATTGAAGGTGCGAATAAATGTGGATTTACCGGAGCCAGATGGCCCCATCACCACAACGACTTCACCTTTATAGACGTTCATGCTCACCCCCTTGAGCACATGAAAACCATTGTCGTACCATTTCTGTACGTCTTTAGCGACGATTACGGCTTCAGAGCCAACTTCATTACGAGGCGTAATAGGGGTTTGTACGTCAGATTGCGTCATGGCAGTTTCCTGTTTCTGATGTCTTCTTAGCGGTTGTTGTTGAGGCGCGGTCGGGTGCTTGTTAGCGTATGCCGAGTTGGCGTCAGGTTGCTTATCGTAGAGTTGCTTACCGTAGATCTGTGTTCAGCGCAGCTTCTACCTTGCGGCTACCAAAACTCATGGCGTAACAGAAGATCCAGTAAATGGTTGCAATGAATAGGTAAGCCTGGGCGAAGTCGCCGAGGTATTTTGTATTGGCGAGTAATCCTTTTGTAATACCCAACAGCTCAACAAGACCCACAATGCCCAATAGTGTGGTGTCTTGAAAGAGACTGATAAACTGACCCACAATCGCAGGAATGGCAATTTTCAATGCCTGCGGCATGACAATTAGCGACATCGTCAGTGGTTTGTTTAATCCCAAAGATTGAGCGGCTTCTGTTTGCCCTTGAGGAACCGCCTGCAGACCTGCGCGGACGTTTTCCGCAAGATAGGCCGAGCTGAAAATAGTTAGGCCAATAATGGCACGAACAACGCGGTCCGGGCGCACGCCTTCGGGCAAAAACAGCGGAATCAGCACTTGGCCCATAAACAAAATCGAGATCAGCGGAACACCCCGAATTAGCTCAATGTAGGCGATGGAGAGCCCCCGAAAAACAGGTAGCTTACTGCGTCTGCCGAGGGCAAGAATGACGCCCAGTGGAAAGCAGAGCACAATGCCGCTGACGGCCAGGAGTAGGGTTAGCGCAAGGCCGCCCCAGTTCGCCGTGGATGCGTTACGCAACCCGAAGTCGAAGCCGAGCCAGTAAGGTAGTCTCCAAATGAGCTGGTAGGTGACAATAAAGCCCACCAAAAAGAGAATGATGTCTGACAAAATACCGGGAATGGCCGGAATAGTAACGCGCTTTGCAAGCTGCTGACCGACGAGTATTCCGCCGCCAATCATAATCAGGCCGTAGAATAAGCTGGCCCTCAGTTCGCCGCCACCGAGCAGGAAAAGCACAATAAAGTAGGAGGCAAACCACAGCCCTGATGTCCAGGTCGCAGCACTCGGGATATTGCGGCCAAGGGACTGACCGGCTACAGCCATTGCCACAATTAGCGCCTCTATGCCTAGCAGCTGAATGAGGTGGGGCCGAGTGACGGGCCAAAGGACCGTAAATAGCGCGATCGCCCCGATGCCAATCAGTACGTTTTTCCCAAACAAGGTCTTCTGATTGCGAGCAAGCAGACCCCAAGTCAGTCCGCCCAGGGCAGCGACAATGCCAAACGCTGCCCAGATTCGCCAGTACTGCTCTGGACGATACAGTCCAGACATGTACAGCCCTAAGTTATCGGATACGACGATCCATTCGGTGGAGAAGGCCCACCGCAACATGTTTAACAAACCTAGCCCCAGCACCAGCAAGGTAACGATGGTGAGAAGGCTATTGAACCAGCCGTCAAACAGATTTTTTTTGGCCCAGTCTACGGGCGTTGTTTTTGGCCCTCCAGGGGCGCTGCGCTCGGTGGGGCTATTGGGCGGTTGATTTGGCGGTCTATCGGTGGTTTCGGGAGTGCTAGTAGTTGTCATGGCTTAGCGCTCCTTGAACTGAACGGCGGCATTGAGCTGGTTCATATTGATTGAGATCAGCAGGTTAATGATGAGATAGGTCGCCATGATGACAAGAAAGACTTCAATGGAGCGCCCAGTTTGGTTAAAGGTTGTGTTGGCCACGTTATATAGGTCGGGGTAGCCAACTGCGAAGGCCAAACTAGAGTTTTTCGCAAGGTTGGCAAATTCGCTGTTGAGTGGCGGAATGATCACGCGCAGCGACTGAGGAAATACCACCAAGCGCATCGCCTTAGCATTGTTAAGGCCTAGCGAACGAGCCGCTTCCCACTGCCCGCGCGAGACAGACTGTACGCCCGCTCTAACAATTTCTGCAATAAATGCCCCTGTGTAAAACGTCAGCGCAGTGACAACAGCGGCATATTCCATCGAAACTCTCATGCCACCGTTGGCCTGACCGTTGTCTAGCACAGTGGGGGCCTGCCAGTTGAAGGCGAAGAGCGTAATGGCAAGGGCAACGACCGCGATCGCAACTATCACCCACAGCAGCATTTTGCCATCTTCCCCGCGCTCTACCATGGCTTTGGTGCGCGTCTGCCAAATCAGCACAATCGCAATCGCGCAGGCAATGAGGGCAACTACCAGCAGTCCTTCGTAGTTGGTAAATAAGCTAATCAGCGCCCCTTTAAAGTAAAGGCCGTTAGCCGCCGATGGATTGAAGAGCAAGACAGCGGCGGCAAGCAGCGCAAATGCAATAATGGCCGCATTGCCCAGTCGAGACATCCAGCCGCTAATCCCAGCGGCGAAGCGCCCCTGGCGGAAATTGTTTACCGAGCGCCACAGCAGACCTATCAATAATAGTGACAGTGCTAGCAAGGTCATCCCGACCCACACCTCATCGGGTAGACTTGGCCCTGGCAGGTTCATCCCCTTGTTGCTCAAAATCACCCAGATATTGTTTTGACTGGGCAGCAGCAGTTGATTGGCTTCTCTCGGTGCAGCGAGAAACACCGCTGAGTACCAAAAAATGAGCTGAAGCAGTAGTGGAATGTTCCGAATCAGTCCAACATAGGCGCGGCTGATTTTGTGCACCAGCCAGTTGGTCGAAAAGCTCGCGACCCCAGCTGTGATGCCTACAATCGTAGCGAGCAACACACCTAAGACAATGACGCGAAATGAATTGACAATGCCTGCTTGAATAATTTTGCTGTAGGCATCTTGGGCCCGATAGTCCAGCAGGTTTTCGCCCATTGCAAAGCCGGCTGGATTACCTAAGAAGTTAAAACCGAACGAGCTGCCGCTGCGCGCTAAGTTTTGGCTGAGGTTGCCAAACAAATAAGACAGCGTCGTAAAAACAGCGGCTGCGACCAGCGCCTGAAGTGCAATTTGCCAAAACCGCTCGTCTCGCAGAAGCGATCGCAAACCAGACATCGGCTTTGAAGACGTTTTTGCCATACTTTCACTGTGTGAGATTTTCTATAACGGCCGTTTCAAAGAATCACGGGGAGTGTTCTCCTGGATTTCCCATCCCCACTATCTCAGTAGTTTCCTGTTCACTTCCGTCTGCATTTTTACAGTTATTCAAAATACAGTTATTAAAAATATGAACAGAAACAGTGGTGAGAATGTCTATTCGCTTTTCAAGCCTCCTGATTTTTAATTCTCAATGATGCTTGAAAAAGCAGTCCGAGAAATCGCGCACGTCTATATTTTCAGTAGTTTGAGCCATAGAAGAGCTGTTTTCTCATACTGTTATTTAATTTAACGACTGCCCTGGAAGAGAGAATTAAGCGCAATAGCTAACGCCAACCGGAAAGCAAGGGCCTATCGCAAAATGAGGATGGCATTCTTCCTTTGTCGTTTCAGCGCGGTTCGAGTTAGCGGCTAATTAACGCAAAGGCGCAGATAGCCAAAGCTACCTGCGCCCTATCCATGAACTGTGCCTAGCCTGAACGATGTCTAGGCTGGTCTATTAATACAGGCAGCCTGTTACTACAGACTGGCCGTCTGCTAAAGACCGGCCTATTACTCAAGAGCACGGCAGGCACTCTATTCGCGGAATGGAGGATTAGCGGAATGGAGGAGAGTAGAGCAACCCACCATCTTTCCACAGTGCGTTCAAGCCACGATCTAGCTGGAACTCAGAGTCTTGACCCAAGTTACGCTCATAGACCTCGCTGTAGTTACCTACGTTCTTCACCGCTCTTGCTGCAAAGTCGTTAGGCAAGCCCATGTCGTCACCCAGCGTACCTTCCGCGCCAATGAAGCGCAGGATTGTCGGGTCTTCACTCGACGCTGCATCTTCAATGTTTTCAGAGGTCAGCCCTAGCTCTTCTGCTTCAATCAGGGCGTAGGTAATCCACTTAACAGCGTCAAACCATGCCGAGTCATTGTTGATGGTCAAAGGCCCTAGTGGCTCTTTAGACATGGTGACATCCATCAAGACATGCTCATCTGGGCTAGAGAGCGTGCTACGGCGTGCCAGTAGCTGAGACTTATCTGAAGTCATGCCATCACAACGACCTTCATCGTAAGCAGCATAGGCTTCGTCAGCATCTTGGAAAACGACTGGCTCAAAGCTTACGCCTGCCTGACGCATCTGGTCAGTCAGGTTCAGCTCAGTCGTGGTACCGGCTTCTACACAAACCGACTTACCTTCTAGATCTGGCAGCTCAACGATGGCTTCTGCTTCTCGCACCATCATGCCTTGGCCGTCATAAAATGTCGTCGGCGCAAACTCCATGCCTACAGACGTGTCACGACTAATTGTCCAAGTCGTGTTGCGCGAGAGCATATCTACCTCGCCGCCTTTGAGCGCTTCAAATCGCTCGGTGGAGTCCAACCTACGATATTCAACTGCGGCTGGATCATCGAATAGTGCAGCGGCAACTGCCTTGCAGATGTCTACATCCATACCGGAGTATTCTGTGCCCTCTACAAAGCTAAATCCAGGAATGCCGCCGTCTACGCCGCAGACCAAATTGCCGCGATCAAGTACCGTTTGCAAACGGCTACCGCCGATACCGGCTGCGCCATCGTCGGCGCTATCGCCGCCTGCACTGGGTGCATCACCAGGCGCACCACATGCGACCAAGGGCACTACTGCCATCGTTGCAGCGAGCGTTAAACCCCACTTTTTCATATCAAACCTCACGCACTTTACAAAAAAGAGAACAAAAAAGAGACACTAGAAAAGAGATCACGACTCGTTCAGTGCGCGCAAGAAACCCAAACGCGAAAGCTCGTGTTAGCAGACAACTCAAGCACACTGAACGTGAATTGCGCTTAACCTTATCATCTTTCTAAGGGAGAATTTCAGTACATTCTGCTACGCAACCTTTTGCCATTGAGAAGATCTGCATATAGCCATAGGAAAAGAACGCTAATAGAAGTGAAAAAACAGACGTTTACGGTCACTGAGGCGTAATCTCTGATGTTTTTGGCGCTAAAATTACAATTCTGAAATTTTTAGACACTCAGTTCTAAATTGATAGGCTCCTAAATTGATAGGCCTCTAAATTGATAGGCCTAAGTAAAGATAGAGAGTGAGAGACGGTACGAGAGACGAGGGCAATAGACACAATGAAGACTCTGAACGCTCCCAGCTGTCGGGACGGCGCTTGAATTTTATGAAACTGCTGTGCATTAGTAACGGTCATGGCGAAGATGTCATTGCCTTGCAGATTCTCAACGCGCTACATCGATATGCCCCTGACTTGCAAATTTCAGCCCTGCCGATATCGGGCACCGGCAGGGCTTACAGCGCCAACGGCATCTCCTTAGTTGGCCCTACCCAAGCGCTGCCCTCCGGTGGCTTTTTAAACCGAGACCCCAAACAGCTCGCACGGGATGTGCGAAAAGGGCTGCTGCCGCTCACCCGGCAGCAACTTCAAAGCGTTAAACGCTGGGCTACTCAAGCCCATCGAGAAGGGAGCATCTTGGCCGTTGGCGACATCGTGCCCTTACTATTTTCCCGCTTGAGCAAACAGCCCTATCACTTCATCGGCACTGCCAAATCCGAATACTGGCTGCGGGACGAACAGGGCAAACGGCCGCCCACTACCCTCAGTGATCGCTTAGAAGGCTGGTCTGGCTCTGTCTATCTCCCTTGGGAGCGCTGGCTGATGGCCAGTGCTCGCTGCCGTTCCCTCTTCGTTCGCGACGCCCTTACCGCTCAGCACCTCCAAAAACTCGGCATCCCAGCCGACTACGCCGGTAATCCCATGATGGATAACCTCGCCCCCACCGGCCAACTGACGACTGCCCTCAGTAGCCTACGCCTGTTGTCTGCTCTGACCATTGCACTGTTGCCTGGTTCCCGCCCGCCCGAAGCCTACGAAAACTGGACGCGGATAGTTGCCGCCATCCCCAGCTTGGTCACACACTTTCCCCACCGGTCTGTTATTTTGCTCGCTGCGATCGCCCCTAGCCTTTCTTTACAGGTGCTTCAGTCTCCGCTTCAAGAGCACTTTCAAGGGCAATGGGAAAAACCGACCTCAGAGATGCCCTACTCAACCTTCACCTATGAGAATGTCACGCTAGTTTTGGTCAACAACGCCTATAGCGACTGTCTGCACCAAGCCGATATAGCGATCGCTACTGCGGGCACCGCCACCGAACAATTCGTCGGCCTTGGCAAACCCTCCATCACCCTCCCCGGCAACGGCCCCCAATTCACCCCCGCCTTCGCCAAAGTCCAATCCCGCATGCTTGGCCCCTCCATCCAAGTCCTCACCGATCCCACCCAAACCGGCAATGCCATCTCAAAGCTCCTCAACGATCCAGCACAACTTAAACTCATCCACCAAAACGGCACCCACCGCATGGGAAGTCCTGGTGCAGGTGATCGCATCGCCAGAAAGTTGTTAGAAGTGATGAATAACGAACGATGAATTAATAAAAGTCAACAAGCCTCGCCCTGTACGATAATTAATCATCTAACCGAGTACTCCCTTTCGGGGGGGCTGGGGGAAAACGCACTACAAGCGCCAAGCCGTAACGGAGTAAAAAAAGCCCCCAGGCAGCACACTACGCATCCCAGCAAAGGAGGGGCGCGGGGAGGAAAGCCCCGATCTTGTCGCCTTGCCTCTTGCCTCTTGCCGCCAACCACCAAAAATCATGACACTCACCACCACCCTCCCCTTAACCGCAATCGCCCACCAAACCCAACAAGCCGCCCGCCAGCTCGCCCAGCTCAACGCCACACAAAAAAACGAAATTATTGAAGCGATCGCCCAATCTCTAGAAACCGCCGCCCCCCAAATCACCACCGCCAACCAGCAAGATCTCGACGCGGCTATCCGAGACAACCTCGCTAAACCCCTCTACGGTCGACTAAAACTCGACGAAATTAAGCTTAACGCCGCTATCCAAGGCGTTCGCAGCGTCGCCAACCTTCCTGACCCCACCGGCCAAATCACCCTCCACCGAGAACTCGACACCGGCCTCATTCTCAAACGCATCGGCGTCCCCCTCGGTGTCCTCGGCATCATCTTCGAATCTCGCCCCGACGCCGTCATGCAAATCTCCACCCTTGCCATCAAATCCGGCAACGGCGTGATCCTAAAAGGCGGCAAAGAAGCCATTCGCTCCTGTACTGCGCTTGTCAAAGCCATCCGTCAAGGCATTGCCAACGCTGGTGCTAATCCCAATGCGGTTCAGCTCCTCACCACCCGAGAAGAAACCAATGCACTACTCGCCCTAGACAAATACGTAGATCTGATTATTCCTCGTGGCTCTAACCAGTTCGTACAATACGTTCAGGCCAACACTCGCATTCCTGTCCTCGGTCACGCTGACGGCATCTGCCACTTATATGTAGATAAAGCCGCCGATATTGAACAGGCTACCCGCATCGCCGTCGATGCCAAAGTCGGCTACCCCTCCGCCTGCAACGCCATAGAGACGTTACTCATTCACCAAGATATTGCCAAATCAGCCCTACCCGCTTTAGCTCAAGCCCTACAAACAGAAAACGTAGAACTTCGCGGGGATGACGAAACATGCCAAATTGTGTCAGGCCTCAAGTCCGCAACAGAAGAAGATTGGGCTACCGAATACAGCGATTTGATTTTGGCCATTCGCGTGGTGGAGTCATTAGAAGCCGCCATTGACCATATCAACACGTATGGCTCACGGCATACAGAAGCGATCGCCACTACCGACCAAACCGCCGCCGATACCTTTATCAGCCAAATCGACGCTGCAGGTGTCTACCACAACTGCTCCACCCGTTTTGCCGATGGCTTCCGCTACGGCTTCGGCGCAGAAGTCGGCATCAGTACCCAAAAAATGCCCCCTCGCGGCCCCGTTGGCCTAGAAGGACTCGTCACTTATAAATATCAACTCGTTGGCGATGGCCATGTAGTTGCCTCCTACTCCGGCGCAGACGCAAAACCCTTCACTCACCAAGATCTGTAAGGTTCAGACGCGTTATCATCTATCGGATCTATTTAATCTTGGCTTTATTTCACCACTCTCCTTAATGGACATCATTCATATCAATGACATCAAAGCCTTCGGCTATCTCGGTGTCCTCCCCGAAGAAAACGTACTCGGCCAATGGTTTCACGTCGATCTCAAAATCTACATCGATCTCTCTAAAGCTGGAAAAACCGACGCCCTAGAAGACACTCACAGCTACGTAGAGATTGTTCAAGCCACCAAGCAGCTTATTCAAACCCAAAAATACAAACTCATCGAAAGTCTCGCGGATGCTGTCGCTACCCATGCCCTCGCCAGCGATAGCCGCATCCAAAAAATAAACGTCAAAGTCACCAAACCTACCCCACCCATCCCCGACTTTGGCGGTACAGTTGGCGTCGAAATAACCCGCCCTTAAGCAGAGTTGTCCGTAAGTTTGCGTAAACTTCACCAAATAGAAGGGAATGAACGGTTAAAAAGTAAAGTTAGGTGCTCTATCGAACTTTTTATACTGTTGCTTTCTTTTTAGGTCTTACTCACTACGATGACACCTCTAACCAAACGTCTGCTGTCTTTACTCAGCACTGCCGCCATTGCAGCACCAGGTAGCGCTTTTCTCTTGCCGCAGGCCACTCGTGCTGCTCAGCCCAGCCCACTTGAATCCATCAGCGCTAACAAGCAAAACAGCAATGACGCTCACTACCAACAAGTGCGCAATGAACTTGAAAGCAGCCTTGGCAGAGTGGGTGAAGACTACTATCTGATTTATAGAATTGTAGAAAGACTCTCCAGAGCCAATGGGCTAGATGAGCAGCCTTGGAGAATTCGCGTTACAGAAACTGATGTCTTTAATGCGACAGCCTCTGATCTCAATATGCTCACCTTCTACGGCGGCCTTTTAGAACAACTCCAAGGAGATACTGCCGCGATCGCCTGTGTCGTTGGTCACGAAATGGCCCACCACACTGAACAGCACGCTCAAGAACAAACTGAAGTTGCGGCCAGATTAGAAGCTCTCCAGATAGAAGCCTTAGAAGAAGCTCGCGCAGAAGTAGAAGCTTCTAACCGACAGGCCAACGTATTTGGCGCGGTGATTGGTGTTGTCACAAACACTGTTGGCGTAGATATTGCCCGTTCTTCTCGAACAGGGTGGATCGCAACCGGTGTCGCTAACGATGTATTGAACGGGCTTAACGAAGAGCAGGCTAATCGAGCCGCTGCTAGAGCAGAAGAAATCTATGCGGCGCGGCTGGAAGAACTCAATGAAGAGTTTTCAGCCGTGAGCAAGGAAGCTGAAACAGAAGCAGATGCAATCGGCTATGAGTACATTGTCAGAGCAGGGTTTGAACCAGACGGCTGCGTCCGTGCTATGGGTTCCCTGACTCGAATAACAGAAAGCCGGTTGCCTGGTATCACTCACCCTAAAGCAGCGGATCGTGTTGCCGCGCTCACAGCCCTTAACACGCCCACCAACAATCAGACGCTGACTACTCAAGGAGAAGCCAACTTGAGCCGCTCTGCCAATCCACTGGAATACGGATTTGGGAGAGACGGCAGCTCGCTGCGGGTAGAATCTCGCTTTGGCAGCCGAGACATTGATGATGGCTTCCCTCAATAATTCAATTGGCAATCCAATTGGCTAGAAGCCTCTTACGATAACTGTCAAACAAGCCTCAGAATCTTCTAAATTCTGAGGCTTGTTTATTTTGAGCCTTTAAAATCTGAGTAAAAGAAGAACAACTTACGAGCGTCGTACAAAAGTCATCTCGTTTCCGCTAATGCGAATGCTGTAAGCACTAAAACAATCTTTTCCTAATACGGGCGTTGCTTTATCTGCCGCGATCGCCACATACACATCTGTCACAATCGCTTGCCCTACCACCACCGAACGCAATCGCCCCACCGGCAGCTCCATCGGTGTGCCATCTAGCAAATAAACATATCGGTAGCTCACCAGCTCCAAATTCAGCTGATTCGCTATTTTCTGCGTGATGATAGAGTGCGTCGCATTTCTATCAATCACCAAATCAAACTTTGCAATGCCATCTAGCAACACCTCCACCACAGGTCGATGATTCTCAAATGACTTAATCGGTACGGCGGCTTTGCTCTGGTTTGGTTCAGCACTGCGCTGATTTCGCAACGCTCTCACCTGCTCCACTACCTGCTGATGCTTTTGCCAGTTCCCCCGATCTAGCCACAGCGTTGCTGCCCGCTGAAAATCTTCTATTGCCCCATCACTCGATTCCATTGACTGCTGCATCTGCGCCCGTAGCTCATACAGCTCAGCATTTTCAGAATCTAGCGACAGCGCATTTGAATAATCCTTAAATGCCTGCTCCTGTTCTCCAATCTGACGGTAGGCATTACCCCTGTAAGCAAAAAATCTTGGATCAGGCGATTTATCTGGCTCAATTGCCGCATCAATTAAAGCTGTAAATTCTTCAATTGCGCCGTAGCCATCTTTCAAAATCAGCCGCATTTGCCCTCGGGCAAGCTGCACCTCAAGGTCATTAGGGTGGTGCTGTTTAGCCAAGGCCAAATCCGCGATCGCCTGCTCCCGCCGTCCCAACTGCGCCTGAATCAACCCTCGCAAACACAGCGCCCCAGAGTGGATCGGCTCAATGTTCAGCAGCCAGTTCAAATCCTTCATCGCCGCCGCGTAGTAGCCGTCCTCATACTTCTGACGTACCTTTTGCACGTAGTCATTAGCCATTTCCTCAGCGTTTAAGCCAGGTGTTGCTTGAGCTAAACTGCCAGGCAATGACGATGTGCCCTTTGCCGGTGTCGGTAGCGGTGGTAACTTTCGCAGCGGCTCAATCGCATCGATGCAAGCCTGTGCATTTTGCTTATCCTTCGCATCCAGGTAGCACCGGGCCGCTTTTTTATACGCCGTGATCGCCCCTTCTCCATCCCCCATCAAACCCAGCGCCTTCCCCAGCAGCCGCTGGGCGCCTGCAAACTCAGGCTTCATCGCCACCGCCTCGCGGCCATCCGCTACCGCGCCTTCTGGCTTATCCAAGCTCAGCCACACTAGCGCTCTGGCTAAATAATTCTCTGCGGTTGGCGCAAGTTTGATGGCTTGAGTGTAATCAGCGATCACCCCTTCCCCATCACCCAAACGCCTGCGCACCTTCGCTCGCCACACATACGCCTCAGCCCGCTCCGGCTCTTTGGCAATGACCTCATTCAGCAGCGGCAGTGCCTCAAACAGCGCATCCACCTCCACAAACTCCACTGCCCGCTCAAACGTCGTCAACGCCATAAGCCCATCCCCCCAGATCTCATCCCCTAAAATAACCGGTGCCTTTGCCCTTATTCCACTTAAAACAAAGGCTTCAGAAAATGACTCAAAACATTGCTCACCAGAAATCCGTAACACTTCCTTAAATTCTTCGTGAATTTTATTTAGCGAAGGAACTAAAATCAACATAAAATAGACATAAGGAATATGTGAAGCCCCCGCAGTCTGCCCCCGTAATCTGATGAGTAGCCCGACTCTATCGGCGATGCTTTTGCCCGAAGCATCTGCTTTACCCAGGGGCCGAGTAGATCCTAATAATGGTCACTCCAGCTCTGTTTTTGGCACGGTGTATTGGTCTCCGGTTCGCTCGCTGTGGATGAGCGTCATCTATGTCGGTGCTGTTTTAGGTGGGTACGCCACATTTCAATGGAATGCTGCGCTCCTGTTTCTCGTGACGACCGTCATCACGCTCTGTGCAGGTTATTCAGTGGGCCTCCATCGTAAGCTTGTTCACCACAGCTTTCGGTGCCATCAATGGTTAGAAGGCGGGCTTGTTTACTTAGGCGTTCTCACCGGTATTGACGGCCCCCTTTCCATTGTCGAAAAGCACGACATCAAAGACTGGGCGCAGCGTCAGCCCCACTGTCATGCTTATTTTTCTCATCGCCAAAACCTTTTCAAAGATTGGTTTTGGCACCTGCACTGCACGCTTCATCTCACCTATCCCCCCATTTTTCGTCACGAGGCTCAGACGGCACGGAACAGGTTTTATCAGTGGCTTCAGCAAACGTGGATGTTGCAGCAGTTGCCCTGGGCCATTGCCTTCTATTACTTTGGCGGTTGGAGTTGGGTCTTTTGGGGCATCTACGTTCGCGTTGCGGTTTCTGTCACGCTGCAGTGGCTATGGGAACATCTCACCAACAGTCACTTTGGTGAGCCAAAGTGGACGATGGGTGAAATAAGCTACAACAACCCTTTTTACAACAATGCTTTGTTGGGGCTACTTACGTTTGGAGAGTGTTGGCAAAGCAATCACAGGGCCTTTCCAAATGCAGCAAGGTTTAGCTTGTATCCCAAGCAGTTAGATCCGAGCTGGTGGTTGATTCGTACCCTGAAAAAAGTGGGCTTAGCGTGGCGTATTCAATACCCATGCAATGCAGTCACTTTTCATCAAAGACCTGAGTCTTTATCTAGGAATTAGGCCCTTTGGGATTACCGTTCTGGCGTTAGTGTTCTGGTGTTAGTGTTCTATGGCTATCTTGCTAAGCGTATTCTGTTAGGAACACTGCTCTAGCGTGGTTGTTTCTAGAATTAGTTCAAAAGCGAATTAGTTCAAAAGCGAATTAGTTCAAAAGCATTTGTAGCTTAAATGGCACTGAAGTCAACCAAGCCTCGATTAGCCTACGTGCAGGTTGACTCGTGTTAAAGTGGCGTGCTGCGTAAAAAGAGACGCCATGACAACTCGCTCATCCCCTGTCAAGATTTCACTGTTAACTGGGGTTACTCTGATTGCGTTTGCGGCCAATTCGTTACTGACCCGGATGGCGCTGGGGGCAGGCGTCATTGATGCGGCTAGCTTTGTCACTATTCGATTGGCGTCAGGTGCTGCTGTGCTATTGGCGATTACGACCCTCATGCAACAAAAGAGTCCGATGGACATAGAGAAGCGCTGCCTAACAAAGGACGCTTGGACAGCGGCGCTGATGTTGTTTCTATATGCGATCGCATTTTCTTTTTCATACTTACAGCTAGCTGCAGGCACTGGCGCACTGATTTTGTTCGGAACAGTGCAGGTGACGATGATTTTGGTGGCCCTAAAACAGGGTGAAAAGCCGAGCGTAGCTGAATGGATCGGACTGGTGCTTGCCCTACTCGGACTGATTTATCTCGTATCACCAGGGTTAGAAGCGCCGCCTGCTGTCGGCTCTGTTTTGATGGTGATTGCCGGGGGGGCCTGGGGTGTCTATTCGCTGCTGGGTCGGGGCAGTACTCAGCCTGTTGTGAATACGATGAACAATTTTGTGCGGGCTGTCCCGTTTGCTATTGGGGCGAGTCTGGTGAGTATTTCACAGCTACAGCTATCGAGGGAGGGCGTGCTGCTGGCAGTGCTCTCAGGGGCGATCGCTTCGGGTGTTGGCTACGCACTTTGGTACGCTGCGCTCAGGGGGCTCAGCGCTACACGAGCCGCCACGGTGCAATTGTCCGTCCCCGTGTTGGCGGCTGTTGGCGGTGTTTTCTTTTTGCAAGAGGCGCTGTCTGTACGGTTAGTGCTGGCTTCTGTGATGATTTTAGGTGGGGTTGGCTTAGCCGTGATGGGTAAACAACAGGGGTGAGCAGCAGAGTAGAGTCTATGTTTTTGACGCTATGTTTTACTTATTGCCCTATCGCTGACCGGCTTCAATCTGCCTTACCGCAGTCATAGCAGAATAGCTCACGCCTGCTGTTCCTTCTCCAGGATGGGTACTGTCTCCCACGAGCCATAAGTTCTTCACAGGGGTACGAGTCGCAAAGCCAAAGGGGCCAAATGTTGGCACACTCTGGCCAATGCCACCCACAATGCCTTGCTCACGGCCAGTAAAGGTTTCAAAGCTTCGTGGCGTAGCCGCTTCTACATGTACAAGATGGTTAGGCCGCAAATCGAAATAGTCTTTTAATCGAGAAATAGCTTCTTGTGTATATCTCTCTTTCATCGTTTTGTAGCCATCTTCATCACAGTCAAACCACTGCTGCACCTCAGTAAAAGAAGAGGCGATTATGGTCGCTTTCCCTTCAGGCGCGCGGCCATCTCCCGGGCGACTAACTGAAACAAAGAGAGAGTTGTTTTCTGCAATGGGGCCATCATAGCTGTATTTGAACTGGAGATGAGGCGGGCACTTTTCAGGAATCGCAGCCTGTTCTACCCCCAGATAAATGACAAAAGCGCCAGAAGACGGTGGCAGCTTTTCGACTCTCTTTTCGTAACCTTTCATCTTGTTGTCTTTTGCTAACCTTACAAGGTTCTGCACAGTTACGTTTGCAACAACATGCTCGGTCTCTTCTACCCAACTTTCACCTTGTTTGTTGGTGATTTTCACTTGCGTGGGTTTGCCATTTTCTATTTTGATGGCCTTGGCCGTGTGGCGCATGTGGAGTTCGCCGCCGTTTTGAGTCAGGGATGCTGTGAGGCGATCGCTCAACACCTGCATACTTCCTTTTAAGTGATATAGCCCATGCGGAGCTTGGGATACGCCCAGCGCTGTTGCGGCATACAGCACCGCTGTTTTATCTGCTGTTGTCTGCGAATACAGCTTTAGCTGCATATCTAAAAATGTCCGCAGCCGCTGATTGTCATACAATCCGTAGCCCCGCAGAATGTCGCCCACCGTTGAAAAGGTAAACGGCACCGTGAATAGCGTGTTGGGACGCACCGCTGTTCCCAATTGCCAGACGTCCCACAAATTCCTAGGCGGCAATACCGGATCGCGCTGCTGAAACTGCCAGCTGTAGTCAAACAACTTCTTCATAAACGCCCAAAACGGTGCACTGCCTGGAAACTGCCGTTCTCTTTCCGCTTGCCACTTTTGCGGATCGCGCCATACATTAATGGGCTCACGCTCCCCTGGCAAAAACACCGCGCAAGCTGGATCGCACTCGCTCGCAGGGGGGAGCTCAATGCCGAGCTCTTCAAATATCTGATGGTGAATGCCCCCTGGCTCTAGCCCTGCCACTTGAGTAGCGCCCACATCAAAGATAAATCCGCGCCGCTTAAATGTAGAGGCACAGCCCCCCGGTACAATCGCTTGATCAAAGACTTTGACCGCGTAGCCACGATGGGCCAACAGTGCTGCTGCAGTCAGTCCGCCAATGCCTGCGCCAATGACGACGACGTTCTGTTTTGTGGCTGTCTGTTTTGTGGCTATCTGCTGCGTGCGATCGCGCCCATCCATGATTTGTTATATTTCTTAACTTTCCTGCTTCCAGTGTAGTCGCATTGCGTCTTAACTAACTCGACAAACGCTATAGAACACAGCGTAAAAGACAAAAGCGCTACCTGGCCAGGTAGCGCTTTCCCCGATGTCAGTTTTATTTGAGGGTTCGTTTAGATAAGACCAGACATACTATTGATCGTTTTTGTCTAGGTTGAAAATGAACGGTACGCCCCCTGTTGAACCACTGCCAGAAACCAACACTCTAGGCATTTGCGCCCCGCCTTCGCGCCAAGCTTCAATCGCTTCTTTTTGTAGTACTAGCTCGCCCCCTTGCGCTTTCAGTGTTTCAGCCAGTAGGCGCTGCGCTTCTGCGCGTCCCTTTGCCCGGTTAATTTCGGCCTGTGCTTCCTGTTCCGCTTCCTGTGCAACGTATACGGCTCTTCTGGCTCGCTGCTCTGCAATTTGTTTTTCTTCCACCGCGCGGGCAAATTCTGGTGAAAAGGTCAGGTCTACTACACTCGTATCCAACACGTTGATCCCGTACTTCTCTAATCGCAGTGCTAGCGCATCGTCAAAGTCTTCTTTCAGTAGCGCCCGTTGTGTAATCGCTTGTTCCACTGTCCGCCTTGCTGCTGCAACCTTAAATGATTCCTGCGTTTGAGGTGCGATGATTTTAGAAACGATGTTGGACAGTGAGCCTTGCTTACGGCGAATTTCTACCATCTGCTCAGGCTCCAGGCGAAAGTTGATGGCAAATCGCGCCTTGAGATCTTGCAGATCTTTCGTGGAGCTTTCTGCAGGGACTTCAAACTTTTGCACTGTGATGTCATAGACATCGACATATGACACGAATGGCGGCTTGAGGTGAATGCCTTCGAGCAATACGCCGTCCTGGGCCTTTCCTAACACGCTCAATACACCGGCTTGTCCAGGATTGATGATGACGAAGCTGCTTGCTAGCAAAATGGCGGCGACGGTGGCGATCACCGCGATAAAAATTGGCTGACTATTTTCTTGATTGGCGCTCAACGCGAAAACTCCTTCCTTATATATAGATGATGAAAATTCTTGAGTTGTGAGGTATCGGACCATCACAACTCAACACATCACAACTCAATGCATCACAACTCAATGCATCGCAACTCAATGCCTAATACAGCCTAGCTTGATAAAGTTTGCTATGCCTGCTGTGTAGAGGCTTTGAACCTTTATCCATTGTTAAGTTCTAGGCTAATCGAAGGGCAGAAAGTCCAATAGCTCACCATTCCCGGCCACCACTTCTCCAATGTTCCAAGCACTGAGCCCTTGCGACTCGAAGTGCGATCGCGCTGATGTGACCTGCTCTGGTGGCACAATTACGACGTAGCCAATGCCCATATTGAAGGTGTTGTACATATCCGGCGTGCTCACATTTCCTGCTGTTTGCAGCCAGTCAAACACGGGTGGCACCGCCCAGCTACCTGCCATTAGCTGGATAGATTGTCCTTTGTCTAGGCAGCGCGGCAAGTTTTCTGGCAGGCCACCGCCTGTGATGTGGGCCATGCCGTGAATGGTCAGGTCTTCTGATTTCAGGGCAGACAACACTGGCTGTACATATAGCTGCGTTGGGGTTAGCAGCACCTCTCCCAAAGATCTTCCACCGAATACCGCTGGCTTTTCGTCCCAGTCGTAGCCTTTTACTCGTTCTGCATGATTACGGTCTCGTTTGCCTTCAGCTACAATTTTGCGCACTAGGCTGAAGCCGTTGCTATGTACGCCACTGCTGGCGAGTCCGATGAGGCGATCTCCCACCACCACCTGTGACCCATCCAACATTGCCGCTTTTTCCACAATGCCGACACAAAAACCTGCAATGTCATATTCTCCTGGCGCATAAAAACCTGGCATCTCGGCTGTTTCACCGCCCAGCAGCGCACACCCTGATGTTTTGCAGCCCTCCGCTACCCCAGCCACAACTTGGGCTAGCTGCTCAGGGGCCAGTTTACCCGTCGCCAAATAATCCAAAAAATAGAGCGGCTCTGCGCCAATCGTCAGCACATCATTGACACACATCGCCACCAAGTCAATACCTACTGTGTCATGCCGGTTCAGCGCTTGAGCCAACTTTAGTTTGGTGCCTACTCCATCTGTTCCAGATACCAACACTGGTTTTTGGTAGCCGCTTGGCAGCTCAAAGCATCCGCCAAATCCGCCTAGCGAACCCAAGACGCCAGGGCGGTAGGTTCCATTCACCATGTCACGAATCTTATCGACGAAGGCGCGACCTGCTTCTACATCAACACCAGCCTGCCGGTAGTCCATATCTGAAATTGTCCTAATTGAGCGTTTTGAGCGTGCTAAACAGCTATGACATGGTAACCCGCTCAAACCCTTATACTGCCAGCTATTCACTAAGCATTAATGCCTGTTAGCGCTGCGACCATGACAGCGCTAGCTGCTTACGCTGCCATGGTCGCAGCGCTGAAGCCAGATGACTCTTCAAATAATCCTTTAGAGACGCCCTGTGTAGCCATGCTTTTAGCGTTTAAGCCAAGGTAACTGCAATAGTTTTTGAGTGAGCGCAGTGGCGGTAAATATGGATGATTTAATGCAAAAAATTGCATAGTCTAAAAGAGACTATGTAATTATGCACACAAAAAACAAAACTCGATTGATTAGTTATACAGAACACTGTCTTGATTTCACATAAGCGTTGGTCACCGTCAAAATATAGATGATGACCGGCGAAAAGCCTTTACATTTCGTGACTTCACACTTTTTGTAAAGAAGAAATGAAATTTATTTCCAAAGATTGACACGAAAATACCCGTAGATATCGGCCAATTTGTTCGTGTAGATTACAGACGTCCCTTACACATTTTGTAAACAGAGGTAGGAGTGTTGCTATCCAATTGACTGTTCAATCCAAAAACTGGCCATCGGAGTTACCAGTTTGAGCCGTTGAGAGATAGCCCCCGTTATGTTTGTGATTTCCAAGAATTCGGCAAAACAGCAGCTTACTAGCAGCCTTGCAGCAGCCGTTCTTCTGTCTGGCTTAGGTGCTACCGTTACCAGTGCTCAAACGTTGAGCACCTCTCCCGAAGTTGAAGGTTCCACTCAATTCACCCCTGTTGAGGCTGTTGCGTCTAATCCCGCAGTAGATGGCCTCACCGAAGTAGATGCTAACGAGGCCGCGATCGCGCCTACCGGTGCACTCGAAAGTGCTCAAACGGACTTAGCGCCTGCTCTGAGCAGCGACATTGTCGTTCATGCTCATGAAATAGATGGCCGCAGCGCAGCCACTCTATATGTGAAAGACATTCCGTTACTTACGTTCATCGGCACTGAAGTTGATAGCCTCTCTAAGGTCGAAGGCGGCGTTTCCCTGGCGCTCAGTGGCTCTGCTCCCGTAGTTGCAGGCGATGTGGCCGCAGGCGGTGCAGCAGGTACCGTTCAAGATCCTGTCATCCGGGCATCTAGCTTGGGTGAAAAGCTAGGTGATGAGACTATTGAAGCGGATGATATCTCTGTTCGCTGGCATGAGGAGTCCGATGGTTATATTGTCACTCTGGCCGGCGATGACTTAGTCGAGCTGGACAGCCGCACGGTGCTGCCAGATACCACCGAAGATGTGGCCGAAGACGCCCTTCAGGTAACCAATCGTTTACGTCGCTTACTAGGCGACGCGGAGCCAGTCTCCGAAATTGAGGGCTTGCCCGAGCCTGAACCTGAACCTGTTGCCGCTGCTGAGCCTCAGCAGGTTGCGATTGTTTCTAGTAACGTTGGCAACGCGTCTTGGTACGGTCCTGGCTTCCATGGCCGGATGAGTGCAAACGGCGAAATATTTAACCAGAACGCCCTCACAGCGGCCCACCGGACGCTGCCTTTTGGGACCTATGTGCGGGTGACGAACTTGTACAACGGTGCAGCAGTTACTGTTCGGATTAATGACCGTGGGCCTTACGCTGGCGATCGCATCATTGATCTCTCTGCTGCTGCTGCCGATGTCATCGGCCTTACGGGCGCCGGTGTAGGTCCTGTTCAGGTAGATGTGCTTGGCTACTAGGCTTCAGGTTAGGCCAGATGTTTAGACCAGATGTTTAGGCCAAATTTAAGACTTCCAAGGCCTTAGGATAAGGCTCTAAGATGAGGGCTCTTCTATATATTTAGAAGGGCCTTTTGCTTTGTTTTGAAGCAGAAGTCTGTGTCGAAAAAAGCTGTTTAGCCAAGAACTGTTTAGTCAAAATCTGTAGGAGAACGTTGTGAGGCTGTTTAACACCGTCGCAGACCTGCGCCACTACCTGGATAAAAACGTAAACCAGACGGTTGGCCTCGTCCCGACAATGGGTGCTCTTCACGCCGGACACTTGAGCCTAATAGAACAGGCCCGAAAAGACTGTCAAATTGTGGTGGTGAGTATTTTTGTCAATCCGCTTCAGTTTGGCCCCAACGAAGACTTAGCACGCTATCCCAGGCCCAAAGAAGAAGACACTACCCTGTGTCAGCAGGCAGGTGTTGATGTCATATTTATGCCACCGTCTGTCGAGCTATATGGCATCGCCAAACCTGCCCTAGAAACCTTCACTCAGATCATGCCGCCAAAAGGAATGACGGCCTTGCTGTGTGGCCGCGCCCGTCCTACGCATTTTCAGGGGGTTGCCACTGTTGTGACTAAGCTTCTCAACATCGTTCGGCCCACGTTTGCTTACTTTGGCCAAAAGGATGCTCAGCAAGTTGCCATTATCAAAAGATTGGTCAACGATTTAAACCTGCCTGGGACAGTTCTCGTTTGTCCTATTGTCAGAGAGCCAGATGGCCTAGCGCTCAGCTCTCGAAATCGCTACCTCACTGAACCGCAAAGAATTCAGGCAACCGTCTTAAACCGAAGCCTTCAGGCTGTCAAAGCCGCTTTTGCCCAAGGGGAAACATCCGAGCAGGCGTTACGGAGCGCCGCCCTTCAGGTGCTGTCCACTGAGCCAGATGTTGTCTTGGACTACCTCACGTTGGTACATCCTGATACACTAAAGCCTTTGCAAACAGTCACTACCGTAGGAATGATGGCGATCGCAGCACATGTCGGCAAAGCCCGACTCCTAGACAACGTAATCCTTTCAAATCTCGAACGTACGCCCATCATTGCCATCGACGGCCCTGCAGGGGCAGGAAAATCTACCGTTGCCCGTCAGATTGCTCATCATCTTGGTCTGCTCTATCTCGATACGGGTGCTATGTATCGAGCGCTGACTTGGTTCGTGTTGCAGCAAAAGACTAATCCCACCGATGAAGCCGCTGTGACCCAGCTATTACCCCACTGTCACATTCAGCTCGTGGCTAGGGTAGATAACGATCAGCCTCAGCCGCCAAAAGTAGACGTTAATGGTAAAGATGTCACTGCGGCCATTCGAACGCCTGAAGTGACTGCCCAGGTCTCTACAATTGCTGCGCAAGCAGCTGTACGCGCTCATTTGGTGCAGCAGCAGCAGCAGTACGGCATGCAAGGCGGGGTAGTTGCTGACGGGCGCGATATTGGCACCCACGTGTTTCCAGATGCAGAGCTGAAGATTTTTTTGACAGCTTCAGTAGAAGAGCGGGCGCAGCGGCGCTATTTAGATTTAAAGGAAGCCCGTTTATCGCCTTCTGGAGTCCCTTTACCCGCAATTGAAGAACTGACAGCCGCGATCGCAGAGCGTGATCGTAAAGATAGCACTCGCAGCGTCTCTCCCCTCAAGAAAGCGCCTGACGCCATTGAAATTGTTACCGATCATCTCAGCGCTGAGCAGGTCATCGAAAAAATTATTCTGCTATATCGGCAGCTCACGGCCTAATGCCTCCAGATGAACCGTCGTTTTGACGATTGCGCCTTTTGACGATTGTGACTGCATGATTGTGAATGAACAGAAGGAAGCGCTACGCCGCAGACTGCTCAAAGCTCGCCAGGCCATTCCGCCTCGGCTTAAGCAAGAAAAATCAGCGCGGATCTGTCAGCATCTGCTGAGCTGGGAAGTGTTTGCTAGCTCAAAGCTTGCCCTCGCCTACTGTAGCTTCCGGGGTGAGCCTCAGCTCGATAGCTTGTTTGATCAGAAAGGCCGCGTTTGGGGGTTGCCTCGCTGTGAGGGGCAAACTCTTATCTGGCACCTCCACAGCCGCCAATATCGCCTACATTCGGGCACGTACGGTATTACTGAACCACTTCCCACTACACCGGTTATAGATCTCGACCAAGTCGATCTTGTGCTTGTGCCTTGCTTGGCCTGTGATATTAATGGCTATCGCCTCGGCTATGGCGGTGGCTTTTATGATCGGATGCTTGCTCAACCTGAGTGGGCTGATAAGCCCACTGTTGGCATCGTCTTTGAGTATGCTCGCCTACCCCAAGTGCCTAGAGAAGATTGGGACGTACGCTTGGATGGAATTTGCACAGAAAGCGGCTTGTTTTTACTGTAGTGGCCGTGTTCTGTATAGCCGTATTTTATGTTGCTTACTGCCAGCATTTAATACCTATTGCCAGAGCTTAATACCCCCGATCAGTCCCAGCACGTTTGGCACCACCGTTACGTTCTCAGGCAAATCTATCTTGATATGCTTCACTTCACCGCCCCCCAAGTACAGCCGATCAAAGTTAAACCCATGGGATAGCGCCCCAATGGCCTTAATCAATCTTTGGTTCCAAGTTTTGCTGCCTACTTTCTTGAGCGCGGCTCTGCCTAGCTGCTCTTCGTAGGTTTCACCTTTACGAAAGCGCTGATGACCAAATTCCAGGTTAGGCACCAAATGCCCCTCTACAAACAGCGCTGTCCCAAAGCCCGTGCCTAATGTAATAACCATCTCTACGCCTTGCCCTGTAATAGCGCCCATGCCTTGAATATCAGCATCATTGGCAACCCGAGTCGGTTTGCCTAGCTTTGTTTCCAGTATCTGAGCAAGGTCGTATTCCACCCATGTGTGGTGAAGGTTTACAGCTGTGTAGATGACACCTTGCCGCACAACACCTGGAAATCCTACCGACACCCGGTCAAAATCTTGCTCTTGGCGGTTAGCCAGCTGTTCGATCACATCCACAACCGCTTCGGGGGTCGCTGGTTTTGGGGTTTTAAGGCGATCTCGTTCACTTAAAGGCACGCCCTCTTCATCCATGACCAAGACCTTGACGCCACTGCCCCCGATATCAATTGCCAGGGTCTTGACGAATGTAGGTGTAAGTATGCTTGCCTGCTCTGGATTTGCCTGCTCTGGATTTGCCTTGTTAGGCGCTGTTAGCGAATCTACATTACCTTGACCCATCAAACTATCTGAACGCTGAATAACGCTCGCTTCCTCGTCACCATTTTCCATTGAGCTTCTCTTTCACTGAGCTGTTCCATGGAGCTAATAAGCACTCTAGTCTCAATCAAATCGCTTGTTTGGCGTACCTTCACAAATATCTATTTTCACTTGTGTCCTACCTATTTCTTTGAGGCAGATGTTGCCGATGGTTGTAAGCCCTGAAACGCAAAAATTTCCTCTAATACGCTGACCCATCCATCCGACACAGACGCTAAAATTTCCTCACCTTTCGCTGCTGTGGCCGCCGTCGCATTGCCTACCACACCGCTGTGGCTTAACTCATCTATCGTCCATGCCACCGGCAACCGTCCCTCTAAGCTCAGCAAGCTGCCGCTGGCAAAAGATGCCGGAAATTCTTGTACAGCGTTATCCATATCTACCTGCTCAGGCAGCAAAGCAAGCATCACACTGGTCTCTACATCACCCGCGTGAATGCCCTCTGCATACTCATGTGCCCCTACGATCTCAGCCGCTTTGTGGGGCGCTCCCCATACGAATAAAGGAAATACCTGGAGATCACCATATCGCTGATGTAAGTCACGAGCCACAATTTCTAACACTTGTGGTTGCCCGCCATGGCCATTAATTAGCAAGAGTTTTCGAAAGCCTGCTTGATAGAGACTCTCTGCCATTTCCATCAGCACTGCCGTGAGCGTTTGGGCAGAAAGCGTTACGGTTCCAGGAAACTTCCAGTGCTCGTTGGATTTGCCATAATGCAGCGTCGGTAGGGCATAGGCCGGAATATCAGGGTCTAGCTTATGCAGGGCCTGTCCCACGACAGCCGTTGCGATCGCAGCATCTACAACCAGAGGTAAATGGGGGCCATGCTGCTCTATCGCGCCGATGGGTTGGATGATCAGCGTATTTTCTTTATTTCCCATCGATGCTACCTGCTGCCAGGTCAGGTAAGGAAAAAAACGAGCTGGCGGAATATCGGTATGTGAAGACAGCATAAAGGGCAAGCTATAAATTAAGCAGTCTGATCGTCAAAAATGAAATATGTATTTTTACGTAGATACATAAACCCATCCCGACCGGACATCTGAACAGGTGAAAACACTATTAGACATATAGTAGGCAGTTAATCCAATGAACGCCTAGAGAGGCGCAACAGTCACCAATCGTTGTCAGCTTTTAGTGAAATAAAGCACGTGCGGCACCGTTCGTTCATGACAATTACCTATTTACGAGCCGATTCTTATTGACTACCTTTGATAAAGCATTCTTTGCTTTATCATCAGACTTCTGGCAATGCCTCAAGCGCTTCTGTTAGTTTCATGGTCATAAGTTCATCATCATAAGCTTTATAAAAGTTTGGTTAATCAAACAAAAATTAATGAAAAGAGCTTTGTCAGGTCAATAGACTTTAAACTTCAGGGGGTACGTAACGCTTGTTCGGTGAACTCATCTTCTGACAACTGTTGGATTTTTTGCATAGGTCTTTAGGCTAGTCGCTGGCTAGGCCAGAGGTATAGCTAAGCCAGAGTTGTAGCCAAGCCAAACAATGCTAGCCAAACGATTATTTGCAACACTCATCTCTATTATTTAAGAATCATCCCGTTACGATCGTTTAACAGAGCATATTCTCAGCCAGTCATCAAATAGCTGGTACAGACGCGGAATACTATTTAACTCAGCAATCTTCTCTTTGTATCCTTTGTCTTAAATGAAAAACACTGCCTGTCTTTTAGGCTTCTTGAAACATTGCTCAATCGGTGCTGTGGGCCTGCTTGCGCCAGCGCTCACTACAGGTGTGCTGGCGCCCGCCAGTCAGCCCGCCGCTGCTTCTGAGCTTTCAACGGAGATTGCTTCCGGTCTTCAGGCTGGGTTGCAGGATGCATTTCGAAATAGTCCTAAAGTCGTTTTAGATGAAGCTTGGCAGCTGGTCTATCAGGAGTATGTGGATGCGGATTTTAATCGTGTTGATTGGCTAGGTGTCAGACAAACCTTGCTTAGCGGTGATTACACGTCTCGCGACGCAGCTTACAGCGAACTTCGTCGCGTGCTACGCCGGTTAGAAGACCCATATACGCGCTTTCTAAACCCCGCTCAGTACACAGCCCTCACAGAACAAACTTCCGGGGAAGTCTCGGGGATTGGTGTGCGACTGATTAAAGAAGGTCAAAATCTCATTGTTTCTGACACATTAGAAGACTCACCCGCTGCGCAAGCTGGATTGAAGGCAGGAGATGTGATTCTGCTCATTGATGGCCGTTCTGGCAAGAATCTAACGGTGAACAGCGCTGCCCAGATTATTCGCGGTGAGAGCGGTAGCCAGCTCACTATTACCGTTCGCCGCGCCGACAGTACAGAAGAGACGCTGGTGGTCACACGTCAGGTTGTTTGGGTGCCTACCGTTAAATATGAGCTGCAGCAGCAGAATGCAGTTAGCGTAGGTTACATCCGGCTGGATGAATTCAGCGCCCATGCTGCTGAAGAGATGGAGACTGCTATCGACACACTGACTGAGCAAGGGGTGGAAGCCTTTGTTCTGGATTTACGGGGTAATCCTGGTGGCCTTTTACAGGCTAGTATCGACATTAGCCGTATGTGGCTGCCGCGAGGCAGTATTGTGCGCACTGTTGATAGAGATGGTCACAGTGATGAGATTTCTGCTAACCGTACAGCGCTTACTGACTTACCGATGGCCGTGTTGGTCAATGGCCAGTCGGCCAGTTCGAGTGAGATTGTAACAGGTGCTTTAGGGGATAATGACCGGGCTGTTGTGGTGGGCAACCCTACTTTTGGAAAGGCTTTGGTGCAAAGCTTGCATGGCCTTTCTGATGGTTCTGGGTTAGCGGTTACGGTAGCACATTACTATACGCCTGATGGCACTGACATTAGCAGTCGAGGCATCACGCCTGATGTCAGCGTTACCCTAAGCGAAACCCAGCGCCGAGAGCTAGACATCAATCCGGAGCTGCGCGGGACAGAGGCGGATCCTCAATTTGTTAGTGCTGTTGAGGCCATTCGACCCGAGGTGCTTGCCCGTCGTCAAAGTAAGATGCCAATTGTTTCAACACCTAGTGAGTTGCCTCAAGAACCTAGTCAATTGGGCCGCATCGAGCCGTAGCGTAGGTATCAAAGGTAGCTATCTCTACTGTGCTGTGTGCTGAGAAAAGGTGTAGAGTCTTTGCGTTTCTAGCGTTTTGCAGACTTTGCTGGGCATTAGCTCGGACGCGTTCTCGTGAGTGCCTGGCTGCGGCCAGGCGAAGATTTGCCGATCGAGGCGGACTTTTAGCTGAGTGAAAGGATCGCTGCCGGTAGAGATAAGAAACTCCAGCTGGTCGATGTCATGCCATGTGATGAGGGTATCTAAGAGGGATGACATTGCCTGAACGTATGGATGGTTCTCGTCTTTGTACCAATGGCTATTGGCTAGGCCTGCCTGATCCAGCCCCAAATGAGCGATTAAAGGCATTTGACCGAAGACCGCAACCGCGACGGAACGTGCTTCTTCTTGCAGCAGTAGATTTTGCTCAGCGGCTAGCTTGCGTAGCCTTTCTAGCCGGTCGTAACGAGCTGTGGCCAAATCATCGCCTACATCGCCATCTATAGCCTTGTCTGCATCGCGCCAGCGGATGGCAACGGTTACTAAATAGGTCTGTAGCAGCATATGGCCTAGCTTTTTTGCCTTGGTGGCGAGGTAGTTGGCGTTATAGGTTGTTGCTTCGATTAGCAAAGGCACTCGATCTACCATTTCGAGTCCGTAGCCTTTAAGGCCTGCAATCTTACGAGGATTGTTTGTGATCAGACGGAACTGATTAATCCCTAAATCCATCAAGATCTGTGCTCCCATGCCATAGTTGCGCTGATCGACTGGCAGCCCTAATCGCTCATTCGCTTCTACGGTATCTAGTCCCATATCTTGTAAGGAATAGGCTTTGAGCTTATTAATTAGGCCGATTCCTCGCCCTTCTTGGCGCAGGTAGACGACAACGCCTTTGCCAGCACTTTCAATCATTTTGAGCGCAGCTTGTAGCTGCATCCGGCAGTCGCAGCGCATAGAGCCAAGTGCATCTCCTGTCAGGCATTCTGAATGCATTCGCACCATGGTGGGTTGATCTTTAAACGTAGCGGGATCGCCCTTGACCAAGGCGACATGCTCGGAGTTATCTAGCTTGTTGCGATAGGCATATACTTGAAAGTCGCCAAACTTGGTGGGCATGGCCGCGATCGCTTCTCGTTTCACAAAGCGCTCGTGCCGTAATCGGTAGCTAATCAAGTCGGCAATACTAATAAATCGCAGATTGTGCTTCTGCGCGTAGTGAATCAAATCGGGCCGACGCGCCATCGAGCCATCTGGATTGGAAATTTCGCAGATGACTCCAGCCGGATAGAGTCCAGCAAGGCGGGCCAGATCTACGCTGGCTTCGGTATGGCCGACGCGCTTAAGAACCCCCCCTTCATTGGCTCGCAATGGAAAAATATGGCCAGGCCTGCGAAGATCATAGGCAGTCGCATTAGCATTGATGGCAACCTGAATGGTTTTGGCCCTATCTTCTGCAGAGATCCCTGTTGTTACCCCCCACTTAGCCGTCGCATCAATGCTAATGGTAAAAGCGGTTTGCTCGCTTTCATCCTCAAAAGGACTGTTGGTTACCATCAACGGTAGGTCTAGTTCATCAAGGCGATCGCCTGTCATTGCCAGACAGATCAAGCCTCGTGCCTCCACTGCCATAAAGTTAATCATGTCGGGCGTCGCAAATTGGGCCGCGCAGATCACATCGCCTTCGTTCTCACGATCCTCGTCATCAACCACGACAATTGCCTTACCTGCTGCTAAGTCTGCAAGTGCATCTTCTATCGAATCAAACTGAAATTCACTATCGAAAGAGCCGTCAAACTGACTAGAGGCCGCATTAACCACTAAAAATTCCCTTGGGTTTCCTTACACGTTATGAGAACGTGACTTGCTACCCTTCAATTGTATCGGCCGGGCGTATCCATGCCATATGGTTCACGATGCGCTTGCATGCAGTGCCCTAGGGTTTTACTGGCTTTCTGTTTTACTGGCTTTCTGTTTTACTGGCCTTGTGTTTTACTGACCCTCTAAGGGAGACTGCCAAATTACTTTCTTTTGGTTGGGATAGCCCATGCCACTTTGCTCTTGCATGATACGTGAAGCTTGAGCAGGGTCAAAGTTACGACTGAACTGCGATCTCAATTCCGCATTTTTGCGTTCAGCCACGTCTACAGACGCCTCCAGTGTTGTCAGGCGTGCTCGCTGAGACTGATAGTAGGGGACGAGCTTAGCGATAGTCGTTGCTGCAACAGTTGCCAACAGCAGGTTTACGGTGAGTTTTACAGAAGACTCAAACGCAATTGCTTTGCGCGCGCCTGCATATGGAATACGCTTCGGCTTATAGGCAGCTCTAGATTCTGGCGAATGGGCTGAGGTGGAGACGTTTGAAGGGATAGCTGAGCGCTGAGCTGGATTCATAAAGCGAGAATCACCCAAAATTAGCGAATCGATCATAATTACCCCTGGCGCAAATGCCTACAGAGAAATTACGGTCTCCAAGATACTCGCATACATCAATCGATTTTTTCTAGCCGAGTAGAACCATTTTGAGCATCTTTGCTTTTTTTTACGCTGTGGTGCTGGATTTATTCTCCAATTTAAGCCTCTGCACAGAAAAATCCCCCAACGAAATGCAATTTTTAGCTACTTCTTGGGAGATTTCAGGTCCTAAGTGCTCGTATGGATCGCATGAAAACTGTCGATCCAGAATTATCGAGTTAGAGCACTATTCGAGTTAGAGCATCGAGGTCTCGTTTTGAGCGGAGTGTCTGCGTTGGTGACTTTTTAAGCTAACCGTAGGTTACTTGTATAGCTCGGTTGATAGGCGTAAGGCCAAAAAACCGGGAATCAGAGCAATGGCGAGGGCAACAAAAACTTGAGTATCTGATAAAGCCATAAGGTTACTGCCTTTAGATAGGGTTTAATCTTGAGGTGCTTACATGCTTGAGCGCTCCCAAAGGCTACATCAAGTGTTGGGCGCCTCAATTATGATTGTTTATCAAAGTGGCTGGGTTGACACTGCTCTATTCATTAACCGTTACACAAGTTCGTAATCAGCTCGCGTTTTCTGTGTGGCGCCCTTAGCTATGTGATGCCTTTAAAGGGCGCTATCTTTCAGAGTGGTTTACGCTTCAACCTCTGTGATGCCTGTGATGCAGTGTTTGCCTGAGCTGTTTATCTAACCACTGACATAAGCTGTCACCTAGGCAACACAAAGCAGTAGACTTGGCTCGAAAATTAGGATCTGGGCTACTTTAAGTAATATAAGTACTACATCTCAACTTAGGTAGTCGATAATATCTACTGAGACAGCACCCTGCAAACGTCTGCAAAGAATCCTCTGTTAGACAATTGGTAGAAAGCACCTTTAATTAGGAGCCGTTTATGGGTTTCGTTTGGTGGAAGCTCTCAAGAGCAATGAGCAATACCGGTAATGAGCAATACCGACAATTAAAGTGGAAAAAAGCGAAGTGGCAAGCAGTGAGACGATAAAAAATGAAGCCACAGAGCATGGCAGCGGGCTAATCATGGAGCCGGTAGCCTCTTCGCCGCACCATCGAACCAGTCTTACCCGTCGGTTGACACGGGTGCAAAGAGACGTATTAAAGATGGGCGCCCTGGTTGAAAATTCTTGCCTTTTAGCACGCGAGGCACTGTGTGAGCGTAACTTAGCTTCGGCGCAAAAGATCCCTATTCAAGATAAGCAAATAGATAAGCTCTATCGGCAAATAGAAGTAGACTGCACTAATTTGTTGAACTTAGAGGCCCCTGTTACGCAAGATTTGCGACTTGTTAGCGCCTTTATGCAAATGGTGCGTGATCTTGAACGCATCGGTGACTACACCAAAAGCATCAGTAACTCAGCGATTAAGCTATTTCCTTATCCAGAGCACGAGTGCATGGGAGAAATAGAAACGATGTTGGATCGATGCCGTTCTATGGTGGCACTTTGTTTGCGATCACTGACCGAACTAGACCCTGATGCAGGGCGTAACATCAAAGAAAAAGATGATGCTGTAGACGATGACTATGAGCGAGTTTATAACAAGCTGATAAAAACAAAGTGCGGCGATGGTTCTGTCGAACCCATTATTCTATTAGTGCTCGTTATTCGAGCGCTTGAGCGGATTGCTGACCACGCCACCAACGTCGGAAAAAGGGTGACTTATGTCGTGACAGGTGTGCGTTCTTAGACAAAAATTTGACAGTACTCACCCCTTGCGGAACCATAAGAGGGCTGTGAAATAGAAAAGTAAGTTAATTCACAGCAGTCAGTAGGTAAGTCATCATTGAGATAAGTGCTGATATAAACGTGCAAGTACTGCGTTTCAGTAAGGCATTTGATCGCTGCTTAACTCATGAATGATGAAGCCTAACGCTACAGGCTCAGCTATTTTGCTGATGTTGTAAACAATGGGGCTGAATACACAGCATCTGGGTATTCAGCGCTTCGCCAGGGCCATTTTGAGGATGCGATCTCAGCTACCCATGACAAGTCTATCCCTTTGGGGATTACGGGTTTCTAGGGTGACAGGTTTCATCTTCCAGTTCTCTACAGTTCTAACCCTCTTTAAAGCCTCAATTTCTAACGCCTCAATAACTCTACAGTCTCAAAAGGATTCAACTAAGGATTCATCGCTACATGGAATTTTCGATTGCGTCATTACTAGCTAACTTTTCGGACGACAAGCTAGTTACTGTTAAAACCCTTGAAAAAAAGCTGAACTGTTCTAGTAGCTCTCAAGAGTTGCAGATTGCCTTAGATGCATTAGAGCGGATAAACGTCTTAGAAAAATCGAGAGGCAAATATCGCAGGCTTGAAGAAGAAGATGTCATTGAAGGAAAATTGAGATGTTCTAGTAAGGGCTTTTGTTTTGCGATTCAAGATGAAGAAACCGCAGACGACATCTATGTTCGAGAAAGTCAGCTGAACAGTGCCTGGAATGGTGATCGCGTTCTGGTAAAAGTTACTAAAGACGGTAGCCGCCGCCGCAGCCCGGAGGGCCAAGTAAAGCTCATCTTAGAGCGGGCAAATGCGTCGGTGCTCTCTAAAGTAAAAGCTGGCGAAAAAGACGATCAATTTAAGGCGGTTCCTCTTGATGATCGGCTTTTGTTTGACATAGATATTACTGAAAGTGAGCAGGATCTATCCGACTCCATTGATCATCTCATTCACGTAGCCGTTACCCGCTACCCTTTGGCGCAAAATCCTCCTCAGGGTAAAGTCACTCGAGTACTCGGCAGCGATGCTGAAGAGGCGTCTGATATCGACATTGTTTACTGTAAGCACGACTTACCTCAAAATTTCCAAGAAAATGTCTTTATCGCTGCGCGGGGTCTGCCCAACCGGGTTCGCAAGGCAGACACCAAGAACCGATTAGATTTGCGCAGTCAGAACGTCATTACGATAGATGGCGCTGACCCCCACGGAATCGATGACGCACTCAGTTTAGATATTACAGATGAAGGTTTGCGTCGCTTGGGCGTCCATATTGCCGATGTTGCTCACTACGTGAAAGCGGGCGATGTGATTGATCGTGAAGCGCGCCGGCGAGGCACAGCGGTATATCTAGGTGATGAGGTCGTGCCGATGCTGCCGCCACCTCTCCCCAACGCGCTCTGTGCGTTAGTCCCTGGGAAAGATCGGCTGGCTATTTCAGTGCTTATGACCATCGATGACGACGGGCAGGTGCTCGAATATGAGGTGCAGCCCAGTGTTATTCAAGTAGAGCACCAGCTGAGCTATGAGCAAGCCCAAGCCATTTTAGTGCGTGAAGATGAAGGTGAACTAGAGAAACTGGGCTACGACGCAGATGACATTGAAGATTTGGAACCCGTCTTCGATTTAATTGATAGTCTTTACCAGCTAGCCCAGGAAGTGAAGGGCTGGCGGCAGGAGCGCGGTTCGTTTGAGCTAAATTTGCCCGACCACGCTTTTCCCAGTGAGGCTGAAGAGTTAGCGGAGCACTTAGCCCCTAAGTTTCAGTATGACGACGAGGGTAAGCTGGGCGTGATGGCCGCTTCCCCTCAGCTGCCGGTTCGGATTGTGATCAGTGAGTTTATGCTCCTGGTTAATCAGTTGGTGGCCAAGCACATTAACGCACTGGGCATTCCAGGGTTGTATCGTATTCACGGCACACCCGATTTGAATGATGTGCAGGAGTTCATCAAGCTGGCCAATAATATGGACTTGGCGCTCCAGCTTGAGAATGAGGAAGCTGTGCAATCCAGTGACTATCGCAACTTCACTGAGCAATTTTCGGGTTCTGATGCCGACAAAGTCCTTACCTATCTGTTGATAGCAACTTTGAAGCCTGCTCTGTACAGTGCTAATCCTGGGCCTCATTTTGGCCTCGCTATCGAAGAGGCTTACACGCATTTCACCTCACCGATACGTCGCTATTCAGATTTGTTGGTGCAAAGGTTGCTCCACGCTGTGTTCGAGTTTGGTCGCTCTAGCCGCTCTAGCCGCTCTAGAGATAAGGTCAACCTTTTTCATAGCTCCTGCCACGGCAACATTAACTGGAGTGTTCTGCCACCGGCTGTGCAGCAACAAATGGAAGAACAACTGGCCAGAATGCCGATTAAGCTCACTGAGCAAGAGCGCCTTGCCCAAGAGGCCGAATCTGATTTGGAAGGCCTTAAGAAAGCGGCGTTTATGCAGGCGCACACCGGTGAAATTTTCCATGGGCTGATTACAGGCGTACAGTCCTACGGCTTCTTTGTAGAACTTGAGAATCTGCTGGTGGAAGGACTGGTGCATGTGAGCTCATTGAAAGATGATTGGTATGAGTATCGTTCGCGGCAGCAAAATCTGGTGGGTCGAAAAAACCGGCAGCAATATCGTTTGGGTGATCGTGTAGAAGTGCAAGTCAAGAGCGTTGACTACTACCGGCAGCAGATTGATCTGGTGGCGGTAGGTGGCGGCAGCGAAGCCGGGGAAGACGATGCTGGCGACGACTTCAATGGAGAAGAAGAATAATCGGAGAAGAACAATAATCACGAACAATAATCACATGACCGATGCTTCTGTGGTCTCTCGTTCAACCGCCACGGCATCACCGCTGCCCATCATCCTTGGTGTCAGTGGTGCATCGGGGCTTATTTACGCTGTTCGCGCTGTTCACCATTTGCTGAGGGCAGGCTACAGCGTTGATTTGGTCGCCTCCCGCGCGTCCCATCAAGTTTGGCTGAAAGAAGACGGGGTTACCATGCCAACTAATCCTGAGCAGCAGGCTGACTTCTGGCGTGAGCAAGCAGATGTTCCGAGTCAAGGAACTTTGCGTTGCCATGCGTCTGGCAATGTGGGGGCAAGTATTGCCAGCGGATCGTTTCGAGCCTTAGGCATGGTGGTGATGCCGTGCAGTATGAGCACGGTAGGGAAAATATCGGCAGGGCTGAGTTCTGATTTGTTAGAGCGCGCAGCAGATGTGCAGATCAAAGAAGGGCGATCGCTAATTCTGGTTCCCCGTGAAACGCCGCTGAGCTTAATCCACTTGCGTAATCTCACGGCCTTAGCAGAAGCAGGGGTTCGCATCGTCCCAGCTACACCTGCTTGGTATCATCAGCCTCAAAGCATTAACGATCTGGTGGACTTTGTTGTTGCAAGAGCACTGGATCAGCTTGCGATAGACTGTGTACCATTACGGAGATGGGAAGGAGCTTGATCATGACTCGACTGATGATCTTTGCTGTCATTGTGATGGTGATGGCTACTGTAGCGATTCAAAATCAGGAAACAACTGTTCTCACGATTTTGGGTGCACAGCAAACGCCCGAGATTCCGTTTGGCCTCTTGCTGGTTGGGGCCTTTGGCGCAGGCGCTTTGCTCACGATTTTTTTATACAGTATTGTGGGTTCGCGCCGTCCGCCCGAGCGTAAATATCGTCCTATGGGCAGGCGCGTCCCCTACCCTGACAATCCGGCTACCAGCACAAATCCGCCTACTTCACCTACATCAGCGGAGGCTAGCCCAGCTTATGCAGCAACCAACTCAGCCTACGGCAGCTCTACTGCATTTGTGAACGAACCGTCTCCTCAAGACTCCGTGCGCAGTGGCGACAACCCTCGTAGCACAGCTGCAGGCTCAACTGTTAATACGCCGGTTGATTCATCTATCCATATTCCCGCTAATCCGTCTGCCAATCCGAATTCGTCTATTAACCAAGGTGCGTTTGCTCCTCCTATTTTTTCTAACGCAGAGACAAGCCCGAGTCCAACGTCTCGTATAGACAAACCTGAATCAGAAAAAAAAAAGCGTAGATTCACCGCATTTGGTAGATCATTGACCGGTAGACCGTTGGACCGGGCGTCGGAAAATGCCCCAAAAAAAGAAGAAGAAAAAAGGATTGGCGATGACTGGGGTGAGCTCAGAACAGCTGAACATATCAACAGTTGGGATACCGATGAAGTTCGCCGAGCCTCTGGAGCATCTGCCCCAGGAGCATCTGCCCCAGAGGCTCGGCGAAAATTCTTAGACTTTATCGGCATTGGTGCCTCTGCGACGACGCCTGCAGCTGGGCGAGGTACCCAAGACTCCCAGGTTACGAGGCAGCTCACCGACGATATTGCAGCTGGCTGGGATGAAACTTCAGGTGATGGTGGCTACTCCTATGAAAATAGCCCCTACGAAAGCGGTACTTATGAAGATAGTTTAGATAGCGGCTGGGAGCAGGGTTACGCGCAAGGGAGTGCGGACTATGGGCCAACGGAAGGTCAACGACGTGTTTATCGTGACGGTATTTATTCAGATGAGCGCTACTCTGATGGGCGCTATTCAAATGGAAACTATTCCGGTAGTGAATACGGCGATGACTATCCAGAAGGCCCCTATGAGCAAACACCTTACGAGCAACCGCCTTATGAAACAGAAGATAGTTCACCTGAAGAAGACGGTGTATACGAAGCTGATTACCGCGTGATTGTGCCTCCGTTTAAACCATTAGAAGAGATTCCACCTCAGGCGTCTTCAGAGAAGGATGATGAACGCTAAGATGAAATGAGCTTGAAGTTCCAGTTGAACTGCAAGTTCAACTGAGAATTAAGGTAGCCTCGTACACCTGCACTATGCGCCAGTGCACGTTGCCATATCGGTAACCGCTCACTCCTTTCCATCGATTCATCGCTATCTTGGTAAGGTCACGCTTGTCTAGCCTCTCCGCTCGCTTCGGCACTTTCTATCGACATGGCCTATCGACATGGCTACGCCCGCTGATACACCTATTCAACAACGCTACACGGCTGGTCAATGCATATTGGAAGTGACTGCTCAGCCGTTAGCCCTGTCGAAGTGGTATTCGCAGCCACTGACGCAATCCTTACAGTTTCAGCTACAGCTGGGCAGTGCGACTTCTGATGACCCCATATTGCTGGCCCAGGGCGATCGCGAAACCCTACAGGCCATTTCTCAATATGTCTCCCAACGGGTACAGGCGACTTTAGTCACCGCAGCGCTGAGTCAGCACACTCAGCGATCGCCTACCGCCAGTGCAGACCGTTCAACCAGTGCAGCCACAACCAGTAGTGCAGACCGTTCAACCACAGAAAATCTAACCCCCGTAAATCGAGTTCAACTGCAGCAAAATACGACGCTACCTAAACCGCAGGCGTTACAGATCACTCAGCCGCTCAGCTATGTACAGCTGTGCAATTTACATTCAGTTCTCAGCCAATGCGAGCAAACCGTTCGCACGCTTCCTGTTACCCTTCCAACCTTTGGGATGCCTGCTCTAGAAGCATCTGCTGACGCTACAAACACGAATACAGAGTCTGTGAACCAGTCGTCTCCGCGAACAGCAGACAACGTCATTCCTCTACAAAGGCCTCGCAAATCCCCGCAGCGCACATCCAAACAGCGTCGCATTCGAGCAAGACTGTGGGCTAGCTCAGCGGCTGCCGCTCTTTTCGCAGTTGGCTTAGCCAGTGTGCTACCCCAATCTCAGGTCTATCAGCAGTCCGACCAGCAGATAGCCGCGACGACTTCTGAGCAGGTAGGCCGTGAGCAGGCAGAAACGAGTGTAAAAAATAACATCGAGTCTGAAGCAATAGTTTCTGATGCTGTGAGTCCTGATATTGTGAAACCTGATGCTGTGGCCCCTCCTATCGAAAACTCTGGTCCTACCGCGTCTGGTCGCGCAAATCCACTAGAAGCCGACGTGCAATCGCAATTGCCCAACGTTCTAGATAACAATGCCGCTGTACAGCCCTCATCTAACATCGAGTCTCCTTTGCCAGGAAGCATACAGCGAAGTGCATCCGTCCCAGCTATCCCTAAGGAACCTTCTCGCGTTGTAGCCCCTGCGCCATCCCCGCCACCCGTTGCCACAGAGGCTATCCCTGAGATAGCGGTGACTCTTTCCGAGCCTTCGCCTGCCGAAATAAGTCGCGCTGCGTCTCCATCTACTGAGTCTCTATCTGCAAATGGGGGCTCAGTAGATGGAGACGCTTCTCCGATAGATGAAACCACTAGCGCAGAAACGCCTACCTTTGACAGATTTAGCCATTCTGCTGGCGCGAGTAGCAATATTGAAGCCTTTGTTGCCGTACAGAGCTATTTTCAGCGGCAATGGCAGCAAATGGGAGAAGATAGGCTTGATGTGCCGCTACGATACGACCTTCAGCTTTCTGAGATGGGTGAAGTTGTCAATTTTGTCGCTTTAGATGAGCGCGCGCAAGCATATCGCGATCGCCTACTGCCCATTGATAACAATGGCCTGCGATTTAGGGTTGGTGAAAATGGACAGCAGCTACGGTTAGAAATTTTGACAGATGGGCGAGTGGTTGTGAAGCGCAGCGACAGCGAATAGGAATGGTCGAGCATAGAGACGACAGCACGTAGAGTGTGATCGCAGCTGAATCTATGGGCCAATCTTATGCGTCAGCGTTACCAGAAGACGAGCGTTTGGCCTTTATATTGGCCTGACGGCGACGACGTTGAACAGCCGCAACGGCTTTATCAACAGGAAAACCCACAACCGGAATAACCTGATTTTTGCGATCACGCTCCAGTTCACGGAGTTCAGTATAATCCACCTCATGGATGCAGTTCACAGGGCAGGTATCAATCGCTTCTTGCACCAGTTCCTCACTGTCACCATCCTGGCGAATGACCCGCGCTCGCCCATAGTCCGGCTCAATGTAGAAGGTGTTGCGAGCAACATGCGCGCAATGCGTACAGCCAATGCAGGTTAGCTCATCAACATACACACCTTTCTGCCGAAACTGACCGCCTAGCTCAGGCTCTAATCCTGTTCTGGTCTGAGCGCCTCGCAGCACGCCACCCAACTCAGGCGCTAACCCAGAAGGCTGCTGCTTGCTTTGATCCGCTTGGAAGTTGCTTGTATCAGCCATCTTAGCCACCGGTCATTATTTTTCACAGAAAATAAACGATTGCTTCTGTCGAGTTAGTTAAGACAATAGCGATTGCTAGAAGCCTTTAGTTCCAACAGCTAGTTCCAACAGCTAACTCGACGCGCCAAGTAAGACTGCAGTCTTAATTGGCTATAGCAAAAAGCCCCAGCCCAAAATTGCCGAGGCGTTTGCTATTCAATCGAGCGTATTTTTCACTCGCGTATTCATTCTCTTGTCTAGAGTTAACCTCTTTTCCGGAGTCAACTTTGTCTCAAAAGCCCGCCACCGAGATTTGCTGCACTAGCGAGCCTCGCTAACAGAAGCTTATTACAGAACCCTATTCGTCACAGAGCCCTATTCATTACAGGGCTTGATTACAGGGCTCTATGCGCCCCAACGCTGCAGAACTAATCGAATGGAGCCATCTTTGTTCTCTACCTGCTCAGCAACTTGAAAGCCTTGCCCAGCTGATTCATTGAGAACAGTGTGATACGCATAGCGCTGAGTTACCTGATTCAAAAAGCCATCAACAGATAGGGGCTGCTGCCAATACTGTAGGTCAGCTACCAACTCATAGTCGCCGGTCTCATCGTTTCGCTTAAAGCCAACGTCGTAACCGTTTTCCTGCTCGATCACAACCTCAGCAGTTTCTGTTTTTCCTTGGTAGCCACGGACAGCCTTTGGCCCAGCTTCCCAGCGGATGCCCGAATCATTTAAAGCAAGCTGCAAAGAGGATAGGTTACGAAGCTTTGTTTTAATTTGGCTGAAGTGAGACATGTTATGTAAACCCAAACTAGATGAGCAAAAGTCAGAAATATTAAGTAGAAAAGGTGTTTTGCAAAGCGCAGCCTTACCAGTGGCTTTTGGAAATGCACGCTTGAGAAACGCTGGAGGCATTTGGCGTCGTCACGACAGCTTGGGCGTAGTATTCAGATGATTTTTCGTGAGCCATTACTTCACCAAGCTGTGCCTCAATAGCAGCCGTTACGGCCGCACAAGATGAACCCACGATGCCGGTGACCATTTCCTTTACACGACCGTCGGGATATATCACAAACTCAAGCGTTTCCATAGGCGAATACCGAAATGAATACCGAAAACGTAAACACCGACTTAAGACCGGTCACATAAAGACCGACCACATAAGTAACGGTCACAAACACTGGCCAAACGAGCTGGAAAAGCAGAGGTAGCTCAGAGACCTCAACTAAAGTTCAGAGATCCTAGAGTTCAGAAAACCAGCCTCCAGAAAGCCAGAGCCAAATTTTCTTAATCCTAATTAATCACTCTGTAATTAGCTAGGAGTAACTAAGTAAAACTTTACAGTTCTTGTCGGTCTGCATTCATAATGCGAAGTGTTTACTCTCACTTGTGTTAAGTCTCTCTTAACTTAGTAGGGCCCGTCAAGCAAATCGGGGCGTTCCTACGGATGATCTGAGATGTCTTACGCGTGTGCGATATTCCTCCCATGACTTCTCCTTATTTTGATTTTGAGCAAGACTTCGTCGGGTCTTTGCGCTGCATTCCGATGCAGGTGCGTCACAGTTTAGATACCTGCGGTGTCAAGCTGAAGCTAGCGCACTGGAATGCGTTCACAGAAGAAGAGCGGCGATCGCTGGTGGAATGGCCTTGTGATACAAAAGTGGCCGCTGATGTCTACCGTGACCGTTTACAGTCATTGATTGCAGCTCGCTGCGGTGCGCCTGCAAAAACCTTGGACATCCCAGCTTCACCGCCCTGGCAAGATCGAGCCCAGATTCCAACCCAGGTTGTCGATAAGTTTCGGGCTCAAAACGTACCGCTCTCGCTGGCACAGTGGTCAAATCTGAGTGAGCTTCAGCGGTTCGCTCTGATCAAGCTCAGTCGAGCTAGCCACGAAAACAGTAACTTTATGCCCGCAGTTAAGGAATTTGGCTTGATTTAGTGGTGTTTGGTTGGGGCGAGTGCCTTATCGCGGCTCAGCGATCCAGGCAGATTCCCATGCCTTTAGCAAACATGTTCCCAGCTATACTGCTCTAAGTCTTAGGCTTGTTAATGGAAGCTGGTCACTTGGACAGCTCTCTTCTTCTGCGCGCGCTTGGTTGGTCGCTATTTGGTGAAACAGATGGGGAGTAGCTGGGTGCACAGCAGAGCAAGCGCTAACTTTTACAACATCAAATCCATGTCGGGATCTGTCCCTCCACCACCAAACCCTAATTCACCTGGTCATAAGTCGCCTGGAAAGCGGGCCAAATCGCTCAAGCGTCGCCGCGCTCATTCGGCGTTGCCGTGGTTGTGGCTGATTACGTTATTTATTGTGTATGCGCTAGCAGGTTTGCTTCTGTCTGCTTCGACGTCGCCCTGGTGGTTATGGGTGCCAGCGTCGATAGGTGCAGCGTTGATGATTGTGGGTGTCCATCGGCCAGTACTATCCGGTTATAAGCGCAGTGGGTGTAGCGGTATCTTCATCTACTTAACGGCCTGCTTAGGTGCGCTTGCTTTGGTAATCGCTTTGGCGATCGCCGCTAATTACGTTGGTAGTGATCAGGCCTTCGACGATGTGGACTTTTTTACAGCGATTTTTTTATTGGCGTTCCTGACCCTACTCTCTATTGTGCTAACGGCGACAGCCGCTATTTTCAGTGCGAAAACGGGTGCCAACCTTTTGGAGTTTATGGGTTACGCCAGTAGTTTAGCCGTTCTGCTGGGAACGTCTTTTTTAGGGCTCTTTGTGGGTGGCCTGACGGGATATCTCACGGTTGGCTCACCGTAATGTGTGCTTGTTTTAGTTTTTGAACCTAATGTTCGCGTGTCCTAAATTCACTTGTCTTAATTTCACTTGCTTTAAATAGCAAGGATGTGACCCTTCCGGCCCTCGCTTTAGCATGTATGCCATAGACTTTGGAACTAGTAATACGGTTATTAGCCGTTGGAATAGCGCCACAAATAACGCGGAAACACTGTCCCTCCCGGCGCTATCTACACCGGCTAATCAGGACAACCCGCCGTTGATACCGAGTCTGCTCTACATAGAAAAAGCTGCGGCAGCGGCCTCTCAGGCAGCTGCGATCGCAGGCCAAACTATTCGAGATCGTGGCCTTGATCTTTCTGTAAACCCCAGATTTTTTCGTAACTTTAAGCGTGGCATCGGTACGCCCATGCAAGGTTTCATGCCTGAGCTGGATGGCCATCTCCTATCGTTTGAGCAGGTCGGTAGCTGTTTTCTGCATCAGGTCATTGGCGAGCTTAAGGCGCAAGATCCGGCCCTAAATGAGCTGGTGTTTACCGTTCCGGTCGATAGCTTTGAATCATACCGGATGTGGCTTAGTGAGGTTTGTGCTGAGCTAGACATCGCCAATGTCAGACTGCTCGATGAACCGACGGCGGCGGCATTAGGCTACCAGCTAGCACCGGAGCAGCAAACCCTACTGGTGATTGACTTTGGCGGTGGCACCCTAGATTTTTCGCTAGTCAAGCGTCCGCTTACGGCCTCAAACGCTAAGCCGCTGGGTTTTTTGCTGAAGTGGGGCCAAAAAACAGTGGATGCTGATGCGCAGACGCTAGCAACGGTTCGGGTGATTGCTAAGGCGGGAGAGAACTTAGGTGGCGCAGATATCGATCGTTGGTTAGCGGAGCATTTTGCTAGTGAGCAGCAGATGCCCATAGATGCGACCACGCTAAGGCTTGCTGAAAAGCTCAAGATCGGCCTTTCGAGTTTGCAGACGGCCTCAGAAGCTTATTTTGATGAGGAGACATTGGATAGCTACGATTTGCAGCTAGCTCGCGATCGCTTTAACGACATCCTGACAAAGCAAGGTTTTTTTCAGCGGCTAGACAATCGCCTAAACCAGGTGCTGCAGCAGGCTCAAAGACAAAACATCACGGCGGCCGATATCGATGCGCTGCTGTTAGTTGGCGGTACGGCGCAAATTCCGGCGGTGCAAGATTGGGCTCGCAGTCACTTTGATGCTGACAAAATTAAAGGCGATCGTCCCTTTGAGGCTATTTCCCATGGTGCACTGAGTCTGCGCACGACTCAGCTACAAGACTTTCTCTATCACAGCTATGGCATTCGCTACTGGGATAAACGCAATAACGCCCATAGTTGGCATCCCATCATCCAGCAAGGTCAGCCTTATCCAACCGCTGACCCCATTGAGCTTTTCTTGGGTGCTTCCAGCGAGAGCCAGCCTAGTATTGAGCTGGTTCTCGGTGAACTCGGTGAACGGCAAACAACCACTGAAGTCTATTTTGAGGGGGATCAGCTGGTTACCCGTCAATCTAACGGTGAGGGAGCTTCTCAGGTAAAGCCTCTGAATGATGAAGACGGTGCCCGCACCATTGCGCAGCTTTCGCCGCCAGGATTTCCAGGTAGTGATCGCATCCGTATTCTCCTGAGCATTGACGCAGCGCGCTTTTTAAGAATGACCGTAGAAGATTTGCTAACGTCAGAAACCCTGATGGACGATCAGGTCGTGATTCAACTCAAGTAGCGCTGCTGACAGCGGTGCTACTTGAGAAAACGCCTCGCGCACTTTCTGGCTAAGTCATTTCGGCGTATCAAGATGCTGGGTCTGCATCACTGGAGCTTAATCACTGGAGCTTAATCACTGGGGCTTAATCACTAGGTCTGAATCACTACGGCTCAATCAGCAGCTCATCAAGCGCACGCTGATTTGCCATCCCAGCATCCGCCTCAAGCCGCATCACGATGAATAGTTGCGTAACGACTAGCACAATTAGAAACAGCACACCCGAAACAATGAAGCTGGTTCGCTGAGATGGAATACTGCGGCCCAAGGCGTAGAGTGCAAAGGAAAAGATAGCTGCAACAAATAATTTCGAGATCAGTGGCATGGTAACCGCCGACCAGCAAAGCGCAACCACAATAGCCGTGAAGTAGAGCGCGATTAACAGCGTATGTGCTCGCTGAAAATAGAGTCCCTGACGGCTGGACTGAGATCGCGCAAAGGGCAGCGCTGCAGGATTGTTGAAAAGACTTAGGATATCGACTAAGCTCCACAGCAAAGCGGGCGCTGCGCAGACCAGCAGCAGAAACCATGGCGATGGTAGCAGCGGCACATGACTGCTCTCGACCGATTCATTTAGCGTGCCAGCCACCATGCTAAAGAGTGAGCCGACAATTAAAGATATCAATACCCATGCTGCATCGACCGTTAAAGAACGGCGAGCCGCTACGCCATAGTGACTGCGGTTGTGAGTGGGCGGTTTGGATGCCCGCGCCGATGAGGATGGAGCGTTGCTGGACACATCGACTGTGGGCGAGTGGGTATTTTTCATAAGTTGCAGCGCGTTATGACTGAACGAGATGGCCGTTGAGTCGATATCAAGTCGATATCAAGCTATCAACTGCCTTTGATGGTTCCTTCATTGAATGCTTCCCTCATTGAATAGTACGCTCGTCTGTAAATTTGTCAGGATGGGCCGCTAAATTTGAGACAGTGAGTGTGTGCTACCCACTGCGCCTAACAACCGGCAAAATAAAGTTAGAAATATCATTCATGGAGCGACTGTGAGTCCAACCTATACCCCTTCTGAGCCCACGCTTAACGACTCATCTATCGTTTCCGATATTGCAGCCCTTAGAAAAGAGCCGTCAGCCGCTCAATCTGACGATTGGACGATTGAAGCTAGTGAGGAACTGTATCGCCTCAAGGGTTGGGGAGAGCCGTATTTCGCCGTCAATGCAGCGGGCAATCTCACGGTTTCGCCCAAAGGCGATAGGGGTGGCTCTTTAGATTTGCTCAAGCTTGTGGAAGGCTTGAAGCAGCGAGACTTTCAGCTTCCTTTACTGATTCGCTTTTCGGAGATTTTGGAGGATCGAATTGAGCGGCTGAACGCTTGTTTTGCCAAAGCGATCGCTCGATATAGCTATGACGGCATTTACCAAGGGGTTTTCCCCGTTAAGTGTAATCAGCAGCGTCACATCGTCGAAGATATTGTGCGTTTTGGGAAGCCCTACCAGTTTGGCCTGGAGGCTGGGACTAAACCTGAGCTCATGATTGCTATGGCAAGTATGGAAACGCCTGGCGCACTCATTATTTGCAACGGCTATAAAGATGATGCTTATATTGAAGCCGCGATGCTGGGGCAGCGGCTGGGCCAAAAGATCATCATTGTGCTGGAGCAAGTAGAAGAAGTAGATATTGCGATCGCCACATCTCAACGTTTAGGCATTCAACCGGTTCTCGGCATGCGAGCCAAGCTAGCGGCAAAAGGCTCGGGGCGGTGGGGCGACAGTGCAGGCGATCGAGCTAAATTCGGCCTCAGTATTCCTGAGATTATCACGGTTGTCGATAAGCTCAAGTCTGTCGATATGCTGCCGAGCTTACAGCTACTGCACTTCCATATTGGCTCGCAAGTGTCGGCCATTAGCGTCATTAAAGACGCGCTGCGTGAAGCTTGCAAAATCTACGTAGAGCTCGTGAAGCTCGGTGCACCGATGGGCTATCTGGACGTGGGCGGTGGCCTAGGGGTAGATTACGACGGTTCTAAAACGAGCTCACAAGGCTCTAAAAACTACAGCATCCAAAACTATGCCAATGATGTTGTTGCTGAAGTAAAGGATGCTTGTACGGCAGGAGAAGTTGTCATGCCTACGTTGGTAAGCGAAAGCGGGCGGGCGATTGCCTCTCACCAATCTGTCCTGATTTTCGACATTCTCGGCACCAGCGAAGCCAGCTATCCGAACCCTGCCCCATATGAAGATGGCGAACACCGCCTAATTAAAGAACTGTGGGATCTCTACAGCACCTTGAATGCAGAAAACTATCAAGAAGCTTTTAATGACGCTGTTCAATTCAAAAAGGAAGCGGCTAGTCTGTTTAATTTCAGTTATTTACGCCTAACCGAGCGTGCTCGCGTAGAGCGGCTTTACTGGGCCTGCTGCGCCAAAATTGTCACCATACTGCGCCAAGAGGACTATGTGCCTGAAGAGCTGGAGCACCTTGAAAAAAGCATGGCCTCTATCTATTACGCCAACATGTCTCTTTTTCAATCCGCCCTCGATAGCTGGGCCATTGAACAACTTTTCCCCATCCTTCCTATTCACCGCCTTAATGAGCAACCGACTTGCCGTGCCACCCTGGCTGATCTCACTTGCGACAGTGATGGCAAAGTTGCCCGTTTTATTGATAGTAAAGGCCAAAAAGACGTGCTTGAACTGCATGCGCTCAAATTGGGCGAGTCCTACTATTTAGGCATGTTTCTGGTCGGTTCGTATCAAGAAACGCTCGGCAATCTCCACAATTTGTTTGGCAATACCAATACGGTTCACATTCATCTCGCCCCTAAAGCTAAAACCCAGCAAGGCTACACGATTGAACATGTCGTGCGCGGTAACACGACCGATGAAGTGCTGGCTCAGGTTCAATACGATCCAAACGACATGATTGAACAAATTCGCCGCCGCTCTGAACAAGCGCTACAAAACGGTCAGATCACCATAGAGGAGGCGCGCAAGCTAATGGCTAACTACAAAGCTGGGATGGATTGCTATACCTATCTCACGGAGTCTTAATCACGCGGCGCTCGTGAATGCCGCTTGTGAATGCCGCCTGTGAATGTCACTTGTGAATACCACTAACGACTTAGGCTTTATGCCCAGTGAGCCGCCAAAAACGCCAGACAAATGCAATCCCACCGAAAGCTATGCCTGTGTACTGGCCCATCCAAAGCCCTACTACGCCCAAGTCAAGTTGAAAGCAGAGAACGTAGCCTGTGGTGATGCCGATACCCCAGAAGGCAATGACACTCAAAAGCATTGGAATTTTCGTATCTTGTAGGCCATAGAGCGCGCTCATCGTCACGCGCTGTGTGCCGTCTAACACTTGGCCAATCGCCGTGACCAGCAGCAGGTTCATCGCAAGGGCGACGACGGTTGCATTCTGTGGGTCGCTGATGTCTATAAACAGGCGAATTGCCCAGGAGCGATATAAGAGCAGCACAATAGCTGAGAGGAATAGAAAGGTGACAACGGCAGCGATCGCCACAAATCCGGCCCGTCGCATTCCCGTGCGCTCCCCTCTGCCAAACCAAAGCCCGACCCTAGCTGTTACGGCAAGAGACATGCCAATCGGCACCATGAAAATCAGTGCTATCACCTGAAAGGCAATCTGATGTGCGGCTAATACTTCTGTGCCCAAGCTACCGGCCATGTAGGCAACAGCTAAAAACAACCCCAACTCCAATAGGTAATTTGTCGCCATAGGCAAACCCACAGCCATCAGTTGCTTGAGTATTCCTAAGTTTGGATGCTTCCAACCTCGCCAGAATCGATACGCTTTAAGCTCGCTTTGCCGCAAAATATAGGCCACAAATAGCCAGAACATCAGCCAAAAACTCAGGGCGCTACCCAGCGCAAAACCCGCCAGCTCCATTCGCGCAAACCCCAACTTACCGAATCCCAGCACATAGTTGCAGCCGACATTAAAAACCGTGCCAATCATGACGATGAGCGTCACAATGTTCGCCAAAGAAAATGCCGAGACATAGCCGCGCAGCATGGCAAAGCCCAACGCAGGCAATATGCCTAGCGTAATCCAGCTAAAGTACTGCTGCGCTAAGCCAGTTACTGCCTTCGTTTGGCCCAGCAGCTGCATAACGGGCGTCATACTCCACAGGAGCGTCACAAACGGCAACGTAATGAATAGACATAGCCATAACCCTTGTCTGGCTAACCCGACCAGCTTTTCTTGTTTCCCAGCACCGTATGCTTCCGCTGCCAACACACCGACTGCCATTACAAAGCCTGTCGTGATAGTGAGCAGCATCTGAAATGTGCCGGAAGCAAGCCCCCCTGCGGCTAACGATGCCGTATTCAAGTGGCCCATCATGATGGTGTCAATAAAGCTCACGGCAAACTGAGCAATTTGCGCTGTCGCTAGCGGAATCGCCAGTTTCGAGAATTCACGGAGCTCTGTTACTACGCCAGAATTCACCGCTTTGCGCCGTAACGCTTTCAACCCAATCATTTAGTTGCCCAATTTCTAGCTGCCCAGGCCCTAACGGCCCAGTGTCTAGCTGTTCTATTCGTGTGGTGAGTGGTCGTGTGAGTGGCTGTGTGCGATCGCCCCGCTCCGCCGAGGATCGCCCGCTCCCTGCAGCTTTCCATTCTCCCCTGTGCCAACTGCATGAACCCCACCAAAAAACATATTGGCCTGCTGCCACTGCACGATACGGTCAGTGCCTAGTCGATTATCTGCCTGAATGCGATCGCTGCTGAGGCCTGGTTCTAAATGAAATACACCGTTTTCCCAGTGAATGCGAGCAGCATTCACGGCTGCCGATAAGCTCATGCCAAAGTCCAACGCATTGGATACAACCTGCAAAATAGCCGTGCGGATTCGGTTAGAGCCGCCAGAACCCAACACAAGCTGTGGCTTCGAATCTTTCAATATCATCGTCGGCGCCATCATTGAAGACATCCGTTGTCCCGTTGGCCACTGGTTAAAGCCAAGCGGATTCAGGTCTTCTTCCCCCAGCATATTGTTCATCATGATCTGAGTGCCAGGAACAACGTAAGATGACCCTTCCCCGTTCGAGGTCGTCACGCTGGCGGCGTTTCCTTCGTTATCCATGACGCTGATGTGAGTGGTACTGCCCCAACGATTTAACCCACTTGAGCGTAGATCTTGTAGGGGTTGAGCGTATTTTTCTACTAAGTCTTTGGAGAGAAACGTATCGTGAATGTCGGTTTCAAAAAGGGTGTCATCAAAATGAGCGCGGCGCGCTTCGTTAGTGCGACGCATAGCTTGAGAGAGCAGCTGTAGATGCGCTTTAGATCCAAACGTCATCTCTCCTAGCTCAAAACGGTCTAATAGCTCTAGGCAAAAGGCAATCAGGGCACCGCCCGCACTGGGAGGTGGATTGGTCAGGAGTTGGACGCCGCGATAGTTGATAGAAAGCGGCGATCTCACGGCCACCTCATACGTTTCAAAATCCTTCAGCGTTAAGAACCCGCCGCCTTCCTGGCAAGCTCGCACCGTTTGCTGCGCAATCTCACCTTCATAAAACGCCTTTAGCGCGGCAAAATCACCCAGGCTTGCTAGATGTTCTAGCGTATCGCCGAATTGTGGCAAGTGAATTTGCTCGCCAGTCTTTAATAGTGAGCCGTATGGCGCGTAGATTTCGCGGGCACCAGCAGTTGCCATTAAAATTGGCGCTAGCAGCTCATAGCAATACCCTTGAAAATCACTGACGATTAATCCTTCACGAGCAGCCACTACGGCAGGCTCTACGACGATGCTCAACGGAATTCTTCCGAGCTGACCGTGTACCCGAAGCAGTCCAGCGAACACACCCGGCACTGCAATAGAGCCCAATCCAATATGAAAGGCCTGCACCGTATCGCCAAAGTTGGCCTCAATAGGGTAGAAATCAGGGGCTGTGCACTGCGATCTGCCGTAGGGTGTCTGCGTGAAAAAATCAAATAGTAAATTTTGGCCGCTCGCCGGATGCGCCAGCAGAAAACCGCCGCCGCCTAGTGACGTTAGCGTTGGCTCTGCGACACAGGCCATAAAAACCGCCGCCACAGCTGCATCAAAGGCATTTCCACCCGCTTCAAATACAATCTTTGCAGCTTCAGCTGTTTTGGTATGTCCTGCTGCTACTACGCCTGCCATTCAATCCGTTCCGCTGTCGAGAAAAGCCTTTTGTGAGCGGCCATCTACATTTAGGTCTCTCATAATAAAGGCCTTTGAACTCTACCAATTTGAACTCTACCAAGTAGAGGACAGCGCAAACGATAATAGGTTAAAATAGTGCAAATGATCTACTCATAGAAAAGCGTACTTTACTTGAAAAGTGCGCCTAAAAATATGACTAAATATGAGCCTGAAGACGGTGTAGAGCAGCAGGTAATCAACTAGAGTAAACAGCAATAGCAGCAAGGACATCACCAGCACATGGCAATCATTGCACTCAAGGCTTGGTATCTCGAGAACTATGAGCCTATTCGTGAGCTAGAGAAGCGACCTCACGACTTGAGGCTGGCCAAAAATAGTCTGCTGAAATCTGCTTTGCGGGCCGACTTTTTGGAAGATATTGAAGAGGTGAAACAGGCGGACTGGTTTCAGCGCTACCTCGAAGGGGATTTGGTGGAGTTTTATGTGGAAGGCAGCGGCACCTATGCGATCGCCAACATTGACCTCATCAGCCACGAAATTTACTTTGCCAAACAAGATTCGCTCTCAAATTTAGATCCCACTATTTTTCTGAGCTACCAAGCGGAATATACCCATAGCAGCGACTTACTGCGGGACGAGATCGAAGCGTTTCTTAAAAAGTTCAACCCACAATCGCGCTTACCGATTTCGCTGGTTGAATCTCATCGGTTAAGCCAGGGTGCGGTGCGCATCAATAGTAGTTTGATGCGGCAAATTCGGCGATCGCTCCTCTACATCGCGGACGGCACGCCCATCATAGGCGTTGACGGCTCCCCACCTCAGCTGGTCCCCAGTCCCAAAGTCTGTGTAGAAATGGGCTATGCCCTACAGTGCAAACGCTCAGAGCAGATTATTTTGGCTCAGATGGAACGCGCTGATCTCCCCGGGCAGTTTCCCTTCGATACCCCAACGCATAATCGCCTCAGCTTTACTAAAAAGTCCGACCTGAAAAAGGAGCTACCGCAGTTATTAACGGCGCGGCTACAGCGGTTCAATCTCACCTGAGCCTAAAAAGATTGGACGAAGTGGGAGTTTTGGCACCTATCAACCCATACTAATGCCGGTCATCTGTACGTCGGTCATTAGTATGGCCGGACTTTAATAATGCCAAGAACTCCCAGCGAATACGTTGTCCATATTGCCTTTGACGGCGGACATAAAGAAGCTGTCCGCTTCACCACTATCCAAGAATTTCAAAAGTGGTACAGCGAGCAGCTCATGCCCAAGGCAACCGCTGAAGAATTTATTAATGTGCCTATTCCTAAAATTAATCCCGGTGAATATATGGTCATTCGACCTTCCCGCGTATCTTGCATCCGCGTGGAGCCTATCTTCAATTCCAGCGTAGAAAGATATTAGCCAGCCAGTTGGTCTGCCAGCATAACAGCTAGTTTGCTCAACAACAGTGCCTGACTTCTTGGGGGCAGGAGTGTGACAGCAAAGGTGATCGAACCCTCCCCAAGGGCATTGGTAGTAGCTCCTCGATAGTATCAGTAGGGTAGCTTTGGGGTATTCCCTTGCGAACCTCTTTTCATACCTGTTTAGTCAAAATTCTCAAAAGCCGTCTAGCTTATGTCGGATTGGGAATGGCGATTGCCTACAGCCTTTGGTTGCCGCCCAACCGCGCCTATACTTACGCAGAAGATACGCCAAACGCAGCCCAAACGGCCGCGCCAGAAGCTAACCCGCCAGAAAGCATTCCTAGCGAAACTGAAACTAGCGAAACTGAAGTTGATGTTGTTCCACCGCTGGTGCCGCTGGCTTGTCCAGATTCCAACCCAGCGCTTGCGTTCCCAGCACAAGACACGCAGCTATTGACCAATCCAGCCGAGCGCCAAGCTCTGCTAGCCGCGATAGACAACAGTCTTGCCTATTTTCGTACCCCTGGCTCTGTCATTGCCTACGAAAACTACGCCGTCCCAGGGATTACCCATGGGCGGGTGCGCCGCAGCCTCACCCGTTTTCGCACCCTCGTTACCCAAAGCGAATCTGCTGAAGCGCTGCAGATGGCTGTTGCCGAAGAATTTGAATTTTATCAATCTACCGGTAATGACACATCCGGTACGGTTGCCTTCACAGGTTATTTTGAGCCGACCTATGTCGCCCGCCGTACACCCAACGAAACCTACCGCTATCCCATCTACCGTAAGCCCCCTGACTTAGCCTCTTGGGAGATTCCTCATCCCAGCCGCGCTGAACTAGAGGGCGCAGACGGCTTGCAAGCCGATCAAGGAGAACTGGCTGGGTTGGAACTTGCATGGCTTAGCGATCGCTTAGAAGCGTTTCTCATACAAGTGCAAGGCTCGGCCCGCTTGGAAATGGAAGATGGGGGTACGCTATCGGTCGGCTACGCTGGCAGAACGGACTATCCGTACACCAGCTTGGGCCGTGAGCTTATCAATGACGGCATGATTGCAGAAGCAGATCTGACCCTGCCGGTGCTTTTAGCGCATTTTGAGCAAAACCCTGAAACGCTAGATGACTACATTCCTCGAAATAACCGCTTTGTATTTTTCAAAGAAACGGATGGTGCACCTGCAACAGGAAGTCTAAGCTATCCCGTTACAGCAGGGCGCTCCATCGCAACCGATAAGTCGCTCATGCCGCCGGGTGCACTCGCTTTAATTCATCTGCCGCTACCGCAAAGAACCGAGAACAACGAGCTGACAACAGTCCTTACCAGCCGGTTTGTTCTAGACCAAGATACCGGTGGGGCCATCAAGGGCCCAGGGCGCGTCGATCTTTTTGTGGGGACAGGGGCTGAAGCCGGGGAGATAGCCGGTCTTATCAACCAGCCAGGTCAGCTTTACTACCTCCTGTTAAAGGAATAATTCATCTGCGCACAGATTGCGCTTCATGGGCTGAATTAATGCATCAGCTTGTCAGGATGTACGTACATCTGCTCGCAGTATCCTAATGGTATGGCACGGGTGTTTAAATAGATTTACTGCCCCGAGGGGTCTGCTTGAAAGGACATACAGACGTTTTGCCCGTATTTACCGAGCCATATACGTTTATTTATTTTCATTTTTTTTGACATAAGTCCGTAACTTCACACAGGCAATCGGGGAACTTCATGTAAGATTTATATCAATTCAACTGTGATGGCTAGTCAATCGTTTGAGTCTTGTAAGTGCATAACTTAGTTACGCTTCCTTCTAGGTAGCCCGTTGCGTCCAGCTCATTTCATTCAGCCCGTTTCATCTAGCCTGTCTTGTAGATGTGCAGGAAAACCAGAGGAACCAAAATAACCGTGCCCAAGCCTTGCAGCAAACCGCTCAGACAAAACCCATTTGAGTCCTACCGAGATCCTGTTACGGGCCAATGGAAGGTTAGATATCCCGCTAGTTCGCTACCGGCAGCGCCCTCTGACGTTCAATCTAGTCCTGTTGCTCAAACGGGTAATGTTCAATCTGACCCTGTCCAGGCCGGCAGTGTTCAATCCAGTCCCGTCCAACCTGAAGCCGCACCCGCTCGTCGTCGCTGGAAGACGCCTTCTCGGAAGACAAAAGTAGCGTAGATAGCCTAGGTGCCTCAATTTTCAGTATTTTCATCTAGCTAGCTAGCAAAATCCAAACGCCACTGAGGGCAATCACCGCGCCCAATGTAGCTCGGTAGCTAATGTGATCGCCCAACAGGGCTGCCATGGGGAGGACAAACAGCGGGCTGGTTGCCAGCAGCGCTTGAGCGATCCCTGTTGCGGTGTGTTTTAGCGCGATTTGCTGTAGCCAGATTCCTAAATAGGTACCCAAGAGCGCGGCGATCGCGACGGCTACCAGTAGGGAGGGCTGTTTCAGCGCCATCAAACTGTTATGCCAGCGATGGCGCCAGTTTTTGATATTAGCGCTGCGGGCCTCAAAATTATCGGTATTAAAAGTATCTAGGTTGGGTGTATCTGGGTTCGTAGAATGACTTGTGCTGTACGCCCCCAGTCGCCAAGGTTGGCCTAACACCAGCGCAGTAATAAAAATCATGCCTGCGACTAGTCTTATCAGTGCACTCAGTAGTGGATCGATAGTGGTGCCAGCCAGTACCCCTCGAGATAACACAACACCAGATGCTTGGCAAAATACGGCTAGCATGGCAACACTGAGCCCCGCCTTGGTCTGGTTTGGTTTTTCGCGTTGCTTGGGCGATCGCTCACAAATGACCCAAACAATGCCAGCCAGCGTGCACCCAATGCCGCCCATGGCTGTCCAAGAAAGCTGCTCTCCAAGGAATGCCCAAGCTAAAATAGCTGCCATGGGCGGTGCCAGCGTCTCTAAAAGCAGTGCGCGTCTGGCGCCTAACGCATTGATCGCTGCGAAATAAGCCGTATCACCTAGGCCAATGCCAATTCCACCGCTGAGTAGCAAATAGAAAATATCTGAAAAGGAAAGATTGATTGGTGTTTCCTTGATCTGAGCGCGCAGTAGTAAGGTCAGAAGGATAAAGGTGATCGCAAAAGCGCCTTTCACCAAATTAAGGACCACGGGGGCAAGCTGCTTCCCAAGCTGTCCAAACATCAGCGTCGCTGCCGCCCACAAAAAAGCTGCCGTTAGCGCTGCTATCTCACCTCTAAATGCATCCCCAAAGGCGATACTGCTCGCTATATTTAAAGCCATCTATGATTTGTTTAGTCAGTTTTTTAGCTTCAGTTAGGTTTTTTACGGGCGTTAACACAGCATTATGATTGCTGCTGTCCCTTCGCAGATAGCCCCTTTTTACTGGGCCAGTTCTAATTTATTCGGCCAGTTCTAAAAATAGCCAGTTCTAAAAATAGCCAGTTCTAGATTCAGTGTCCGTCATCACAAGCCCTTTTGCCGTCACATCCACCGCCGATGCAGCACCGCCCAACACGACTGCAGCGCCACTGAGTTTATCTGCAATGCCTGACCAGCTAAGGCAACGCTTGCAAACACCGCTCCAAATTGGCAGCGTCACTGTCTCCAGCCGCGTGCTCCAATCGCCGCTGTCAGGCGTTACCGACAAAGTGTTCCGCCGACTTGTCCGCAAGCACGCCCCGCAGTCAATGCTGTATACCGAAATGGTCAGCGCTGCCGAGCTTAAACATCTGCGTCAGCTTCCGGAGGTGATGGATATCGATCCGGATGAAGGCCCTATTAGCATTCAGTTGTTTGACCGACGACCAGAATTTTTAGCTGAAGCTGCTCAGAAGGCTGTTTTACAAGGCGCTGATACGATTGATATCAATATGGGCTGCCCAGTGAACAAAATCACTAAAAACGGCGGTGGCTCTCGTCTGCTGCGCGATCCGGACACGGCTGTAAAAATTGTAGAGGCTGTGTGCGCTGCAGTGGCTGTCCCAGTGACGGTCAAAACTCGAATCGGATGGGATGATAACGACATCAACGCAGTCGCGTTTGCGCAGGCGATGGAAGCAGCGGGTGCTGATATGCTGACCTTGCACGGAAGAACCCGGGCCCAGGGCTATAACGGTAGCGCTCGCTGGGAATGGATTGCTCAAGTGAAAGCTGCGCTGCACATTCCTGTGATTGCCAATGGCGATATTTTTTCAGTTGAATCTGCGGTGAGATGCTTAATACAGACGAAAGCGGATGGCATTATGTGTTCGAGAGGAACGTTGGGCTATCCGTATCTAGTAGGGGAAATTGACTACTTTTTGAAGACGGGAGATCGCCTGCCTACCCCAACGCCCATTGATCGACTTCAGTGCGCCCGGGAACATCTCATCATGCTTTGGGACTACAAAGGTATGCGGGGCATCCGGCAGGCACGTAAGCATATGGCCTGGTATGCGAAGGGTTTTGAAGGCGCAGCAGATTGGCGCGATCGCCTTTGTCGCATTGAGTCTGTCGAACAGGGGTGTGCGCTACTGGATGAGGTGATCCAGAATCTGAGAGACCAGAATCTGAGAGAATAAACATCACGAATAGAGAATTATACTTATACTGTGGTTCTTATGTGCTGGCTCTTACGTTTCGAGGTTTATGCTCTGATTCATGATGAAAAGTAGAGGCCTTGAAATTAGCTAGGGGCGGTTTTACGCCAAAGCGGACGATTCCGCAAGCGTGCTATAACCTGTATCAAAAGCTCCAAAGAATTTTCTTTCCTAGAAACCTTTCTTTCCCAGAAACTTTTCTTTTTTAGTTGACTGACGGAACCTTATGACTTCTTACGCTAGCTACACTTCACCCCGCGCCGATATTGGTGAACTGCGCCGCTTGCGGAGCCTGCTCCCCCCTGAGCTACAAAGCTGGGTGACAGTGGAACCTGCTACGGATGTTGCCCCGCCTCTGATTACCTGTGAAGAGCTAGGCCGAGATCAAGTAGAGGTACAGATCGACTTAACCAAGTGGGAGCAGCTCGCGATTGATCAGCGCAACCTTTTGTTTTGGCATGAAGTAGCCAAAGTGCAGAGCGATACCATTCCCCGCGATGGCTGGGAGATGGCTGCACTTGCTATTGGCCTAGGGGGCGCAGTCGGTGAGTTGTGGGTGCAAGATGGCCTGCTGCTGCTGCTAGCAATGGGGTTATGCGGCATTTCTGGCTGGCGGTTATACAAGCGCAACAACGGCCAAAAAACGCTGCAAGAGGCGATGGATGCGGATGCCAAAGCCATCTCCATTGCGACTCGCTTTGGCTATACGTTGCCGAACGCTTACAAAAGCCTGGGCAGTGCACTGAAAACCTTGATTGAACAAACGCCCAAGAAAAAACAGCGCGATCGCTATATTCGCCGCTTAGAAGCCCTTAAGAAAAGTGCTAACAAAGCCAAGCAGCAGATGCAGGGTGATCGCAATCCACGCCCTTCCTACTAAACTGGCTTATCTCATTCATTAGCAGGTCAGTGACCAGCCGTGGCTAACCCAGTGCTTCAACTAACCTTTCCACTCGGGCCTCATTGCTAGCTGCTGCATCCATCTCTATTAGTCGGTAGCTCAGAGATGCGGCCTCCAGTGCTGCTTTGTTATGGTTACGGACTTCTGTTTCTTCAGCACTCAACCATAACAAAGGTGTTCCTTGGCGAGGCCGATACAGGCTAATATCTGCAACGCTAAGCTCAAACGGCCCTGGCACAAAGCTCGAATTTAGTCGCTTATCGTACTCAAACTTGCTCAGCATCAGCTGGAACGAAAATACCTTTTGCGGATCTAACTTAGGCGCATCCGGTACTGATTTCGCTCGGAACGTTGGCACCATTGCTTCAAACGAAATGCAAACTTCCTGCCACTTATCGGCCACTGTATCGAAGCTGTAGATATAAGCTGGGCTGTCCCATCCGCCGCTGTTACGCAAAATGAACTTGTAGCGTTGGCCGTCACCTTTTACCCAAAGTCGCATACCTGTCCATCCCGAAAAGTCAAAGGGCGGCTCAAAGTTTTGGGTTCTCACCGAAGAAAAGCCGCCTGAGTTATCGGTCGAAACATTTCCAGTAAATACAGCGCATTGGGATGGAGTATCGGCATTGTCTGCCCGTCTCAGAAAAAAGCTGCCTTCACTGACTCCCCCCATCACCACATCATCCAAAGCGCCCCAAGCCGAAATATCACAGGTGGGGTCTGCAAAGTTAAAAACGGACTGTTCTATCCGCTCATACTGCTTTACTCGCGTGTTGGGCTCAGACAGGGCTTGCCAAAAGCTGGGGGCGTCTAAATCTTTTGAGGTTGATTTTCTGAGTCCTGAGAGGTAGGCGTCAATTGCTTGAGAATCTAGTAAAACTACTGTATCCACGGGGCGAACTAGACGAATGAGTTCGGTTCGCGTAACGTCGGGTCTGATAACGGTTAGCTCCATTGTGGACGCTAGCTTCATTTTTAGAGCGGAAAGTAGATCTGTGGAGAGGCGATCGCCCATAATGGCCACTCTCTTTTTACTGGCGGTCATTGTCATGCCAGATACCACCGTATTTTGACCTGTCCATTGCTGCAGCCAGCGAAAGCTTCCTAAAAAGGGAACTTCACCAAAATAACCCAGCGTTTGTAAAAATCTTCTCGCATCCCACCGCGTTCGGCTATTAGATGTTCGACTATTGGCCATAATCCTCCCTGCTCCTCAAATCCACAACAATATCAAACGGTTATTCGGTAACGTTCACCAACTAGGTGAGCTTTCTAGCTGAGCCTTGTGTTCAATGCTATCTGTCCGAATGCTTCCTACTGCTCAAAAAATAAGTGCTCAAAAAAATACGTGCAGCAAAGTAAGGATGCCTTCTTACTTTGCGGGCCGAGTTAGCTGTTGAAACTAAAGGGTTCTATCCATCACGATTGCTCTAACTAACTCGACAGAAGCCATAAATACTTTCTAAAAATGCGTAAATGGCCTGAGCGCTTCATCCATGTAGTTGGGCATTTCTAAATTAGGACTGAAGTAGCGATTAGCACAATCGAATAACATCAATTACGGGAAGTAAAGCTAGATTGCAGACCTGAGATGCTCTGCAGAAAGTACTTCACATGCCAATTTCTCCTATGTGGGCCTGCACGGATAGCTGCACTCGTGCGACATACCAGTGCAGCCGACTAGAAGACTGACGCACCAGCCATTTCATGGCTACACCGCTCTTGTAGAGAATTCACGCAGTAGGCAGTGCGTTATGAGGAGTAGCTAAAGCGAATTGGCCAAAAACGTCAGCGCTTAATGGATGATGAAGATTACAGAGATTAAAACGGAGACGTAAATAATATTCCCTGATCTCAGTATTTACCCGCAGTATTTAGATTGTATTCGCTTTTTTATACTCCATCCGCATCCTCTAATGACGCTTAGTTTATAAAGAGCGATTTTCATGCGTGTTCTTCTCTACTCTTATAATTACTACCCTGAACCTATTGGTATCGCCCCTCTGATGACAGAGCTGGCGGAGGGCTTAGTTAAAAGAGGCCATCAAGTTAAAGTCATTACCGCGATGCCGAACTATCCAGAAAGACGGATATATCCCGGCTATCGCGGCAAGCTGTACATCAAAGAAACGCGCAATGGAGTGGATATTGAACGGTGCTTTGTTGCCGTGTGGCCCAAACCAGGCCTGATTGCCAGAGCCCTATTGGATGGCAGTTTTGCTATTTTGAGCTTCATTAAGGCTATTTCAAGCTGGCGCCCCGATGTCATCCTTTCAACCAGTCCGTCTTTACCGGCTTGTTTGCCTGTTGCCGCCACCAAGGCAGTCTATCGGTGTCCAGCAGTACTGAGCTTGCAAGATATTCTGCCGGAAGCTGCTGTTCAAACAGGACTCATCAGCAATCGGTTAGCTATCAAAGTATTTGAGAAATTAGAAAAGTTCGCCTACGCTAGTGCTACCAAAATCAGTGTTATTACGCCTTCTTTTGCTCAAAACTTAAAGGGCAAAGGCGTTTCGCCTGGTAAGCTAACCTGCATTTCTAACTGGGTAGATACGTCCTTTGTCAGACCGTTGCCCAAAAAAGGTAATGCTTTTCGCCTAGCTCACGGCTTAGGGGATAAGTTTGTTGTGCTCTACTCTGGCAATATCGCGCGTACTCAAGGCATCCACACCATTATTCGTTCAGCCGCTCAGATGCAGAATAACCCAGACATCCAATATGTCATTGTGGGCGAAGAGCGTCAGTTGGAAGCGTTGGAGCAGCTTAAGCAAGAGCTGGATATTACTAACGTGATGCTGTGCCCCTTTGTGCCCGCAGAAGAACTTCCCATGCTGCTGGCAGCGGCTGATGTCTCACTGATCATGCAAAAGCAGAAAGTCGTTGGATTTAATATGCCTTCCAAAATTCAGAAGGTGATGGCAAGCGGTCGGGCGATTATTGCTTCAGTGCCTCGTCATGGATCAGCTGCCGCCGCTGTTTTAGAGAGCGGTAGTGGTCTGGTGGTGGCACCTGAGAACCCAACTAAGCTAACCAACGCTATTCAATATTTATATGATCATCCTCAGAAGTTGGAACAGTTTGGGCAGAAAGGACGGCAATTCGCCATCCAAAAATACTCGTTTGACCAGGCACTAAATGAGTATGATCATCTTCTAAAGAGCGTCGCTGATGTCGATGCGGCTGTGGCCTCGCCTACTCCGCCCATTGCCACGCGATCACCCAGTTCACAAAGAACTTAATTCGCTTCAGCCTCACTGGGTTTGGGTTCACTGGCTTCAGCGTTGCTACCATCACTGGCTTCAGCATCGCTGTCACTGTTGAGTTGCGTTAGTATCTGCCCAAGGCGCTGCTGCGCTTGCCCATAGGTGGCCCAATCGCCTCTTTGTAAGGCCTGTTCACCCTGTTCGTAGGCTGCAATTGCGGCCTTTACTAAGTCTGTAGAGGCTTTGTTGAGTGGGGTAGGCGTAGTATTGCTAGGCGTCGATGGGTCAGACTCAGCGCTACGGCTAACAGGCTGACTGCCAAACACGGCCTCTAGCGCTTCGGGTAGGGTTTGGCGCATTACGATTGTGTTTTTGAAGGCGACAATGACGCGTTTTAGTTCGGGAAGTGCGCCTTGGTCAGCCTGTAGATAGACGGGCTCAAAGTAGAGAAGAGATTGGTCTATGGGAATCGCGAGAATGTTGCCGCGAATGACGCTTGAGCCCTCCTGGTTCCAGAGTGTGAGCTGTTGGGAGATGTCTGTGTTTTGATCGATGCGGCCTTCTATTTGCTGAGGGCCATAAACCAAAACTTGTTTCGGAAAGTCGTAGAGGACGAGCTCACCGTAGCGATCACCATCACAGCGAGCCGCCATCCAAGCCACCATGTTGTCTTTATTGCGAGGGGTAAAGGGCAGAATTTGCAAAAATTCTTCTTGAGTTGAATTCGGCAGCTTCATGATGATGTAGTAAGGCTGCATTTGCGCGGGTTCACCGCGCGCGCCCTGTTGCTGTGGAAAGCGCCACTGGTCTTCTTGATTAAAGAAAACTTCTACATTTTCCATGTGGTAGACGCGATAGAGCTGCGCTTGAATTTGGAAAAGATTTAATGGGTAGCGGAAGTGACTGCGTAGCTCCTCAGAAGCATTGGCTAGTGGCGTAAACAGGTTAGGAAATATCTTTTGATAAGTCGCAAGAATGGGATCTTGTTCGTCGATGGCGTAGAGGGTAACTGAGCCGTCGTAAGCATCGATAACAATTTTGGCCGCATCGCGTATGTAGTTAGTGTTGGTGCGGGCAATCTCTGCTAGTTCGGGCTGGGCCTCAACCAGGCTGCCGATGGCAGGGGTTTGACTCAGCGGTTCTGAGTAAGGGTAGCGATCGCTCGTTGTGTAGCCATCGATAATCCACTTGAATCGTCCATCCACCAGGGCTAAGTAAGGGTCACTGTCGAGGGTTAAAAATGGCGCAATTTGCTGTGCTCGCGCTACGATGTCGCGGTGATAGTGAATTTTAGAGCTTGCTGTGAAGTAGTTAGAGATCAGTGGCTTTAGCGAGCCAATTTCTAGCGCGTAAGCCAACCGTCTGCCCAGTGATCCAATCGGCACTCCCCCTGTCCCATCGTAGCGATTGGCGGCATTTTCGCTGCCTAGGGGATAGTCAAACTCATCGGTACTGGTCCCGGTATAGATATGGTGATCGGTTTCTTCTCCGTAGTAGATACGGGGCTGGGCAACCGCTAAATCTGGTTCAACGGTAGGCGTCACCGCTGGTGGAATATCTTTGATAAAAAAGTCCGGCAGGCCTTCTATGGTGACTTGGTTTACCGGGCTCATGGCTAACCCGTAACCATGGGTGTATTTCAAACGCTGGTTTACCCAATTTTGAGCTTCTTCAGGTACCGCATCGTAGTCTAGCTCGCGGGCAGCCAACATGACTTGGCGATAGTTGTCATTGAGTGAATATCTATCAATATCGACATCGTGAAAGCGATAGTACAGACGCAGGCTTTGGAGTTCTTGGTAGGTGCTGAGTAGGGTTTGATAGTCCCATAGACGAATGTTGTTTAAAGTCGCTTCGTTATTTGCGAGCGCTTTGGTATCAAGGCTGTCTTCGATGACGAAGCGCTCTTTTTCAACGCCGGCCAACTTGTAAGCTTGACGAGTAAACTCAATGTTATTGGCGATGTAGGGTGCTTCTTTATCGAGTTCGTTAGGCTGAACGATGAAGCTTTGCTGCAGCCAAGGATAGAGTCCACTTACCACCAGCAAGATGATGAAATAGAGCGTGATGCTGGTAAGCGGCAGCGAAAAACTACGTTTCCACAGAGATACTACAAACAAAGCGCCAATAATGAGTGTCACAATGCCCATGATGCTGAAGGCGTGCAGCCGCGCATTGACATCGGTATAGCCGGCGCCAAAAACAACGCCGCTGGCAGAGTACAGCAGCTCGTAGCGAGCGAGCCAATATCCCCAAGCTGCAAACAGCGCGATCACGCTTAGAAGTGCACACAAATGTGCTTTCACTGGCCCTGTTAATAAATACTTCCAGCCCCTTTCCAATCGAATCTCACCACGTAGGGCATAGATGGCGACTGATAGCAGTAGCGTCCAGGTTAAAAGCTCTAGCCCATAGCTTTGAAGGCCCTGATACACGGGCACTTTAAAAAGATAAAAGCCCACATCACGCTGATAGATAGGATCGGTGATGTCAAATGCACTCGAATTTAGAAACTTAAGAATGGGTTCCCAAGCGCGGCTGCCTTGCTGAGCTGCGCCCGCTGCCAGCAGGACAATGAGTCCTAACGTGCCGTAGACGATCAGTCCAGGAATCAGCGGCGTCCACTCGCTGTTTTTAGGGGCATAAAAGGGGCGATCGCGCGTTAGCCTTAGTGCGAGCCAATAGTTGGCAAACAGCACTGCCGCATAGATCAAAAATGCCAGCCCTGCGCAGAGCATGCTCCAACCCAACCGCAGCCGAAACAGATGGACAAAGCCAGCTGCCTGAAACCACCAGTACTCTGTTAGCCAGTGGATAAACGTGCTGGAAAAAGCCAGTAGTAGAATAGCTAGGGCCAGCAGCAGCCATAGATGGCTGGCTTTGGGCAAAAGGATAGGAATACTGGCTGATGGATTGACGTTGGAAAGATTCGGACGGTTAGATTTCACAGCAGAAGGCGACGAAGAATGTGATAAAAAGCCGTATGAGTGGCGTGTTGTGTATGGCTATGTAGCGATCATGAAGCATTCGCTCAGAAAATAGCGAAACTAGATCCAATAATTAATCTGATTTTCGCCTACGTAATCTGAATTTGCGCTTATGCAGTGGCTCATGCCTTGAATTTTCACGATGCTGAATTTTTACGAGGCTATGCAAAGATAAGAGCCTAATGTCTTTAATGTCGAGGCTTTGAATACGCCTGTGGTTCCGCTCAAAACGCTAATGGTCGATGCGCTGACGGTGCAGATTTACGAGTCGCCAGCAGCTGTTGCCTTAGCTGGTAGTGTGATGGCGAGCAAAATTTTGAGGCAAGCGGTTGAGGGTCGTGGGCGGGCAAACGCGATTTTTGCAACGGGGCGATCGCAAGTTGAGTTTCTTAGCCATCTCACACATCCCAACAACACGTTGCCCTGGTCTCACATCACCGGCTTTCATCTAGACGAATACCTTGGCATCGCGGCTGCTCACCCTGCCAGCTTTCGCTATTACCTAGCGAAACATCTCACCAGCAAAGTCTCGTTTAGTCAGTGGCATGGCATAGAAGGCGATGCCACTCAGCCTTTGGCTGTCTGTGAAAACTATGCGCATCTTTTACATAACCATCCTGCGGATCTCTGTTGCCTTGGGGTGGGCAATAACGGTCATTTGGCATTTAACGATCCGGATGTAGCGGACTTTGGTGATCCTCACACTGTTAAGCTCGTTCGCCTAGATGAAAAGAACCGACAACAACAGGTAGACTCTGGTAATTTCAATACCCTTGCCACTGTTCCTCAATATGCTTATACACTGACACTTCCCGCTATTCAACAGGCTGAAAATATTCTGTGTTTTGTGTATGGCAAGGGAAAAACAAACATTGTTCACAGGATGCTAAACGGACCTATAGACAAACACTGTCCAGCATCGTTGTTAAGAACAACACATCAGTCCATAGTGCTATTGGACAAAGCTGCAGCGGCTCAACTTTAACGAGATTGAACCCACTTTCTCACAGCTTATCTCGATGAATTAGTTTCCACTGCGGATGGGAGGTGCCTTGTGCCTGAATTTTGTTGAGCTGCGTGATCAGCTGCTGTTTTTCAGACTTTGAGAGACCAAATAGGATGTGGCGACTTTCGGCATAGAGCAGGGCGATGGTGAGTCCAAAGCAAATGCCCAGACCCAGCGCCGGCAGCCGATTAAAAGCGAGCATGGCACGGATAGCAGCCCAGGTGAAATATTCGTAGAGTTCTTGAAATTCGGCGCGCAGCGCCCATAGACTAAGCAGTCCGATGGTGAGCCAGAGGGCCAGAGATAGTCGCCACCAACTCTGCATTTTGTGCTCGTGGAGAATGTTGAGTTGGTGTGATCGCTCAGCGGATAGCTGCCCGGTTTCCCCCACGCCATCTAGCTCAAAATCATCTGGCTCAAAATTATCTGGCTCAAAATCATCTGGCTCAAAATTATTTGGCTCAACCCTATCAGACTTTCTCAATCAGCTTCTCTCTATGTTTCCTGATTTTCATGTTTCCTGATTTTTCTTGTGCTTTCGGATTCTCTACCGGTGATACCTTGAATGAGAGTCTGCTTATCCAATAGCTGGTACAGATCCTGTCGATTCCTCACCCATATCTTCATCTGCATCCTCATCACTGAACCCATCGTCATAACCATCGCCCTCAGAGCGGCTGCGCCACCATGCAAGCAACGTACTGGCAATAAAGATACTGGAATAGGCACCCGCCAAAAATCCTGTGATCAAAGCGAGGGCAAAGAACTTCAGTGACCCCCCTCCAAAAAGCACAATGCTCAGTAAGGTCAGCACTGTGGTTAATGTGGTGTTGATAGAGCGGCCCAGCGTATCGTTGACAGAATCTTCAACAATTTTATTGATGGGTTGGGTGGGCTGAAGCTTGATAGTTTCTCGAATGCGATCATAGATAACGACGGTGTCGTTGACAGAGAAACCAACGATGGTCAGCAGCGCCACGATAAAAAGACTGTCAGCTTCATATCCAATGGTGAGGCTAAGAATAGAAAAGATGCCTAATGTCACTAGCAAATCGTGTAGCAGTGCCACAATCGATAAAATTGCGTAGTCGAACTGGAAGCGTAGGCTAAGGTAAGCGGCAATCAGCGCGAAGGCTACCAGCAGTGAGAGCAAGCCTGTTTTGAGCAATTGCTTGCCGAGAACAGGGCCAACGGTGTCGTTTTTCGTTGCCAGCGGATCGATGTCGCCAATGGCTTCTGCTAGCCCTTCTTGTAAGGCATCGCGCTGATCCACATCGAGATTGCTGGTGCGCACAACAACGGCGTTGCCATCATCTCCAAAGAGCTGAACGCTGCTGCCGGTTAGGCCTTGATCATCTAAAACCCTCTGCACTGCAGATGTTTCAATCGGATTCTCACAGTTGCTGGCCTCGCTACAATCTCGTGAAAGCTGCAAGCGTGTGCCGCCGATGAAGTCAAGGCTGGGCTTAATGGGTGCGCCGTACTGGCTCCATGAGAACGCCATTGCTGCGATGCCGACTAAGATAACGACCGATGAAACGAGCCACCAGACGGTTCTTTGTTTGATGAGATTAATTTTCATACGGTTACGTGTAGGGGGTGGCTAGTCTCTAAACGACTAACAAACTAAAACGGCTAGCAAACTGAAATGAGTCATAGACAGGGAGCGAAGGGTTTTTTTATGACTGGGCGGACGGTGAAGACGAACGCCGAGCGGTGGGGAGTTGTGCGATGCCTGGGCAAAACAAGCTGGCTTTGCGGAACTGTGGAAAGCCGATGGTGAAGAACATCAGCGTACGGCTGCAAGTTACGGCTGTGAACATACTGATAAGGACACCGATTGCTAGCGTGAGCGCAAAGCCTTTGACTAAGCCTGAGCCAAGGAAAAACAGCGCGCCACAGGCGATCAGCGTGGTGACATTACTGTCCAAAATGCTAGAGAAGGCGCGATAGAACCCAGATTCTACGGAGCGATAGAGGGTTTTGCCTGCCCGCAGTTCTTCTCGGGTACGCTCAAAAATCAATACGTTGGCATCGACGGCCATGCCAATACTGAGAATGAACCCTGCGATGCCAGGCAGCGTTAGGGTTACGCCCAGTAGGTTGTAAGCGGCCCAAGTGAGTAGCGCGTATACAATCAGGGCGATATTGGCAAGGATGCCGGGTAACCGGTAATAGACAGCCATGAAGACCAGTACGAGGGCGAGGCCGAATAGGGCGGCATACAAGCTGCGCTGTACGCTGTCTCTGCCGAGGGTTGCGCCGACGGTGCGGTTTTCGACAATCTCGACGGGCAAGGGCAGTGAACCGCCCCGCAGTTGAATTTCGAGATCACGGGCTGATTCTGCATCAAAGCTGCCCGTGATTTGAGCGCGCCCGCCTAAAATGCCGTTGGCCGCATATTCAACATCAATTCGAGGGGCTGTGATCAGCTGATTGTCGAGGAAGATGCCTAAGCCTCGGCCTGTGCCGGCCAAATCGCGGGTGAGCTGGGCAAATAGATCTGCGCCTTCGTCGTCAAAGACGATGTTGACCAACCATGCGCCGCTGGGGCCACCGAGGGGCTGGGCGATCGCATCGCTTAATTTGTCTCCCCCTAGCTCAGATTCTTCAAACAGGTTAAGGATGTCTTGCTGGGTGGCTTCGATGGCCGTTTGGTTCGCTGCGATCGCCTCCGTATCACCACTCTCTGCCAACACTTGCCTTTCGATCATCTGCTGCTGCATGGCCGCTTGCAGCACCGAAAACTGGCCTTCTGTGCTAGGTTCTTGCTTCCGAAATTCTAGCTGAGCGGTTCCCCCGAGCACCCGCTCAGCCTGTTCGGGATCGCTCACACCCGGTAATTGAATTGAGAGCTGGTCTTGTCCCACACTCTGCACCACAGCTTCCGATACGCCCAGGCCATTTACCCGGTTTTCAATCACGCGCTGCACAGCCGCCAACTCCTGTTCCCCTACAGAAGGAATTTGCTCGGTGGTACTGATCTGCATCGTGAGCTGAGTCCCTCCTCGTAAATCTAGCCCTAGCTGTGTAGGCACGTTCACAATGATAACGACGGCCGCAATCACGAGCGCCAACAAGGCGGCGAGGATAGAACGTTGCTTACTCATAGAGTCCATTCTTTATAGAGAGTTGCTGAACCAGGAAGGGGATGCACAGGCTTCGGATAATGGCCAGACTTAATGGCCAGCCTCATGCAGTTAAGTATCCTAATACCAAACTGCCTCAATCGTAATGATCGAGGCAGAAAGGTTGATGAATTGTGACTCCCTCGACGCCGATTGGCGGAGGCTGAGCGCAGCCGAAACCTACAGGTGTCCCTGCATGATCTTCTCGACAGCTTCTTCGATTTGAGCAGGTTGCACAATGGTCAAATCTTCCAATCCTTTGTTGTAGGGCGTTGGAATATCTTGCGAGGACAGGCGAATCACTGGGCCATCTAATTCGTCGAAGAATCGATCATTGATCGAGGCGATGATTTCAGCCGCAATGCCACCGGTTCTCATGCATTCTTCAACGATGATGACGCGGTGGGTTTTCCGAATCGAAGCACCGATGGTTTCGTAATCGATGGGCTTGAGCGAAATCAGATCGATGACTTCAGGGTCATAGTCTTTCTTTTCCAATGACTCTACTGCCTGCATGACGTGGTAGCGCATGCGTGAGTAGGTCAAAATGGTGACATCTTTACCGGGGCGCACCATCTCTGCTTTGTCTAATGGCAGGATGTACTCGTCATCCGGTAAGTCTTCTTTGTTGAAATAGAGCAAGACGTGCTCAAAGAAGAGAACGGGATTATCGTCGCGGATAGCGGCTTTAAGCAATCCCTTTGCATTGCGAGGCGTGGAGCAGGCGACGATTTTGAGCCCAGGCACCGCTTGGAAATACGCTTCTAGTCGCTGGGAGTGCTCTGCGCCTAGCTGAGAGCCAACGCCGCCTGGGCCACGAATGACCACGGGAATTTTGAAGTTGCCGCCGGAGGTATAGCGCAGCATGCCGGCGTTGTTAGAAATTTGGTTGAAGGCCAAGAGCAAAAAGCCCATGTTCATACCTTCAATAATGGGCCTTAGGCCCGTCATAGCTGCGCCGATGCCCATGCCGGTGAAGCTGTTCTCCGCGATGGGGGTATCGAGCACGCGCAGCTCGCCGTATTTGTCATAGAGGTCTTTGGTGACCTTGTAGGAGCCGCCGTATTGACCAACGTCTTCGCCCATAACCATCACGGTTTGGTCGCGGGCCATTTCTTCGTCGATGGCTTCACGCAGGGCATCGAATAAAAAAGTTTGTGCCATTGAAGAGAAAGATGAATGATGAGTGATGAATGATGAAAGAGCGTGCTTAGTCTTCAGCTAACGCTTGATTGTTATCTAATGCTTAGTCTTCAGCGAAGATATACTTACGCAGATCGGCTGGATTGGGCTCGGGGCTCTCTTCCGCGAAGGTGAGGCAATCGTCTACGACGGTGGTGATTTTGTCGCGGATGGCTTTGAGGTCGGCTTCGCTGGTGAGGGCTTGTTCTAGCAGATAGGCTTCAAAGTGCTTGATCGGGTCGCGATCGCGCCAGAACTTTTTCTCTTCAGGCGCTCTCAACTCATCGGGATCTGCCACCGAGTGCCCGCGATATCGATAGGTCAAACACTCCAGCAGGGTTGGCCCCTCTCCAGCTCTAGCCCGCTCTACCGCTGTTTTTGCGGCAGCGCGAACGGCGAGCACATCCATGCCATCTATCTCATACCCTGGCATGCCGAACACGCTAGCCTTTTTATAAATTTCCGTTTGCGAAGAGGCTCGTTCGTGAGCCATGCCAATCGCCCACTTGTTATTTTCCACCACAAAGATAATCGGCAGCTTCCACAGCGCCGCCATATTTAAGCACTCGAAGAACTGACCATTGTTGGTGGTGCCATCGCCGAAGAACGCAGCTGTTACTTGATCAGCACTGGCATCGCCCATGGCTTCGCGGCGATAGCGCGTCTGGAAGGCTGCTCCTAATGCAACGGGAATGCCTTCACCGATGAACGCAAAACCGCCCAGCATGTTGTGTTCTTTGGAAAACATGTGCATGGAGCCGCCACGGCCCTTGCTGCATCCTGTTTCCTTACCAAACAGCTCAGCCATCACTTCCCGTGCTGGAACACCTGCACTCAAGGAATGCACGTGATCACGATACGTACTACAGACGAAATCATCGCCTGGGCGCATGGCTTTAATCACGCCTGACGAGACTGCCTCCTGGCCGTTGTACAAATGCACAAATCCTTTGACTTTGCCGCGTTGATAAAGCTCAGCGCACTTGTCTTCAAAATAGCGACCCAGGATCATATCTTCGTAGATAGTCAGCCCCTCGTCGCGAGTCACTTGGGGAGAAGACGCCTGAAATGTGGGCAGTGGCCTTTCCTGAACCATAGAACTTGTTCCGTAGTGTCCTTTAATATCCTTTTGCTGGGCAGTGGCTGGGGATGATATTAAAAACCCCAAGATACAGACTATCGCCTTAAGATTTGCTTAACAAGGCCTAGCCTTATATTTACTGATTCCTGGCGTAGGTTCAGATTTGAATGCCAAGATCACTTGACAAATAATACATAGCGCTTAAAGCTATGCGCACAGCCGTTTTAATGATGAATAAATAAAGCTCACAAGTGATTGCCTGTAGACTTATTTATTAATCAAGCTGTCGATTCCACAACTGTGCGTCAGAAATGCGCTAGGTTTTATAGCGTTTATGCGCTCCTTGCCTATATGCTGCTGACCTAGCCTAATGGGTGTCGTGCCCTAATGGACGTCTTGCCTATGCGAGCACAGTTGCTTGAGGCAAGGCCTAGGAAACCTTAACGATAAAAGGAAGCTTGACCCGATTGGCGGTCAAGTGACAACAAAAATTGGCTAAGTAAACGATTGGATTAGTGGCTGGGGATACAAAAGAGTGCGAATTCCGCTGGATTATTATCGAATTCTAGGGCTGCCGATTCAAGCGACTGCTGAGCAGCTTAAACAGTCACATCGTGATCGCACCCTGCAGATTCCTAGACGAGAATACTCCGAGCTGGCCATTGAGACGCGCCGTGAGCTGCTGGATAAAGCTTACGAAGTGCTCAGCGATAGCTTCCGCCGCAGTGAGTACGATCAGGCATTTTTGGCGGCCTCCAAAGGGGGCAGTGCAGAAGACGTTGGCTTAAATGACGCTGGCGCTGACGTAGATGCAAACGTTCCCACCATTGACATTGAGAATCACCAGCTGGTTGGTGCGCTGCTGATTTTGTTAGAGCTGGGGGAGTACGAGCTGGTGCTGAGGCTGGGGCGCCCTTACCTCAAGCGTGATGTGCATACCCCAGAGGGGCAGCGGCTTAAAGCGCAGCCCGATCTGCCCGATATCATTTTGACTTTGGCCGTTGCCTGTTTGGAACTGGGCCGTGAAGAGTGGCAGCAAAACCACTACGATCACGCCGCCGAGTCGTTGGAAATTGGTCGGGAACTGCTACTTAAGGAAGATCTGTTCCCGGTTCTACGGGCTGAAATTCAATCAGACCTTTATAAGTTACGGCCTTATCGCTGCTTGGAGCTGATTGCCCGCCCGCTTGAGCATAAACAGGCTCGTCAGGAAGGTATCGCGTTGCTGCGCGGTATGCTGCAAGACCGAGGCGGTATTGATGGCGCAGAGGATGATCTCTCTGGGCTGGGCGTAGACGATTTTTTAAGGTTTGTTCAGCAGCTGCGGGGCTATCTGACTGCTGCCGAACAGCAGGATGTTTTTGAGGCCGAGGCGCAGCGCCCTTCAGCAGTGGGTACCTACCTAGCGGTCTATGCGCTGTTAGCTCGTGGCTTTGCCCAGCATGACCCAGCCCTTATCCGTCGAGCGAAGCAGATGCTGCTGCGCTTAAGCGGCCGACAAGATGTGCATCTGGAGCAGGCTGTGTGCGCTGTTTTGTTAGGCCAAACAGAAGAAGCCAGCCGTGCGCTTGAGCTGTCTCAAGAATTTGAGCCGTTAGGCTTCATTAAGCAGCACTCTCAAGGCTCGCCAGATCTATTGCCCGGACTGTGTTTGTATGCCGAGAACTGGCTGCAGCAAGAGGTTTTTCCCTTCTTTCGAGACCTTGACCAAGCGCCTGCAACGCTGAAGGACTACTTTGCTGATAGTACTGTGCAGAGCTATTTAGAGAATTTGCCCCTGGAAAGCAGCGCTTACGATGCAGCGCCGCAGCGAGAGAGCCGTGCATCTATTTGGTCTGCCCAAGACCTCTCTCAGGGAAATCAGGGGCTTCAACCGTTAACGGCGGGCGGACAGTCGTTTAACGCACCGCTGCCATTCGGAGAACGTTCGCTTTCGGGGCAGGCTTCTGGCGCTGAGGGCTTGGGGCTGTCGAGCCCAGCCAATGGCCAGACCGGTGGCGCTGGCGGATCTATATTAGGCAAGCCTAATGCGGCCAATCGTCCAGGGGCGATCGCCTTGGGGTTTGGTGCCGCCAGCGCAGGCGCAGCTGGACTGGCTGGAAAAATCTCCCAGCTATCTCCCAGCGGTAAGCTCGGTGGCCGTAAGCCCCAAGGCGACAATCCCAGTGATAGTTCTGTGGGTGGTGCTGTTGCCGGTGGTGCTGCTGCCGGTGGCGTTTACAGTCGTAATGGGCAGACAGCGATCTCGCCCAGAGACCGTCGCCGGAACCGCAACTCGCCGAAATGGGGGCGACTGGCGCTGGTTATTTTGGCGGGCCTATCGTGTGTCATCTTAGGTCTGATGCTGCTGAGAAGTGTGATGAGCCTTGTTACGGGTGGTGGCAATGGTCCTGCCTTAGAAGGTGAGCCGCTCGATCTGACGCTCAATGAGCCCGTTATCGAAATTGCTGAAGCTGACGTTAGTGGCGAGACTGCTGCACCCGCACCAGATGATGCAGAAGGCATTGCCAGGGCAACTATTAACCAGTGGTTAGAGGCTAAGAAAGCAGCCTATGCCAGTGACTACGACACTAGCGGACTCAATAGCATTTTGACGGGAAGGCCACTCAACGCCACACAAGATGACATAGACCTTGTGAAATCAGAAAATGTTTACCTTGAGTTTGAAAGTGAGCTAGTTGAGGTTTTATCGGTTGACCCGGAAGATGCCACTGATGCTGACACAATTACGGTGGAAGCAGAGGTCGTAGAATCCAAAGATGTGTTTCGAAATGAGCAGCTCGAAGAAGTTGCGTCCTATTCAAACGATGTTGTCAGCGCTACCTATGAATTGGTTCGTCAAGGGGATAACTGGCTAATTCAAGATATTCGCTGAGTTAGAGGTCGCTGAATATTAGGTTTCGATTGGTCGCTATTGCTTGAAATTATTGTGCTTGAAACTATTAATTAATGGAGCTCAGCTCGAGCGTAACTGAGCGGGTTGTCGAGTTCAACGGCAGCAAAGATGTTTTAGCCGTTGTCAGTAGGCTCAGATAGAATATTGCCTCAGGGTGAGTAGGTATAAACTAACTTAATGCCCTAAGTGATTATACTGAGTGTAAGCAACCTGTCAGACTTGATGGCTTTATTTATAAGGCTAGGTATCTGTTAGGACGCCGTATGGTTTGCTAGGTTGATACAACACTTAATAAGTCCAATGGAAGGCTTAAATGAGCTAATCGCGTACCTTTGGACTTGCTAGCTTGTAAGGCATTTGGCCATTTTGTGGCAGGTGCTAGGCTAGTTGCCCTAGGCGTGAAATCAAGATGTGTTGTTACGTAATGGTTCTGTTTCGGGCAACTTGACTGAGGGTGTGCCCACAGCAGGCATTTTTGGTAAAGCGACCATTGTGAAATGGGTCGTGCGATGAGTCGGTAGTTAGCCTCTCGTGATAGTTAGCCGCTTATGGTAGCTAGTAACTCACGATTCGTTAGTGCCGCAATTGTCCGTAAATATGTTTTGATAAAACCTCTGAGTGAATAGTCGCCGATGCACGGTACAAAGACAGGTGCAATGACAGAAATGCAAGTACAGAGTCCATCACAGACCCAAGCCCAAGAAAATCAGCTGATTGAGCAGCTCACAACGCCTGAGGGTATCCCAAAGGAGTGTTCACGGCGAGCTAAGACTCAAATCGATCTGCTGCTTTTGGCGATTGAAGCTCTGGATTTGGGCGGGTCTGAGGCGATGCTAGCATCAGCGAAGGAACTGGACCTAGATGAGGTGATTCGCGGGCGGGTTAATCTTTGGCTATTGCGTAGTAGTAACCCGCTGCGGCGCTTTAGTCAGCGTCAGCCGATGTCTTTGCCAGAAGGTAAGGCGCTGGTACTCATTACTTGCTTTCTTGCTCGCCGACTGACGGTGCTTATTCGGCAGCTTCTGTTGGGCTATCAGCAGCTTAACGATCAGGGTTTATCGTATGAGCATCACTTCAGGCTGTCGGATTATTTGGCGCGGTTTCGATCCCATTTTCGAGCTCGGATGAATGCCAAGCGCTCAGGGGTCATTGCCTATGACACGGATGAAAAGCTCAATGAGCTAGCCGTTGAGCTGTTGACGAAACTATTATTTTGTACGGGCACAGATGGCGCTAATCGCCTTTGGATAAGCCTTTTTGATGGAGAGGTGTCATGACGATTCGCAGACAGTATCAGCTGCCTAACTGCAGCTTGGTTTTAGATGGATTGAGCATTGACCCAGAGCCGGGTAGTGAAGATGTGATGTCTTTACTGGTAAATGCAGAATGTCGGATTAGTGGGCTAGAGCGATCGCTCAACGGCGGCTACAGCTTTTTTGCGGCCCTAGTGCGTGCTGTCAGTCAGTATAGCCAAGAAATTCTGAGCGGCTTTGCTCATCCTCAGGTGGCTGAGGGCGAACCGCTGCTGGTTCATATCAATCCGGGTGATGGGCCCTATCACCATTTAGTTGTGCAGCCCGAGATTGCCGATTTAGGGGAGTCTGGAGATGGTCGGGCCATTGATATCAAGCTATCCTCTGTCCAGCTCTTTGATCTTACTGAAGCCGTCGATCAGTTTTTTGATGATACCCAGACGCTGCCGGAGCTAGAAACAGCTCTGTCGCCCCTGCCCCGTCGCTTTGTGCGCACTGAAGAGCCATTGAGCGATCGCGCCCTGCCTGCCATTTTGGGGGCAGGCAGCCTAGTGGTCGCTACCATGGCATTTGGCTTGCTGCCGGTTCCAGAACTGCGAGATCCGGCTAACGATAATGTATTCGGCGACAGCAGCGCTGAAGTTGCCAGTGTGGATGCTGAAGGCAGTGAGCCGCCTTCGGGTGATGATGCTGAGTCTTCTGAAACAGTCTCCTCTGCCGAAGACACCGCTGCCGTTAATCCAGTCGCGACTGACGCTGAAGCAAACCCTGACGCGACCGAGCCTTCTACGATTGCCACCTCAGGCAGCGACGAGGATGGTGAGGCGATCGCGAACCCTGATTCGGAGGTTGTGCAGGCGGCTGCAAGCAGCGCAAGTGCCGACTTTGATGACACACCGCCTGCTGCAGTGCGCAGTCTAAGCGCAATTGAGCGACTAAACCAGCAGCTCAAGCAAACCGTTGTCGACAATCGTGATCAGCCTCGGGTCGGAAAAGCGGCGGCGACTTACCGGGTACGTCTTAAGGACGATGGCACAATTATTGCCTACCAGCCTATTAATGCGGGGGCTGCTGAGGCAGTTGATGAAACGCCGCTGCCCAAGCTGCTAGAGTCTGCGCCGGATGAAGTGTCTTCGGTAGATTATCGAGTGGTGTTTACAGAGCGCGGCGTTGTGGAAGTGAGTCCTTGGTGGGGTTGGAGCTATTACGATTAAGCGTTGCTGCTGTTAACCCAGAGTAGCGTTAGCAGAAATAGAGTCAGCAGACATGGGCCAAAAGTGTTAGCCTAAGCCGTGATAAATCCACGGAGACCACAAGCGGGAGGCTGATACGTGGAAGAGCAGCCCAAAGAAGCAACCAGAGAAATAGCTGAAGAAATAGCCGCAGAAGATGTGGTAGAGCCGCCTACTGAAGGGGTAGACAACGGGTCTGCTCAGGGTTTGGTAGCGGGCAGAAACGGTTTTTCTAAAGAGCGTTTGCAGCGGCATCGCCGAGGTGTGGATGCCTACGAGGCCATTCGTCGAGCTGATGAAGCCGCAGAAGCTGCGATCGCCATTGAACAAGCGGCATTTGCAAAGCAAGCGCGTGCTGTTGATTCAGTTACTAACGCTGTACCGGCTGATTTTGGTAGGGGGCCTTATGCAGGAGGGCCTTATTCTGCACCTGAGCAGCCTCTTTCCAGGACGACTGCTCATCAGTCCCGAGGCTACGACACTTCGAACTATGTAGCTGACACAAACCGACGAGTCCCGCCGTTACCTCTTCAAGAAGGCGTATCTCAAGAAGAGGTATCTCAAGAGGACTTATCTAAAAAAGGCTTTTTGAAAAGATGGTTTGGGCCAAAAGCTCCCTTTGAACAAGCGCAACCTGATGACCCACCGCAGCTTGATTCTTCAGATGCCCCGCCGGATGGGCGCTATGTGGTTAATCCCGCTGATGGAAATCTGATATTTGTGCCTACGCCAGCGCCTTTGCCTGCGTGGTGGAAGCAGCAGCCTTATTATGCGATCGCCCATCTTCTTGCTATCAGCGCTACGTTTATGGGCGCATGGTTCTTTGGCATTCTGGCGGCTCAACTGTTTCCTGGCAATGTGGCAAAACCACCCCTGCAAGAGTCTATGCTGCGCAAAACCAGCCGACTCGGTAAAAGCTTGTGGCATTTTCCTCAGCTATGGCAAAGCGCGACGACAGAAACCCGCATCGAAGCGATTCCGCTGCCCGATACAGGGCCAGTGACTAAGCCAATTCGCTTGCCACCCATTGAACGGCAGCCGTTGATTGATGAGCTAAATTCCATAGAAACAGAAGTGCTCACGCTGGACCGGCGCATACAGATACTGGAAAAGCAATTGGGCCGTCCGCCTTATGAAGGGGCCGATATTGACCAGAGACTCAATTCTTTGAGGGCAGCGATTGATCCGCCGGTGACAACACCTGCTAAAGCAGACTATGTTCCAAAGCCGGTGGATCCGAGCGATCGCCTGTTAGAAGTCGTTGAACGTAAAATTACGCTGCCTGCCGATGCTCTATTTGTTCCAGGCCAAAGCACCCTCAAAGATGTAGATATTCTCAATCAAGTGTTGGATCAGCTTGTAAACTATCCGGGCGCAACGGTGGTGGTCCGCAGCTATAGCGATAACCAAGCGGGTGCAGCGGCCAGCCGCGAATATACGCTTGCCCAGGCCAATGCGCTGAGCCAATATCTACAATCTGCGCTGCCTGAGAAATATCGTTGGATCACCATCGGCGGTGGTGAAACGCAAGCCGTTATGGCTAACGAAACCCTGCCTGGACGCCAGCGCAATCGCAGAATTGAGATTTTGATCGACACTCGCTAGACGAGCATGCTATGCAGTCAACCATTTCTGGACAGCTATCTTAATGACTGGACAGCTTACTGGACAACTCTCTGCTCGATAACATTCCCCCTAACCCCTCAATGAAAATTGTCTTCTTTGGCACGCCTCAGTTTGCTGTTCCCAGCCTTAAGTCCCTGCTTGCCCATCCTGATTTTGACGTGCTTGCGGTGGTTACCCAGCCGGATAAGCGTCGGGGTCGAGGCGGTAAGGTGATGCCTTCGCCAGTTAAGGCCACTGCACAAGCGCTGGCTCCTGATTGTCCGATTTGGCAGCCTGCACGAATTAAAAAAGATGCTGAAACGCTAGCTCAGCTTGATGCACTAGAGGCAGATGCGTTTGTTGTGATCGCCTACGGTCAAATTCTTTCGCAAGAGATGCTGGATATGCCGAAGTTGGGCTGTGTGAATGCCCATGGCTCTATTTTGCCGGAGTATCGAGGGGCTGCGCCGATTCAGTGGTGTTTGTATCACGGGGAGCATGAGACGGGGGTGACCACGATGCTAATGGATGCGGGGATGGATACTGGCCCGATGCTGATGGAGGAGCGGATTTCGATTGGGCTATTGGATAATGCGTGGCAGGTGGCGGAGAAGCTGGCTGAGCTGAGTGCGAATATGCTGCCGGTGACGTTGGAGAAGCTGCGACAGCAGATGATTCGGCCTAGGTCGCAGGATGATGCGCGGGCGACGTATGCGCCACTGATTAAGAAGGAAGATTATGTGTTGGATTGGAGTAAGGGTGCGAAGGCTTTGCACGATCAGATACGAGGTTTTTATCCGAATTGTGTGACGCAGTTTCGGGGTAAGCCGATGAAGGTGAGTGCGACGGTGCCGTTGGGTGAGACGTTTTGGGGGCAGTTGCCAGATGAGATGAGTGGAGTGCGCGAGCTTTATGATTCCGTTGAGTCATCTACAGATAGCTCGCCCGGAAGCATTGTTGCTATTTTGAAAAACTATGGCCCTGTTGTACAAACTGGCGATGGGTTCCTTTTGCTAAGCGAAGTGAAGCCTGCTGGTAAGCGTGCGCTTTCTGGTTGGGATTTTGCTAATGGGAGTCGAGTGGAGATTGGGGAAAGCTGCTGAGTCATTTCAAGGATAAAGGATTCGTTGGCCTTTGTCCCTATGTTGGCAACTTTGCTCTATGTGAAATAGTCAGTTCGAGCCAATAAAATGGCTCCACTCCTGAACTATTGCCATAGTCATCGTTCTGTCAGGAATAACATAGATGAACTGAGTCTCAAAATCTATATTCAAAGTAGATGCATAGATTTCGTTGCTAATATCGACAATCCCTATTTGTTCGGAGAGATCCACTGTTACAGCAGGTAGGTTGACTCCCCTCTTTCTAAAGCTAGATATCTCATCCTGTACCCATTTCCAATCAATACAACTATAGTTCGCTAATTTTCGATCTGATGGAACTCTATGATCTATTGGAAGAACTAGTTGATCAACCATACTCATAAGAGTATCTGGATAAAGCTCTATGTGCTTACGATGCGAAATTTCATTAAGAAAGAGTTCTAAGTTGCTTTGGCTATCTACTATTACAGCCTCTTCGAGATAACTGTCTACGAAAATATCTCGGATACTATCTTTTGAGTTCTGCGAGATATAATCCTTTTGAATTACAGAGAACATCCACTGGAGAATCTTAATAGAGGATGTGACTGCTTTGTCTTTATTAGATTTTATTATCTCTTCAGGGGTGCAACACTCGAAATACTCGTCCAACAAAGAAAACATTGAGAGAGCAATAGCAAAGCAGTCTCTATGAATAGTGTACTCTTCGCTTATAAACGTAGAAAACATCCAGGTTATAAATGCTTCTATGCTTGCTAGCCCCTCTCGAAAATCTTCATATAATCGAATTTTTACGGATGGAGGTGGCTCTTTAAGTCCATCTGACAGTTCATACTGTTGTCCTATATCTAAGAACAAGGGAATTAGATCAACGATGCACCAAGCTACTGAAGCTGGTATATTTTTCAAATCAGAACCGTTTTCTTCTAGTCTAATTCCTGTGTTGTATAGCGTTGCTAAGCTAGAAAGGGAAATTCCCATGTCAAATATGGACTTACAGGTAAACCCTTTTGGGTCGATTGTTCTAGCACCAGATATGCTGTCAATTAGAGGGAGAGCAAAGAAGGGATTTTCGCAGCCTAATGTTTTATTAGAGAACTTAGACAACGTGTGCTTTTCCATTCCTGGATGAACGATAAGCTCTCTCGAAAAATCGCCTAGGAGTCCCCAAAGCTCAACCCTTTGTGGTAAGGCGCGATGACACATCAGGGCAGGTGGATATTCGACTTGATAAGGTTTCAATCTAAAGTCGTTCCAGTTGGATGTTCCCTCAATATCGAAGTAAAAATGTTTGCTGAGGAACGCTAGGCCCTTCTTAAGTGCTTCATTACAGATATAGTGATGGCTCAAACCGTAGGAGTCCTCTATTACATACTGTCCAAGAGGCGTTTTAGATAAACCCATAAGTTCTTGCTTTTGAAGCATCGGAGCAAAAGCATACGGGTTCATAAAACCGACTGTCAGAAAGTATGCATCTTCGTCTAAATTACCTAGATTCCAACAGTCTTGCCATAGAAGAACAAAGCCATGTGAGTTGTTTCTATCGCCTTCTCTAGCGATTAGGGTCGCAGCATAAGAAGCAATAGATTCTATATTCAAGGAGTCTTCGTTTTTCTTCCTTAACGTGATATTGGAAGTAGAGATAGCTGTATATGGTAGATCACTGCTTCCAAATGAAGTCCATGCTTCTGGGATATGTATACTTAACTGTAAGTCAGTTGCTTCGCTATCGTTTACCTGCAAACACAGAACCTGCTTAGATTCCCAAGTGGTAAGTCCAGTAACTGAATGGTCAAGCAGGGTAGAGTAGTCAGTAGATACAATACAAAAAAGTACCTCAAAATTAGATAGAAACGGTAAAAGATTCTTTATTTCATGCTCGTAAGCTAAAAGCTCTGTGAGCGCCTCTCTAGCAGTTTGATCGCTTCTTTTTATCTCTATAATTATAATTTTGTTCTCTTCTTCAGATACAAGCACTAAATCTGGGAAAAGCCTTTCCTTTCGATCTAAAGAAACGCTCTTGCGGGCAGTGGATATAATTTTTACTACTCTAAGACTTGAAGATACACTTACTGCTGCTGCAATTGCTCTTTTTCTAGAGAGATAATCTATGGAGAACCAGGGTAATGAGTCTTCACTTATTGATGCTAAATATAGTTTTTGTATCTCTTCTACGTTGCTGATAGCTTCATATAGTCTCTCCTCTCTAATCATTTTCTCTAAAAGGAGCTGAATCTGTTTTTCTTTCATGACTTTTGGCATTTAGTTCAGCCTGTATGTAGCGTATAGATAACGATAGTCAAAGCCTAAGCTATGAACTAGCATACTGCTGAGCCTGATCTGATTTGAACGGTCGTCTTATTCTACCGATTAGGCGATCACGCTCTTTTTAGTAAGACGTTTGAACTTCTCATTTTGTATAGGTTCTGAGATTGTGTACAACTATGTCTCATTACATGTCTCGAGAATGCTTTCTCAAAAGGACATAGAGGTTTTAAGACATTTGAAAGCGATCCCTTACAGAGGGAACAGCAGCTATTTAAGCATCATTCTAAAAGCCAAGCGAACAGTTCCTGGATTGTCAGCTTTAGAGCGCTTACAAACGATGGCACAGGAATAACTTGCTCTGGATCATCTAACGCTTCAGGTTCTTGTTTTTCTCGATAGACGAACACAGTTTGTTCTCTAGGATCAATCAACCAACCAACTTCTGTTCCGTGCTGTAGGCAGTGCAGAATATTCTTCGTTACTCTCGTTTGGCTTTGATCTGGAGACAGAATTTCAATCGTCCAATCTGGCGCAGCAGAAAAGGTGTTAGCAACTTCTCCATTCTCATCACGCGGAATTCGATTTCAGAGGAAAACCTTAATATCAGGCACCGTTGACCGACCACCGAAGGTACATCGTAGTTCAGGAAATGCACGAGCAATGCGTTGGCGTTTAACAACTCCGTTGATCTCAGATACAAGTTCTCCCTGAATGACGCTATGTTTCCCCTGAGGCATCGGTTTTTGGATAATTTGACCGTCAATGTATTCACTAGCAGGTTTAGTCTCTGGCAATCGCAAAAACTCTGCCAAGGTCAGCGTTTTAGATGGAGCTTGTATCATCGAGCGTTACCTCTGCGCTTACCAAATCCGAAACTGGCTACTATTCTATCTAGAAACTGTATAGGGCAAGCGTCCACCATCGGCCACACAGAGGAAATTCACTTGTTTGAGCAAGCCCATTGACAATTCTTCGTAGGCATTAACATGACCATCATGAAACGCAAGCGCAAGCGCATGGTGGATGGGGAACCCGTCGCTATTGGGTGATTCGATGCCTTTAACCTATGCTAAATGCGCCCGTTCTACTAGCAAACCATAGACGAAGCCCCCCAAACACCGCGCAACTTTGTCAGCGACCCGTTCATGCTCGAATTCTTACACGCTACCGCTATAGAGCCGCGACTTGACCATATACAGCAATACTTTGAGGCGTCGTCAATATGCTGAGGAACATAAAAGTTCACAGGCTTATGAAAAAGTGAGGCTAGGGATATAATGATGCAGTTCAATCTGGCTAGTCAAGTGAAAGCAAAACCATCAGTGGCTGAGCCTGTGCAAACTAAAGCTCAAGTAGTTGCATTAATCGAAAGGTCAGGGTCTCAGCTACATCAGCTAGGAGTTAAGCGGTGCGGTTTATTTGGATCTTTTGTCAAAGAAACAAACGCTGATGATAGCGATGTTGATATCTTGGTAGATTTTGAGCCAGAAAAGAAGACATTTGATAATTTCATGGCCTTATCTTTTCTGTTAGAAGGTTTGTTTGGCCGCAACGTTGACCTTGTAACGACTCAATCGCTCAGTCCGCACATTGGCCCGCATATCCTTTCAGAGGTAGAGTATGTCTCTTTCGACCTCTGAATACTTGCACCACATCCTTGATGAAATTAATTACATTACAGCTCATTCGCAAAATCTAAATAAAGCAGATTTTCTTGAGAACGAGACTTTCAAGAGAGCATTTGTCAGAAGCATCGAGATTATTTGAGAAGCTGTAAAACATATACCGTTGAAAATACGCCAAGCTTACAGCTCAGTGGATTGGCAGGCGATCGCTGGCATGCGTGACAAATTAGCCCACAAATACTTTGGTGTAGATTACGACATCGTATGGGATGTAGTTATCCATAAGCTACCGACTCTAGGAACTGTTGTCAGAGAGATTCTTGATAAGGAATATCCTCATTGAGCTGTTTCGACTGAGTTGTTTCGACGAAGAGCAGTTCATACAAAATGCGGTCAAACAGGGCATTCTTCCGTAATGAGCTGCTGCAACTGGGAAAACTACCAATGCTGAAGCATTGAATAAGTGACGAACCGTTGGCATCTACTCAAACAAACTCATCAGATAGCGATGTAAGCAAATTAAGCGATCAATTCACCGATACACAGCATCGCATCGCTTACGAAGAACTCCTTGCAGACTGCTGCCACTACGACGGTATCCTTTCCGTGCTCATGCAGCACCGCCCCTACTTCGAGGCCCTCCCCAGCGTCCGTCGCCCCGAAGTCAGCGTTGTCGCTGTGCCCTTACCCAATGTCCGCAGCCGCGAAAAAGAAGAAACTGGCGGCATCATCGACACCCGCTACCACATTCGCCCGCTCCCGTGCGACATCGCACTGATGATGTGCGACCCCGAATGGAAAATTAAAACCGGCATAGAAATCGTGCTCTTCATCCAGCGGCCCGATGAAGACTTTTCTGATTTGCTCAGCCGCTGGCGACGCACCCAAGTAGAACTGGGCCAAGGCGTAGAGTGGGTGATGCCTCGCAAGCACAAACACCTCCTGGCAGAAGGCACCGAAACGCCCCACCCCCTTTTCGTCGTGTTTGTCCCCGAGCAAGGCGAGCCTTCTGCCCAATCAGCCCGCATTCTTCGAGGCTTAACCGGCGCAAGCCTACCTGTCGCCACTTGGTCATTGCCTTCCACAACCACGACATCAGACACAGCAGCTCTCCAAGCAAATGAGCCAGGACAAGCAAATGAGCCAGAACAAGCAAATGAGCCGGATTCATCAGAACCCGACTCATCAACATCCGACTCATCAGAGCCTGCCTAATCTAGTCCCCAAATCTAGCCTTGAGGTACCGTCTCGCTGACAGACTTTTTCACTGCTGCTGCCAATATTTCCAGCATTTCGATAGTCGTCTCAATATTGACGCAAGCATCCGTGATGCTTTGGCCATACTTCAAATCAGCCAGGTTCTTAGGAATTGATTGATTGCCTTCCACCAAATGGCTCTCAATCATTGCACCCATTAGATGATGTGATCCCGCTGCCACCTGAGCCGCAATGCTCTCTAGCACCGTTTTTTGGCGAGTATGGTCTTTATTCGCATTGGCATGGCTGCAATCCACCATCAGCCGAGGGTTTAGATTCTTCTTCGCTAGCGAGGCTGCTGCCGCTTCCACATTCTCCGCGTTGTAGTTTGGCCCTTGCTTGCCGCCCCGCAGCACCAAATGACCATCTGCATTGCCTGTCGTAGACACAATACTGGCATGGCCGCTCTTGTTGATGCCCAGGAAATGGTGGGGCTGACTCGCGGCGAGCATGGCATTTTCTGCCGCATCTAAGCTGCCATTTGTATTGTTCTTAAAGCCAATCGGCATGGATAATCCAGAGGCCATTTCTCGGTGGGTTTGGCTTTCAGTGGTCCGCGCGCCAATGGCCGTCCAAGAGATAATATCTGCAATGTATTGGGGCGTAATCGGATCCAGCAGTTCAGTGGCTGCGGGCAGGCCCATTTCAGCCAAATCTAGCAATAGCTTGCGGGCAAGGCGCAGCCCCTCATTGATATCGTAGCTACCGTTCAGATGAGGATCGTTAATCAAACCCTTCCAGCCAATGCTGGTACGAGGCTTCTCAAAATACACCCGCATCACGACTTCTAGCTGGTCAGCAAACTTTTCGCGGAGCTTAACAAGGTGCTGTGCGTATTCGTAAGCAGCGTCTACATCATGAACCGAACAGGGGCCAACGATGACCAGCATTCTGCGGTCTTCATTGTGCATAATGTTACGGATGCGATCGCGTGTTTGCGTCACCAGCGCTGCTTCTGCGCCAGTTAAGGGAAGTTGCTCAAGCAGCTGGTTAGGAGGAATCAAGGGGCGGTTTTCGACCACATGTAGGTCTTGTGTTTTGTACATATCAAAATTGTGGGTTACTGGCCAACATGACAACTAGCCAGAGCGAACCAGCGATCGTCAAATGAACGCCAAAAGTCTGACAATAACCACACTATTGTGGCAGCTAGAAGCCAAAATGTGCGATATCAAACAGAGATGAAAGGTTGGTTTAAGGTATTTCACCTAAAGGAATAATACCGTCTGCGTTTTGAGTTACGAGCTTTCTACAGGTCGTTTTCTACCATTCTGGCAGTAAAGGATTCTAGGCTCATGCCCTGTTCAATGTAGTCAGGTGCATCAGGGGTATAGGGCCCTTTTAATCTATCAATAGCCTCAATCTTTGCGCCGCCGGGCAGTGTCGGAACCTCTGGATCATACGCAGTTGATCGTACCAAGGAGCTAGAAAATCCCTTAAACACAACAATCGTATCCGCCTCCCCGTCGATTAAAGCCTGCACTAGCAGTACTTCTTGCGGAAACTTAAGCGTGTAGCTTTCTATTCGAGTGCCGAGCGACTCATCTGCAATTGAGCGATTCATAGCACCTCTGAAGAATCACTGATTCAGCGCTGTGCGCCCTTGCCGGCCCAGCCGCACAACCAAAAAATAGCCCAAATACAAAGCGTAAATAACCAGGCCCACAATGCCCCAGAACCCTAAGAAGCCATTCGTAAAGCCGCTGTGCATGACGTCTTTGAAGACTAAAGAAGGCTGGCGCCAAGCTTGACAAGTATCGCCACTCAGCGCCGCTGCTCCAAATGCGCAGGGAATGAAGAAAAGCTGAAAAAAGGCACCGCTGACACAGTAAATAGAGATGGCCCAGCGCCATACGTTAAAAGCCAGATGAAGCGATTTTTTAGGTTGCTCTCTAATCTCTTCGTTCAGATCCGCCCAAAACCATACGCTGATTGGGATCAAGACCTTGGCAAGTAGAGAAGTGATAAAGCTAAAGCCCCACCCGCCAATCATCAGGTACACCGTAATGGCCAAGAGGCTAGCAACGCGCCAGTAGATCGTCATCAGCAAACTAATCGCTTCTGATTTCTGTACCCAAGACCAAATCAAGATTGTCAGCGGGATAAAGACGGCAAATAGCAGGGCCAACCGGTAGTCTGTCCACACCAAGGAGCGAACTGAAGCAGGATTGGTCAATGTCGGGATAAATGCCAGCGCCGAGTCCAAAGCGAATGCCGAGTTATACACTGAATTCTCAAGGATATAGATGGGCAGTCATCAATGTATCACCTACTCGATCACAAGACGCCTATGTGTCAAGTCATTACTAAAAATAAGTGTTTGGCGTAAATAAACAGACGACTCACTCCGTAAAACAGCGGGTAATTTCCAAAAGCAAAATGCGGGCAAAATACCTACATCTAGGTAACTTTGCCCGCATTCGCGAAGGTCACTATGGTTAGAAACATGGCCAGCTACAGCTCGCTGGCCATGTTTCTAATTTAGAAGTCTAGTTGTCGTACACGCGGCACTCGTCCGCCTCAGGATTTTCGTCACAGTACTTGTCGAAAGGCGACTTTTCTGTCTTTTGCTGGCGCTGATGGGAAGCTTCAGCCTGTAGCTCTTCTACTGCGTCCCAAGCAGCAGCACATTCTTCAGAGTTGCTGCCGTCTGCCTTGCAGGCTGCACGGGCGGCTTCGGTTTCAATCTTGATTTTTTCTTGGATATCGCTCATGGCACGTATGGATAAAATGGTTATGAGATATCAGCTGCTATATGATTCTAGCTTGGCCATTTGCCAAACTGCCGTATCATTAATATCAGCTTAACGGCCACTCAGTGCGCTACTGAAACCCCCTACCTTGAATGCCACAAAGGCTTATCCATTGCAGGGTGTAATCTCTAGCTAACGGTGAGATATTTATATTATGTCAGTCTACAAGGATAAAATACTCTACCCGTAGAATTATCTTAAGGAATCTCCAAACATGAAGTGGGCCAGTGCGATTTCTACCAGCGCCTCACTGGAAGCTGCTGTGAAAGAGGTCGTTAATAAAACAACTCAGCAGCTTGAGGGACACAAACCTAATTTTGCACTGGTGTTCGTTTCCATTGCATTTGCGAGTGAATATGCTCGGCTGCTGCCTCTGCTGAGAGAGTGCCTAGCGGTAGAGCATATTGTGGGCTGTAGTGGCAGTGGTGTGATTGGCATGGCCGATGAGTTTCCTGAAGAGGTGGAAGAGGGGGCTGCCCTGGGCTTAACACTGGCCCATTTACCCGATGTCGATATTCGTACGTTTCACCTGACTGCGGCGGATTTGCCAGATTTGGATGCGCCGCCGGAGCGCTGGAGTGATTTAATCGGTGTTTCTTCAGCGGCGCATCCGAGCTTTGTGATATTAGCGGATCCATTTTCCTCAGGGACCAGTGAGTTTTTGCAGGGTATGGATTTTGCCTACCCGGGTTCTGCAAAGGTAGGGGGGCTAGCCGGTGTGGAGAGCTTTAACCGCAGCAGCGGTCTGTTTTGCGATGACAAAATGTACCGCGAGGGCATGGTGGGCGTTGCGCTGAGCGGCAAGATCGTGATGGAGACGATTGTGGCTCAAGGGTGTCGACCTATTGGAGAGCTGTATCGGGTGAGTGAGGGCGATCGCAATATTGTCCTTAAGCTAGAGCAAGATATTGAAAACGCAGCCGCTCAAACGCCGCTAGAGGTGCTGCAAGATATCTTTCAAAATATGGATGAAGAAGAACGCGAGCTGGCTCAAAATGCCCTCTTCATTGGAGTGGCTCAGAGTGGATTTAAGCCCAGCCTTACCCGACGCGACTTCCTTATTCGTAACCTGGTTGGCGTCGATCCTCGTAATGGCTCCATCGCCGTTGCTGACAAAATTCGCTCCGGAATGCGCATTCAGTTCCATATGCGCGATGCTCAAACGTCAGCAGAGGATTTAGAAAGTCTGCTTCGCCGCTACCGAGTAGAAAGTTTGGAAAATAAGATTGAGCGTAAGGGGACTTCTCCGGTAGGTGCCCTATTGTTTTCCTGCACGGGGCGAGGAGAAGGACTCTATGACGAGCCTAATTTTGACTCGGATATGTTCGAGCAATACCTGGGTCCTTTGCCGATTGGTGGTTTCTTTTGCAATGGAGAGATTGGCCCGGTAGGGGCAACCACGTTCTTGCATGGCTTTACGTCTGTGTTTGGGATCTGTTGCGAACCGGGTTAGAGGTTTTTTCTGCCATGTTCAGAAAGTAGCCCTTCCCATCCTGGTCCTACCGGAACGATGCCACCTGGGTTGAGGGGGAATAAATTGCCGTAATAGTCTCGTTTGACAGCCTCAATATCGCAGGTTTCAGCGATGCCAGGAAGTTGGTAGAGGTCGCGTAGGTAGCCGCTTAAGTGAGTGTAGTCGGCAATGCGGCGGCGGTTGCACTTGAAAATGCCGTGGTAGGCGATATCGAATCGAATCAGTGTGGTGAATAGGCGAACATCTGCCAGGGTGAGTTGAGATCCGCACAGATAACGTTGATTGGCTAGCGTGTTATCCAGTTCATCTAAGGTGTCGAATAGTTCAGTGACGGCTTGCTCGTAAGCAGTTTGGGTTTGGGCAAAGCCGCAGCGATACACGCCGTTGTTGACGGTGGCGTAAATTTTATCGTTGAGCGCATCGATTTGTGGCTTGAGCGCCTCGGGGTAGAGGTCTGGGCCGGTGGCGAGTGCGCCGAATTCGCTGTTGAGCAGTTCGATGATGTCGGCGCTTTCGTTGTTGATGATGGTTTGGGTTTTTCGATCGCACAAAACCGGCACCGTTGCCCGCCCGCCATAGCTAGGATGACAGCGGCTGTAGACCGCTTGTAAAGCATGCGCGTCTGTGAGTAGCGGCTCAGATTGATTGGGTTCAATCAGCCAGCGCCCTTCATCGGTGGAGGGATAGACCGTGAAGACATCCACGGCGTTGGTTAACCCTTTGAGCGCGCGGGTGACGAGGGTGCGGTGCGCCCAAGGACAGCTCATGCCGACGATGAGAAAATAGCGGTTGGGGTCGGGGGTGAGGGTGCGATCTCGAAATGCACTGTCAGGCCGCACATAGGCTCCGTCTTTGCTGCGGGGAGCCATCTGCGACATCATTGTGTGCCACATCGTATTCCAAACAAATTTCCCAGTCCGGACGATCAATCCTGGCGGAAGGGCCACTTTTTTCTTTCCCATCTGTTCCCAACACAATAAACCCGCAGCCTAGATTTTAGACTGCGGGCTAGTTTAGAAAGCTTTTAAGTGAAAACTTTAAGTGAAAGAAATTAAGCAGCGCCTAGCTGACCTTGCTCGCTAAAAGTGTTTGTACAGTGTTTAATAATTCACCGGGGCGAAAGGGCTTAATCACGTAGGCATCTGCGCCCTGCTTGATGCCCCAGTAGCGATCAAATTCTTCGCTTTTAGAAGAGCACAAAATAACCAATACGTTTTTGGTGGCCGGATCGCCTTTGACCCAGCGGCACAGTTCGTAGCCATTCATATTTGGCATCACTACGTCCAAAACGACCAAATCTGGCGGATTGGCGGCGATTTTCTCCATGGCTTCTTGGCCGTCTTTTGCTACTGAAATGGTTAAGCCTGATTTGTCCAAAAGGCTGGAAATCATCTCCCGGAGCATAGGGCTATCATCGACAACTAGTACTGTGCTCATAGCGTCAGTAGAATCAACGGCGAGGTACTTTCGTATAGTTAAAGTTCCCTTCTATGAGTCTTCTATCGCCTTTAAGACGGCCTTTGGCTGCAATTTATCTTTGAACCAAACGATTTTGGCCGGTGTGCTAGCAACATCAACCCCTGCCTTCTCTAGGTTCAGCCGTTCTGAAATTGCCAACACCAAGTTCCGATTTTCTGCCTGCTGCGCTTGATAAAACTTCTTACGCAGATACTCTGGTCGCCAATAGCCGACGATTTCTATCAGATAAACGCGCCCATCTGGATGGACGATCCGAAAATCTGGAATCATGACGCTGCCGGGAATTGGAATGAGATCGACCTCGCGCTCCAGCTGCCAATCCGTTTTGCCCTGGTTCTTGAGCTTGGCCCACTTTTCGGCAAAGGCTTGCTCCAACATGCTGTCGTAAGGTTTGCCGGGGGGATAGTGACTGACTAGATCGCAGGTATCGGTTAGACTAAAGGTTTTTTCTTGTTCTAGCTTGGTGTAGGGGTTTTTCCATTGCAGTTTGGCAGTGAGCTGCCAGCGGGTGACGTGGAGAATGGCGGGAATGAGCTTGGCGATGTCTACGCCGTAGCGGGTGCTGGCTTTGAACAAGCTGGCAGGGCCGTCGATGGTGATGGTAAAGCCCTGGTCGGCTTCGCCTTCGATGTAGGTCATTAGGCGAAACAGCTTGAGGTATTTGAACATGAGCTTGTATTCGCCCGGGTCGTTGCGGTGCAGGTGCATGACGACGTGGCTAGCTTTGTAGAAGATGCCCTGGACTTGGGATAGGTTGTAGCGGTGGAGGAGGACTTGTGGGGTGGGGGCGTTGAAGCTGGTGAGGATGCGGTTTTCTTTGAGGTCGGCGTAGAGGCCCTTTTGGATATGGATAGGTTCGATGTCTTTGTCGAGTTCTTGAGTGAGCTGGGCGGCGAGGGTTTGCAGGTGGGTTTTGGCCGCAGACGGTGTGGGCGCGGCGGTGGCGGCGAGGGTGAATATGCGATCGCGCAATTTATCTGGCTCTAATGGACTGACAATTTCAAATTCACTGAAGCTATTGCGCAAAATGTGGGCCAGCCCCCGCTTGATCCGGTAGTCGGTGCCTTCGCCCTCCCAAATGTGGAGCTCTTTGTCCAAATCTCCTTGCGTTTTGCCAACAGCCCCTTGAAATAGGTCAATAGCTGACTGGGCGCTCTTGAGATTAGCGGGTTTGACGGCGAGCTTTTTAGGGACGAGAGAATCGCCGCTGTAGTTGTGAATCAGCAAAGGTGACGGTAGCGTAGCGTTTCCTCCTTACTTTGGCGCTTTGGCTTTGGTGCTTTGGAGAGAGTCGGTATGGGTCGGGCGCTTTTGCGGGTCGGCATCCTTATAATAAAGAAGAATAGAATGTTAATTTTTTTGGAATCTTCCTTTTAATCCCGTTGCCAATACCTAAGCCCCAAATTCAGACTGAAACGCTCAACTTATTAGAATGGCCGCGCTTGTGTCGTCATTTAGCGACGTTTACCGCAACGAACATTGGCACGATTGCTGCGCAGCAGTTGCAGCTTCCCAAGACGCAGGCAGAGAGTGAAGCGCTACTGGCCCAGACCGTGGAAGCGGCTGCGTTGGAATCGACGATTGGCGGCTTACAGTTCGGTGGCATTCGCGATATTGGCGTATCGCTGGAGCGGGCGCGGGTGCAGGGCATTCTTTCGGGCGATGAGCTGTTGGATATTGCTACGACGCTGTCGGGGACGCGGAAGCTGCGCAGACAAATTGACGCTCAGGATGATTTGCCGGTGCTGCAAGCATTGGTGGCAGATTTGCGGACTTTTCCTGAACTAGAGCAAGAGATTCATCGGTGCATTGATGATCGGGGCCAGGTGGCGGATCGAGCTAGTGACAAGCTGGGGCGGGTGCGGCAGCAGATTAAGGTAGTGCGCGATCGCATTTATTCTAAACTTCAGCGCATTTTGCAGCGGCAGGGCAATGCGGTGCAGGAGAATTTGATCACGCAGCGGAGCGATCGCTTCGTCGTCCCCGTCAAAGCCGACCGCAAAGACGCGATTCCTGGCATCGTTCACGACACCTCTACCAGTGGGGCCACTTTATATGTGGAGCCGCACAGCGTTGTGGACAATGGCAACAAGCGCCGCGCCCTGCGCAAAGAAGAAGAAATTGAGGAAGAGGCGATTCGTCAGCAGCTTACGTATCAGGTGGCAGAAGTGTTGCCTGAGCTAGAGCATTTGATAATTACCGTCGTGCGTCTAGATCTCGCCGCTGCTCGCGCTCGATATGGGCTGTGGATGGAAGGGAATGCGCCCAGGTTTGTCAAAGAAGAACAGATTACGCTGCGTCAGCTAAAGCATCCTCTGCTGTTGTGGAAACAGAAAAAAGAACAGAGTGGAAAAGTTGTTCCTACGGATTTAGTAATACGTCCCGATCTCCGGGTGGTGGCGATTACTGGGCCTAATACAGGCGGAAAAACAGTCACGCTCAAGACCCTTGGACTCACGGCTTTAATGGCGAAAGTGGGGATGTTTATTCCAGCTAAAGAGCCTGTAGAGCTGCCTTGGTTTGATGCTGTGCTGGCTGATATTGGCGATGAACAATCAATTGAACAAAGTCTTTCGACCTTTTCAGGGCATGTCAAGCGCATTGGTCGCATCTTAGATGAACTGAAGGAGCAGCTAGATAACGAACTAGAAGAACATGGGACAGATACGGCAAACTCGTTGGTGCTCTTAGATGAGGTGGGAGCGGGTACGGACCCTTCTGAGGGCAGTGCATTGGCGATTGCCCTGCTCAAACATCTCGCCGATCACGCCCGACTCACTGTTGCGACGACTCACTACGGTGAACTCAAATCGCTGAAGTACGAAGACGAGCGCTTTGAAAATGCCTCTGTAGAGTTTGATGATGTCAAACTCGCGCCCACATATCGCCTGCTTTGGGGCATTCCGGGCCGCTCTAATGCGCTTTCGATTGCGCAGAGATTGGGCCTAAATGAAGAGGTGCTAGCGCTGGCTAAAAAGAGAATGGGCGGTGCCAGCGAAGATGTGAATCAGGTGATTGAAGGGCTAGAGTCTCAGCGCAGACGGCAAGAGAAACGGGCCGCTGAAGCGGAGAAGCTAGTGGCTAAAGCTGAGAAATTCTATAAGGAAGTGGAGGCAAGGGCGCAGAGCCTAAGAGACCGAGAACAGAAGTTAAAGCGTCAGCAGGAAAAATCTGTTGAAACCTCGCTACTCCATGCTCGCGCGGAAGTCGCCAAAGTGATTCGAGAGTTGCAAAAGGGGGGCGCAACCGGACAGGATGCTCAGAAAGCAACAGAGGCATTGGATGCGATTGAAGAGAAGCGATTGCCCACCGGTAAGCATCCTGCCAAGGTGAAAAGTGCGGGAACGGGTTATCGACCGAAAGAAGGCGAGCGCGTACGGTTGGCTAGCTTGGGTGGGCAGGTGGCGGAGGTGATAGAAGAAGCTGATGACGATGGCAAAGTTGCGGTGCGCTTCGGCATCATGAAAATGAGCGTGGATCTGTCGGATATTGAGTCTTTGAAAGGTGAAAAAGCTGACCCAATAGAAAAGAAACCCAAAGCGCAGCCGGTTGTCCATCCCAGTGCCAAGACAGCGCCAGAAGCGCCGATGGTGAAGACAGAAAGCAACACGGTGGACTTGCGTGGGATGCGGGTAGCGGAGGCCGAGAGTGTGATTGAAGCGGCGATCGCTCGCGCAAACGGCCCCCTATGGATTATCCACGGGCACGGCACCGGCAAGCTACGGCGTGGCGTTCAAGAATATTTGAAGCTGCACCCGCAGATCAAAAGCTTTGAGGCGGCTGAACAAGCAGATGGTGGTAAGGGTGTGACGGTTGCGAAGATATAGAAGGCTATTGAATAAAGGGCTCTAGTGCGTCTACAAAAGCCTGCGCATGGATATCGCTCAGCATCGTAGAGTGGCCGCCAGGAACGTCGCGAACGATGATGTCTTGCTGAACATAATCCCGCCAACCAAATAGGGCATCTTCGTACTCACTGACATAAGCGGCGTCAGCCTTAGTGCCGTCTCCTTGAGTGGCACGAATGAGTAAAACATCGCCTGCAAACGATTTACCCTGTAGCTGATAGGCGTCATAGGCATGCAAAATTAAAGCGCGATCTGAGAGTCTTTTTTGTAGCGATCGCGGAATAGGCCGGTCTCTATCCCGCAACCACTGGAAGGCTTGAATACATACACGGGAACTTATTTCTTCGTAAGCATTGGCTATCTCATAGCTCAATGTGTTGAGCCCCTTTTGCCAAACTTGAGCAACCATTTTGACAACATTGCTGCGAGAAGCCAAAACGCCACTCAAGCGCTCCATTCGCTGATTGGCAATTAAGCCTTCTTTTGGCTTTGCATTAGGTGCGGGTGCATCCATCAGAACCAATTTTACTGATTCGCCTGTGCGCTCTAGCTGATTGGCGACCTCAAAGGCAATCACCCCCCCTGCGCACAGACCGCCAACGAGGTATGGGCCAGCAGGCTGAACGCGGCGAATCTGTTCTACACAGTGCTGTGCAAACTCGCTAACGCGCACATGGGCCAGCGGCGCATCATCATGCTCAGATAAGCGCTTGGGCCCAATGGCATAAATGGCACGGATAGCTTCGGTATCGCTATCAGCAACTTCTAACTGACGCGCGATGTTTAGATAAAGTGACGTATCGCCCTCAACATCATGCACTAAGAACAAAGGGGCCTTGTGCTGATGATTCGACTGCTGGTGAGTCGAGTTTTTGTTAACCTCTCTACCCATACGGAGAGGAACCAGCGAACTATTAGCATTTGCGTGTAAAGCCCCTACCTTAGTCAACGTCATTTTCGACAGGCGCTCAGCCATTTTCTCAATAGTTGGTGTCGCGAAGATCTCGACCAGGGGCAAGCGCTGTTCGAACAGAGACTCTAGCTGGTTAAACAGTCGCATCACCTTTAAGGAGTTACCTCCAAGCTCAAAGAAATTGTCAGTAATACCCACAGCGTCTGTTTCTAGGGTTGATTGCCAAATGGCAACCATTTGCTTCTCTAGCGATGTTCGTGGTAGCACCAAATGGCGATGTGCATCTTGTTGAGTAGGTGCGGGTAGTGCCTTTCGATCAATTTTTCCGTTCGTATTTTTAGGCAGCTCTGGCAAAACAACAATGGCACTGGGTACCATGTAGGCAGGCAGATGGGCTTGCAAAAATGCCTTAATCTCCGCAGTGTTTGAGGCGTTGTCATCTGTTCGAGGGATGTCTTGCAGAGGCTTATCTTTGAGGACAACATAAGCAACAAGTTGCTTGTCCCCGGGCGTGTCCTCACGAGCAATTACAATGTTTTGCTCGATGGCTTGATAGCCTTCTAAGCAGCTTTGAATTTCTCCTAATTCAATCCGAAAACCGCGAATTTTGACCTGAAAGTCGGCGCGGCCAACAAAATCTAAATTGCCATCGGGCAGCTGCCTGACAATATCACCTGTCTTGTAGAGGCGCTGGTTCGTATCCGATGGGTGAGAAACAAACGCGGCCGCTGTTTTATCCGGTTTATTCAAATATCCACGCGCTAGCCCTGGCCCCCCAATGTATAGTTCACCCGGCTCGCCGGGGTCAACAGGCGCTAAGCGTTCATTGAGCACATGAGTTTCCACATTTTCAATGGCCCGTCCGATGGGTAGCTCGCGGCTGAGGTCAAAATTCTCTCGAATCGGGTCATACAGCGTGGCCGAAACGGTGGTTTCTGTGGGGCCGTAAGTGTTGAGCCAGCGGGGATAGTCGCCAACCATGCTGTACCACTGGGCATAGATGGCACGGGAAGCTTTTTCTCCACCGACAATGACGAGGCGTATGCACTCTGAGAGCGTTAACTGCGTAGACCGGGCGAGCCCACCCACTAGCTCGTGCCAAAAGGCGGTGGGTAAGTCTAAGATGGTGATTTTTTGCTCGCGGGTGAACTGAATAAAGTCGGTGAAAGACGTGGCGATTGATTCAGGTCTGAGCACTAGCGCCGCGCCACTAATTAGGGTGGGATATAGCTCCTCAACAATAATGTCAAAGCTAATGCTAGAAAACTGCAGCATTCTATCGGCGGGCGTCATTTCAAAGGCCCGCGCCATGGCGACGGCATGATTCACCAGGCCCTCGTGGCGGACCATCACGCCTTTGGGATTGCCGGTGGTACCAGAGGTATAGATGACGTAGGCGATGTCGTCAGGGCCAATGGTAACGTCGGGAGCGGTGGCCTCACATTGGGCAATCGCCTCGCGCTGCTCTGGAATGAGCACGATTTCGCTAGTCATATTTCTGGCAATGCTGTCATCGCTAGTGACCGCCTGCGCAACCGCTGCATCGTCGGTGAGCACCACCTTCGCCTGCGAGTCCCTCAAAATGTAGCTGCGCCGAGCCTGTGGGTAGCTCGGATCGATAGGCACATAGGCGCCACCGGCTTGGAGCACTGCTAGGAATGCAATGATGGCATCGGGCGATCGCTGCAGCTGAACGCCCACCAAATCACCCACGCCAACGCCCTTTTGTCGCAAAAAGTTAGCAAGCTGATTAACCCGCTGATTGAACTGAGCGTAGGTTAAGCGTTCTGTTTCACCAACAACGGCGATCGCATCAGGCGCTTGATTAACCTGAGCGACAAACAATTCAGTGACAGAGCGAAAGTTAATGCTGGATGAACTCAACTGCATGGGCAAAGAAGAATTGAATTGCTTTTAGATGGGCGCTGATTCTGAAGTCGCCACTAACCAGGCCCTATTAATCAGGCCACTGATCAGTTGGACTGCCGGAAAAATTGATTAGTTCCTGACAGTGTCCCTACTTGTTTTAATGACGCCCTACTCGGCTAGAACTACATGCACTTAAGCGTTACCGAGTTTTAAGTACAAACCGATCCATCAAGTTTGTGTGTTCCAAAGCTTAGGTGGGAATAATTTTTTCTGTATGGTTCAAAAAACGCGTTTTGATCGCCAATTTTCAGGGTTTTGCATGGCCATGCTGCAACTAGCTGTACCTGAAATAGCTGTTTGTCTTAGATATTTATTTCTCTAGTAATTGTGTCAGCTTTGTGCGCATGGCTAGTGAGTGGATTTCTTGGGTGATAGCACTTGTATCGGTTTCGGTTCCTTAATTCGCACTACCTCACTATTTTTAAGTCCATCACTTTGCACTTCTTATTCACTAAAGTACATGACTACAAGATTTAGAAAAGCACTTACCAGCGTAGCCTTAGCGTTGACTCTTCCTCTCATTGCGCTCGTATCTGGAGCCGAGGCTGGTAGCCGTAAAACCGTCAGTGAGCTAATTAATGCTGAGGCTGCAAGCAGAGAGCAGACAGCTCAGGATTTGCTTGGCAGCGGCATCACATCTTATGGCATTGGTTTAACAACAGTAACGCCTGTCGTAGAAACAATTCACCGCGCTCGTTTCTCAAATGCAACCGCGCTCAGCGCTCTGCCATCTGGAGAGAAATCAACAGTAGACGCTTCTGCCATTGCCCAAGCTGATACAGCAGAGTCCACCACCGCACAAGGCTTTACAGTACCGGTAGAGGATACGTTTGCACCCCTCACAGACGATGAACTGCGCCAGTTACTGCTGGTCGATCCCAACTTTGAACCCGGTGCGCCTAAGCCCTCGCCCGCATCAGGCTTTTTAACACCGTCTGGTTATGGTGCGGATTGGGGAGATGCTTTTGTGGGTTTGTCTTATGTTACTCAAGGCGATACCGATACTAAGGCAGATGGCTCTATCAGCGCGGGTCTTGGCTTTGGTAACGCGGTCGATAATGTAGGTGTAGAAGTTAGCCTTGGCATTATCAGCCTGGATGGGTTTGGAGAAGATGGCACCATCGGCGTCAAGCTACACAAAATCTTTCCTCAAGCAGACAACTTGGCCGTCGCCGTCGGTTGGTCTAATGCGATTAAGTGGGGCGATGCTAACAACTCTGAAGAAACATTTTACGGTGTCGTTACGAAACGGTTTGACCTGCAGCCCGGAAAGAGCAATACGCTTCCGTTAACGGCTTCTTTAGGGATCGGAACAGGCTCGTTTCGATCTACGGGGGCGATCGCAGCCGGTGACAATGCACCTAACGTATTCGGTAGCCTAGGTCTGCGGGTTATTCCAGAAGTTTCTGTGGTGTCTGGTTGGACAGGCAGCGCTTTAGGCCTGGGTGTTTCGGCTGCGCCATTTGACTTTCCCTTGGTCTTTACCGTCGGTGTTTCAGATGTTACAGGGAACACTGCCAGTGGCGCTAGATTCAATGCGTCAGCTGGTTACAGCTTCAGTTTCTAGGGTGCGCGCCTCGAAGAGAACGTCAATATCCAGGCGTTTTCATGCATTCAGTTTTCACGCATTAAATAGTTTTCTTGTCCTTGTTCAAAGTTCTACGAGGACGCTCATAACAACAATAAGACTGAACTACAAGCAATCACTCGGGTTTTCTCATGAAATCTTTCGCTAAACTTTCTCTACTCACGCTACTTTGTTTTACGGCTGTAGAAGCTGTCACGCTTCAGCAAGCAAAGGCAGGGAGTCAACCTGCAGGCGTTACGACGCCAGGTGCTAGCTCTATTGGAATCGACTTTACGCCGCCAGCTTCTTCTGACGGTGGTGCATCCGGTGCTGGGGGTGCTGGGGGTGCTACAGAAGTAACTGCCGAGACCATTACTTCCAATCCAACAGTAGCAGCCGCAATCACAACGGCAATTTCGACCGAAGCAGCCACGCTGACAGCAGGGACCACGCCCACAAGCCCCGTCCCAGGCCAAACTATTGAAGCACTATCGCCAGCCGCCGCCAGCGCTGTGCAAGCTGTACTAACCGTAACGACTCCAGAAGCAGCCGCAGCAGCGGTGACAGCAGTAGCTGCACAAATTACCTCAGAAGTAAGCGTCAGCGCCGGTACCGCTGCCGCTATTACTGAGGCAGCAGAAGCAATCGCGGCATTAGCATTATCTCCTGCAAATTTGCCTGAAGCGATCGCCGCTATCAATACTTTGGTCAATAGCGCTTCCCGTCCAGAGTTGGAAGCTTTAGCTGCATCGCCTACTTTCATGGCTGTTCGCCAAGCCGTAGAAGCCGCTAAAACACCTGTTTTCCTCTAACGGGAAACAACAATACTATCCTAAGCAGCAACACCGCAGATGCAAAGGGCCAACATCTTATAAAATGTTGGCCCTTTGCATTAATTCATTGACACAACTTTATCAACACAGCCGTGTTTACAGGGGCAAAAAGGCACTCTCACTAAACTGACCAGCATCTGCATTAACTACCACAGAGAGCAATTCGCCTTCAACGGTACCAATCACAGTATTTGCACCATCTTGAACGCGATAGAGCTGACCAAAACTTAACCCCTCACTTAGACCGATAAAGTCGATGCCCACTTCAAAATCAGTAATGGTATCAACCCCTTTACCTGGCGTCAGGGCAAAGATATCTGCTCCTTCGCCGCCTATGTAAATATCGCTGCCCGCGCTGCCCAACAAAAAATCACTGCCGCTTTTGCCAAGCAAAACATCACTACCTGCGCCACCAAAGAGAACATCATCGCCGCTGCCGCCAAGTAACAAATCTTCGCCGTCATCACCAAAGAGGCTATCGTTGCCGCTGGCCGACTCTGGGTTACCTTTTAGCGTGTCGTTGCCTGCTAGACCAAAGAGTTGACTATCACCGGCTGCGCCAAGAATAAAGTCAGCGCCACCGCCACCATAAAAAGGACTGCCGTCTCCAGGCGATTCCAGGAGAAAGTCGGCTGTGCCTAATTCAGCATCCAGCCCTGCCGCACCCAAACGAGGGTCAAGCTCCAGTGGCTCAGCTAGCTCAATTTGAATGATCTCGTTGTTGTCAATTTCTGTGCCGCTAAAGTCACGACCAATCGAAAAGGGATAGTTATTGTCGTTGGCAACCAAGATGGTGTTCTCATCTAGTACGAGAACATCTTCAATGGTGACAAAGGGAAAGTCGAAAACTGTTTCACCGTCACCGTTGAGATCATCCGGATCCGCAATGTTCAACAAATCTACAACTTCTGTTTTTTCAACAAAGCCATCTGCATCTACCTGAGAAAGATCTACTTTGAAGATTTTCTTAAAGGCTGCCTCTGCACCTTGTCTGCCATCACGCTCGATGACGAGATATTCATCATCGTTAATCGGCGTGAAGTCACCAATGGCGTGACTCGGATCGTCCGCTTGATAGAGTCCGAAAATACCTTCAAAAGCGCTGCTGGCAACGTCAAATTCGTAGATGCGCAACGAACCTGCAGGGTCACCAAACACAGTGCCTTCAAGCATCGGGTAAAGGGTTTGGCGATCTGGGCTGAAAGCCATTCCTTCGTAACCGCGAGAGCCGCGCAGGTTCGCAAATTCTTCTGCGGTTTCAAACTGCTCGACGACGATTCGGCCCGTTTCGGGGAAGTCGGTGAAGAAGCCATCTGCCCCTAGTGCAATGAGCTGCCTGAACTCATCGCCCGTGGTTTGGGGGGTGCCGTCTGCGTTGAGGGTAAGGAAGCGCTCTTCATCGCGCAAGGTGTAAGGATGCACCTGTAAGCCAGCGTCATGAGCAAAGTCAATTAAGGGGAAGATGTCACCAGTGAGTTGAGTGGTAATTTCTGCTTCGCCATCACCGTTGCCATCCACAGGGGTGTCAATGGATTCACGCAGCAAAATGTTGTTCTTCCAGGGGCCAAGGCCATCGGCGTAGCTGCTAATTTCCACAATGGCGTCGGCATTTGCCAGGGTGTTGTAGCCCGGATTTTCAAAGTCTAGGAAGGGCAGCAAATCGCCGTAAATAGCTTCTTTTTCAGCATCGGATAAATCGGCGTTGACCACCACGTCGTAAGGAACAGAGAAACCGCCGCCGCCATCATTGATAAAGCTGCCTTCGGTGTCACCAAAGAGCTGCACCAGCTTAAGATCGTCTAGGCCTGCTTCAGGTAGCAGGTTGTTGCGCAGATCTAACAGATTTGAGATTTCAAAGGACTGAATAAAGATGCGATCGGCGTCCGTAAAGCCTGTTTCTATCAGTGTCTGAACCAGGGGTTCTTCTAAAGACAGGCCTTGCTCATCAAAGAAAGTAGGGTGCTTGGTTTCAGGGTAGATTCCCACCTCTCGGCCCACTGCAGCGCTAACTTCTTGCACCAGTTCAATGACTTCTTGGAAGGTGGGAATCTCGAATTCGCCGTTGAATGCCTGATTTCGGTAAGGACGAGGTTGAACCGCGCGGAGCTGCTTGATTTCTTCGAGGGTAAAGTCTTCTGCAAAATACGCAGTCACTTCTTCACCATCTAATAGCTTTGTAGACTGACGCTCAGGGCCAAACACTTCAGCGACATTAGTGGTGTCGTCCAACATTGGCTCGTGGCGAGCAATGAGAACGCCGTCGCTGGTAGTTACAAGGTCGGGTTCTATAAAGTCTGCGCCTTGATAGATGGCGAGGCGGTAGGCTTCTAGAGTGTGTTCGGGGAAGTCGCCGCTAGCGCCTCGGTGGCCGATGACGAGCGGCGTTTGACCATTGAGCGTGTTGAAGTCGAAGTCTGGATTGTTGGGCGATCGCACCTCATCACTCGTCAGCTTGTCCACAACCGGGTCGCCCGTGCGCGCAAAGTCCGTAAAGAATCCGTCTACGCCAATTTCAACCAGCTGCTGAAACTCTTCTTCAGGGGTCTGCGGAGTTCCATCTGCATTCAGCGTCAAGAATCTCTCCTCATCACGCAGCGTGTAAGGATGCACCTGCAGGCCTGCCGCATGGGCATCGTCTACAAAAGAGCCGATCTCGCCTGTGAGCTGCGTAGTAATTTCAGCTTCGCCATCGCCGTCACCATCTACAGGCGTATCTATCGCTTCGCGGAGGACAAAATTGTTCTTCCAAGGCCCTGCCCCTTCTGCATACTTATCAGCAATGACCTGGAGGAATTCAGCACTGTCAAGGTCGCTGTAGATAGTCTCTAAAGACAGCGGATTCTCGACCGCATCAAGAAAAACCTGACCGTAGATAGCGGCTAGATCATTGCCTTGCTCTACGTTGTAGCGAATGTCGTAAGGAACAGAAAAACCGCTGTCAGGAGAGGCGCTGTCGGTGGTGTTGCCATAGAGCTGCACCAAGGGCAAATTACCCAAGCCTTCTGCATCCAGCAAGCCTTGAAGTTCGATGAGGTTTTGAAACTCAAAGGATTGAATGAAGATGCGATTAGGATCGGTGAAGTCAGTTGTCTGGAGCGTTTCGATGAGAGGTTCTTCTAAAGAAAGCCCTTGTAAATCAAAAAACGTCGGGTGCTTAGTCTCAGGATAGATGCCGACCTGAATGCCCGTTTGAGCTTCCACTTCCTGCACCAGCTCAATTACTTCCTGCAAAGTGGGAATTTCAAACAAACCATCAAAAGCAGGGTCACGAAAATCGCGAGATTGGACTGCTCGGAGCTGCTTAATCTCTTCTAGGGTAAAGTCTTCTGAAAAGTACGCGGTAACTTCTTCACCATCCAGCAGCTTTGTCGATTGGCGCTCTTGGCCAAATACTTCAGCGACGTTGGTGGTATCATCCAGCATTGGCTCATGGCGAGCAATGAGAACACCGTCACTGGTGATGACTAAATCGGGTTCGATGAAATCTGCACCGGCTGCGATCGCAGCCCTGTGAGCCTCTAACGTATGCTCCGGGAAATCTCCGCTCGCGCCCCGGTGCGCAATTACAAGCGGATCTTGACCGTTCAGCGTATTCAAGTCCACCGGGTTCGGCGTTGCAATTGGCGTTTCTAATAACGTACCGGTACTATCAAAATGCAACAGGTAGGGGCCAAACTCTTCTCCTACCCAAATGTCTCCATTCGCGTCGAGCACAAAAGACTCAATATCAAAGTCACCGCCCGTTAGGTTTCGCTCAGCGCTACCTTCATTAACAATATCAAACGGAATGAGATTATTTGGATCGGCAAGCTGCACAAATCCCTGCACGTCAACAGACGTATCTCCCCCTTCTGAGCCTGCAAAACTAGGATCTATCTGATACAAGCGCAACAGATAGTCAGTGCTGTTAGCCTGTCCGCCAAAGCCATTATCTGACAGGAACCAAAACACATCAGAATCACCAACGGGTGCAAACTGTACAGCACTAAAACCCTGCACAGGCTGACCATCAAACGGGCCGGTGCGACCATTGGCGCTAATGGGTTGAACACGTTTTACGGCATCGATACTGCCATTGTCCGCACCTGACGGTGGGCCTTCAGCAAACGTGTCAGCAGGTAGAGATGCATACCCCTTTAAAATATTTTCGCTCATAGATTTAACGGAAAAATGCGTGACATTTTAGAGACTATGAGCGCTGGGTTAAGAGAAAAAGAACGCTTTGTTAAAACCGGAAATCTGTAACAGACTCTAGCAATCTTTGAGATATTGTATTGTCTGCATTAAGAAAATTTGGGATAAATGTTGGTTGAAATACACAGGTTTCAGGCACTTTTCTGCTAAGCACCGGCACACTGCAAATAACGGATAGATAAATGCTGGGTGGATTCAGCGATCACGACCTACATCAATCATCAGCAAACGCACTGCTAGGCTCACCGTATTGAAAAGAGTAAAAACTTCTATTTCCAGAACGATGAAGTAACTGCCCTCAAAGTTCTTCAATAGTTGGTATTGCATTTTGGGAAGCTGCCAATGACCAGAATAAATCAGCTCAAAACCGTCCTGTTGCTAGCGCTGCTCAGCGGTCTGATTGTCCTCACGGGCTATCTGCTCGTTGGCGATGAAATCGGATTGTACTACGGACTGGCCTTTGCAGGGTTCAGCAGCTTTGGCTCCTGGTACTTTCTAACCGCGCCGCGCTGGCCGCATTCAATGCCCAACCGACACCTAAAGAAGAAGAACCCGAGCTGTACGCGAGAATTGAAAAGCTGACTTTAGCGCGGGCCTGCTGACGATGGCCATTTCTAGAACAAGAGAATTTGTGGCAGATGAGGGCGCTGCTGAGATTACGGGTAATCCGTTGGCATTGGTCAGTGCGCTCGAGAAACTAGAGGAGATGGGTCAAAAGACTCCCATACAGGGCAATCCGGCCTATGCGCCTTTGTTTATTGTTCGCCCAATTGCAAAAGAAGGCGTTTCTAAAGAAACTGGTGCGAGGAAAGGCCTGCTAACTCTGTTTATGACCCATCCTTCAACAGAAGAGCGTATCAAGCGGTTAAAGGAAAAAGCCCAGGCGAGCGCAAATATAGCAAACGTAGACAAGAAAGAAGCACAGAACGAACCAACGCTCAGTCCAGCAGCTTAGACTTCTCTGGCAGCTTAAAATTCAACAGCGCATAACAACAAACAACAGAAAAAGCGTCACTTGCTTTCTAATTAATGAAACAGGTGACGCTTTATGCTGCTAGGGAGAGTTAAATGCGCTTACGTCTATCGCCCAACTTTCCAAGTGAACAATTCGCCATCGGCATCGCCACTGTATAGGTAGGTGCTGTCATACCCAAAGGCAACGGCGGTTACACTCTGCTGATGCCCTGTCAGCACGTAGGCAGGTGCAAAGATATCCACTTCGCCTGGCGTATTCGGGAATAGATCTAGCACACGCACCAAGGCATCACCACAGGCTATCGCTAAATAGCGCCCACAAGGGCTAAATGCCACATCGTTAAGTGCCACGCTATAGTTTGCAGAATATAGCAGCCCGCCCAAGGCGCTAAAGATTCTCAACGTTGGCCCGCCCGCAACGGCAACGTAATAACCACTGTTGCTAATCGCGACCGAGGATTTAAACACACCTGTGCTCGCAGCTGACAGCACCAAGGAAGGCTGCAAGTCCGGATCACCAATATCCGTTACACCTTCAGAAACAACAACTTTTTGCGCCGTATCTGCACTAATAATTTGCCCTGCAAATCGCTCCGGGCGAGGGTTAAAGGCAACCCCAGTCACATTGCCTTCGTGAAGGTTCATTTCGCTCAGCAGGCCGCCTTGACCATCGAACAGCCGCAGGCTTTGGTCAGTGTTACCTGCGGCGATCACCTTACCACTTAAAGAAATATCAATCGCGCCGACAGAGCCGCCCCGCCCCGGGAAACGGTTTTGCCGAGAATCTGTTGTTTGGCGAAAATCGCTGGTGCGAATAGTTCCACCAAAGGTGCTGCTCACCACTTCTAGGGTACTGTTTTTAATCGCGACATCACTGACTGAACCGCCATCGCTAAAGTCAGGTTCAGCCGCTTTGTTGCCCTGCTCATCCCAACGCTGTACAAGGGTATCGGTGCTGCCCGTAAAGAGAAAACGCACGCCTGGGGTTGTGGCGATCGCACTCACGCTTCCCGTATGCTCCTTTTGCCGGTTAGCCAGCTCAATATTGAAAATACGGTAGTTAGCAGCATGCAGGCGATCGCTGGCAAGCACTTGCCAAGTCGATGGTCCCACAATCCCATCAACGCCCAGCAATCTTCGATCTCGCTGATAGCGTTTTACCGCCCTCTCTGTAGCCGAGCCATACAGTCCGTCTATCGAACTGCCCAGACCTTCAGAGCGATAAACACCCACATTCGCCAGAATTTGTTGAATCCATATGACTTCTTGACCCTGATCGCCCAGCCTTAAAACAGGCAGCGTAGCTGGCAACCCTGACAGAAGAGAACCCCAAGTCGCAGCACCAACAATCCCATCTTCTACAAGGAACATACGATACTGAAAGGCATGTACTGCATGGTGTGTCCGAGGCCCAAACACACCGTCAACTGGCATAGGGGCAACGTAGGTGCTCAGCTGTTGTTGTAGTTCTTCAACAATAGCGCCGCTATCTCCTAGGCGCAGCGTTGGTTGGACTCGCGCAGTAGCCCTTTCAGTAGATTGAGATTGAACAGATTGAGATTGAACAGATTGAGATTGAACAGGCATTGTAAGCATCCCTTAATTTGTATTGCACACGTTAGCTATCAGGGCATCGCTCAAATTTTCCGCATAAACGTATCTATTTGTTTACAAACTCGCCGACAGCAGTTGTAAACAACGCAAGAACTGACGAAACAAGTTGTGCTAGTAAATCTGCTCGGCCCTTAACAGTTGCTAACGTAAAAATGTGCTCAGGTTGAACCGAACAAAACTCATAAAATCGATACATTATGGGGCATACGCCCCGACTAACCGAATACCTTACGCTGCTTAAGCGCTTCTTCAACGCCCCTTTCCCGTTCGCCCAACGTTATGCGTTCCCTCAGCCAAAGTTCATTTCAGCGCATTATTACTGGAGTTCTATTTTTCTCTATCACTATTTTGGTTGCCGTTCTTGGCTACATGATCGCCGGATGGACACCGCTAGATGCCGTTTATATGGTCGTTATTACGATTTTTGGTGTGGGCTATGGTGAGGTGAAACCTCTCGATACCCCTAGCCTACGCATATTCACCATCTTAGTGATTATTGCGGGGGCGTTATCGGTCGCATACACTGTGGCAGGGTTTGTACAGCTTGTCACCGAAGGTGAAATTCGCCGCGCGCTTCACATTAGACAAATGACACAAGAAATCGATAGTCTCAATAAACACGTCATCATTTGCGGCTATGGGCGAATGGGACAAATGCTGGCTAAAAAGCTCAAAGAGGATCACCAAAAATTTATTATTTTAGACAAAGACACCGAGCGAGTTGAGGATGCGCAAGAGCATGGATACCTGGTGTATTTAGGTGATGCTAGTGATGAAGAAGATTTGCATGCGGTAGGCATCAGTCGTGCGCGGGTGCTCGCCACCGTATTACCTAGTGATGCGGTCAATGTGTTTATTAGCCTCACGGCCCGTGAGCTAAATCCCAGAATTACGGTTATTGCCCGAGGCACACTTCCTTCTTCTGAGAAGAAGCTGCGGCTGGCAGGGGCCGATCAGGTGATTTTACCGGCAACGATTGGTGCGCTACGAGCTGCCCACCTGATTTCCCATCCTAATGCTGTGAATTTTTTATCCCAAAACGATGGCCGCAATAGCCTTAATGAATTACTTGCCGAGATTGATATTCAAGTTAATGAACTTGTCGTTTCACCAGATTCTGCGCTCCTCAGACGCACTGTAGGAGAGCTTGAAAATCATAGCCAAGGCACTTTTATTATTGTTGCCCTGAAGCGAGCAGATGGCACGGTAACTATTCACCCCAACCATCAAGAAGTGCTTCAGGAAAACGATGTTGTGATGATTATGGGGCACCAGGGGGATATGCCTAATTTCGCACAGCGATCTGCAGTCAAAAATCAGCTGCGCTATCGAGGTGCCCGGGTTCGATAGTGACTGTATAATCACTTGTCAGTCAAACATAAGGTCTCATGCCCATGCTCGTTAGAAAGCTCCACGATTGTGAAGAATTTGTTGCGGGAGACAGCACAATGCTACGCGAAATGCTTCACCCTGACAAACAGGCTATTGCATTGCGATATAGCCTTGCCCACGCGACGCTGCCAATCGGAGAAATCTCAGATCCGCACGCGCTCAAGACCTCTGAAGTGTATTACATTCTTTCTGGTAAAGGAGAAATGCATATTGATGATGAGGTGCAGATGGTCGACCCCGGCGATACTGTATATATTCCGCCCATGGCTCGGCAATACATTCGTAGCTGCGGGGATGTTCCGCTGATGTTTCTTGCAATTGTGGATCCGGCCTGGAAAGTCGAAGATGAAATTGTCTACACAGAAAAATAAATGACAGAGAAAAATAGGCTGATGAATAGGCTAATTAACAAAGGCTATTCATTAGCCTATGCTAGGCGAGGAATTGCTAAGCGACTATCCATAGGGCTGTTGCTATGTTCGCAGCTAATGGCCTGCAGTGTAGCAACAGCCAATAATCAAATCTCCGTTGACGCGCTGGCTGTTCAAATTGATCAAGGCACTGCGCCTTTGATTTTAGATGTGCGATCGCCTGAAGAATATGCTCGAGGCCACATCCCTAGTGCAATCAACATAGACTACCGGGATATTCCCAATCAGTTAGATGCTATTCGTTCATTCAACAGCAACACAATCATCGTGTACTGTGAGCGAGGCATTCGAGCTGGGAGAGCTGATCATATCCTTAGCAACGCTGGCTTTGAGTCAGTTGTGCAGCTAACAGGAGATATGGTCGCTTGGCGAAAAGCTGATTTACCAATGTCTACATCCCAATAATCTAAGAGCCTGCGCGATTATATAATCGCGCAGGCTCTTAGTCAGTAACTGGTGTGAGCTCAACTGCCTATAACCCTACTCAGTTATCGAACAGGAGAGGACGCGAAAGTGGGCTCAACGGTCATGACCACTTCAGGTTCTGTGATCTTCAGACTGGTCGATGACTTTATTGTTGAAACAGATTTCCTTATCGCCTTTTGAGGTTGAGGATTCACTACAATCAAGGATTTTGCAATGCCGACTACTCTTTCGGACAGAATTTTTTTATCGGGAAAGAACCCCTGAAGCTGCCGTTTAGATACTAAGAGAGTAGTGTCGAACTCTTGATAAAAATATCTTTTTTCGTCCGGATTTTTGTAGGAGAACAAGTAGCGCAGAGACAGAAAGGAAAGCTTCCGATACCACGCCCTAGGTAGCCAGTGAATGAAGGCGGCACCAAAATGTGCCTCCAGCGGAAACCAACGATTAGGTGTTTGAATATAAATTTCGCGGCCAACGCGAGCGCACTCTTTTGCAAACTGAGCCATCTCTTCAAGATTGCCCACATGCTCAATCACTGAGTTAGAGAATACAAGATCGAAGCACTTATCCTCGTACGGCAGTTCGCGGCCATCTGCGATCATCACGGTGTAGTCCGGAGACTCTGGAAGCATCCCTTCAGAAGGTGTATTTAGCAACACCAATGACTTAGGCGCTACATTAAACTCCTGTTTCAACAAATCCCAAATAAAGGGCCTCCCCCCTACATCTAGAACAGAATAGTTTTCTAAGTTAGGGAACGCTTTCAAGAACTCAGCTAAACGCTGTCGGCGAAAGTGAGTCATGACTGGATAGATAATATGCTGCCAAGCCATTGTTTTCCTAGTTAATTGCGAATGTTTGAGGAACTAGTAGTCCTTAAGCTTCTATAGGTTTTGTTCCTATAGTTTCTACTCTAGAAAACTTAACAGTGGAAGCTGCTAAGTTCTAAGAACCATCTATTGCCTACCAATACTTCACTGTTTTGTAAGAAACATGTAGATATGTCTGAAGAATTTCGGATGTTATTTGCATGGATCGCCCCTCATATAGAGAAAAACGTATCGTTCTAATAGAGAGAACCTGCCTAAGGGTATACAGTATTTGTACCGTGATAAGAACGAAGTATATTTGCTGATTTTTCTCACGTTATGGCGTTATTTAAAGAACGTCTTTTCCAAAACATATTCTCTGAAACGTTTTCTAAGGGCAAGGCGTGACTCACTTTCCGGTTGTTTATCATCCTGATTACGTTACGCCGCTGCCGGCAGGGCATCGCTTTCCTATGCCCAAGTTCTTGCTGCTTAAGGAGCTGCTGCTGCGCGATCGCATTATTACCCCTGCGCAACTTTATCAGCCCGGTCCGCCTAGCCAAGATTGGCTGACGCTTGTTCATCATTCCGACTACGTCAGGGCCTATTGTGAAGGGACCCTAGATGCCAGCGCTCAGCGCCGCATCGGGTTGCCATGGAGTAAGGGGTTAGTCAAGCGCACCTGCACTGCTGTTGGTGGCACGATTTTGACCGCTAAGCTCGCCCTTCAGCATGGTGTCGCCTGCAATACGGCTGGCGGCACCCACCATGCCTTTCCCACCTACGGCTCCGGTTTCTGTATTTTTAACGATCTCGCCATTGCGCTTAAAGTCCTGCAAGCGCAAAGCTTAATTCGCACCGCACTCATCGTGGATCTAGATGTGCATCAAGGTGACGGCACTGCTTTTATCTTTAAAGATGATCCGAGCGTGTATACGTTCTCCATGCACTGCGGCATTAATTTCCCAGGGCGCAAGCAGCAGAGTGATTTGGATGTGCCACTGCCCGAAGGTATGAAGGATGCAGCCTATTTGGACGTATTGCGATCGCACATTCCTTCACTTATTACCCGGCTCAACCCCGACATTGTGATGTATGACGCAGGCGCAGATGTGCATGGCGGCGATCGCCTCGGCAAGCTGTCCCTGACCAACAGCGGTATCTACCAGCGCGACTACACTGTTCTACAGGCGTGCAAAGCCGCCCAAGTTCCTGTTGCCTGTGTCATCGGCGGTGGCTATAGCGAAGATATGGAGGCATTAATCTATCGTCATTCCCTTTTGCACCGTGCCGCCAAAGCGGTCGTGACCTCGTAGAATATAACAGCGCAGCCCGCATGCTCGAGTTCAGCCAATGTCTTTTACTGTTGCCACCTTCTATAAGTTTGTTACCCTGCCCGACTACGCTGCTTTACAGCAACCCCTAAAAGACTGCTGCCAAATTCACCAAGTCAAAGGGACTATTCTGCTTGCTAACGAGGGCATTAACGGTACTATTGCAGGCACTCAACCAGGCATTGAAACTACCCTCGCGTATATTCAAGCCGATCCGCGTCTTACCGATATTGATATCAAATTCTCCCCTGCCGAGCTTCCCCCTTTCGAGAAACTAAAAGTTCGCCTCAAAAAAGAGATTGTCACGATTGGTTTGCCTGAAGTTAGCCCTACTCAAACGGTTGGCACCTACGTTCCGCCTCAAGATTGGAATACGCTTATTTGTGATCCCGACGTTACTGTTATCGATACTCGAAACGATTATGAAGTGGGTATGGGTACCTTCCAAGGCGCTCAAAATCCGGATACTGCCACATTCACCGAATTCCCTGATTATGTTAATAACAACTTAGATCCGCAGAAGAACAAGAAAATTGCCATGTTCTGCACAGGCGGTATCCGCTGTGAAAAAGCCTCCTCCTATCTGTTATCCCAAGGGTTTGAGGAGGTTTATCATCTCAAAGGCGGTATCCTAAAATATTTAGAAGAAGTCCCCTCTGAACAAAGTCTGTGGGAAGGTGAATGCTTCGTATTTGATGAGCGCGTTGCGATCACACACGGTCTTGAACCCGGCTCATATGCGCTTTGCTACGCTTGTGGGCATCCAATCTCTGACGCAGATCGGCAAACTAAACAATACGAAAGCGAAGTCTCTTGTCCGCACTGCTTTTCTGATCTTTCTGAAGAGAGACGAGAAAAGCTACGAGCGCGAAAGCGCCAGAGATATTTACATAAGCAACAGTCAATGCCGAAGGTGAACAAACGGCATTGACTAAATTGCTTTGACTAAATTGCTTTGACTAAACTGATAAGGCGCGACTATTTATCTCGAATTTGCTTCTCTCAAATTTGCTTCTCTCGAGTTTGCTTTTCTCTCGAGTTTGCTTAGAGTCTATTGCTACCAAAGGTAAAGCAGAATAAACAGAATAATCCAGATTACATCTACAAAGTGCCAGTAAAGCTCTACCGCTTCGATGCCAAAGTGGCTTTCACTGGAATAGTGCCCAGGCTTACGTGCGCGCCAGAGCACGGCCAGCATAAGTAATAGCCCAACGAACACATGTAGACCATGAAATCCGGTTAGTACGTAGAAGGTGCTAGCAAAGAGGTTTTCGCGCAGGCTAAATTCCAAGTTCGCATACTCATAGCCCTGGCCGAGCAGGAAGATTAGGCCCATAATCGCAGTGATACCAAACCAAGTCGTAACGCCGCTGACGTTGTCGTTTTTAACAGCGGTGTCGGCTTTGTGAATGACGAAACTGCTGGAAATAAGAATGAGAGAGTTGATCCCTGGCAGCAGGATTTCTAGTTCTGGTGTGCCAGCCGGAGGCCATTCTGTCGCGACGAGACGGAAGGTAATGTAAGCGATGAACAAGCCCAAAAAGAGCATGCTTTCTGCACAGAGAAACACTAAGATGCCAAACATCCGATGGTCAGGATGTTCTTCATGATGGCTGTGCGCGCCATTCTCTTGGGCGATATTGATAGTGCCGTCGGTGGTGGTGTTGAGAGAGCCTTGCATAAATATTGGAGAGGTGGGTGTGGTCGTGAATGCGGTCTAGATTAACCAGCCGCCGGAGCAGGCGTTGCATGTTCATATAGTTCCGCCGGATCTTCTTCGGCAACGTAGCCCAAGCCGTAGTCGTAAGGGCCGGTCTTCAGCGTAGGTAGCTCTTCAAAGTTTTCGATATGCGGCGGAGAAAGGGTCTGCCATTCGAGTGTTAGCGCGCGCCAAGGATTGGCCGGGGCCTTTGCGCCATACTTCCAAGACCATATGGCGTTGATGAGAAAAGGAATTGTGGAAACGGCCATGATGTAGGAGCCAATGGTGGCCAGCACATTCAAATCTGTGAACTGCGGATCGTAAAGGGCAATACGGCGGTTCATGCCCTGCAAACCGAGTTCGTGCATCGGCATGAAGGTAAGGTTCATCCCTACGAAGGTGAGCCAAAAATGAATCTTTCCCCACGTTTCATTCATCATGCGGCCCGTCATTTTCGGGAACCAGTGATACACCGACATATAGATGCCGAACACCGATGCGCCGAAGAGCACGTAGTGAAAGTGAGCAACGACAAAGTACGTATCGTGAACGTGAATGTCAAATGGAACGGCTGCGAGCATGACGCCGCTGATGCCACCAATCAAGAACAGTGCGATGAACCCGAACGCAAACAGCATGGCGCTGGTGAATGCGATTTTGCCGCGCCAAAGTGTTGCGACCCAGCCGAAAACCTTGATCCCGGTCGGTACGGCGATCACCATAGTGGTGATCATGAAGAACATGCGCAGCCAAGGCGGTGTCCCGCTGGTGAACATGTGGTGTGCCCAGACAATAAGACCTAGAAAGCTAATGACGATAGAGGAGTAGGCGATCGCCCGGTAGCCAAAAATTGGCTTTCTGGCATGCACCGATACCACTTCACTAATGGCTCCAAACAGCGGCAGCACAAAAATGTAAACCGCTGGGTGAGAGTAGAACCAAAACATGTGCTGATAAACAACAGGATTGCCGCCCCCCGTAGGGTTAAAGAAGGCTGTGCCTGCGAGCAAGTCGAATGCCAACAGAATGAGCGCTCCTGCCAACACCGGTGTGCTGATGAGAATGAGCAAAGACGTTGCGATCATGGCCCAGCAAAACAGAGGCATATCTGTTAAAGCCATACTTGGCACACGCATTTTGAGGATGGTGACTAAAAAATTCAGTCCGCCTAAAATAGAGGCTGTACCGCCGATAAGAATGCTCATAATCCAGATGCCTTCGCCCAGTGCTCCTGTGGTCAGGCTCAACGGCGGGTAGGATGTCCAGCCGGCTTGGGGAGGCTCTAAAAAGAAGCTGGCGATCAGCATCAGACCAGAGGGCGGGATCATCCAAAATGCGATCGCATTCAATCTTGGAAAGGCCATATCGCGTGCGCCAATCATCAGGGGAATGAGATAGTTTGCCAGGCCTGCGCCCGCTGGCACAATCCATAAGAACAACATGACAGTGCCGTGCAGCGTCAGCATCCCGTTATAGACATCCGGTGTGACAAAATCTGGTGAGGGTGTGGCTAGTTCTGTACGCATTGCCGTCGCTAGCGCGCCACCAATGAGATAGAAGAAAAAGGCCGTCACTAGATACTGAATGCCAATCACCTTGTGATCGGTACAAAACGTGAAATAGTCTGTCCACTTTCGCTCGTTACCCAACAGCATGGGAACGTCGGGATCTGTTTTTTTAGCGTCTGAAGTTGCTGTCATAACCGCCTTCGGTTGCAAGTAAGTGCCTAAGAGAATCTGAGAGAGAACGTCTGTGTAAAAAAGTGAGTAGAGAAAAATGGGTATAAACGAAGGCTGCGCAATCAGACTGAGAAATCCAAAAACAACAGCCTATTGGTTTGCCATGCTGCCCACAGGCTTCCAACGTAGAAGCTATTGTGGAAAATCCACTGTGGGAAATTCATTGTGGCAAAGCTTATGGTGAGAGTGTTTCTAGTGACTTGTTTTTAGTGACTATGATGGTGATGGTTAGCCTCTGGCAAGGCTTGAGGCAGATTCTCGGGTGCGATCGCCAACTGCATCGGCTCAACAAACCCATCGAGATACTCAATCGGCGTACGATCCGCAGGGGCTTTCGGCAAATTTGCCACGGTCGTATCACCGCTATCTAGCGCAGCGACTCTGCTATCAAACCAAGCGGCGTAATCTTCTTGAGACTGTACAATAATCTGCGTTCGCATACCGCCATGATAGGGTCCACATAGCTCAGCGCAAACCACCGGATAGGTTCCTTCCTTAACAGCATTAAAAACCAGCTTCGTCTCCTGCCCCGGAATCATATCCTGTTTGATTCGAAACTCTGGTAGCCAAAACGCATGGAGCACATCCTGCGCTGCCAAATTTAGCTCCACAGGCTGATTCACCGGCACGTGAAGTTCACCATCTATCACATCGCTGGGATAGTTAAAAATAAACGCATACTGCAACCCTTTAACACCAATAGAGAGAATCTCTTGATCGCTTTGACCTGGCATGATGCCCATCCCGGCATTCGCGTCGGCCAATGCTGAATTAGCTGACGAATCTGTTAGCAAAGGCCCAGACCCATCGGCCGCATAGGCAAGTTCCACACTCGGGGCCTTCTCCGGTGCCATATTGTGGTTCATCAAATCCAGCCCGCCCATGCTCGTATAGACATCAAAGCTGTAGATTGAGATGCCCAAAACAACAACTGCTGGGATCGCCGTCCATACAATTTCAAGCGGAATATTCCCCTCTATGTGTTCACCGTCGCTTTGATCATCTTTATCTCGTCGGAAACGAACAGCTGCCACAACTAGCGCGCCTTCTACCAGCAAAAATAACCCAAATCCGATGGTCATCATCGTGTTAAACAGACCATCGACCAGTTCGGCTTCACTAGAAGCCGCTACCGGCATCAGACCGTGGTTCTGTCCATACCAAAGACTTGCCAGCGTCACAAAAATGCCAACTAAGAGCGTAACGATAGAACTAGGAATGTTCACAATAATGGTTGCAGACCCGACTAGATCTGTTGCTTGAAATGTGCAGAAGCCAGCGGCGGGAGCTATTCCCGAGCGGCCTATACAAGGTAGCGCTCTTTTCAGGGATGTGAATGTTTTTTTAAGCGATGTTTAGGCTTTTATTTTTTCTACAGATTTACCTGTTTTATGAACATACTTATCCGGTCTTCTCATAATTTTTGAGCCCAGTTAATGTAACGATGCTTGTTAAGATTTTTTGCTGTTCTGCTGCTTGATGCTTGACAGCCGAGCGCCTGATGAAGATTCTCTGTTTGTCAGGGTTTGAGGGATTTGGTCGTTGTTTTAACCCATGTTGGGGAGACAGAAAAGTTAAGCAATATTAACGTCGTCTGCGCTATTTGGAAGAAAATGTCTACAACAAGAGAATAATCTTCTGGCTGCGCTATATTTTCATCGACACACGATTCAAAAGGCGGTTCAAATTCAGGCCAAATTATTGAAACAGAAACTGAGCCAGCAATAGGATTGACTCAAACTCGCATTCATCCCCTTTAACTTTTACATCGCTATTAGTTTTACCCCCGCACTATACGCGTCAGCTTTAAATGACAAATCCAAGCTTTTCGAGCGCTTCTTTCTCCGATAAGAGATCTCCTGTTGTTGGCAACCCCCCATTTGAAGACTCTAGTGATCAAGAATCTAAGCATCTGAAGTCTAGGCGTCCAATCAGCACTTTGGCGAGCGGCTGCTTGGCAGTTGAGTCTGAGCAAATAGCTGCCCAAACGTTGATTCGCCGTTGGGTCTGGAAAATGGCGATCGCCACCCTTGCGCTTATGGCTGTCGGCAGTGCCACCCGCGTCATGAATGCCGGCCTTGCCTGCCCTGACTGGCCTTTGTGCTACGGGCAGCTTGTTCCCACTCAGCAGATGAATTTGCGCGTATTCCTAGAGTGGTTTCACCGTTTAGATGCGTCGCTCATTGGTTTGATGGCAATTGGCTTGCTGGGCCTTAGCCTTTGGAAGAGATTGCTGTTGCCCACATGGCTGCCTTGGGCAACCCTTGGCACGCTGTTTTTAATTGTTGTGCAGGGTGTCTTAGGCGGGCTTACGGTGATTGAGCTGTTGCGCTTCGATATTGTTACTGCGCACCTGGGGACAGCCCTACTGTTCTTTTGTTCGTTGCTCATTATCGGGATGTCTCTGTTGCCCTACAAACCCTCTGGGAACGTTGGGAAATTGCCTTGGTTAGGCCTTGTTGCGGCGCTTTTGGTCTATGTCCAAAGCCTGATTGGTGGATTGGTGGGGTCTCGCTGGGCTGCTCACCAGTGCTTTGGGGTAGCTGATTTGTGCAACGTTATGAACACTCACATACTGGGTGTGGTGCCACCTACGTTAGCTGTTGTTGTATTGGTTATTAGCGTATGGCGCACCCCTGCTTTAGATGCTTGGCTGAGAAGATTGGCAAGTGCTTCAGGGCTGCTCGTGATTTTGCAGATTGCGCTCGGTGTGGCTACGTTTAAGCTCAGGCTACAGGTTGAACCCTTGACGGTATGCCATCAGGCTATTGGTGCAGCGCTGTTGGGGTCGCTCGTTGCCTTTACAGTGCTCTCTTTCCGAGATTTAAAGATTCATAAGACAACTTCTCAGTCTGCGGCTGTTCCCCCCCTACCCGCATCGACAACGCCGTCTGCCTCATAATATTTTCTTTTACTTTTTTGCGTCTCTTTTATACAGCAGACCTCTTTTATTTCGCGCATCTTGTTCGCCAGCAGCGCTAGCAACCGTCACCTTTTGAAGAAAATCGATACTGAATGATTATGCAAACATCCTCCATCTGGGCTACTCGTCGCCACGATAATCTGAGCGAAGTAGTGCGTAGCTATTGGCAGCTCACCAAGCCCCGTATCATTCCACTGCTACTGATTGAGACGGCAGCCGGTATGTGGGTGGCGGGGCAAGGCAGGGTTGGCCCGGTGCTGTTGTTGGTGACGCTGCTCAGCGGTACTTTTGCCGCTGCGTCTGCTCAAACCATTAATTGCATTTACGATCGTGACATTGATTACGATATGGAGCGCACCCGGCACCGGCCCATTCCGTCGGGGCGAGTTCAGCCCAAAGATGCGTGGTTGTTTGCAGTCGCATTGGCTGTTCTCTCTTTTACTCTGCTTGCCGCCTTCGCAAATCTCCTTAGCGCCGCCCTTGCCATGCTGGGTATTGGCGTTTATGTCTGTGTCTATACCTACTGGCTCAAGCGTTCCTCTCCTCAGAACATCGTCATTGGTGGCGCAGCCGGTGCCATTCCCCCCTTGGTTGGTTGGGCTGCGGTAACCGGGGAGCTTAGCTTGGCTGCCTGGGTGATTTTTGCCATTGTGTTTGTTTGGACCCCGCCTCACTTTTGGGCACTGGCTATGTTGATTCAAGATGACTATGCCAAGGTGAACGTGCCTATGATGCCGGTTGTGGTCGGTAACCAATCCACTGCGAATCAAATTTGGTTCTACACGGTCGTTTTAGTACCCCTTACCTTAGTTTTGGTGTATCCACTCGGTGCGTGCGG
>JBCCOO010000001.1:0-231338 GCA_039025345.1 Cyanobacteria bacterium P01_D01_bin.105 | reverse complement strand
TGCGTATCAAGACAGCGATGCGACCCTGGCGAATCGAATTCGCCTAAGGAATGCGTATCAAGACAGCGATGCGACCCTGGCGAATCGAATTCGCCTAAGGAATGCGTATCAAGACAGCGGTAGGACCCCGCGTCGCTTTGCGGCGTTAGGGAATGCCTACCAAGACACAGTAAGCATGCATCCTTACTGTGCCATAGTTGCTTCAATAGGCATCTTGTAGTTCATAGAAATCAGGCGATATGTAGTCCTTCCGCAGCGGATAACCTTCCCAATCCTCCGGCATCAGCAGTCGCTTCAGGTTTGGATGGCCTTCATACTCGATGCCATACATATCGTAAGATTCACGCTCTTGCCAGTCCGCAGACTTCCAAATCCAGTAGACAGAAGCAATTTTGGGGTTGTCACGAGGTAAGAAACATTTGATTCGCACCTCTGTCGGTGCATCCGCATCATCGGTAAGCTTAGTTAGATCGTAAACACTCACGAGTTCCCCGCCAGGGCCAGAATCATAGGCGCACTGACAGCGCAGGTAGTTAAAGCCATAGGCATATAGCGCAGTCGCAAATGGCAACAGAAATTGAGGGTCAACTTTCAGCACCTCTACGCCAGAGTGATCGCGCTCTAGTGAGTCATGGCCAAAGCCTTGCTCACTTAACCATTTAGAGACCTCACCTGCCTCAACGATAGCTGCTGCTTCAACGTCTGCAGCTTTTTTTATGTCTTCTGCTTTGGCCATCTAAGCGTTTTCCTCCTCTGTGCGCGCTGTCTGGGCATCTTTTGCCCCCTCATCTAGCGCAACCGGCATACCCATCGCAGCCATCAGCTCCTTGGGCGGGGCCTCTCGCGTTCCCGATTCAAGGTAGGTCCCTGTCAAAATCGGATCGACCACCTTCATATTGTGTTGGCGTGTGTAGAAGCGGTGCGTACTTTCAAACTGACCGCGTTCCTGCATGGATTCATTCGCGATCTTTTTGCGTAGCTTAATCACCGCATCGAAGATTGCCTCGGGCCTGGGCGGACAGCCTGGAATGTAAACATCTACAGGAATAATTTTGTCTACACCGCGTAAAGCCGTCGGCGAATCAGAGCTGAACATGCCGCCCGTAATCGTGCAGGCTCCCATGGCAATTACGTAAGCAGGCTTAGGCATCTGCTCGTATAGACGAACAAGTGCTGGGGCCATTTTCATGGTTACGGTGCCTGCCACGATGATGAGATCAGCCTGTCTGGGGCTGGCTCGAGGTGCAAGGCCAAAGCGATCGAAGTCGAAGCGAGAGCCCAGCAAGGCCGCAAATTCGATAAAGCAGCAGGCCGTACCGTACAGCAATGGGAACAGACTCGAAAGCCGTGTCCAGTTATATAGATCATCCACCGTTGTCAATATTACATTCTCAGATAAATCCTGAGTAACGCCTGGATTGCTGGCAGGATTCATCAGGCGTTCGCCGGGGCTTAACCCCTCCAATCCGCCGTTTCTCCCCTTGCCTTGCAAAGCACCTGCTTTCATATCTGCTCCTATGCGGTTCGTCGTCTGCGTTCGTCGTCTTTGTCAAATCCTTTTGCGTAAAAAACCTTCTGCGCAAAATTCAGGCAGCTATGCATTGGCTATGACCATTCCAGTGCGCCCTTTCTCCAGGCATATACCAGACCTACCACCAGAATTGCGATAAAGATTAGTGCTTCTACAAAAGCTAAAAGACCCAGCGAGTGAAAAGCCACTGCCCAAGGATATAAAAACACCGTTTCTACATCAAAAATGACGAATACCAGCGCAAACATGTAGTAGCGAATGTTGAACTGGATCCATGCACCCCCAATCGGTTCACAGCCAGACTCGTAGGTTGTCCGACTTGCCGGCCCGGCACTTGCCGGTCTTAAAAGCTTAGATGCACTCAGGGCAACTACCGGCACCAGGCTACTAATAATCAAGAAGCCTAGAAAGTATTCGTATCCACTTAAAACAAACACAGCGTAAGCCCTGTAACAGGCTGTTAAAAATCTCTGTTTATTGTAGCGGCCTGAGTCGTTGATTTATGCCAAATTGCTCGATTCAGCATAAATTCCTTCGCTGGTAATGATGTGGGCTATCAATGCATTAAGGTAATGCGCTGAGGCGGCTTTTCCGAAATAGTGGCGCTATGCAAATCGGGAAATTTGGTAGCAAGCCGATTTGCATAGCGCCTAACCTAAGGAAATGCAGCAGAAAACTCGACCTATGCAATAATAGTTTACAGATATTCTCATTTTTACATCAAACCCACAGCCACCGGAAGTCATGAGCACCGAGCCCACCGCTAAACTCGATCCTGAGCAGTCGCCGCCTGTAGAGGAGATGATTCCGTTGGTTAAAACTGAGGGGAAATCGCCTGAGGATCAGAGTACCGCAGAGGAGTCTGCCGGGGAAGAATTGGCCGGAGAAGCGCTTGCTGAAGAAGCTGATAAGCCTCTGACCCCAGCAGAGATGGACTGTTATGAGTGTCGTAGCTGCGGCTACACCTACGAGCCAACCAAAGGTGACAGCCGTACTAAGACACCCATTGGAGTCCCTTTTAAAGAGCTTTCTGACAGTTGGCGTTGTCCAGTGTGTGGGGCCAGCACTTCCCAGTTCGGCAATATGGGGCCTGTCGGAACGGCATCTGGATTTAAGCAAAATCTGGGCTACGGTTTTGGCGTCAACACCCTCACACCGGGGCAGAAAAACTTACTCATTTTCGGTGGACTGGGTATCGGTGTTCTATTCTTTCTCAGTCTGTACGGTTTGCAGTAGGGATGGGTTTTACTACTGCGATCGCTAGCTTTATTAGATTATTTTTTGTTGGAGTTGTCATGGAGACGGGTTTGAATCGTTTAGTGGATGGGTTGAGAAAGGTTGGCATCAAGGCACTCGTGCTGCTGATGGTTGTGGCACTAACGACAAGCTGCGGGAATGTCTTTTTGGCTGCGACAGAGACCAACCCTTGGGAAGTGATTGCCTTGCCGACTGAGGCGTCTATTTCTGATGTTGCCTTCGCACAGGGCGGAGAGCATGGTTGGTTGGTGGGCAGTCGCACAACGTTGCTGGAGTCCACCGATGCAGGCCAAACATGGGATCCTAGGGTTTTAGAACTAGGTGAGCAACAGTACACCTTCACCTCAATCGACTTCAGTGGAGATGAAGGCTGGCTAGTCGGTCAGCCCAGCATCATGCTCCACACCACTGACGGCGGCACGTCTTGGTCAAACATTCCTCTTGATCCACAGCTTCCGGGACAGCCTCTGTTAGTAACGGCAACAGGTCAACGGTCCGCTGAGCTAGCAACAGACATTGGCGCTATTTACAAAACGGAAGACGGTGGTCAGCAGTGGAAAGGGCTAGTCCAGTCTGCGGTCGGCGTTGTCCGTAATATGACGCGCAACGCAGAGGGGCGCTATGTTGCAGTATCTTCTCGGGGTAACTTCTACTCTACTTGGGTACCGGGTGACGACGCTTGGCAACCTCACAACCGTGAGAATTCGAAGCGATTGCAAAACATGGGCTTCACGAAAGATGGCTTGCTTTGGCTGATTGCACGGGGCGGGCAGATGCAATTTGGCACTGAGAATGTGGCCTATGAGGATTGGACTGAACCGATTAATCCTGAATTCGCGTCTAGCTGGGGTCTATTAGATATTGCTTATCGTACGCCTGAAGAGCTCTGGGTCACTGGGGGCAGTGGTAACTTGCTCATGAGCGACGATGGTGGCGAAACCTGGAAAAAAGACAAAGCTGTTGAGGATGTTCCCACCAACTTCTATCGCATCAAGTTTCTAGGTGACGATAGAGGGTATGTGTTAGGGCAGCGGGGTTACTTGCTGCGCTATGAAGAAGAGCCGGCCGTTGCGGCGTAGGGAATAGGTGTATTCCGCTGCGGAACCTATTTGCTCAAATCGACAATTTGCCTCCACTTTTTTGGGGTATTTCTTGTGAGGAGAGCTAAGAGTTTCGTATGATGTTAATAAGTGTTGATTTGCTTTAGTTAGGAGATTTTAGAATATGGCTGGCGATACCGGTGAAAGACCTTTTGGCGATATTGTGACGAGCATTCGCTACTGGATTATTCACAGCATTACAATTCCTGCTTTGTTTATTGCGGGCTGGCTATTTGTTTCGACGGGTTTGGCGTATGACGCATTCGGTACCCCTCGTCCTAACGAGTACTACCCCAGCAATCAGATGGAAATACCGATTATCGACAATCGCTATAACCCTGATAATCAGCTGCCTCGCTAGTGTTGCATGAGCGTTTAGCACGCAATAAGCTTCAGTGCTGAACGAGCTTTAGCATGCGTTAACGACTGAGGCGTTAGTTGAGCCTGAAAGAACAAAACTCGAAAACTGTTTAATACGAATTTTTGGAGCATTCCTATGACGAGTGGAAACCCTAACGAACCGATTGTTTATCCGATTTTTACTGTACGTTGGCTGTCTGTGCACGCGCTAGCGGTACCGTCGGTTTTCTTTTTGGGCGCGATCGCCGCTATGCAATTTATTCAGCGATAAACCCAACGCTGATACCCTTTAACACCGATAAACCCAACACTGACACGCTAGGAGACCCCCAATGGCAGATAGACCGAAGAACCCTAACGCGCAGCCTGTAGAGCTAAACCGGACATCTTTATATCTAGGTTTACTTATTGTTTTTGTGACCGGGCTATTGTTTTCTAGTTACTTCTTTAATTAAAGATTGACGCTTCTGAGTAACTAACTTTAGGAGATTAAATTCTAGATTTCTAGATTGGCTCAAGTTAGGCTCAGAAAGTTCGAGCTAGAAAAATCAGCATCATTAACGTTGTGAGTAGGAGAGAGTTTCATGTTTCAGAATGGTAAAATCCCACTTTGGATTGTTGCTACAGTGGCAGGTACAGGCGTGCTAGTTGTAGTTGGTATCTTTTTCTATGGTTCTTACGTGGGTACAGGCTCAGCCATCTAGTACCATCACCATCGCGACCATCTAAGTTTCAACGCAATGTACTTGACGCAATGTATTCGAACGCAATAGAGCTAAATACATTGTGTTTGAACACCTAGTGGTTTGATAGCTCATAGATGTTGTCTAAATACTGTCTAGAGCCATTACAAAATAAACTAAGAAACACCCGCTATTCTGAATTGAGGAATAGCGGGTGTTTCTTAGTTTATTTTTGTGTGAGCCTACCTGTGTGAGCCTACCTGTGTGAGCCTACCTGTGTGAGCCTACCTGTGTGAGCCTACCTGTGTGAGCCTACCTGTGTGAGCCTACCTGTGTGAGTCTATTTGTTGCCCAACTCATTCTTTAGCCGACTGCTGACTTGCATTTGCAAGCCAGCAGTCGGTTGGGGCTAAAGCTGTCAGCTCACGCTTATGTGTGTTTGCCTATCTGAGCTTGCTTTCTGCTCGATTAACCTTGCTTGATTAACCTCGCTCAATGTAAATAAACAGCGCAGCCATTGCAACCGCTGGAAATACTAGACCCACAGTAGGAACGAGAATTGTAGGTAGAAAAGACGCTGCCATCAGAATTTTCCTCTTAATTTATGACACTGGTTTAGGTTTATGACACTGGCTCAATCAGTAGGGCGCTAGCCAGCTCTCATAAAAATACTCTGAAACGGTGCCAAAGTTATCTTTCCTTATTGGAAGTTAAAAATAGTAAGCGTTTTGATCCATCAGCACCGTGAAGAAGCCTATGGGGTTAAAAACTAAATTCCGGTCGATTTTGGCTGTGAATGTTACGAGATCGCTATTCTTAATTTAGATTAAAGAAAGAGCGATAGCCCTTGTGCCGAAAGCACCTTGTTCATAGTACGGCGAAAGGAAGATAGGATTCGAAGGGTGCCTATTGTCTACAAGGGGTTGAGAAATGTTTCGCTTCCAGTAACTTAAAGAATGCATACTAAGTTTCTCCTACGGATTCTCCCTGGGAGTTCTGACTGCGTAAAACACACTCTTCTGGAGAAAAAACATTATGTTAGGCAATCTCATTGCTTGGGCACTATTAGGTCTTTTGTCTGGTGCGATCGCTCGCGCCATCTACCCTGGCGATCAGGGCTTAGGTATCTTTGGCACAATGGTACTGGGTATCATCGGCTCCTTTGTAGGTGGCTTCCTCTACTCGCTCATAGGTGGTGGGGTCGCTGCAACCTTTAGCATTCCTAGTGTGATTGTCGCTGTATTGGGCGCAATCGTAACGCTCTTTATCTACTACGCTGTTACTAAGCGCACTGCATAAGCATCGTCAGCTGAGTAGCTAGACATCACTAATTTAGATTGGGTCAATCGAGCGAGTGCTTGGTTGGCCTTTTTGGTGCAGACAAAGAGAGCTAACAACCGACAACTGAAAGAGGAGCTGATAGGAGCCAATGATCCAGAAATTGCAGCGCTCGGAGAGTCAGAAACAGATTGATCACTCAAACGAGCTAAAGCGATCGCTCATCGATTTTGTCTACGACGCAGAGGGTGACCTCGCCACGGCCCTAGAATCCTTTAGTGCTGAGCAGCTCAGTCGCTGGGCCAAGCCTAATTTAGCGGGCTTGAACCGTACTGAACTCGCGGTAGATATGTTTTTGACGGAAGGCAGCGTTGGCACAAAGTCTGTTATCGATTTTTTTATTCAGGAAACGGCAACGCTGAGCGCGGATGAAAAGACACTGCTCAAAGGCTGGCAGCAGGGATTTAACGGCCTGTTTGTGGTGCGTTGTGTGGAGGCAAGCGAGACAGCAGCAGAGAGCTACACATTGATGAACTGGCTCACTGAAAAGCAGTACCAGGTGTGCCCAACTGATGAGCAATCCTGCGATTTGCTGGCTCGCATGAGTGTGGGTGAAATTGTGATGACGCGACTACTGCCTATCGGTGAAACCGGGTGGATGCTGTCAGGGCCTTTGACGCTGCTGGGAAAATTGGGCAAGCCGAAGCTAGCGGTGGCGATTGGCAATTTTAAAAAGTGGTTTCCGCATCACTTGTATGGCGATGCTCCGGGGCTGAAGGCAGCGGCTTGGGACTCGGTGCGGCAGCAGTATGAGGACTTTGTGGAGCTGTTTGGCGGTGAGCAGGTCACGATGTCGGGGCATGAGCTGAATAAAAAGTTTCAGCGCTATCAGGAGAAGGCTGCTGAAACTCAGATGGCAGCAGCGGGCATTGATAGCAGTAAGTCGCTGAAGGAAAACGTGCAAAAGGCGGGTATTTCTGAAGAGGAAATAGATGACGCGATGGCTGCGCTCGGTGAAGAGAGTGCGGCAGCGAAGACGCTGATGGAAAGCCCGAAGGCGATGAAGATGGTGATGCCGAAGGCGAGTCTGCCAGATGAGTTTCGCAGTGCGGTGGCGGTGACGGTGTTTGTGCATCCGCGTTGGGGGCAGACGCTGAGGAAGGACTATGCCAGCTTTGAGGCAGCGATCGCAGCGTCAGATGATACCCCCGAAACACAGGAGACGATTGATCGCTTTACCCAAAAGTATTTAGAAGATGAGCAGGTGAACGCGCATGTGTGGCATTCGATAGTGGACGTGTATGCAAAGCCGTTAGAGGCTTCTCTGCAACGGGTGTTGAATAATCCAGACTTTAGGATTGAGCGCGACCTGGATGATGCGATCGCCCGATACGACAAACCGCTAGAACCGACGCTACCCGAGAGTGCGAGTGTGCCGGTGCATCTGCATAATTTGTTTCAAGAGGCGATCGCTGCTGTTGGCAAAGCCGAAAAACCGAAAAAGGGCAAGAAAAAAGCCAAGAAGAAGTCTGGTTTTGGCTAATCAGCGCTTTTGCGCCTTATAGCGCTCTTTGAAGATAGCCTGCTGTGCTTTATGGTCAACCACTTTAACTGGGTAGTCAGTGCCCTCTAACACCTGCGCTGGAATCTCACCGCTGAGGAGCACCCCCGTATTGAGATGACGAATTTCGGGCAACCACTGGCGAATGTATTCCGCGTCAGGGTCATATTTTTTCGCCTGACTCGCCGGATTGAAGATGCGCAAAGGTTTAGGATCCATCCCGCTCGATGCGCTCCACTGCCAGCCGCCATTGTTCGCTGACAGGTCGCCATCGAACAGCGTTTGCATGAAGTACTTTTCACCCCACCGCCAGTCAATAATCAAATCCTTGGTTAAAAAGCTGGCGACAATCATGCGGCAGCGGTTGTGCATCCAGCCCGTTTCATTGAGCTGACGCATGGCCGCATCCACAATCGGATAGCCCGTTTTTCCCTCGCACCAAGCTTGAAATAAGTCCTTGTCATTATCCCAAGGGAAATCTTTGATCGGCTCGCGGTAGGGGCCGGTTGCCAGCGCCGGGAAAAAGTACATCACGCCCTGATAAAACTCACGCCATGCGAGTTCTTGCTGCCAGGTGCGGATGTTGTCGCGAGTCTCATCGCTGCGAGCGCGGTTATAGGCACCATCTGCGGTTTCCCACACGGTGCGAATGCCAATCGTTCCGAACTTGAGAGCGGCGCTGAGCAGGGAGGTTCCGGGGTTGGCCGGGAAGTTTCTCTGTTCATCGTATTCAGCGATCGCGCGTTGATTATCACAGAAGATTTCGAGCTGGGCAATTGCCGCGGCCTCTCCCGGCGCTAACAAAAGCTCATTTTCCCACTCGTAGCCCAATTCAGCCGCCGTCGGCAGTGCAATATTTCCGGCCTCATTGGCCACCGCTTTTTCATCGGGACTCAGACCCGTGACATCCGCAAGTTGCTCCACAGGCGTAGGCTTAGGATGCTGTATCCAGTTTCGCCAAAACGGCGTATATACCTTGTAGGGATTGCCGCTGCCGGTTTTAATCGCATTGGGATCGTGAAGTAGCTGATCCCAAAAGTCTGAAATGGCTTCAATGCCCTCATTTTTGAGCGCATCGGCCACATCTGCGTCTCGCTGCTGGGCGTAGGGTTCCACGTCTTGATTCCAATACACTGCAGCGGCATCCATTGCCTTAGCGAGTTTGGGAATGACCTTTTTGGGGTCTCCTTTGAGAATCAGCAGTTCGCTGCCCGCTTTTTGATAGCTTTTTTGTAGCTCAGTGAGAGAGCCGATCATATAGGTGACGCGGGCGGGGGCGATATCATCACACTCAAGGATGCCGGGGTCTAGGCAGAAGAGACCGATTATCTTTGGAGTGCGATCGCGCGCAGCCGTCAAGCCCACATTATCTCGAATCCGCAAGTCCCGACGATGCCAAAACAGCACCCGTTCATCCGCCATAGCCTATCTTTGCCCAATACGTATCAAACAGAATATCGGGCCTTAGTATAGCGAGCTTCTACCGCAGGGCCAGATCGTCAAAAGCCAGAGGCCGAAAAACTTGCTATGCCTCATTTGCCCGCGCCATCATCGTCCGCGCCATATAAAACGCCGCAATCGTCTTCGCATCCATCGGCACCCCATCCAAAATCGCCTGTTCTAGCGCGATCGCATCCATCAAAACGACTTCGAGATCTTCGTCTTCTTCGAGCTGTGGCCCTTCTGGCAGCTTCTCTAAGCCTGTAGCGAGGTAAGCGTAGATAATTTCATCTGAGTATCCCGGTGCGTTGGGGAACTGGCCGAGCGTCTGCCAGTTTGCCGCTCGGTAGCCAGTTTCTTCTTCTATCTCTCGCTGAATCGTTACTAGCGGTTCCTCACCCACTTCCACCGTTCCAGCCGGAAATTCCAGCAAGCGGCCCTGCATCGCGAATCGATATTGACGCACAAGCACAAACTGACCTTCAGCGGTAACAGGAACTGCCATTGAGCCACCTGGGTGGCGAATCCACTCCCAGTCTCCAACAGATTGGTTGGGCAAGCGAAATCGGGAGACTTCAAAGTTAAATTTTCTGCCTTCGAAAAATAGGCGGTGCTTAATCAGTTCTGGGGGTTCTTGCCCGAGTGTCATGATGGAAAAAATCTGAAAGGATGGATATGTCGCATCATCTCATACAGCGTTGAGACAACTATTAACCACCCTATTGATTGGAATTGGTGGAAGACCTTGTCGATGATCTTAGGGAATAGCTGACAAATAACACCCCGTACGTAGGGACATAGCATGCTACACCCCTACAGGGTTTCAGATATAAAAGTTTCAGGTATAAAAAAGGTACGTTATTTAAGCGCATGTCCCTTAGCAAGCAAAACAGCTTGCTAAGGGACATGCGTAGTTTCTATGCTGACCTATATAGGCATCAAATCTTCTAGCTTAAAACTGAGGGTTGGCAATAGCGGTGATGAGATAGTTTGGCCTCGTCTGTACTGAGTTTGAACATACTCATCCCTTTTCAACTGACAAACTGTGAAGGTGGGTTGCCTTGGTTTTCCACCTTCGGGTTCAGGTGTGGGCTGACGAGTTTTCCTGGAGTAACGACGGCACCCACGTCATTGGGAAAACGGCAATTGCTAGGGGAACAGTTGTCGGACTCGGCTGAATTTTGAGAATCACAGACCATCAGCTCCACACCTGTCAGCGAGCCTTGCTGAGCGAGCTGAGCAAACAGTTGTTCAACTGTTTTGTTCAACACTGGATGCGACCACTGCGCAGCCACATCCATCAGAGGAATGAGGACAAAAGGGCGCTCGTGCAATCTGGGGTGCGGCACGCTGAGTTTGGGTACTTCGATGATGCGATCGCCATACAAAAGCAAATCCAAATCCAACGATCTAGCCCCCCAACGCACTTTGCGAACCCGGCCAAACCGATTTTCGATCTCCAATAGTTGAGACAGCAACTCACGAGCAGATAGAACCGTACTCACCGTGATGCAGGCATTGATGTAGTCGGGCTGAGGCGGGCCGATGGGGGCAGTTCGGTAGAAGGGTGATTGCGCCAACACCGTAATGCCTTGAACCGCATCCATCACCTCAATTGCGTCAGATAAAATGCGCTGTGAATTACCTAAGTTGCCGCCTAGCGCGATCGCCGCTTGCACAGAAGATTTCTGCCTACAAGATTGCTGCCCAAGCTCAGCCCGAACCAGACTTATCTTCTGCCCTAACATCATTGCTGATTATTCTAAGAACTTGCTGCTCAGCCTTACCCATCTATGCATTGCCCGATAGAGCACCACGCACTCTACCCGTGAGCTGATCTGCCGTCAGCACGCCTTCAATGCGATCTACCGGTTGCCCATCTTTGAACAACACCAGCGTCGGCAGCGCGTGGATACTATGCTTCGAGGCAATCTCAGGATATTTCTCAGTGTCGATTTTCACGATTTTGACTTCGCCCTTCAGCTCAGTGCCAACATCCCCCAAGATCTTGGCCATCATTTGGCAAGGGCCACACCAATCGGCATAGAAATCAACCAAAATTGGCTCGTCAGAACCGCTAATCATGTCATCGAAGCTTGTGAACTGCTGTTTGACTGCCATAGGGCTGTAAATAAAGTGTAAAACGACTTTCCTATGCTAGTTGCCTACACAGACTTTGTGCCTCCTGCTACTTATTAATTTAGGGATCTTCGTTCAAGAACGCTGACAAAATCGTTGATACCACTGCCCGAGGAAAAGCTTCAAATGTTGGGTCGAATTGCCCCGCTACCCCCCGAACTATTACAGTGATTGAGCAGTTTTTACTGGGTTATCACTCAGTAAGCATCACTCAGTAAGGGTAAGAAAGATTATGGCTGGCGCGCTTGCAGATAAAGTTGCGATTATTACAGGCTCCTCTCGCGGCATTGGAAAGGCAGCTGCACTCGCGATCGCCGCAGAAGGCGCAAAAATTGTCGTCAACTATGCTCGCTCCAGTGTCGCTGCTGATGAAGTGGCGGCGGCGATCGCAGACCAAGGCGGCGAAGCAATCGCCCTCCAAGCCGACGTCTCCCAAGCCGACCAAGTCGATGCCATGATCAAAGCCACCATGGACAAGTTTGGCCGCATCGACGTCTTGGTCAACAACGCAGGCATCACCCGCGACACCTTGCTGCTACGCATGAAGCCCGAAGACTGGCAGGCCGTGATTGACCTCAACCTCACCGGCGTCTTTCTCTGCACCCGCGCTGTCAGTAAAATTATGCTCAAGCAGCGCTCGGGCCGCATCATCAACATTTCGTCGGTCGCCGGACTTATGGGTAACCCTGGCCAAGCTAACTACAGCGCTGCCAAAGCAGGCGTCATCGGTTTCACCAAAACCATTGCCAAAGAACTCGCCCCCCGAGGCGTGACCGCCAACGCTGTCGCCCCCGGTTTCATCGCTACCGATATGACCGAAGATCTCAAGAACACCGAAGAGATCCTCAAATTTATTCCGCTCGGTCGTTATGGACAAGCCGAAGAAGTTGCTGGCCTCATTCGCTTTCTGGCCGCTGATCCTGCGGCTGCCTACATTACCGGCCAAGTGATGAATGTGGATGGCGGCATGGTGATGCATTGATTTTGATGCATTGATTTTGATGTATTGATTTCAGTCACTGAATTTTCAGTTACTGACCCAATGCGGTTCTGACGGCAGCGCGTTGGTCGCGGCGGGTAATCCAGCGGTGATAAGTGCGATTGTGAATAGCTACGGAGTGTCCCATCATTCGGGCCGAGACCGTATCAGGTAAGCCCTGATGGATGGTTCGAACAGCCCAGGCATGACGCAGATCATAAGGGGCAAAGGGGATACCGTACCGCTTGAACTGCAAGGAGACTTGCTGGCCAACAAGCTGCAGCGTGGTCTGAGTCAAGTCGGTGGTGAGCTTAGGCAAATTAACGGTGCGTAAGTTAAAGGTCTCTACCCACTCGGGGTGAAAAGGCCAAACGTCGTGAGCACCGGTTTTGGTGGTTTCGAGCACTTCGATAGCGGCTTCAGGGTCCCCGCTTGTGAGCATGGCATAGTCGCTAAAGAAGACTTCATGGTTACGCAAGCCGTAGGTGGCCATAATCCCGTAGACAAAGCGCCATGAAGGGTTTGGGATAAGCTTGTAGGCCGCAATGATTTCTGCATCAGTTGGAAGGGTGCGAACCTGAGTTTTACTGTTGCCGTAGCTGCCAGAGAAGGCTTTTAGAGGTGTCGGCAGCGGCGTGTCTAAAAAGGTAGCGAGGGCATCTAAGGCTGTGCAGCAGACCTGGCGGCTGCGCGAGTTTGCTTTTGTGCCTTGAATCGCAGCGTAGATAGCTTCAGTCAGAGGAATATCAGGATGCTGCTCACTAATTTTCTGAAGCTTTCTCAAATAAGGCAGGTAGGCTTTTTGCCAAGTGGCACGGACAGATGCCGGTTTGGATGAAGTGGCGCGAGTTTGAAAAAAATGAGATTCAAACGCTTCAAGCTGCGCCGGTAGCGCTGCGCTAATTCGCTTTTCGGCAGCGCCAGTATCGATATGTTCTTGCCAGTCGAAGCACCCTGCAATGAGCTGCGCTGCCACCGTCAGCGCTTTTCTTTCTACAGTGCGCAGACCGGCTTGATCGCTTGGAAGGCTTAGCGGAATTCGTTGCTGATAGGGCTTGAGCTTATGGCTGTGAGGTCGGGGCGGAAAAGTCCCTCGTAGATTGAGCTTACTGCCTCGTTTCTCGATTTTTAATCCTAGCTTGGCGGTTTTGAGTCGTGTGTTGATGAGCGCTAGCTGCCCGTCTATCGATACTGCGTCTACTGATGGCGCTGGCTTATTTAATGGCGCTGGTAATGGCATTGGCACATTCGTGTTTGGCATAGCAGACGGCAGTGGCGCGGGCACTGATAGGGTTGGGCATGGCCGTTTGGAATGGTCGTTTGGCATGACCGTTTGGAACTGAAGATAGTGCTGAGCGCACACAAAACCTAATTCCACACAAAACCATCAGAAAGGAAATCGTTCAGGCTAGGACGTTAGTTGTTACGATGAGTAAATCTAGGAAAACATTTAAAAAATAGGATACGCGATTCGTTATGGGCCGTGTGGGAGTTTTATTACTAAATTTGGGTGGACCTGAAAAGCTGGAGGATGTTCAGCCGTTTTTGTTCAACCTATTTGCCGACCCTGAAATTATCCGTATTCCTTTCCCAGCCCTCCAAAAGCCGCTGGCTTGGTTTATTTCTAGCCGCAGAGCCAAAACCTCTCAAGAAAACTATAAAGAGATTGGTGGCGGCTCACCGTTGCGCCGCATCACCGAAGCGCAAGGCGTAGCACTACAAGAGAAGCTAAAAGATCACGGCAAAGAAGCGGAAGTATACATTGGTATGCGCTACTGGCATCCGTTTACGGAAGAAGCGATCGCGCAGATCAAAAAGGACGATATCAGTAAGCTCGTTGTGCTTCCCCTCTATCCTCAATACTCCATCAGCACCAGCGGCTCTAGCTTTCGCCTACTCGAGCAAATTTGGAATAAAGATGACAAGCTGCAGCAGATAGATTACACGCTTATTCCCTCTTGGTACGCGCGTCCAGGCTATGTCAATGCGATGGCAGGGCTGATTCGCGCAGAGTTAGACAAGCTTCCTGATCCAGATGCCGCCCATATTTTCTTTAGCGCCCACGGCGTTCCAACCAGCTACGTCGAAGAATTTGGGGATCCCTATCAGCGCGAGATTGAGCACTGTACTGACTTGATTATGCAGGCGCTGAAACGTCCTAATGCCCATACGCTGGCCTATCAGAGCCGAGTTGGCCCCATTGAGTGGCTGCAGCCTTATACCGAAGATGCCATTGAATCCCTGGCCAAAGAAGGCGTGGAAGATTTGGTGGTAGTTCCCATTAGTTTTGTCTCTGAGCATATTGAGACGCTGCAAGAAATTGACATCGAATACCGTGAACTGGCTGAAGAAGCAGGGATTAAAGGTTTCCATCGAGTCCCTGCCTTAGATACAGATAAAGATTTCATCGCTGACTTGGCACAGATGGTGGATGAGGCAGCCGAAGCCCAACCCGTTTTGTTTTCTGATCTGGAAAAGCCAGCGAAGAAAGTGAAGATTTATCCCCAAGACAAGTCGGCATGGGGCATGACGCCAGTCGCGGAAGTCTGGAATGGTCGTTTGGCGATGTTAGGCTTCTTAGCGCTCATTGCAGAGATTGTCACCGGTCACGGGCCGCTGCACTTGATTGGATTGCTGTAATAGATTGGATGGCTGTAATCACAAGTGGAAGATAAACGTTCTATTTTTGGTGAGTTCAGGCTACAAATTACGACACTGTTAGGCTTGGTGGCCTTACTGTGGGGCATTGAAATAGTCGATTGGCTGATATTTAGAGGCAATCTCGACCAGTGGTTTGGGATTAGGCCGCGTACCGTTTCAGGGCTGTGGGGCATTGCATTCGCGCCATTTTTGCACGGTAACTTTGGCCATCTGCTCTCAAACACGGTGCCGCTCGTTGCCTTGAGCTGGCTGATTATGCTGCGCAGAACAGAGGATTGGCTGGTGGTTAGTGTGATTGCTGCGCTCTGTAGCGGGCTGGGTACTTGGCTGATTGGGGCGTCGTATTCGACGCATATTGGTGCCAGCGGCGTGATTTTTGGCTATTTTGGCTTTTTGCTGCTGCGCGGTTACTTTGAAAAAAGCTTTATGGCGATCGCCTTTTCTCTATTGGTGACCGTTCTCTACGGCGGTCTTATTCTCGGCACCGTACCGTTTTTGACGGCACCCAATGTCTCTTGGGAAGGCCATCTATTTGGTTTTCTTGGCGGTGTGTTAGCTGCGTGGCTACTATCTAAATCGTCTCAGGACTATCCTTCTAGCGTGAGCTGATTGCCCAGCTCAAATGTCTCGGCCACGGCCTCCGTTAGGCAGTTCGCAGCCGCTTCTACGGCCGCAACAGCATTTTCGTACAGCATTCGGGTCGGGCCCAGGATGCCGAGACTACCGACTGGGCCGGGCGCGTTCCCGTACGTTGTTGTGACCAATGCGCAAGCGTGCATCGGCTCAATAGGGCTTTCTGTCCCAATCCAGATACGCAGCGGGCGTCCTGTATCGCTAGACAGCAGCTTTTCTGAGTGGTCTAGCCGGCTAGACGCAATGAGCGGCCAAAGCTGATCGCGCCCATCTTCTAACAGTTCGACAATCGTACGCAGCTGCTCAGGCTCTGCAAATTCAGGTTGAGAGAGCACTTCTGCGAGCCCACTGACGAGAATTTGAGTCGCCGGTGCTGACTGTGATCGCCGAGTCATTTCACCGATGGCTTGCCGTAGGCGATCGCCCAATCCACAGGCGTATTGTTGAAAAGCTAGATCGAGGTCTTCTCCATTCAAATTCACATCCTGGAGCGCTTTCCCTTCAAATCGCTCCGTCAAGAAATTAGACAGTATCTGTAATTCCTCATCGCTGACGAATCGCTCAGTGGCGTGCATACCGGCAGGTATACCACTCTCTGGCTGGGCCGCTTCTGCCATCAGCATCGAATAGGTTTCGTAGCTATCGATAACGACTAAAAGCAGCTGCTCTTCGCGTACGCGCACAAGCTGCAAATGCTTAATGACCGCTTCGTTGCGGTGGGGCATAGTGACTAGCGCAATATATCCGCTCAAGCGTGCCAACATCTGTGCCGATTCCTGTAGCAACCCTTCCATCAGTTGATGGTTGAGATGCTGCGTCAGGTTTTGACTCAGCGCTGTTTCCATCTGTCGGGTTAGAGGCTCAGAGAGCACCATCAGCTGATCGACATACGCTCGATAGCCCGTATCTGAAGGAATGCGACCCGCAGAAGTGTATGGCTGATAGAGAAACCCAGAGTCTTCTAGCGCACTCATCGCGTTGCGAATGGTTGCTGAGCTAACTTGAAGGTCATAACCACTCACTAAAGATTTAGACCCTACCGGCTCGGCCGTATTGACGTAGTGATGTACCGTTGCGCGAAGAATATTCTGCTGCCGGATAGTGAGCTTCATATATCTTTAGTTACCTAGTGGGTCTATCGCTAGCTTTTTAAAAAGGTGTCTAAGCAGCCTTATCCATGGGTCTTAAATGAACTCAAAATTTGCTGCATCCGCCGAGCCAGACAGGCCATGATCATGGCCTAAACCCACCGGGAAACAACATTCACTATGACTCACAGCGCAGGAACGTATCCGCACCCTGCTATACCGATCGTGTTTTAAATTAACTGATCCTTAACAGGTTCTTTGTAGCGATTGTATGCAAAATGATCCCCAATTTTGCCCGCGAGTTAAAGACCCGTGAATTCACGGCTACCAATCTTCGGCAATCTTTTCAATATCCTGGTAAATTCAGAGAGTTGCGGTTCGCTCGCATCCTCACTGAATTCCTGCTAAGCCAGGTTTATGCTGTCATGTCTGACCTTCCGTTTACCCTTGACCAGCTGCGAATTTTAAAGGCCATTGCTGCCGAGGGTAGCTTTAAGCGCGCTGCTGACAGCCTTTACGTTTCTCAGCCTGCGGTGAGCCTGCAGGTGCAAAACTTGGAAAGGGCCCTCGCAGTGCCGCTATTTGACAGAGGCGGGCGCCGGGCACAGCTGACAGAAGCAGGACATTTGTTGCTGGAATATGGCGATCGCATTCTTAGCCTTTGTCAGGAAACCTGCCGCGCTATAGAAGATCTCCAAAATCTCCAGGGTGGCACCCTGATTGTCGGGGCTAGTCAAACAACGGGCACGTACCTACTGCCGCGGATGATTGGACAATTTCGCCAGCGCTATCCAGATGTTGCCGTGCAGCTTCACGTTCACTCTACTCGCCGCACAGCTTGGGCTGTGGCCAACGGCCAGATAGATTTGGCCATTATTGGTGGCGAAATCCCCCCTGAACTACAAGAATCTTTAGAAGTTGCTCCTTACGCTGAAGATGAACTGGCTCTGATTATGCCTGTGTTTCATCCGCTTGCGAGTAATGAAGTCATTGCCCGGGGCGACCTTTACAAGCTCAAATTTATTACCCTCGACTCCCAATCCACCATTCGCAAAGTGATTGATCAGGTGCTAACACGAGGGGGGATTGAAACGCGGCGACTGCGCGTAGAAATGGAGCTAAATTCGATTGAGGCGATTAAAAATGCGGTGCAGTCTGGGCTAGGTGTTGCCTTTGCATCCACTGCCTCCATTGAGAAAGAACTCCAGATGGGCGTTATCCACAGAGTTAAGGTGGAGTCTGTGGAAATTAAGCGCATGCTATCGGTAATTTTCAACCCCAATCGATATCGCTCCAAGGCGGCAGAAGCCTTCACCCGAGAAATTTTGCCTCAGTTCACTAGCCGAGAGCTGTCGTTTTCTAAAGTCAGTAACAAGTCAGGTTCTAAAGCCAGCACGGCTAAAGTCAGTAACGCTAAAGCTAGCAATGCTAAAGCCAATGGCGTCAAAGCGAGTAGCAGCGATGCTCGGATCTCCGCCACTACTGCTTCTACAAACGCTGCTGCAAACAGTCCATCAAATGGCCAAGCAAATGGCCAAGCAAAGGGGCAGTCTGAAATCTCCAACGCACCCACTGCCGCGACCGTGGACGCAGATGGTAGTCTGTAGCTGCTAAGGCATTTGTGAACCTATTGCCGCTCCATGCAACTGTACTGTACTCGCCCTAACTGTCCGTCTCCCCTCAATAGTTTCCCTAGCTTAGACAATCCCAAAATTCCTCGACCCATCAAGCAAAAGTATTGCAGTGCTTGTCGAATGGAGATGGTTTTGGGTGGGCGCTATCTGCCCGTAGGCGTCCTGGGGCAAGGTGGCTTTGGGACAGCTTTTTTAGCTCGTGATATCGATTCGCCAACCAAGCGCAAGTGCGTCGTGAAGCTGTTTCAGCCGCCCGTTACCCTAACCAGTGCCCAAATGGCAACGGCTCAGCGGCTGTTTGCAACCGAAGCTGAAGTGTTAGAGCGCTTTGGCTTGCAGCACCCACAAATTCCGAACCTTTACGCTTACTTTCCCCTCCTGATCACCAATCCACTTACGAATCAGACTGAAGAGCTGTTCTATCTGGTTCAAGAATTTGTAGACGGAGAGGACTTGGAGAAAATTTTAGATCGAGAGGGGGCTTTTTCAGAAAGCGATGTCACAGAGGTCTTAACCGAAATACTCAGGGTGTTGGACTTTGTGCACAGCAACGGGGCGATTCACCGGGATGTCAAGCCTTCCAACATTATGAAAGGACGCAATGGCAAACTCTATCTTTTAGACTTTGGTGCGGTTAAAGAGGTGGCGAAGCCGTCAGGTGTGCAAAGAGGGCCAACGACTATCTGTTCACCTGACTACGCTCCACCTGAGCAAATTATGAATGGCACAGTAGGGGCTACGTCTGATTTGTATGCATTAGCCGCAAGCTGCGTTGTGTTGTTAACCCATAAAGGCTCTAATGAGCTGCGCGATAGCTCTACCAATCGGTGGCGCTGGCATTCACAGGTAACGGTGTCCGATAGGCTGGCCAGTATTCTCGACAAGATGCTGGAAGCACGGCCAGATCGTCGATTTCCGTCAGCCGAAGCTGTCTTGGCAGCGCTGGCAGGTGTCAGTAGTGCCGTTCAGCGTCCTAGCGCAGCCTATCCCAATCCATCACAGGGTGTGCCCTCTATTGGCATGCCGGTGTCGCCACCGCCCATGCCTGCGGCGGCTAAGGCCGCGCCTGTCCCTTCGCTTGCAAAATCTGTTGTGCCGCCACCTTCAGGTGCGGCAAAGTTAGCCCGTTCACCCTCAGTAAAACCAGCCACGCCGCGTTCTCTGATGCAGTTTTTAGGGAGTGCGGCATTCACAGGCGTAGAGGGCGGCCTGTTGGCGATCGCCACGTTTAGCCTCATTGAAACCGTGCTGTTTGGCGGTGGTGTTTGGCTGGCTATGCTGGTCGGGCTTATTTTGCTACAAGTGCGGCGCACGATTGAAGGATGGGACTTTTTGATTATTGTGGGCGTCACGCTAGCAGGGGTTATTTTTATTGCACCGCTCAATAGCTTAGTTGGCGGGCAGCTGGGTTTGATAGTGGTGGCCTCTATCATGGCAGGCGGTGTGATGGTACTAATCGCTGCTTTATTTCGGCTTATCTTTCAGTTGCTCTCTCGCATCATGTGAGTGTGCTGCAATAACAAGGTGTAGCAGCGGTTATTGCAGCGTTATTTAATGGCTATGTATTTTATCCATCGGCTGCCCATCTATACTGATTTCAATAGCACTGGCTCTACTTATTCAGTCACAGCTTATTCAACTGCTATCTGCCTCAATACAGAAATCTTCTTATGACTAAAAAAAGCGAGCTGCCTGCTTTAATTGCGGCTTTATTGATCACCCTCGGAATATTGGGTGTAGGCGGCTGGTGGGTCATGAAAAACGTCATCGGCAATCCTTCTATCTCAGGGCGGCCCGCAACTGAGACCAGCAATGATGGCGGTAGCTCTAGCGCTAACTCAGCTACTGCCAATAACACCTCAACAGCGGCAGCGCCTAGCAACGGTCAGTCCATACTGCCTAGTGCAGTTTCACCGACCAAGCAAGCGGGCTTAAAAGCGTTGGCAGAAAGGGACTATGCGACTGCTGAGCGTGAATTAACCGCGACACTCGCTGAGCAAAAGAACGATCCTGAAGCGCTGATCTCTCTCAGCAATGCAAAGATTGCGGATGGAGAGGCTTACACCATTGCTGCTGCCATTCCAGCTAATAAGGAGTTTCTAGGCCCTGCCCTAGAAATCATGCGGGGGGTAGCTCAGGCCCAGCGAGAAATCAACGAAGCTGGTGGCATTAATGGCATTCCTTTGAAGATTCTCATTGCAGGCGATAAGGGTGCGGCCGCAGAGTCCTTTCAAACAGCTTCGGAGCTAGTGGCCAATGAAACGGTGCTCGGTGTCGTGGGGCACTACTCTAGCGATATGACGCTAGCCGCTGCCGAGGCTTATGAAACTGGCCAGTTGCCGGTCATCTCGCCAACGAGTACGGCTGAAAAAATTTCAGAAGCGGGAGACTATGTCTTTCGCACGGTGCCTAGCGATCGCCTCGCTGCAGCGGCCCTTGCCCGCTACGTTCTAAACGAGTTGAACAAAACCAAGGCGGCTGTTTTCTACACCGCAGATAGTGCTTACAGCCGTTCGGTTCGCACTGAATTTACCACCGAACTTCTCAGCAATGGTGGGGAAGTGATTGCTGACTTCAATGTGACTGAAGCCGGATTCAGTGCAGGGCAAGCCTTGCAAGATGCCAAAGGTGCAGGTGCAGAGGTCATTATGCTGGCACTTACCGAAGCCACAGACAGCGCATCGCTACAGATACTTTCTGTGAACCAAGGGGAGCTGCCAGCTGTTGGTGGCGACAGTCTATACGACTTCGATATTTTGGATGTGGGCCGCGAGGACGCGATAGGCCTGACAGTATCCGTTCCTTGGCATATTCTCAGTTATCAGCAAACCCCATTTGTACAGGCATCTCAAGTGCTTTGGGGGGCAGCAGTGAACTGGCGGACGGTGACCGCTTACGACGCAACGGTGACCTTAGCAGCGGCTATTAGCCAGGGCGGTCCAACTCGCCAAGGCATCGTAGAAGCCCTTTCACAGTCAGGGTTTACCGTAGATGGCGCCACGAATACGGTGAAGTTTTTTCCGTCGGGCGATCGCAATCAACCCTCGCAGCTGGTCACCGTCACGAAAAAGGACGGCCCAGGCATATCCGGGACGGGCTACGATTATGAACCCAAGCCTTAAGGCACCTTCACTTCCCAATTGCCTTGACAAGGCCAATGCCACCAAAATACAAAAACAAAACGGCACCGCCCAGCAAACTCTGGGTAACCGGATCAGTCGATGGTGTGAGCACAGCACCTAAAATAGCGGCACCGAGCAACACGTAGCGCCAGCCAGAGAGCATTTGAGTAGACCCCACGATCCCCAATAGCCCCAGCAGTAGCTGAATCACAGGTATTTGAAAAGCTAGGCCCGTGCTAAACAACAGCAGCAAAACAAACTCAAAATAGCGATCAATCGACCACATTTGCTCGACGACATCTGCGCCGTAGTTAATAAAAAAGTTAAGTGCAGCGGGGACTAACGCGATGTAGGCAAATCCAATGCCCGCAAAAAAAAGGACGCTAGAGCCAATGACAACAGGGCCGATTAGGCGACGTTCGCGCCGGGTGAGTCCGGGCAACACGAACTGGATGATTTGATACAGGATATAGGGAGCAGCTAGCAGAATCCCGCTGTAGCCAGCAACTTTGATAGAGACAAAGAAGTATTCCCCTGGGGAAAGCTGCAGAAATTTTGCACCTTGGGCCGGAATTTCGAGTAGCTCTACAATTTGGCGTACACCTGCAAAACAAGCAACGACGCAGAGTGCAATGGCAATTACGGCATATAAAAGTCGCTGCCTCAACTCATCGAGATGATCAAATAAAGACATCTCCACATCGTCAGGTACCTCATCTAAGTAAGTATCTCGCTCTGTTTGGGCATCTATTCCCGTTTCTGCTTTGGAGTTAGGTGCCCAGAGTTCAGCGTTTTTTCTGGTTTCTTCAGCTGTCTCTTTAGCAGCAGGCGGGGTCATAAGTAGCTCGCTAGTTAGAAGTTACGCTTATTGTATCGGGAAGGGATTGTACCGAGAAGATCAGCCGACCAAGAATGTCAGTTGACTAAGAATGCTAGCGCGCTGCTCCAGGAAAACTGTTCATGTTCTAAGAGCGCTGTTCCAGGAAAACTGTTCATGTTCTAAGAGCGCTGTTCCAGAAGCACTGTTTCAGGAGCGCTGTTCCAGGCAGGCTAGAAAAGTTTAAGGCTAGAAAAGTTATTCAGGGTAGATCTTTTCATCCGGCTGTCCCGGTGCACCCATCACTTCAGCCGATTCTCCATTGGCAGCCAGCTCCAGTGCACCCGCATCCCCCGAATAGATACTCAGGCTTTCCTGCGCTTCCCACAGCTGTGAGTCTCCGGGCTGCAAAGTGTCTTCAAATATCGTTTCACCGTCTGCGATGATGCTCACCCAAGCCTCACGCACTGCGGTTCCCTGTACGTAGATGGGCGCGTCACTAATCACTTCTGATCCTGCAGGCTCAGATGCTTCTGCCGAATCAGATACTTCGGTTTCAGTGCCCTCAGGCAGTGGCGGTAATGTTGTCCCTTCCTCCACTTGCTCAATTGGCTCAGGCGTATCTACAACGGTGGGCTGACGACGGCCGCCAATCACATTGACGATCAGCACACCCAGGAGTGCGATCGCAGCTAAAATTCCGCCCAGTACAAATGGCTTTAAATTAGGCTGACTCTCTTCATAGTTGAAGTTGTCCGAACGGCTAATGGGCGCAAATGGCTCTTTTGGGTGAGGGGCCACAGGGGGCGTGGTGGTCGCTGTGCTAGGTGGTGTGGTGGTTAGCGATGTTGGCAAATCGCCATTGTTGCTAGTGTCTGATAGCGTGCCGTTTAACGCTGACTGGTCGTTGAGGGCTACAGGCTCTAAATTAGGCTGCGCGAACGTTGGATCTGCCAGACTTGGCTGCACCTTATTTTCATTTTCTTTGTCAAACGCTGCCACCATGCTGGAGAAGTCCTGTTCTTCGGCAGGTTCATCTGTAATATTCAGGGTAGTAGACACTGTGTCAGAGGTTTCTAATTCAGCAGGTTCCACTGCTGCGGGTTCCACTGCTGAATTCATCGCTGGAATTTCCGTATCCGCTTCGAGATCCGTACCCGCTTCGAGATCCGTACCCGCTTCGAGATCAGGTTGGGGCATTTCAGGTATTGCCGTCGTATCCGTCATCTCGTTGGCCTGATGATCAACAACGCTAGCAGCGATCGCAGGTTTTGAGTCAACCTCATGCTTAGGCTGGGTGTTGGCGATCACCGGAATGTCTGGTGCTGGCGGCGGTGCCTCATTGATGCGAGTGAGGCGAGTCGTTGGAGTGTCAGATAAGGGCGCTGGCGGGGCGGGGCGAGGTGTCGCTGGAATGGAAGCGACCGTGAACTGCTGAGAAAGTTCAACCCCGTTGAGCCCTAGTGCTTCCGCATAGCGGCGGATAAATCCCTGCACAAAAATCGGTTCAGGCAGTGTATCGGGGTTACCTGTTTCAATGCCATTGAGCAGTTGAGGACGAATATATGTCCGGATAGCAATATCTTCGAGCGACTTTTCTTGTTTTTCTCTGTTCTCCCGCAAGAAAGCGCCAATCTGCGCAAGCTGATTTTGCTGAGGGGCACTAAATTTAGTCACGATATTATATGAAACCAAACACTACTCGATACGCAAGTAAGCATACAGGTGTTACACCATGGATAACCATCAGCGTATGTTTACTTAAAACCATCCTATCAATGATCTTGGCCCATCCGGCTTAAGGATCTAAGGCGAATGCAACCCTTGAAAGATTCACTGACGGGTGCTCCTGACAGGTTCACGGACAGGTTCTTAACTACAGCTCCTCAACTTTCTGTCTAATTTCAGGATTGTATAGGCGCAAGTAGTTCCAATACCCTCCAAATACAGCGTCAACATAGCCTCTCGTTTCAGGGTACGGAATTTTCTCAACAAACTCATCGGCATTGCTGAAATCGCCGTTATCAATCCATTCATCGACGGCCGCAGGCCCTGCATTGTAGCTGGCCACTGCAAACAAAGAGTTGTTACTGTACTGACTGTGGGTGAAATCTAAGAACCATGTGCCAAATTCTACGTTATCTTCCGGCATCGTGAGTTCGTAGTTCTCTACACCCGTCCTTTCACCAATCCATTCGGCGGTTTCAGGCATTACCTGCATCAGGCCTAATGCCCCCACAACAGATTCAATCTTGGGCTGAAATCTTGATTCTTGGCGTACCAAGCCGGTGACCAGTAAAGGATTGATCTGGCGCTCTTGGGCCCAGCCTTTGATGATATCGCTGTAGGGAAAGGGATAAATTGCCTGCCAGTATTCATCGGTTGCTCTGAGCTGCTCGTATTCTGCTTTTTCGCTGGGATCATCTCGCCATGCCAGGCTAGAGACCATAAAAATGCCGTTGAGGTTATCGCCTACGCCCAGGCGTAAAATACCGTCTGTAAACTGTTCGGCAACGGTGGGGTTTTTGGCATCTGCGAGCGCAGGATTAGTGAATTCAGTTTGCCACTGTGCCCAAGCTGCTTTGTCTTGGCCGAGCAGATACAGCTCTTGGAGTGTTGCTGACCCCGCTGGTAGCGGCGATCGCCTCAGCGGCAGCGCAACCTCAGGATTAAACGCGCGCACCGTATCAAAATCGCCTACGTTCCAATCTAAATAAACCGCTGATCGCCATGCGTAATAGGACTGCGAGTGATTTCGAATTACCGATTCAAAAACGGTTCGGGCCCGCTCTGGTTGATTGGATCTAGTTAGCCACTTGCCCAGCCAAAAGCCAGCTTCGGGGGCCAGCTCATCATTCGGCGCAGCCTCAACAAGCTGCTGTGCCCAGCTAATCGCAGCAGAGAAGTCGCCTTTTTTTGCATTGGCCTTAGCTTGCTTCAAACGGATTTTTGCGGCAGCTTGCGATCCAGAATACTGAGACAAAATTGAGGCCCTTGCCTGCTTTGCAGATTCGGGGCTTTTCATAGATTCTAAAATATCGGCGCGCGCTACCAGCGCTTCAGCTGCGCGGTTAGGAAAACGCTGAATGACTTGATCTAAGGTGATAAGCGCAATCGGATTCGGCACCATTTTAGCTAGATTCAAAAGGCCTGTTGCCGTTTCAGGTGCCTCGGGAAAGGTGGTGTTGAGCTTTTGATAGAGGGCAATCGACTCCACATCTTTGCCACCTCGATCTTTTCCCCTGGCCGCTCTGTATAGATTCAATGGACTCACAGGTGCTTGGGCATAGGCATCTCCAGCCTCCGGATAATTTTGCGTTTCCCAATATCCAAAGCCAATGGTTTCCCAATCTTCAGGTGTGAGGACACTACTGTAATCACGGGTTAGCCGATTGAGGGCCTGAGTGTAGTCAGGATGATTAAACCCGTGGTAGGCCACTAACTTGAGTAAAGACAGCTCATCAAGCACGCCGCCGCGTTCTTTATCTGGCGAAGCGTTTGGTTCAGGCGTCTGTGCTGAAGTAGGTGGCGTCTGAGAAATCGCTTTGACAGGGATAACCTGTGTCTGACGATTGCTCTGACCAGGAGGACTTGTCTTATTGAGTAAGCTCAGCGCCAGCTCTACGCTCCGGGGATGGCTCGGCAATGTAGTGAGTAGCTGGGCTTGATATAGAGGCGCATCAGCATTTTCCTTTTGAGTCAGTTGATATATTGCTTCTGCCGCTGCCGCACTGTCTGGATACTCACTCACAAGCTGTTTCCACGTCGCGATTGCCGCTTTAGGCTGGTCTGCAGCTGCTTGCGCTTGCGCGCGCTTAAGCAACACATAAGGGGCCAACGGGCGGTAGGTCGTCTCTAAGTTCTCTAAGGGGTCTAGGGCGCTGCCCCCTCGGCCTGTCGCAATGAGATCAGCGGCGAGTAGGTAACGGGCGCGATCACGCTCTACAGGGTTTCTCTGCGTAGCAATCTTTGTCAATGATTCACGCCGCGCTTCAGGCGTTTGCACTGCGAGGCTCAAGACTACAGAGTTATTGACTGCTTGTCGTGACTGCTCAGCGATAATGTTGGGATTGACTATGGCCGAACGACTGGAGTTGAAGACATCCGTTGTTTTTAACAATGCAAAAATCAGCCCAACAGACACTGTCGTTATACTTGCCATCGCAATCAGTGGCAGCTTGCCCGTCAACCACTGCTCAGTCGGCCACTTGCTTTTGAAGCATTTGTCCCTTAGCGCGCGAAATCTATTCATGAGCGATGCTTGTAGATGACATCTGTAGCCTACTGACCGAGCTCAGCAAATTCGTCCGATAGCCATGCTAGCGCTGCTAACGATATATCAACTTTAGCTGCGCTCATTCCTCATGAGGTTTTAACAGAAAAAGCGCACAGCGATAATCGGGAAGTTACGCGATTTCTATCGCCAAAAAAGGTCGTGCTACAGAAACGATGAGTCACAAAACAATACATAGACACTGCCAACGATGGAGCCCCTCTTCTAGAAGGAGGCGCTAAAGATACAAGTCCCGAAGAACCCCCCAAAAAACACCAAAATCAGTAGATACTATAGAACGGGAAATTAAATTAAAAAGAACTAGGGAATGGATTTTATAGCGTCAGATCAAACTTGTCTGGATTGGACAGGAGACTGCCTTATCATTGGACTTTTAGAGGAGTCTTTGCCGCTGACCGGCATCTTGTCAGATCTCAATAACAAGGTAGCTGGCATGCTGCAGGTCCTGATCGAAGAAGAATCCTTTGAAGGCAAGGCTGGCACCACTGCTATTACCCGCCTCAGTCCCAATTCCCCGATTAAAAAGATTGGCGTTGTCGGCCTAGGCTCTTCCGATGCAATGGCTCTCGAAGGCTTACGAAAAGGGGCTGCTGCTGCCGCTCGCCTTGCCCAAAAAGGAAAGAGCGCCTCGCTGGGACTGAGTTTTCCAGTGTGGAACAACCATCAAGCACTCACCGCTCAAGCGTTGGCAGAAGGGATTACACTTGCCCTCAATAAAGATAGTCGCTTCAAATCTGAGCCAGACAAAACCGAAACTAAGCTCACTGAGGTTCATCTGCTGTCTTTTTCTGGTGTAGCAGCTGCCCTCGAGCGCGCCCAGCAGATTTGCGAGGGCGTGATTTTGGCCCGCGAGCTGGTTGCCGCCCCGCCTAACGTCGTCACCCCAGACAAACTTGCCGATACGGCAGCTGATTTGGCTAAAGCCTATGGCCTAGAGCTAAATGTTCTAGAGCGCGAACAGTGTGAAGCCCTCGGCATGGGTGCGTACCTTGGCGTGGCTAAAGCATCCGATTTACCGCCGCGCTTTATTCATCTTATCTATCAGCCCGCTGGTAAGCCCTCGGATCAAACCAAGCGTAAGCTTGCCATCATTGGTAAAGGTCTTACCTTTGATTCGGGCGGGTTGAACCTCAAGCCCAGTGGTTCTGGTATCGAAATGATGAAAATAGATATGGGCGGTGCGGCTGCTGTTTTGGGTGCGGCCAAGGCGATCGCCCAAATCAAGCCCGACGTAGAAGTGCATTTCATCAGCGCTGCTACTGAAAATATGGTCAGCGGCCATGCCATGCGCCCCGGCGATATTCTGACTGCTTCCAATGGCAAAACCATTGAAGTTAACAACACCGACGCAGAAGGTCGCCTTACCCTGGCAGATGCTCTGGTCTACGCGGATAAGCTCGGTGTCGATTCTATGGTTGATTTGGCCACACTTACCGGCGCCTGTGTCGTTGCCCTGGGAGACGATATTGCTGCGCTGTTTAGCCCAGACGAAGAACTAGCACAAACCCTATCACAAGCGGCGAACCTGTCAGGTGAAAAGCTGTGGCCAATGCCAATGGAAGCCAAGTACTTTGAGGGGCTAAAGTCGGTGGTTGCCGACATGAAAAACACGGGACCCCGTGCAGGGGGCTCCATTACAGCGGCATTGTTTTTAAAGCAGTTTGTCAAAGAGACCCCTTGGGCACACATTGATATTGCAGGCCCCGTTTGGTCTGAAAAAGAGAATGGTTATAACAGTCCAGGGGCAACAGGCTATGGGGTACGGATGTTGGTTGAGTGGGTAACCAGCGAGACATCGTCTGCCAATTAACAATCTTGATACGTCGGATATTTAAAGTTTAGGTGCTGTAGTTCAGTTCTCAGACAGGCAACCTTGAAAAGTAAGCTTGCCTGTCTGAACGCTTTGCTACTGCTGTGGGAACCCGCAGTACATTCCAGATGAACGCACCGGCTGATTCCGCAACAGAAGACTCAAAACAAGTCTCTAACCAGAGGCCTTCGAAGGCGGCCTCTCAACAGATATCTAACCCGTCTAAAAAGATAGTCGGTATCACTATTGCCTACACTGCATTTTTCCTAATTACCCTTTGGGCTGCTTATAACAATCACCTGCCGCTGAGATGGCTTTCACAATTCCCCAACTACGACAAAGTCGGTCATGTCGTACTCTATGGCATTCCAACCTATCTTGGGCATAGGGTTTTGCGTCTCAAGCACGTCAGCTTTTTGGCCCAGCGACTTCCTCTTTTTCCCGCTCTATTTACGCTCTTTACCCTTACAGAAGAGCTCCTTCAGGGCTTTTCTCCTTACCGCACCTTAGATATGGGAGATATGCTCTGTAGCTTAGGAGGCATTTTAATGGGCTACTGGATAGCCCAGCGCGCCGGCAGCCGCACCAGTATTAATCGCAAAGCCCCGTATTAATCGCAAAGTTTAGATACTGTCATCTTGAGGAAGGATTGCCTGATCGGCAGGCACCACGTGACGGTTGACAATGGCTTTTGCGCTTTCTTGCTGAGTTGCCATGTCAATAGAGATTGCTGCAATTTGCACATCCAAACAGTGCATGGGTATCTGTAACTGTGTCGAAGTCTCTAAATCTCCTAGTGCATCGGGTGTCATGTTCGTCAGCAGCTTCGGTTCAATCACCAAACTGCGACTTTGCCGATCTATCATCCATAGTTTAATAAGCGGTTTGTAGACAGACGGGCGGGTTCGCACCGTCACTGTAATGATTTCGCCTGCCACTAAATCACCCATCGGTGCACTAATCACAGGAAGTGCCATCTCAGGCAAATCTTCTGGGTTAATGGTGGCAGGCGCAGACAGCGCAGATGAGGAGGATACCTGAGCGCCCTCAGCCTGAGCGGTTCCAGACTGGATGCTTGAGGAGGGTAAGGCAGCTGATTGAGCCAAGTTATTAGCAGAATTTGAGGTGTTGTGGGTAGGGCGTACAAGGCCATTACGAGCTAAAAGTCTATCCACGATCTTCGAAGGCTCTGATGATCTATCGGGAGCAGCAGAAACAGACTTCTCCTGGGGAGACCTCTGTTGTAGCGCTCTTTGTTCTAATGCCTTTTGTTCTAATGCCCTTGGTGCTGGTGCCCCCAGCTGTTCAGACTGCCCCGGTTGGGAAGTTTTGGATTCTTGATAAATAACAACTTCGTTGCTGACATCGCCCGCGGGATTTGAGCGCGCATCGGCTTGGCCTTTACTAACACCAGCGTCTTTCATACGCTCAGCCAGTTTGGTTGCTTCTTTGTGACTCTCGTGGGTCAGATTAGATAGCCGATTCCAGAAGTGATCTTTGAGACGTAGCGTCTGAAATTCTAGGCTGGCTTCGATCTGACGAGGCGACTTTTCATAGGAAGACGCTCTAGAAGAGGCGCTTTCATGCTGCGATCGCCGATTTGCTGATCTTGCTGCCTCATTTGCCTCTAAGTTTGCGGCATTCTTTTCTGTCAAAGCAGGCTCCTGTTTCGCCGAATGAGGCGGAAACTGAGGAAGTGCAGCTTCAATGCCAGGGGCTTCCAGCGCTTCTAAATCTGTTGTTGGATGAGAACTTAAATCTTTATCAATATCTTCCAGCATAGCGGCTATTTCATCGGCTTCTATGTCGCTATCTTCAATGCTCGTGCCCAAAAACTGTGCTGGCTGAGCCACCATCGGCGGGCGATTTATGACAGGCGCAACGTTCGAATCAGCTTCTGGCTGGGCATTCGAGGTAGCAGAAGCAGAGAGCGTATCACCAACAGTATTATCAACAGTTGAGTCTTGCGCTGTTGAAGACGAAACGAGTTCTTCTGGGCTATTTAACCCTTCACTATTTAGCTCCGGGCTAATCGGATTTACGCTATTCAAATCTGGTAAATCTGGTTGAACATGACCGTTACGGTTCGTTTTTTCTGCATGAATAGCGGCCCGGTCTTGGCTCAGATCTAGCTTAGGCGGGAGGACAGTCCCTACAGTTGGCGCAACAGTTTTTTGCACAGGCTTCAACGAGGGCATTGAAATGACTTCTTCTTCAAATACGCTAGGGAAGGGATCAGTATCTTGATTGGCGATCGCCTCCAACAAATCCGCAATCCCTGCTGAAATGGTGAAGGACTTCGTCGCCAGGACACTACCGCCTTCAACAGAATCATCAGACGCCTCAGTTCGTAACGATACCTCGCCCAAAATCACCCGTGTAGACACATCTGTCGGCAACTGAATCTGTACCTTAAAATCAGCCGGCAGTCTTGACAGGCTTAGCGGTCTGCTCGCTTCCATAATCACTTCGGCCGTCTCCGGATTTTGCAGCCGGATCCAAAGCTGACTGGCCGCTTGCTCAACGACACCCGTCAGCGCACTTACCTGGCCCACAATGGTCATTGGCAGTTTAGGATGGGCCAAATAGGCCTGCTGCTTCAGCGCTACCCGATAGATAGGTGCCTCTGTAACTTTCTCGTCCGTATCTGGAGAATTAACCTCTAGCTCTGCCTGGGCTTGAATTAATGGTAAGTCCGGATTGATTAAGTCAGGATCGAACTCACCTTCGCCCTCTACCGTAATGCTAGAAGCCGTCTCATCATCACTAGGTATAGGCCACTCACCCGACCAGTCCTCTTCTGTATGGGCAAACACCTGAATCTGCACGCTGTACTGCCAAGGTGGCTCACCTTCCAAACTGCTGCACTGTACATCCCACTGCCCAGGGCTGAGCTGTACAAATGGCATCACCACGACTAAGCCCGAAGTATTGGTCGTACTCCTGCGCTGACGTACGCGACGGCGCGGTGGCATTTCATCGGTCACCAGCTGGCTAACCCGTACGTCCATCGCAGTGTTCGCCCGATCCGTATGGGCCACTACGCGATAGCGCCCTTCCAAAATTTCAACCTGCTGTGTTTCCAGCGGTAACCAAGTTTGATCACCTTCTTTTTGGATCAGGAATTCCCAGTACTTCATGTCGCTCGCTTACAAGCCCAGTGCAAAGGTCAACCGATAAGTGAGCGCGTCAGCCAAAATGCACTAAACCTTTAAAGATTTCGTATAGTCAGCAGTATAGGGGAAATCGTAGCAAACGAATTTAGCCCGCACATATATTTGTCACAATCCGCTGCGTTTCGGGCCGTTTAGGCCCATTTTATGAGGTAATTACTAGGCTCAAAACGTATGCTTTTTTGATGGCGCTATCGTAGATTTCTCGATGTTTATATGCTTTGACGAACTTTACATCCCGGCTCTTTAGGTCTGGAGCTCTATTCCTGATAGTCCGTTTGAATCTCTACTTCTTTGAGCGATCGAGTAGGACCACAGCCTTCATAAACAACGGCTTACTGCTGGCTTGATGGGTGCTAGTGAATGCCTGTCAAGTCAGGGAATGTTCCCCAAAACAGAGTAAGAATGCCCCCTTACTTTGATCGCATCCTTACTCTGATGTAGATGCTGCAACTTCTGAACTCAGATCGGTTCAGAAAAAGGCAAAAACGCCTGACTGCAGCCTACCTTTAGGTAATTACAGTCGGTTTATCGCGGCCTGTTAGCGCTTGAATTTGGGCGGTTTTATCAGCCAGGGTGATCAGGGGCTTTAGTGCTTCTTGCGGATCCAGCTGATGCTTCGACGCATCTGGCTCATAACTTTCTAGATAGAGCCGTAAAGTCGCGCCTTTTGTTCCCGTTCCCGACAGGCGAAACACCATTCGCGAACCATCGGTAAAGCCTATGCGAATACCTTGCTTCTCACTGATGCTGCCATCAATTGGGTCGGTGTAGCTAAAGTCATCTGCATACTCGACGGTGTAGTCGCCCATTTGAGTGCCGGGTAAATCTGTGAGCTGAGCGCGCAGATTTACCATCAACTCATTTGCTTTCGCGCTGTCGATTCCTTCGTAGTCATGGCGCGAATAAAAGTTACGACCATAGGTCTGCCAGTGTTCAACCACAATCTCTTCAACAGATTGCTGACGCTCTGCTAAAACATTGAGCCAGAAAAGTACAGCCCATAGTCCGTCTTTCTCACGGACATGATTAGAGCCTGTTCCAAAGCTCTCTTCACCACAAATGGTAATGTTGTCGGCATCTAGCAAATTGCCAAAAAACTTCCAGCCTGTTGGTGTCTCATAGCAGTCAATCCCAAGCTTTGTCGCGACCCGATCAGCCGCCTGGCTAGTTGGCATGGAGCGGGCTACACCAGAAAGCCCATCCTTATAGCCAGGAATCAGGGTTGCATTGGCAGCAATCAAGGCGAGACTATCGCTGGGGTTTACAAAAAAGTTGTTGCCAAGGATCATATTGCGATCGCCATCTCCATCGGAAGCAGCGCCAAAATCTGGCGCATCCTCGGCAAACATGGTTTCTACTAAGTCATGTGCATATACGAGGTTTGGATCCGGGTGCCCGCCGCCAAAATCTTCCAGTGGCTCGCCGTTCGTCACGGTTCCTGGCTTTGCCCCTAACGCTGTTTCAAACAGCGCCTTTGCATAGGGGCCAGTTACCGCATGCAGCGAATCCATACACATGGAAAAATCGCTCTCTAGCAGCGACTTAATTTTGTCAAAGTCAAATAGCGACTGCATCAGCTCGGCATAGTCTGAGACTGAATCAACCACTTCTACGCTCATATCGCCAATGGATGTAGTTCCTAGCGTATTGAGATCAATATCGTCTGCTTCAGCGATTTTATACTCGCTAATTTTTTTTGTGTTCTCAAAAATAGCGCTGGTGACTTTTTCAGGTGCAGGCCCGCCATTGGAGACATTGTACTTGACACCAAAATCACCTTGCGGGCCGCCAGGGTTGTGGCTCGCTGAGAGGATAATGCCCCCAAAAGCACCATACTTACGAATGAGGCAAGAAGCTGCAGGTGTAGATAGGATGCCACCTTGACCCACCAATACTTTGCCAACACCGTTAGCAGCAGCCATCTTCAAGATAGTTTGAATGGCAGGGCGATTGTAATAGCGACCGTCACCGCCAACCACGAGGGTTTTGCCTTGGTAATCATTGAGACTATCAAATGTGGACTGAATGAAATTTTCTAAATAGTTGGCCTTTTGGAAGGTGGGCACCTGCTTGCGCAGACCTGACGTACCGGGCTTTTGATCGTCAAAAGGAGTGGTTGAAACTATATTGATAGCCATTTTGATAAGGGGTTTCCTAGAACTGCTGTCTCAGCGATACAATTGAATGGATGAAGCTACTCGCTAGCCATCTGCACTGACTCTGAAGCAGGCAAATATGACGACATCCATAGAATATGCTCCCACACGGATGCACTCGAACTGTATGGCAAAAGAGCGATCGCTGCTGTTTTCTGGGTCACCTGTCAAATCTTCACGGCATTACGGCATTGAGTGTTCGGGCGTATTGCTTGGCCTTAATGGCTATTCCCTCAAAACCCTGATCTCATCGCCAACCCGCAGCACCGCGTTTTGAGGGCCACCAGTTTGCAGACCGTTTTTGCCAAACCAAATGCCTTTATCCCAAAAGCGATAGGTTGATAGGGTTTTGGTCGGTTCTTTGCCGCGATCACCTGTCTGCTGCTCCACATTCGGTATCGAGCAGCGCGCACATAGCTTGGGTAAATCAAACACCGCTTCGCTAATGCTGATCTGCTGCCACGCATCTTCTGCGTGGGGTTTGCTTGCACCGGAGATAACTAAGTTTGGTCGAAAGCGATCCATGCTCACAGGGCTAGCGTCATGTCCGCTCAGCTTTTGATTGAGTCCATTTAGCGACGCTTCAGAAATCAGTAAGTAAGGGAACGCATCCGCAAAGCTCACTAGATTATCAGGCCCCAACTTGCCATGTTCTGTTGGGCGCTGGGCGTCATCAGGCATGTAAACGAGCTGACAATCGGTTTCAAGGAACTGTGAGAACCATGCTTTGCTTTCAGCGCTGACAGAAATGGCTTTGCAGCGATCGCCCCATACCTCCACCTCCATACCATTGCCTTCACTAACATCCCCCTTACCCATCAGCGGCACCACCAGCGTTTCCATGCCGGGTGCGTTCACTACCAGCTCGCCTTTCAACCCGTCTTCTAGCGCCACTGAAATCAACGCCATCTGCGGGAACCGGCGCTGAGTCATAAACTTGCCCCGCGCGTCTACCACCATCCAGCGGCGATCATGCTGCAATCCGCGAGCGGTCATCTGCGCCTTGCGCATCGCAATGCCTGCAGCCGACTTTATAGGGTAGATGTACAGTTCACTGAGGGTAAGCTCGCTCATAAATCAATAGAGCCCTGAAGGCTTAAAGTGGGGCACACCTTCACTTGTACCGCATCACTAATCAACAACGACCCTAAACCGAATAAATCCATAGGAATTAATCGGGGTTCCATCATCTGTAGATTGGGGCACATCGCTCAGATCCACCACCACCACACCATTGGTGTTGGTGCCGCAGCTTAAAGTTTTATCCGGAAAAGCCGCATTAGGATTGACGCCTGCAGCAAAATAATAGCCGCCAACGCCATTGTTTAACCCACCTGTGCTGCCCAGTTCATCGCCATCATTAGAGTTAGTCAACGCAACTTCCTGCCCATTAAAGCTCAGGAAAATGCCCCTAGGTTCCAAAGCAGTAGAAGACGGTAGTGCATCGTTAAATACATCAGGGAGAAACGTAGTGTTCAAAGGAATCGGATCGCAAATGATCAAGTCTTGTGCGGTCGTATCTCCATCCGACAAAAATGAAATCGTGTATTCTAGCTGCGCTCCCGGCAGCACCGTCGTATTGTCTATATTGCCGTCCGTAATCCCAGCGAGATAGCTCTCAACGGTACTCGCCGGCCCCAGCGTTGTGGACGTATCTGCCCCTGGCCAGCCCGTGTCGTTATCGTCATCGCTGTTCGTACCGACATCAATAAAGCTGTTATCAAAGGACTGCTCATTCTCTAACCCGCGATTAATAGCCGTGATGCGTTTAACCAGTCTCACCAACGGATTACCTACTGGAGCCTGGTAGCCAAAGTCCGCATCATCAAAGTCAACTGCACCTGGCGCTAACGTCACCGGGAAAGAACTGGTGGATGTCGTGAGTGTTCTACCAACCAGCGTGCCAAAAGTATCGGTCACGTTGATGATGTAATCACCAAAGATAAGGTCTCCAAAATCGTAATTGCCATTCGCATCGGTTGTCCGCGACCCTAATACGGGTTCGCCCACATCAATGGTGCCGTCACCATCCAAATCCCAAATCAAATCAACCGTAACGTTGCCAATGCCATTTTCACCAGTATCTTGAACACCATCAGCGTCGCTATCATTCCAAATAAAATCACCAATACTTGAAGCGCCGCGAACGCACTCAGCCCCATCACCCGCCGTAAACACTGTTGTCGGATTGCGGGTGCCCGCAATCTCGGTTAAAGCGTTGCCAACCACCTGCAGTTGAAACACCTCGCTGCTATTGCCCAATGCCCACAGCCGGCCAAAGCCATCTTTTGCCAGCTGAGAGTTGGTACTAAACGTATCGGATAAATCAGCAAAGGTATTGGTGTCTAAGTCATAACTCCAATAAAACTGCCCGCCATTGCCATTGGCAATAATGCGTCCGCTATCTTCAATAATGAAATCTCCCCAACTGGGGTCATCGCCGCTGCCAGATTGGGTAAGTGTTCCAGGAACCAAAGGCGCTAGCCCGATAGGTGTAATGGCTTGAACCGTTAACCCGTTTGAACCAGGGGCAAAATCGACCTTGTAAATCTCAAAAATGCCGCCAGCGGCAATATCGGAACCTTGATAGACAGAGCCATTAAAAAACGCTGCGCCACCACTGCTAATACTTGTCGGGCGACTACCAGGGTCAGCAATGAACCCACTGAAGTCATTGGTGATGGTTATGTGCGTATCACTGATAGGACTCCATGCAAACAAGTTGTTATTAGCGCCGTAGTAAACCAATTGATTGACGTGGTCAGCAGAAAGCCCGTTTGCAGCTGCTAACACACCATTGGTTAATTCCTGTACTGAGCCACTATCCACATGTATAGCGACGATTCTAGTTGCGTCTCCCCCATAGACCAAACCATATTCGGCGTTACATACATCAGCCGGGCCATCCGGTGCAGGAGCCTGCATTGTCAGCGAATAATCTTCGACTTCTCCATCACTAGCACTGCCCAGTGATCGCTCATCCACATCCCCAGTGCCGCCATCATCTACTAGCCCGTCTGTTGTTATCCGAAAGCGGGCAAACGTCGTTCCCGTAGACGCGCTGACAGGGATAGTCCAGCTCAAATTAGCCGCCGTCTCGCCATCAGCGATTGTTGCAGTTTGATACTCACTCTCTTCAAACTGGCCATCTTGATCAAAATCAATCCAAGCATGAAGAACAGCGTTACCTCCAGTAGAATTTACAACAGGTATGTTGTTCAGACGATACAGGCCGCCAATCGTCCCACTTGCCAAGCTGGTGAACGCATCGTCCACATCATCCGTGCCATCGCCATTGGCATCCGTGCCATCACCAAAGCCATCTGTATCATCCGTGACGCCACTGCCCAATAACAGCGTCGTGGTTGTGCCATGAAACGGGCCGCTATCGCTTCGCAAGGTACTGTAGTTGCCACTTCCATTTCCTCCACCTGTATCCGGCGCGTCTCCATAGTCAGTCATCGTCGTGTCAATAATGACCACATCATTGCCAACGATAGTACTCGGTAGATAAGTCCACAGATCCAGGGTTTTCGTATCACCAAACGCACCGCCATCACATTGCCTATTGGTATTACCGCCTGACGTACCACCAAATGCATTGAAGTTAGCTGCCGAGGAATCTGCACCTAGTGACAAGTCTGTTGCGGGCGGATTGGGTGGGTCTGAACCACACAAAGCATCGTCATAAGGATCACCGTCTGTTAGGTCGCTATCTTCAACATCTGTTCCACCCACCGTACGGTAGCCACGATGATCGTAAAAAGCTGTGTTGTTACCAAGGGGGTTAGTGGCATTAAGCAATGTGTAGGTAGGGCCACCGAAAAAATTGTTCTCAGCGTCACTAATGGGAAAGTGATACTCGCCAGCATGAGTCTGCACTTCGAAATTAAAGCTGCCAGTCGGGAACGGATCGCCACTGTTATCTAAACCATTCCAGTTCACGGTCTGAGCGCCAGCAGAAGCCATGTAGCCCCTGATCGATCTATTTTGAGGGTTGCCCGGATCAAAATCTACCCCGTCTCGACTCAAAACAAGTTGAAAGACACCCGTTATGTTGCTGTTAAAACTGAATACGCCGCCTGCTGCAACTGTGGATGTGTTCTCAGTAACGTTACCGGTGTAGAGGGGCGCATCTACAATAGGTAACTGAGGAAAGGCAGGAAAACCTGTTCCTGTTTGTAAACCAGTGAAAGGATCATAAACAGGCAGAAAAGGGAGTATGTCAGGATCGAGACGATTGAAGAAGATTGGATACTGCGGGGGAGCACTGCTGGTGCCCCCCACTGGATTATTAACCCCTGACCCTTCTCCTAAAACATCACGGTACAGCGGGCTGGCACCATCACTATCCAAATTGCCAAGCTGACTGCCAAAGATCCTAAAGCCAAAGGGATCTATCCCTCGCATATCAATTTCATAACGATACCCATCCACTGTTACAGGATAGAGATTAGAGTACAGCTGCACACCGTTCTGCCCCATATTTTTAGAGATAAAGAAGGTGTGCAATCGACCTTCTTTATCTACAACTGAATCAACATCATCGCTACGGACAGTAACGTCCCAAGCTGAAATCCCGGTTGCTTGGTCTGTGCCTGTGTTAATGGCTTCAATGTTGTGTTCAACTCCTGGGTTTGGGCTATCTGTACTCTCTGGCCCGCTTGGCCCATACATAGCAACGTAATAGACACCTGTGATAGGTGCTTGGAAAGAGCATGGTACATACCCATCAACGTTACCAGTACCGCTGATAGATTCCGGCCCAGCTAATTCTTCTGCTCGGGTGCTAATAAAACCTCTGCCAGGTTGCTCCGTCGTGCAGGTAAAATCGGCAACGGCAGGAAAGGTTTCATTCCCAACGGAACCACCGACCCTAAATGCATTGAATATTTCAATATCACCATCACCTACGCCAGCAGCACTAGAACCAGCTAAAATCTGTTCCCCTTGATTAGCAAACACCCTTAACAAAGTACGGCTGCGAACTCCAACTGCACTCCCATTAGTCCAGGAGATATGCCCCCGGTTTCCGGGTGCACCACTCGGATACATATCTCGGCTACCCTCTGCATTGGCAGGTCCTACGAGCCATCCACCCGAGATACACAGCATTAGGGATAAGCTACTCGCTAAGTGGCAATAAAGACTTCGCTGGTGCTTAGTGGCTGTAGTTCTAGACTCCATAAAGAGGTCCCTTTCGGCTGGTTAAACGAATGAAATGCTTGAGCGTGAACCTGCCCCAAACGCAATATGAGTGCTGAGGAGTGCTGGCTAACGTCACCATAATTTGCAACTCAGGTTGCCCAATAGAGAATAGGGATTGGTAGTTAGATCAACTGATGTATCAATTATTTTAGTTACAACTCTCATCCTAATTAATGACGCAATCCCTCTAAATAGTTGACGGATTATTGGCTAACCGATTCTGTAGTCTGTTGCTGCCTGGAGCAGTGTCAATCAGAGCAGCAGCAATCGAGATCCTTCTGACTTAGCGTTCAAGCTGCAGGTCTTCTTCCTGATTAAAGAAGGTAATATCCGCACCCTGTAAGTCTGTAAAGACAAACTCAACGCGGCGATTTCGAGCAAAGTTGACAATATCGGTCTCTTCTACCAGTAGTTGAGTTTCACCAAAAGACCGAAGCGTAATGCGCTCAGCGCCAATTCCCTGGCTTAGCAGATATCGGCGCGTATTGTCGGCGCGACGACGGGCCAAATCCTGATTGTAAGCAACGCTTGCTCTCGAATCGGTGTGACCGTGCAGATCAACAACAATATTTGGATATGCCTTTAACACTTCAATGATTTGATCGAGAACAGCGGCACTTTCTGGGCTAATAAAGTCTTGATCGAGGCCAAAGTGAACGTTGCGAGGTACTTCTAACTGAATAAGTTCAGGAATATTAGGGAGTGTAGGCGGTGGCGTAGGCGGAACAGACGTTGTTGGCGGTTCAGGTCTCGTCGTACATTGAGATAAATTTTCCAGCTTCTCTGGTGCAATATTTTCTGTGGATAGCGTTGCTTCGCTACCATCTTCGAGAGGCGATCGCACAGACGTATTCAAGGCTGGTTCGGAAGTGCCATATCGAGCATCTGTTGCGATCGCACTAAATCTCTCACCAGCAATAGCCGAACTCACAACAAATTCAAAATTACCCTCACTATCAGCAGTAGTTTTCTCAACTACTGCTGATAGTGGGCCGTACGGTTCACTCTCGTTGCTCACACGATAAAGATGAATCTCTGTGTTTGGATCCGCTTTGCCTTGGAGCACGGCAGTGTTATTGATGATAAAAAAATCAGTGCTTGCAAACTGAGGTGCGTTAACCGCGCCATTGCCAGTGTCTTGTCTGCGGTTTCTAGAGTTCCGTAGCGGGTTCAAGCCATCGCCTCGCTGAAAATCTTGAGGAGCGCGATCGCGCCTCGTATTCAAATCAATACTCAACCCTTCCAAATTCTCAAACGCATTATCCACAATTAAATTGTTAAGGCTCTGCGTATTGGGCCCGCGCCCGTACGCCGTCACAACGACACCGCTGCCTTTCTGATTAGTAATACGGTTGTTGATAACTCGATGATCGCTGCCCATTAGATACACGGCTGCTCGTCGCAGTCGCTGTCCATTAAAGCGAATATCGTTGTCGCTGATAGTCACTGCTCCATCAGGCTTAAATAAGAAAATACCGCTACCGTCATTGCCACAAATCAAATTACTCGAAATCAGTCCGTTACGAACGCTGCCATCTAGGCGGATAGCATCTGGCATACCAGCTAGGCCATTGCCTACCAGAATATTTTCTACAACTTCTAAATTATCAGCCTGACGCCCTGTAATAACGCCGCTTCCGTTGTGATATTCAATTCTGTTACGAGATATTGTAGTTCCCGTACTATCAAACACAACAATGCCAAAACCAGAAGGCACCGGTGGTAGCGACTCTGTTGCGGTGAGGCCTAACCAGTTCTGCTCAATAACGATGCCTGTTGGTGGAAGATCGGAACGGCGATCACCTGCAAAAGGTAGCTCAGTTGCTCTATTTAAAGGCACTGGGCGATGACTAATAAAAATGTCTGCTGGGGGCGTTGCATTCGTAATCTCACGACTCGCATTAAACCCGTAGAGGTTAAATCCTCGTATCGTAATGTTGTCAGCCGACACGGTCAGACCCCGAAAGAGCTCCTGCCCCTCGGCAGGACGCAGAACAACAACAGGTACTGGAATTTCAATTTCTGCTGTCGCAGATTGGCCCGGCTCATATCCCGGCTGCGTTGTAGCATCTACGGTCAGGCCTGGTTGAGTGAGAGCAGGTAGCAGCGTCTGAAGTTCAATGGCTGTCTGCCCAGCTGGTAAATTAAATCTGATCTCTGAACGCTCGGCTTGAGCGATTACAAGCTGTTGTTCTGCCTCACTTAAGGCAGATACCGGTAGCGTACCATTCGTAATTTCAATCGCTTCTCGTAACGTTAACCTATCGTTTGGTTGCGCAGGGCCATCCGCAGCACTGTTTACAGTTACCGAAACAAAGGGCGCTGCTTCGCTAATTTGCGACCAGCCAGCCGATGGCAATAGCATGGCGCTCAATAAGCCACAGGCTGCCAGGAGTATCCGGCCAGGTCTCTTGTTAGATGAGGATGCCATTGATTAAGCCGATAAATGATTAAGCCAGTAAAGTAGGGAATAGAAGTTGCAAGTAAGCATTACAGCTCAGTCGCAGAAGGATATCTGTCAATATCGGTTGCGCTAGCGTTAGTTTCAAGATTGCCGGTATCTTCGACGCTATCTGTTTCAGCGTCTCTCTCAGATTCTATTGTCTCTGAGAGAGCCTCATAGTTTGTTGTTTCAGGCTCTATCAGCTCGCGGTCAGTACCAGCGGGTTGAATAACTTCACCGGTTTCTGGATCTATCACAGACTCTTGTTGCTGATACGGTGCTCGTGGTTGCGTTCCGAAGCCATTTAATAGGCCACTCAGCTTAGCCGTCAATCCTATATAAAATCCACCCGTGCTTCGATTTTCACCAAAGTCATTGTCTGTGGCACCGCCGCTGTAGCCCGCAGCTAGGCGTAAATCAGGCAGCGGATAATACCCACCTTCAACGGAATAGCCAGTTTCACTAAAGCCGCTGCCACCTATCCAACGCGCTTCACCTACCATGTCCCAGCGATAGCCCAGGCGGTAAGTCGCTCTCGCTTGCGCTAGCTGCACGGTACCGTTGCTAGAAAAATTGCTATCGACCAAGTTAATTGAGGTACGGCTGTTTCGCAGGGCGTACTTGCCATACAGCTCCCAGCGCCAGTTAGGGGCATAAATTGCCTCTGCCGATAGAATGTGCTCTTGCGTATCGGTGCTGCTGCCGAAACTAGCACTCGACGGAATCGAGTTAGGATTTTTGCGGTACTCGTATCGCAGCAATGCGTTAAAGCGGTCATCTTCCGGTTTGCGGTAGGCCAACCCTAGCTTGAGCAAGCTCGTTGCGCCGAGTCCGCTAAGGCCCTGATTGGCAGTTTTAGCTAAGCGATAGTCACCTAACAGCGTGAGCGCAGGCGTCACTCGGCCTAATGCAGAGACAGTAAACACAGTGTTAGAACTTCTCGATGAGTTGCGATGCTCAAACCGCGTACTGGCCTGAAAATCTGGATTATCTGTGTAAGATAGCCCAACGCTGTAGCTTTCTCCGCCCGAAAGTCCTAACGCCGATGCGCTGGTTGAAACCGATTGTAAAACCTGTGTACCGACGGCTGTGCTGTTGCCGAAGGTCTCAAAAACTTTTTCATACCCCAAGTCTAGGTCTAAACCGGGTGCGAGGTTAATGCCCTGCTCTAGTCCTACTGTGCCACCGACCTGACGGCCATCAATCGAAGAAAAGCGACCTCGCACGGTTGTATCTGACGCAAAGGTATGCTCACCTGTGACATCGACACTGGTGTAGCTGCCCCGGCTATTGCCGCCCCCACCATAAAATATTTGGTTTACACCGACATTTAGCCAGGGCATGGCCTCCCAGTTCAACCCTAGTAAGGTGCGACTCGGATAAACAGGATCAACTTCGGAAGAGAGATTAATTTCATTTTGAGCAACAACGCTCAGTTTTTGAGAGATTGGCACACTTAATCGGCTTCTGATCTGATCCGATGACGTGTTGAACGCATCGTTTATCTGATCAGTGCGATCGCGATGAATCCAATCAAACTCGGCACTCACTTTGCCGATACGCTGACTCAGTCCCAACGAGTAGGTCGTCAATGAATTATCTAATTCTGTTCCAGGTTGGGCGCTAAGACCTGTCAGCAGATCGGAAACATCTGTAATCACAGACGGCGCTTGACCACGATTCGTTTCCCGATCATAGCGAGCGCGCAAAGCCGTATCTCGACCTAACTGCCCCGATAGCTGCGCGCCATAACGGGCCTGCCCTGCCACAAAGCTAGTCGTTGCTGTGTTGGTAAAACCCGCATCGGTAGAGCGGTAGTAAGCGCGGCCCGTTACCAAGCGGCCCAAGTCACCATTGACCTCTACTCGGTAGGCAGTGCCCTCAACTGTATCGGCATCTGCAAATTTATTAGAAGACTGGGCAATTTCAGCGGTTAGCTGGGCACTCTCTCCCAGCACAATTTGCGCATCTGCGCCATACAGGGTGAAATCGCGATCGCCTTGATCTTCTGTAAAGTAGCTAGCACCCACCCAAGACGATTGCTGGGGTGTTGGTGCAAGTGAGCCACTAGAGCCTCCACCGAAGCTATACTGCAATCGACCTGCATAGATATCAGTATCTGCACCATCTTCGTGCTGGTAGGTCGTCACAATCCGGCGTACCAACAACAAACCGCCTGAGTCTACGGCTGTTCGCATGACGGGATCGCGAAACAGCAGAGTGCCTCTGTCATAATCTATGTCGTAGTCAGGCCCTCGGGTCAGCAGCTGGCGCTCTAGCACCGTACCTGGACGCTCTAGTTCTTCTAGTTCAAAATAGACAGTCTCACTGCCAGGCACCAAATCTCGCTGGGACGTAAAGTAGAATCCGCTGGTGCCATCTGGGGCAATAATATCTCTTTGAAAGCCTTCTATATTGTTGGCATATAATCCCGTAGCGGAGAGATTACCAAAATTGTAGTTGGTCTTAAAGCCATGGAGCTGACGATTAGTCGCGGTAAATAGCTGCGAGGATCTGGCAAGTTCTTCTGTCTTAAAGTCTCCCCACATCGCATAGTCAATGCCTGTGCTGGTGGGAGAGTTTCGCTCTAGCCTCAGATAAACGCTATCTAACGAAGGGGCAACAACGTCACTATAGGAATCATCACCATAGGTTGCATAGCTGTTAATGCAGTCACTACCTGCCCCAGTACGAAATAAAGCAGATTCACCCCGGCAGTTTTCGTTGAGCGTGCGATCGCTATTGTAAGCGCCAGTATATAGCCATTCACCGATATTACCGGTCGCAAACACCGCGCCCTCAACGTCAAACTCGTAGCTATCGTCACCATCGACGGGTAAAAACTCTCGGTAGCTATCGTAATAGTCGCTGCCGCTAGCACCAAAGCGAAGGTTAATAACACCTGAAATCAGGCTAGAGCGCTGAGGCGTTTCAAACTGAATTTGACGAAATGCTTCAAAGCCAGATGTTGTGGCTTGCAGCTGAACTAAACGAGGTTCCAACGAAGACTGTAGCTCAGCAGAAAACGTCCCATTGACAACAGGCACCTGAAATCCAGGCTGATCGGGATTTTGATCGGCGCCAAGGAATCGACCGTCGCTAGTGTTGAGCGTCGCTGTCGTATTCCATACCGAAGAGATGCCCACCTCATCAACCAACTGGCCTCGAATCGTAGCCGTTGAAATACCATCGGCGGGTAGTGTTTGTGGCGCAAACAGATTAAGTTGTTCGGGCTGACCTCGAACAACCACAGGTGCACTTGCAAACACCTGACCCGAATCTGTTGAAACAACTTCAATTAAGTTCTCTCCACCATTAAGAGAAACACCATACCAAGTCTGAATTCGAAGTTGCGTTTCAGGATCAGTTTCTGTGCGCCCCACCTGACTCGGATCAACCAGCTGTCCATTCACCAATAGGGCAATTTTGGCCCCAACGGGGAATCGCAAGGCAACTGGCGTAGAAGGAATATTTAAAACTGCACCAGAAGTAGGCGTAAGGATGTCTACCTGCTCAGCAGATACTGAAATAGGAGGCTCCTCGACACCGCTGGCAAGCTGTATCGGTGTAATCGAAATTTGAGGCAGCGCGCGAGCATCGTAAACAATCTGAGAAGGATCTAGCCCAGATCCAGAAACTGCTAAGCGAGGAATCTTACGATCTGTTTCTAGTAGGTTACGCTCTGTATCAGTAATAGAGATGCTCAAACCATCGTACGTTCGGCGATCGCGCTCTAGCACCTCTGGATTAATAGAAATCCAGCTTTCATCTAATTTAGGTTGCTTAGAATCATCGTTTGCATCCGGACTATAGCTAATTACAGTCGTTTGATTAATCTGCTCAACCCAGTTGGGAATAACGTCATCAGAAGATTCTGTTGTGTCTAACCAAGTGGGTGCTACCGCAACTTGTACGGTGCTATCGTCGTTGAGTAGAGAGTAATTGCCAACCGTTGGTCTTCGAGCACTACTCTCTAAAAAAGACGATGGCGTATAGGACAGCCTATCGTCATTTTCATCATCAACTGAGAAAACGTCAGTGTTGTAAGAGATGTACTCCGAACCCCCTTGTACCTGTTCGAGCACCTGTTCGAGCACCTGTTCAGAGGGCTCATCGTCTTCATCCGTTTCCCAGGTGATGACATTAGTAAAGTTATAAGTAATTTGTTGAGGCGATCTCAGCCACTCTGGTGCTGGCACTGCTTCAATTGCAATACCTGATAGCTCATCGCCAGAATCCTCATCATCAGCTGAGAAAACGTCAGTGTTATAAGAGATGAACTCCGAAGCCCTTTGCACCTGTTCGAGCACCTGTTCAGAGGGCTCATCGTCTTTATCCGTTTCCCAAGTGATGATGTCAGTAAAGTTGTAAGTAATTTGTTGAGGTGATCGCAGCCACTCTGGTGCTGGCACTGCTTCAATTTCAATGCCTGACAGCTGCTCATCATCAGAAGCAGATGCCTGTTCTTCCTCCTGCTCTTTTAGCTCCTCCGCTAGCGTTTCTGACCAAACAGCGATAGCAGGAGCGGGTGAATTTATTTCCGACGGCTCTAACCAACGAGGTGTGCCAAGTGCCTCGAATAATTGATCTTCTTTCTCTCCTTCTTCTTCTTCTGTTAATTTTGGGGCTATTTCTGCCTCTGAATCATCAGTAATCGGATTATTGAGCGCGATCACCTGCGGGATGCTAACCGCTGTCGCTTCGCCTTCATCTTCAATGCTGTTGTCTAAAGTTAGCTCAATACCATAAGACGGCTCATCAGCCTGTGGTTCTGCGAACACCCCTGGCTGCAGCAGTGGTTGTTCAATGCTAACCGGCACATCTGGCTCAGATGAGGTGACTTCTGAAATCCAAGTCGGCACCACCGCAGAATATTCTATAGGTTGTGTCTCTAAATCATCTGATTCGCCAACTTCAATCAAGGCTAGCGCATTTTTAGACTGTTGTATCGCAGCAAACGGTAGCGAACTTTCTAAAGCCTCTGACTGTGGTGATGCTTCCGAAAAAGCGAGCAGAGGAGCATCTGACGCCTGAGCTTGGTCAGTGCCTAATGATATAATCCCAATGCCAATAGCAACACCAGAAAAGCCCGCGCGCAAAAGCTGGTTGGTTTGTTCTTTAGCCAACATTTACCCCTGCTCCTCCTGAAATGTGGGCGTCACGCCAAAGTTCATGCGTGCTAGGCCACCAGGCGCCAGGTTCACCAGTCTTGAACGGCTATTTCGCTCGCTAAAGTACAAGTTAGGTGCCAGAGTGTAACCGGGTAGGGAACTCAAATCTAGCGTGCCAGTACGCTGACCTGGCAGCACTTTTTGCAATGAAAATAGCCCGTCAGCATCGGTCACTACCCGATTGCCGTCATCTAGGAAAATAACCGCGTTAGGAATGCCAGCCTCCCCAACCTGTTGTTCTCCATCAAAGTTTTTATCTTCAAACACACGGCCAATTAACGTGCCGCAGTCAGATAAAATACCAGGATCTAAAACAATACGGCTAATACTGGGGCCATCTTGAATCTCAAAGCCGTTATCTATACGCCTTGCACTCACAGTTGCACTATTACGCCCAGAACCGCGAATCGCATCGGGGATAATGCGCGTTGCATAGATAATCTCTAAGCTTTGGGAATCGGTCAGCGTTTCGGCAACACTAAAGTTGATAGTAGAACCAGATTGCTGAGTTGTTACAGCAACCGCATTTCCATCTAGCAAGCCCGCTACTGATTCTGGAATGAGCTGAAATCCAAGCGGTAGCGCATCAATTGCAATCACAGAATTAATATCTGCAGTTGTTGAGCTTTGAATCAATAAGCGATAGACAACAATGTCTCCTGGCTGAGCCGCAGAGCGATCAGCGGCTTTTGTGATGCGAATTTGGTTGTTCTCACACAGCGTTGTATTGAGCCCTATTTCAAAGAAAACCAGGTTTTGAACCGCCGCGTCATCAATGTCTACAGTGCGTAGTAACTCTGTTTGGCCATCTGAGCCAATGGGTTGCCCGTCCAGAGAGGTCGCCCGATAGCTGAGCGTACTGGTGTTGTTCAGCGCGTTGGTAGTCACCCCTAGTATGGTTAGCCGAACCCGGCGCTCTGTGAAGTTTGAGCCAGACGGCGGTGTAATCACCAAGATATATTGAGCATCGGTGTCTGTTTGGGTTTTCCCAATATTCAAAGGGCCAGTGAGTGTCCTACTCGAATCGAGTAAAAAGTTGTATTGCCCGTTGCCAATCTCTAGTGAAAAAGGATTCACGTTGCTGACATTAGGTGGGATGCTATCTGTGCCAGTTGTTGTGGTTAAAACAACTAAATCTCCTATCTCTATTCCACTGGCATCTGGCTCATATAGCCCCATCTCAAACCCAGCGTAGCTGTCTAAGGGCTGACCATCACAGCCAAGCAAAGTACCCAACGGATCAATTAGCCCGCCGCTTTCACCTAGCTCTATCTGAATCTGATTTGAAATCAGGTCAACGCTATCACCAGACAGCTCGTAAGTTGCCGTAGCTTGGTTATTAACAATGTCTTGAGTAGAAGTTGTAGAAGCCTGCTGTGCGAACACGCTAACGGCTGATTGGCTCAGCAAAACAATGAGCAGCGTTACAACAAAGAGCTTCCACTTCTTCAGCCAGCGAAACCAGCGAGAGGGAGGGAGCGTTGACATTACCTGTCGTTTTATAAAGGGGGAAACAGCAAAAAATGCTGTGCAAAAATGCTGCACTGAAAGCGCCTACTGGAATGCGCAATCAGCCAGCTATCACACAGCTATTCCGCGTTCCATTAGCTGTGTGATCAGATTTATTGGATTAGTGCAATTGAGGCATTGCCTCAATTGGTGACGCGCTACATTTTGCGACTAATCAGGCGTCTCAATGATTGAGCAAGCGTCATCAAAAAGTCATTAGTCAAAAAGGCATTAAATAAGGTGACCATTAAGACTGAGAAAAATGCTGGTAGGAGTCCCCTGATATCGGCTATCAGAATATCAACAGAGAGGCAAAGCAAACTATCACATAAAAACAGATGACTTTGCCTCTTGCGCTATCGGTTAGTTGACAGTGACTTCGTGAGAGACAGACACAACTTCTTTAGCCTCTAAAGACTGGCTAAAGTCCCACTTTACGTGGGTATAAGCCTCTGCAGGCGCAGGCTGCATTTCTGTTGTGCCATCAGGCAAAGTTACTTCGACCATAGGCTGCGCAACAAAAGTCTCACCATCATCGATGCTGTAGGTCGTTGTTGCGGTTGCATTGCCTTGGGTAGAGCCTAGTTTATAGGTCATCTCTTTAGCAATGGGCTGTGTGATAACGAGGTTACTCGCAGCCATTTCACCTTCGTTTTCAGACGCGACGACATAGCGCAACACGTCTCCAGGGTTAACAGTGGCTTCACCTTCTAGCTTTTCCCAGGCCAACTTAGGCTGACCATTTTCATCGATAACGGTGATCTGCTGCTCTGCGCTCATGACCAGCTTCACTTCTGACTGAAGCAGCGTTTGCGCGATCGCCATACCGGCTGCTTGAATATTTGCAAATACGGGTGATGTTGCAACTACAGGAGCCGCTGTCACCAACGCTGCAATACCAAAACCATACAAAAACTTACGTTTCATTCTTATCAAACCTTTTCGAGTTTTACAAACTAATCCTTGTGAGATTTTCGAATTCTTTAGGGGGCCGCAAAGCCCCCCTTTTGCCTAGCTAGCGATTAGTCAACAATGCGGCGGAACGTGAACGTTCCAGATTGTTGCGGGTTGATCACAGTGACTGAGTTCCGATAGATATCGACCTTGGTACCGTCAACAGGATCAGTATTGAACGTCGTAGGCCCAGTTACATCTTCGTATTCCACAGTGCCCAGTGTCGCAGTGGTTTGTTGCTGGTGAGTGGTTACGTTAGCCCAATCGTTGGTGTTGGTAGCAGATGGTATACCATCCTCTGTAAGAACAAAGTCATTGGCCGTTAGGGTCACGTTACCAGCACCACTACCTATCGTAGAGATATTCTGATACTGAATCGTGTACTCAATGAATTCACCAGGATCAACAACTTGAGCCGCATTTGTTGGGTCAAAGGTTGCAAGAGGTCCGCTTTTCACCGTAGTACCGTCAGCTTCGAAAAGAGTGGCCGTCTTCACGAGAGACATGAACCCTGTGTAAAGGCGATTAATCGTTATGTTGTTTGTGGTCTCATCTGTGTAGCCAATGTCTGCAGCCGTTGCACCAGGCGTATCTGGGAAGGCGATGATTGGAACACCGACTTCATCTAACACTGTGCTGCCAGCCGGCAAATCGATATCGACTGTGTAGTTAATCGTTCCACCTGCGTTGATGTCACCAACGTTGACATGTACCGCGGCAGCATTAACGGTTAGATCCGCAGCTTCTGTCGGGTCAGTCGGGTCAGTTTTAGCAGTGTTGTTCCGGAGCAAAAATTCACTACCGTCGTATTCGTAGTTAGCGGTAATACCGTTAGCAACAATAGTTACGACTGTACCCGTGGGAATATCGCCATCTGCACCATAGGTTGCAGCAACCCCCTGTGCGTTTCCAGCTTCCGTTGGCGATAAGGGTTGAAGCGTAACATCTGCTAAGAAGCCACTAGTCGCGGAGTTGTTGACGGTGTTAGTGAATCGAACGCCTTCTGGGTCAAAGGTCTCGCTAGCCAGCGGAGCAGTAGGATCTACTGGGACAGGAATGCCAGCAGGAACGGCTGTAGATTTGTTCGTAAAGTCATCGTTGGAGTCGGTGGGGCCAGTCGCACCAGGCGTACCATCCGGGCCATTGAGAATATCATCGTTAGGTGGAATGATGTTGACTTGGTTAACTTCACCCTGTGCGCCAGTACCTGTGTTTGTGCCTGCGGTATCAACGTTAACGTTAGAATTCGCTGCACCTCCCTCATCAGGATCTGCAACACCGTCATCAGTACCGGGTACATATGCTGCACCGGGTGTGTTGTCGTCGTTAAAGTTGTTAGGGTTTTGGTCACCTGACTCGTCATAAACAATGTCGCCAGGGGTGCCGCCAACGGTTTCACCAAAGGCCTGTGCAATGTTATCGACAGTGCCGCCAGTCGGAGCAAGATTGCTTGTAACAACCGTAAAGGTGAGTCCTGCAGTAAAAGAGTCGGTGATAGCAGTCCCTGCTGCTAACGGTCCGCTATTGATAAAACCAATTCGGGTTACCGTGGATAAATCCGTTGGAGCAGTGGTTGTCCAAGCGATCGCTAGCGGATCTGCGCCAGCATTGGCCACTGTAGAATACACAACCGACCAACCTGAAGGTAATGTGCCAACAGATTGCAGAACAGTGCCGACCGGAATAGCATCAGAAACTAAGATAGCGTTAGCCGCTGAGCCGTCAACACTTGCAATCGTGGTCGCTTGCAAAGAAGCTGGCTGGAAGGTGGTTCCTACTGGTGCAGTATCTTCTACGCGTAAATCCAAGCTGTAGGTGATTTGGTCGTCCGTTGCATCAGAAGCAACGTTACCAGTGACAGCAGATGTTTTGAGAACGGTGGCCAGTGCCAAAGGATTGTCAGAACTTGCGAAAGGTCGATTCTGCTCTGCACTTGCTTCACGAACTCCGTTGCTAGCAGTTGTTCCTACATCGATAGTGAACAGATCATTGCCATTACCGTCACCATCATCGTTGAAATCTTGGTTTTGGGTGGCGGCAGAGTTGTCGTTGTTAGCAGCGGGTACGTCACCTAACGTAACGCCAATAGAATCGCCAGCAATGACTGGATCGGTGGTGCCATCTCGGAATTGAGCAATAGTACCTTCAACAACCACGATGAACTGACCATCAGCAGGCAGATTAGTACCACCGTTTAGATCAGCATATGAGTCAGCGGCAGGATCTGTGCTATCCACAGTGCCTAGTGACGCCCCAACAGGAGTGACGCCATCTGTTGTAGCGAAGATTTGAACAGATGTAACGTCGAAGTTCTCACTGATGATGTTAGTGGCATCAGGGATGGAAACATCGGTTTCATCATTACCTGTGTTGGTAACAGTGAAGCTGTAGCGCAGAACATCTTGTCCCTCAATCGCGCCGCCATTATCGTCTTCAAAGCCAGACGGAACCGCCGTAAGGCCAGCGACTTCAGCCACCTGAATAGTGACAGTGTTAGAAGTCGCGTTGATATCTGGCGTAAGCGGATCACCGTCATCATCGTAGGTCGCTGTGGCGGTGTTATTGATGAGGGTGCCGGCAGGTGTGCCTGCAGCCACGACAGCGCTCACCATGTGAAACACACCAGCAGCCGCAAAAGCCAATGCGATTAGAGGCTTGTGAGCTTGCCAGCGAAATGTCTTTGATTTCTTTGTTTTTGCCATTGTTGTGATAGCTAAATTTTCAAGCAGAGTAGGTTGGCTCCCGCATGGGGATCTAAAAACATCACCGATGAGCGTTGACTGTTGCATTGAGGCAAGGCGTCTGAAGCTTTCAAGCCCTCAGCGCTTGCGTCGCCTTTTTAACCTTCTTCAACAGAAATCAGAACTGACTGCCTAAGCGTCTAGAGCTAAGACTTAAGGTCTTGATCAAAGGCCACCGAGTTGTGTCAACGAAAAGTTCATCTTCTGTGACTTCTCCTCGAAAAATGCCGGTTTTTTGTCCGGAGGTTTCTAGAGAGTGACTGTATCTATGAACAGGGAGATGCATCCTAAGAAGAATGAACTTGTGTCTAGATTTCAGTGGCACTATGTTGCCCTAAGACTTAACGCTTACTTTCAGATTATTTACTGAACTTTTAAAGCTGTAGTAACAAATTACACAGACAGCGTTTTGGGCGGATATATTTGCGCAGAACCTATAAACAGTCTCTATAGCAAGCAGTCAATGTCTGGTAAAAAAATAAGTGATAGCTTAAGTGATTTTCGCTTCATACACGTACGAAAGTGTACGTGTATGAAGACGCGTGAATACTCTCTTGTATCAAATACTCAAAAAGCGAGAACTTAGCTTGACAGCACAGGTTCTCGCTTTTTAATTGGCTTGGATTTTACCTTGTTTGTTTTTCTATTTTGTGTTGGTCAGGTGATATGTTCAATCAGGACTGATGTTTGTTTGCTTCAGATCCAAAATTATTCTGGAAACGACCGTTCAGGGAGGGTGATAACGTATCGGTATCCTGTTGACGCAGATCCCTGAACACCGGCTTCACCCCCATGAACTTCAGTAAGGTGACGGCTTAGCAACAGACCCAGTTCTTGCCTAGAGGTATCTACTTTCTGAGCCGTTGCCAGAACAGCGAGTAATTCTTCCGAGCTATCTTCTGAGTCAGCTGCGTTATGGGCAGCGAAGGAGTCAGCACTCGATATGTGTGATGTTAGGGATGTATTATCTCTATCCCAGCTAATCATTGCCTGAGGGAGATCTTCTCCTAGCCAAGGATTGGAAACCCAAAGCGCGATGCTTACGCTGTTATCTTTACGAGAGATGTGTAGGCGAATAGTGCTTCCCGCAGTAGACATCTTAATAACGCTAAAAACAAGATGATAGATGAGCTGCTTGACAACACTTTTATCGAGAACCCAGATGCGAGAGCTCGGCTCAACTGTGGATTTGATTACAAGATCTTGCTGCTTCGCAAGCCCCTCTAGCGCCGATATGGCTTGATGAACGAGCATCTCAATATCTACAGTCGCCAGCGATAACTTGTAATCGTCTGCTTGCACGCTGCCAATCTCAGAGATCTCATCAACCATGGACAGCAGTTGCTGAGAGCTATTGAGTACAATCTTTGTGTATTCCTGCTGTTTTTCACTCAGTGGCCCGTAGATCTCCCGATTGAGCATGTTCGCCATGCCTGTAATGGAGGTTAGCGGATTGCGGAGATCTTGAGCTAATTGCAAAACCAAATCGAAACGGATTTTTTCTATTCTGTCAAGCAGAGGGTTTGCAGAAGTTTGAATGCCTTGAGCTGAGTAAGGGGGCTGGCCTGCTTTGATTTTCGCGTGCATCTGTTGTTTTTCAAACTCACTCATACACCAGCGCGCGCTGAGCTCCAACAGAGAGACTTCTTGCTGAGTGAACAAGTGTGGCCGTAAATCCATAGCCGCCAGCGTGCCAATACAAACGCCTTCTGTTGTCATCAATGGCACACCTGCATAGGCATGAATGCCATATTGTTGTACGAGTAAGCTATTAGAAAATGCAGGGTGAGTCGTTGCGTTTGCTAGTACAAAGGCTTTGTTGCTATCGATAACATGAGTGCAAAAAGATTCTTGGCGTGGCAGACTACGGGTGATTGCCAGTCCGTTCATAAGGCCCAGACTAGAGAGCCCGACTGCAGATTTAAAACGCTGTGTGTTAGCATCTACCGTGCTTAGCAAACAAATCGGCATCTTTAAAAGCCGAGCAATTGTTTGTGTGGCTTCATCAAAAATAGGAATGGCTTCTGGTGTTTGAATGCCAAGCTGTTCTAGTGCTTGGTTGCGTTCTTGATCGCGTTGCTCAGGGGAGAGCCCTTCAAGAAGACAAGAAAGCCGCGTTTGTACCGAAGAAAGTTCGGCGGCGGGAGGATGCGCAGTGACCTCTGAGCTTGTGTCTGCGCTTATGTTTTGGGCTTTGTCCGCCGCCTGAGAAACGCTGTATGTCATGCGTTATGCAATGTAGGAAGAGATTTTGTTGAATCCATCATTCCCGAGGGGTTACGGAGACAAACCCGTAGCTTCACAGAATCGTAAGGACATGAAGTAGACTTATGGGGCTATTTATATAGATAGCTATTCGTATAAATACAACTGCGCCCAAATAAGATCGCTATAGGCTTATGCAATCTGCTATTTCGATAGGTACCCTGCTGCAAAATCGCTACCGCATTGTTCAACTCTTGGGGCAAGGAGGGTTTGGGCGCACTTATCTGGCAGAGGACGCAGGCCGATTTAACGAGCGCTGCGCCATTAAGGAATTTGTGCCGATTCAGGGTGCAGACAAATTTTCGGATAAGGCGACGCAGCTCTTTCAGCGAGAAGCTTCAGTGCTTTACCAAATTAGCCATCCGCAAATTCCTCAGTTTCAGGCAACCTTTGAAGAAGAAGAGCGATTATTTCTGGTTCAAGACTATGTAGAAGGACCCACTTATCATCAGGTTCTGCAGCAGCGTCAAGCGCACAATCGAACCTTCTCTGAAACAGAAATTAGACAATTTTTGCAGCAGGTTCTGCCGGTGTTAGCGCATATTCACGCGAAGGGGATTATTCATAGAGATGTGAGTCCGGACAATATTATTTTGCGCCAGAGTGATAATCGGCCTGTGCTGATTGACTTTGGCGTTGTGAAAGAGGTCGTGACACGGCTCCATTTGGATGGAGAGGCAAATCATGCCACCACTGTGGGCAAAGCTGGGTATGCACCCAGTGAACAAATGCAAACCGGGCGCGCCTATCCGAGCAGCGATTTGTATGCGCTGGCTGTAACGGCGATTGTGTTGCTGACCGGAAAAGAGCCGCAAGCGCTGTTTGATGATGTGAATGCCACTTGGCGCTGGCAAGATTCTATTGCTGTGAGCGGACAGTTAGCAGCTGTGCTAAACAAGGCGCTGAGCTATAGACCGGGCGATCGCTTTCAATCTGTCAGTGCAATGGCCCAGGCGCTGCAGTCTTCTGAAAGCGCCGCAGAAGGCGATCTTGCCAGTAGCCTAACGGGCGCTGTGCCTAGTCGTCCTAATGCTCAAGGCCCCAACACTCAAGACCCTAATATTCAAGATCCTAATATTCAAGACAATAAGCGCCCTAGTGAGCCGCCGCGCTATGCTGCTCAGCCACCCCTCTCTCAGGTGAAAACCGTAGCGGTGGGGCGTCCTAATCCGGAGCGCGGACCGGGAGATGCAGACAATTTAACGGTAAAAAGACAGAGCGCAGACCGACCGACCACGATGCGGCAAGGGAAGACAGCCCAGCAGGGAATGGCAGGTGGCGATCGCCGCCCGCCCAGTACCTATATGGTGTCATCTGGCGAACCGCAAAAGCCTTCTCTGCTAGAAAACCCGCTGGCCGTTGGCGGCTTAGCGCTTGGACTTGCGGCGATCGCAGGGGTTGGCGGCTACGCAGTCGTACAAACGCTCGATCCCGCTGTTACGCCAGAGCCAACCATCACATCGCTACCGCCGTTGGGCAGTGAAACCCCCACACCCACACCCACGCCTACCCCCACGCAGGCTAAGCCTACGCCCGTGGAATATAATCAGCCCCCCCTTGAGCTGACACCTGGCGTAACCAAAACGCTCACAGGCAGTATGCGCAGCGGGGATACGGTGAACTATCCACTGACGGCAGCCGCCGGTCAACGGCTGTCGGTTGAGCAGTTTGAAGAAGGTGTGCGGCTTAGCGTACTTAGCCCAAATGGGAGTCCTGTGGACCGCCGTGCCAGCCGAGTGGTGGCATGGTCTGGAGCGCTGGAAGAGGCTGGTAACTATGTGGTGCAGCTGACACCAGAAAGGGGCATAAAAAGCAGCAACTACCAATTGGCCGTTACGCTCAGTGCGCCTCCCGAGCCAGAACCCACTGAGCCACCAGACCCAGAACCGATTGAGCCAACCATACCGCCTGAACCAACGGTGCCAACCGATCCGCCTGTTCCACCTGAGCCAGAACCCACTCAGCCACCTATTCCCACTGAGCCGGAAATCCAGTCTCAGCGGGTGTCTTTCCCGCCTGGCTCAGATGGTGTATTGGTGGCTAACAGCATAGGCCCCGGACGGATCCGACGATATATTGTGAATGTTGGCGAAGGCCAGGTTTTATCAGCAGCAATTGTAGACGCGCAGGGTGCACGGGTTGATCTTAGTGTGCTTATGCCGGGTGAAGAAATCATTCCGGATGCGAGTGGCATTTTATTTTGGGAAGGTATCTTACGCGTGGGCGGCGATTACTTAATTGATGTGACAGCAAATGATACGGCAGAGTTCACATTGGAAATTCGAGCACTGGATAGGGGTGAATAATCATGGCCTCTTTGCAGACTTCTTTACTCATTAGTGGGACGGACACGGACAGCGGTAAGACAGTCGTTACATCGGCGCTGATTGCGTATTGGCAGCGGTATTGTTGGGCGTATCGGCTAGGGGTGTGCAAGCCTGTACAGTCGGGGGCGGGCGATCGCGAATTTTACAGCAAGCTATTTAAGCTAGATCAAAGCATCGAAGCGCTAAACCCACTGTGGTACAAAACACCGGTGGCACCGCCTTTAGCTGCCGCGATAGAAGGAAAGCGCGTGGATTTGGCCTATGCGTGGAAGATGTATTCGCAGCTGGTACGTGATCGCGATTGGACGCTAGTGGAAGGCGCTGGCGGGCTGGGCTCTCCGGTGAGTGAAGAGCTCACCGTTGCCGACATTGCATATCAGTGGAGGCTTCCTGTACTGCTAGTTGTGCCTGTAAAGTTAGGGGCTATTTCAGCGGCAGTCGCGAATGTGGCTCTAGCAGAACAAAAAAAGCTAACGCTTAGAGGCATCGTGCTGTGCTGTACGCAACCTTGCACACAAGATCAGCTGGATAGTTGGGCACCGGTTGAGATGATTGAATCTTTAACCCGAGTGCCTGTGCTAGGGGTTGCACCTTACTTAAAGCACGTTCGAGATTTAGAAAAGCTTTCTGATGTGGGGGCTCAATTTGACCTAGAGCGAATTATGCCGAAGCCCTTCTGGGCTGGCCACTAACAATAGTGCCACCCAATAGTGCCTACATGAGCGCAACTGCAAAAAAGCCTCATGTGCAGACGCCACCTTTTGCGCATGAGGCTCAGGTATGACGCTTTGAAGAGGCGTTACATAACGCGCCGATAGTGGCAGTTGCGTGGCATGATTGCACCCACTATTGATATATCACCATGCGCTTATGGAACGGATCGATTGGGTCATTGTCATTGGCTATCTCATATTCACCATGATTTTGGGGATATACCTGTCTCGCAAAGCGTCGGGCGGGCTGGTGGACTTTTTTGTCTCGGGGCGATCGCTCCCTTGGTGGTTAGCAGGCACCAGCATGGCAGCCACTGCTTTTTCTATTGATACGCCCCTGTATGTTGCAGGGACGGTGGCCAATAAAGGCATCGCCAGTAACTGGCAGTGGTGGAGCTTTGGCATTGCCCATGTGGTGATGATTTATATTTTTGCGCGACTGTGGCGACGTTCTGAAATTGTCACCGATGCGGAGCTAACAGAGATGCGCTACGGCGGCAAAACAGCTGCAGCCCTGCGCGGCATCAAAGCCTTTTTGTTTGCTGTTTTAATCAACTGCATCGGCATCGGCTATGCCACGTTAGCCATGGTGAAGGTGGTCGATGCACTGGAGCTGTGGCAGAGCATTGGCATTACGCCCGGTGACAACGTCAAGCTGTGGAGCATTATTGGCGTGAGTGTGCTGGTACTCATCTACACCGGATTTTCTGGGCTGTGGGGAGTGGTGGCCACTGACTTCTTTCAGTTTTTCTTGGGGCTGTTGGGGGCGTTTATTGTGGCGATCGCTGCTGTTGCTTCAGTCGGTGGAATGCGCCCCTTGGTCGATCAGTTCGCGGCTGTTAAAAACCCAGAAATGCTCAGCTTCATTCCCCTCACCTTCAATAACGGCTTGGAATGGAGCACGCTGGCAGGTATCCCTTCCAGTACTTTTCTCGCCTACGTCTTTTTGCAGTGGTGGTCTTTCCGGCGTAGTGACGGCGGCGGCGAATTTGTTCAGCGTTTGGCAGCGTCTAAAACAGAAGCCGAAGCCGAAAAAGCCGCTTGGTTTTTTAACCTGCTCCACTACGTCGTGCGCACTTGGCCCTGGATTATTGTGGCGCTCGCTGCCGTTGTTCTCTACCCAAACCTAGAAGATCCGGAGCTTGGCTATCCCAAACTCATGCTCGATTTTCTACCACCCGCAGTTTTGGGCTTAGTGGTCGCTTCTCTGATCGCGGCCTTTATGAGTACTGTTTCAACTCAAATTAATTGGGGTGCCTCTTATCTCACGAACGACATCTACCGGCGTTTTATCAAACCGGATGCCTCCCAAGCGGATTTAGTCAATGCCGGTCGTATTGCTTCTGTGGTGATTACTGCCTTAGGTGGTTTTGTTGCCTTTCAAATTAATAGCATCGTTGAAATTTTTGGGTTGGTGATTGCGATCGGTACTGGCCCTGGCATGGTGTTGATTTTGCGTTGGTTCTGGTGGCGAGTGAATGCAGCAGCAGAACTTGCAGCTATGCTGACAGGCTTTGTCATTGGTCTGTTTACCAGCGTTGTTCCAGGTCTCATCAAGCGCGGCATTTTGCCAGAAGGCCTGCCGGTGCTGAGCTTTGATAGTACGGGTGAGAAGCTTTTGATTATTACAACGGTGACGACTATTGTGTGGGTTGCTGTGATGCTTTTGACCCCACCTGAATCAGAAGAGACGCTGAATGCGTTTTATGAAAAAGTCCGTCCGGGTGGTCCCGGTTGGGCAAAGCAGCGAGCCGCTACCGGATTAGCCACGCAGCAGAATCTAGGCCTCGATGTTCAGCGTGTGGTTGCAGCAACGCTGCTTTTGTTCGGCATGATGTTTACGGTGGGTGGGTTCTTGTTGTTTCAATCGCTCACAGGTTGGATATCGCTGATCATTGCTGTGGGTGGTGGCTTTTGGCTACGTCAGCTCAATAGACGCCCTAACTTTCCGATGGCACGCCCCGGGACAGAAGATGGATAGTCTTTGATCGCTTGGCTACTGGGCAATTAAGATAGAGAATGACTGATCCATCCCTCACGACTTTAAAATCTCAGGCTTTATTTCTTATGAGCTTTTTTCGCCAGTACATTGCCCCTTTGTTCATTGTCCTCATTTTCGGGGTTGCCCTTTTAGCTGTGAGCGTTCGGATCTTTTTGCCTAGCGATATGATGGCACCCGCGCCGATTGAGGAGCCTGTTTCAGCTATTTCTGCACCGGTGATCTCTGTAGCAGCTGTATCTACACCGGCTTTTTTAGGCTAGGCAACACTAGTGGGTAGTTCAGTGGGTAGTTCGTTCCCAATTCAAAACTACCGAATAGAGGCGGGTTCTTCACTGCAAAGAACTCGCCTCGTTAAGTTTATGCGCAGAGCCTACGCCGATATTGCTAAAGCCACTGGAAAAAGCACCTATTCGACCGGCGCTCACCTCGCGGAAACAGTACAGCGGCATCTGTCGCCCAATTCCCATATTTGGTGGGTCATAGACACCCAGTCTACGGCTACACCCGCTGGGCTGCCGGGCATTAACAGCGTTGTTTTAGAACCGGCGGGTTGCCTTTGGCTCACAGAAGCTATCGATCAGCGCAGCGGTCAAAAGCAAGCCTATGTTTTTTTGCTGTACGTTTCGCCTAATCACCGCAAAAAGGGTATTGGTACGGCCTTGATGCAGCATGCACAGCACTGGGCAAAGCAAAAAGGCTACGAGCAGATGAGCCTGCAGGTTTTTGAACACAACAACGCTGCTATGCAGCTATACGAAAAGCTGGGATATCAGTCTCAAGCCAAGTGGATGTCTTTGGATTTGTAGTGCAGGGCTATAGCGCAGAGCTGTCAGTCACTGTGGATTTGTCAGTCACTGCGGAGCTGCCAGTTACTGCGGAGCTGTAGGGGACAGATTTACAGGATTCACTTATCGATAGTTTTGGAACTGTAGGGCCATTGGCCAATCTTGCTCTTTAATGAGGGCGATCGCGCTTTGCAAATCATCCTTATTTTTCGCCGACACGCGCACAGCATTGCCTTGAATCGATGCTTGCACCTTTTTCAAGTTGTCTTTGATGAGTTTAGAAATCTTCTTTGCTTCTTCTTTTTCAATGCCTTTTTTGAGCTTAATTTCTTGACGTATCCGGCTACCACTCGCTGCATCAACGTCACCAAAATCAAAGATTTTCATGGAGAGGTTGCGTTTAGCCGCCTTAGTCTGCATCACTACATGCAGAGCCCGTAGCGTCATGTCACTGTCGGTTTCTAGCTCAATGCTATTCTCTTTCAGGTCTATTTCTGTTTTAGTATCCTTGAGATCGTAGCGGCTCTTCACCTCACGGCGCGTTTGATCTAACGCATTGACCAGCTCTTGCCGATCAAAATCGCTGACAACGTCAAAAGAATACGTAGAAGCCATAGAACAAAAAACAGAGCAATAGGAACGGAGAATACGCACTCACAAAGTGCGTATCAATTTTAACGGAGCTAGCGAAACACTAATCTTATAACTGAGGAGACTAACGGCAGCGTCAGCAAAATAGCCACACTGGTTCAATTCGACAGCCTAGTCGAAATAAAACAGCGTCACAATCTTACGCTGATCTTCCGCATCCTGACAGGTTTTTAAAAGTGTCTTACTATCGTGAAAAGCAAAGCATATTAGCTGTTGGCACCGGCTGATAATTTCGGCATTGCACATGGCGCTAGCGTCTGCCAAAGGCAGCATGTCATTCGAAGCGTTTTCAACTAAATTAGTGACCATGTCTAGCTGTTCGCGCGATTCGCGGGGTTGCTTACTCAAGCTTTGCGGCAAAATCACCGTCAGCAAATTGGCATCGGCTTTCATCGCACCACGAATCGCCGCAGAGTTTGTCCCCGTAGCGCCTGAGGTAATGAGACGGTTACCGCCTAGCACGAGGGCGTAGCTCATCAGTTCAATAAGACGTTGATGCGTAATCGGAACGTGACGTGAACCTAGTACCGCAATTCGCTTGGAGCCGGACTGCTGAATAGTTGCCAGCTCTTGTAGAAAGTCATCTACTTTTACGGAATCAAGCGGATTTTCAACTGACTGACTCAAGGGCTGACCTCTGGCTCAAGGGCGTAATAGGTATTGTGCATCCTTCTTTGAGACTGTAACGCTAGAAGCTTTTCTCAAAGGTTTTGCAATCTTACCAAATACTTGAGTTTTCTTGAAAAGCGACTCTGTTTTATGACCGGCATCACTATGCTTTACGGGCTACATCACCATGGCAAAGAAAAATGACAAGGCTAAAACAATTACGCGCTCAGCCCTAGCACATCCATCAGACGCTTTGTGTCAAAGTGCTGGGCCATCAGATGGCCAATGCACTCCACCTTAATCGGCTCGTGTAAGCGCACCTGGTCGAATGCCTGTTCAATAATGTCTACGGTTGTTAACGTATCTAAATCGACAGACAGGATAGGGACTTCTAAATCGTTTGCGCGCTCTAAAATATCGGCCCGAGGCGCAAGGCGCCCGGTCAGCACAAGGCATTGAGTAGAACTTTCCAGCGCTGCCATTTGGATATCGAAGCGATCGCCGCCCGTTACCACAACCATGTTGTGTGCCTTGCTAAAGTAGCGCAGCGCTGAGTTTGCATTCATCGCTCCAATGGAAATCTCTTCCACCATGATTTGATCAATGCGCTCAGGTCGGTGCAGTAGTTCAGCATTGAGGTGATGTACTAGCGCCTCCACGCTCACACTGCGCATAATCGCAGTTCGTGGCAGCACCCCTAGTACCGGAATGTTATGCCGTTCCAAACAGTCTTTTACAGCGGTCTGTGCCTCTTCAATCAGCGCCTCTGGCACATCGTTCATGACGACCCCGACCAGCTGCTCGCCGAGCTGTTCTTTGGCAGCCAATAGCTTATCGACCACTAGCGCTGAGCGATAGCGTGTCACTAGCACCACTGACGCATCGCTTATTTTTGCCATGTCTGGTAAAGACAGGCCAAACAACCCACCTTCTTCCAGGTTGCCAGGCCCTTCGATGAGCAAAATGTCTTCGCCCTTATTCGCTAGTGCGTCCTTGATTTCTTGCTGGTACACATGCTTTTCTTGAGAAAGCTGTTGGGCAATAGTACTGGCGTCTAATGTAAACAGCGTGGGCCGCACCTGTGCATCTGATAGCTGAAGCGTATCGCTAATAAATCGCACATCTTCATCTATGCTGTCATCACTTTCACTGGGGCAAGTGCCAATAGGTTTGGCATAAGCCACACTCAGTTGGTGCGATCGCAACTGCATAGCCAGCCCCAATACCGTCGCTGACTTCCCGCTGTAAGACTCAACCGATCCAATCAGCAACCTAGACGAGCGACCCGATACTCCATTCGACGCTTGGCTCACGACCTCATCCTCATTTGCTGTAAAGCGCTGACTAGATCGCCAGCAGTAACATTAAAAAAGCCAGCCTTGCCTACTCAATAATGTAGGTATGACCAGCTCTTTGAAGTAGATAATAGGTTATTTCACAGGGCCTAAACAACTATCACCATAAATCTATGGTGTAAGCCCTATGGTGTGAACTTGCGTGCTGCTAACGGCATTTAGAAGAATACAGGCGTTATCATTCGTCCATGCGCAGAAGCTTACGGTAAAAGCTCTGGCTGAAATCTGGTACCTGATCTTGATTCATCGCAACGACTACCGAAATTAAAAAGTCTACGAATTCAAAAGTCGCCATTGTAATTTCGTAGGTGAGTTCAGCATCACCATCAAACTGCATGCGGCATCGGGTGAGATCGGCTGGCAGCATGGATACGTTCCAGGTGGCCAAAAAGGAGATACTACTGGTGCCTTCAATCTTGCGCTCGCCCTCAATGTTGCCTTGTTTGTAGAGCCCGATTGCATAGGGTAAAGCGTTGCGTTTTTTGCCTTGATAGTAGGGGAGATAAACGCTGGCTTCTGGCTTGGTGGCAGGTTTAATAGATTTAAGAGACATAGATTAAAGGCTGCGATAGGCGGCAAGACAAGAAGCTGTCAGACAAAAGGCTATCAATTTGGAAACCTCAGTCGGGAAACAGTCCGTCCAAAAAACAGTTAGTCAACTGGATATAACATGCCCGCCTAGCCGTCAGTTAGACCAAAATCTATGTGTTCATTGAGCCAAGGCCATAGAGCATTTACGTCTCCCATCTAGTCTTATTTTTAAGTCCCATTTTTGCACTGCATATTTTCACAACCGTCTCTACCAGAGACCTCTTTGCTCCGTGGTTGCTTACATGGAAAGATATAGTGAAATATAGAAATATTTTTTAAGGGATCTAAACATAAATTCGCATGACAGATTTTGCGGAGTCGATGGCGACTGAGTTTGACATAGAAAGCGAGCTAGCGTTCAATACTGGTTTTTTTGAAGATGAGCTATTTGAGGGGTATGAAGGACGACGCTTAAAAGCTGCGATCGCCTTGGTGACGCTGTGGCTGATTACGTTAGGGCTACACTTGGCGCCTTGGGGCCGCGCATTCGTGCTTCTTGTCACGGCTATTCTGGGCGTCCATGCCCTACGGGTGATGTCAGCGAAGCCTCTAAGAACACCAACACCGCTCCCGTCTACGGTTCAGCAGATGGATCTCAGTCAGTCTGCTAGCGCATTCGAAAGCTTGCCCTATGTCTCACTGCTGGTCGCTGCGAAGAATGAAGCACAAGTCATTAGCAAATTAGTCGAGTCGCTGCTGCACATCGACTATCCTGCTAGCCGCTACGATCTGTGGATTATTGACGACTACAGCACAGATGCAACACCGCAGATTTTGGATGAGTTAGCAGTTAAATATCCGCAACTCAATGTCGTCCACAGAGGGCCAGAGGCAACCGGGGGGAAGTCTGGCGCGCTGAACTTGGTGTGGCCCAAAACCCAAGGTGACATCTTGGCGGTCTTTGATGCGGATGCCCATGTGAGCAAAGACTTATTACGTCACGTAGTGCCCATGTTTGATGCCAATCAAGGGGGCGCAGAGACAGGTGCCGTTCAGGTGCGTAAAGCGATCGCCAATGCAGGGACTAACTTTTGGACACGGGGTCAGAAGGCTGAAATGGCCTTAGATATCTACATGCAAGAGCGTCGAATTGCGATTGGTGGGATTGGCGAGCTGCGCGGCAATGGGCAATTTGTTCGGCGAGATGCTATTGCTCAGTGTGGCGGTTGGAATGAAGAGACCATCACAGACGATCTAGATTTAACGGTTCAGCTTCACCTCAACAAGTGGAATATTGGTCTGCTGTTTACCCCTGCCGTCGCAGAGGAGGGGGTGACGTCAGCATTAGCGCTCTGGCATCAGCGCAATCGCTGGGCAGAAGGTGGGTTTCAGCGCTATTTAGACTATTGGCGTCCATTGCTGAGAAACCGTTTGGGGTGGCAGAAGTCTGTCGATATGGCTGGCTTTTGGATTATTCAATATATGATGCCTGCTGTGCTGCTGCCAGATTTGGCGATCGCGCTTGTCCGCCACCAGCTACCTATCTTTGGCCCGATCACTCTCCTCAGCGTTGGGATGTCGGTTTGGGGCATGTTCACAACGGTTCGCCGCGCTGAACCCACCTCATTCTGGAGCGCAGCTATCCAAACTATTCGAGGCACGTTATATATGCTGCATTGGCTAGTGGTGATTGCGACCATGGCGATGCGCATCTCGATCAGGCAAAAGCAGCTGAAATGGGTTAAGACAGTTCACGGCACTGCCTGAGGCGCTTGGGTCTTATCAGCGCCGCATTAAGGCTGCATGAAAACAAGAGGCCATCAAGCCAGATCTGCAGACGAGGGTCGTCCTTTCCCGGTTACAACGATATGTACGATCAGGGTGCTGAGCAAAACCGAGAGTCCAACGCCGGTTAATGCGATCGATGGAAATGCGTTGGCGTGACGAACGGCGATCGCACTTAGCGCCCAAGTCGCCACCGCAGGATAAGCGGCATCGCCATGTCGCCATGCCACGCTGGCTGCAATGCCTGCGCTCACCAGCATGAGTAGGACTGTCCACAGCAACGCACTTGCAGACACAGCGTTGGGCACAGCTTCAGACACGGTCTCGGATGCCACAAGGGACAGCGCTGCAGGCAGGCCAGTTTTGTTCTGCATGGCATACAGCGCTGAGGCCACATTGACAACGGCGGCTACCGTAATCCAACTAAAGTAGACGCTGATTGGCGCTTGTAAAAGCCAGCGCCGTGTCCGTGTAGGTCTCACGGTGCGAGAGCGTATGTAAGCTGCCCACAGACACCCTAAAATTCCAAACATTAGGGCTACCGATAGCCAAAATTGATAGAGCAAGAAGGCCATAACCCAAAGCATCTGCAGTAAACAGGCTCCTATCAACAGTCTAGAGATGCGAGCGCAAGCACTGTTGTTACGCTGGGCGGGCATTGCTTGATAGAGGCTGTAGGTAATGAGCCCGATGTAGATGAGGCCCCAAATTGCGAAGGCGTAGCTGTCTGGGGTAATTAATACGCCACCAAGGATAGTGTTAGAAACTTCACCGATATTTTGACCCCTTGGGGGGAAAAAGTTAGAGAGGGCATTGATGGCGATCGCCATTAGCACAGCCAAGATTGTGAGCCATTGCCTTGTGATCGCACTGACCGATTTTTGCATACTGCCACTCGCACAAATAAAACACCGCTAATAACCATCATTGTCAAGCACTAACCCTGACAAGTAACTGTTAGCAATTAACTCCCGTACGGTATCGCTGATATCAGCGCAAGTGCACGATGCGAACCCGTCAGATTAAGTAATTAGAACTTTCTGAATTGCCAGCTTACCAATTCGTAAGGAATTGTCACTGGATTCATAGTTTTCGTTGGCTAAAGTAAAAGTAGCTGAAACAGATAAACGAAGGCTTAGCCTGCTGTAATCATATGAATATTTCAAAGCTCTCTTCTTCGCAATCCATGCAGTCCTTCGACTGGAATGCATGGGTGCTTGCTGTGGTTGCATTTTGGTTTAGCAGCAGCGCATTCCTAGACTTTTTGCTTATGCCGATGATGTATGAAACCGGCATGATGAATGAGCCCAGCTTTGCGACGGCTGGCTACAGTATCTTTTGGTTGTTTAACCGAGTAGAGCTGTTGTGCGGCGCAGCTATTGTGAGTGGGTTGCTGGTTATTCGGCAGCGCAGCGCAGATAGAGAATTTTCCGTGGTGGCCAGTGGTTCGCGCAGTCGATGGGCCATTATGCTAGGCGGTTTACTGCTTGCGATTGCGTTCACATTTACTTACTTTCTGACGCCGCAGATGAGTGCACTAGGCATGCATCTCAGCGGTGCCTTTACTGAGCCAGTTCCTAATGCAATGGGTCATATGCACCTGCTTTACTGGGCTCTAGAAGCGATGAAGCTCTTTGCAGCTGGTTGGCTCATCAAGCTTTGCTATCAAGATATGCGTGCTGCTTAGGCTGCACACCAATAGCGCTATTCGGTTTCAAATCCTCAACCAAGCACCTTGTAGATCAATCGGTTTGCAAGGTGTTTTTATTTGGCCTTCTGGTTTAATTCCCGTCGTCTTCTGGCCAGAGTAGCCGCACAGCAAGTAGCCCAAAGCCTATAGCGGCGATGCCTTTAACTATTTTTTCAGGGAAGAGCAAAGCGGTGCTACCCCCCAGCAAAACCCCCAGTAGAGACGCCAGCAACAGCGCGCATGCGGAGCCGAAGAAGACCGCTTTAGGCGATGAGGTCGACCCGCCAAGGGCGATCGCCGCTAACTGACTTTTATCCCCAAGTTCTGAAATGAACACGGTCGCAAAGGTCACTGCAAAAAGCTGAAAATCCATGTCCTTTAGCCTTAACTAAGACGCCTTCTATACGCCTAAAATGTCACCGACCAAACCAATGGTGATGAACAGCAGCAAAATCGCAGCAAACGTGTCCAGTGTCTCTTCTGACACGCGCTTAGACAGCCATTGACCGAGTAGTACGCCAATTAAGCTCGTAGATACTAGCGCTAAACCAGCACCTAAAAAAACGATTAGCGGTGACTGCGATTCCGCACTCAGCAGCAGCGTAGCAACCTGAGTTTTATCCCCAAGTTCTGCTAGAAAAATAGTGATAAATGTTGAGAAAAAAACGCCCCAGAAGGCGTTTTTAAAGTCTTCGCTAGCTTTGCCTCGTTGAGAAACGTTAGGCGGATTGGCCAAAGAAGCCGTATCACTGATAACGGGCTTATCTATAACGGGCTCATCGGGTGCAGAATCTTTAGAAGTCACTGAGAAGGTGGTTTCATATTCATTTCATTATCTAAATATTTGGTCACTTACGCAATCAAACGTCCGTAACAACCTAGCTACGTGAAACATCGAGCATTTAATACTCAGAGCACTCAGTCGCTCTAATTCAGATAATCTATAATTCGAATAACTTCTAATTCGGATAATTTTGGAGTCACTCTAATCGGACACACTATTCATCTGCTGTTAGTTCGATTACGTTGCTTTCGATTCCGACGGCGCTGTAGAAACGCTCCATTTCTTCGCTACGATTGCCATAAATTCCGCTAATTTGCTGCTCGCAACACTCAATGGCAAAGTCGTTGAGGTCGGCTGGGGCAATGTTATAAAGCTGTTCAAAGGTGTCGGGCTGCACTCGGCAAAAGTTGGGCCGCGCACTGTAAATGCTGCACTCGCGCTTGCCTTTGTCGTAGTGAATGCACCAACCATCTTCGCCCACCATACTCATGTAGAGGGCAAGCTCGCTTTCTGATAGATAGTCAGAAAGGTCGGGGCGATCTGCTGGGTCAAGTTGGCAGCAGGCACCACAGTTTTTGACACACTGCCAAGTAGCCATTGCGGTTGATAAAGAACGCTAGTTACACAGACTAGAAACACGGACTACCTTACGTCATTGCTGTGCTGATAGAAAAGCTACAGGACGAATGAGAGAAGATATGGAAATGAATACAAAACTCTCTACGGAGCTTGTGTTGAAACTTAGAATTTTGTAAATAAATTTTAATATTGAAGGCCGCTAACAGGTACAATGCTTGCAGTTGAGATTATTTGAATGCGGTTCAATTCGGAGCTGTTCGGAGGATAAATGAGTCTTTTAGAGCCAAGTGTTTTAGCATCAAACCTTTTCGTTCTGGGTTTGGGCAATCCCCTTTCATTGTTGAGCGGCATCGATTTTATATTGATTGGGCAGCTAACGATGTTGGCCTTAGTGATCATCTCCGGACCTGCGGTCGTTTTCTTGCTCGCGCTTCGGGGCGGCGATCTTTAAGCTATGCGTTGAGGTTTCGGTGTGTCGAGTTTTGATAACTGGGCTGGCACCTGAAATATCGACTGTTCCGAGGCTAATTGCTATTTGGAGAACGCCTAAGCACTTGATGTCGCTTAGGCGTTTTTTGTGGATATTTTCTGGCTTTATTTTTGGGTTTGTGCCTTTTTGTCTATTCCGTGCGGTCTTGAAGGATGAATTGAGCGATCGCTAGATCTACAGGTGTGGTCACCTTCAAGTTAGTCTCTTCTCCTTCTACAATCTTGACCGGTACCCCACATTTTTCTAGCAGTGCGGCATCATCTGTTACCTGCCAATTGTGTGATTGCCCCTTATCGTGACAGGTCTTCAACAGCTCTACCTCGAATCCCTGCGGCGTTTGCGCAGCCCATAGCCGCGCGCGGTCCGGCGTATTCGTAATTATTCGCTGCTCATCAACCTGCTTAATAGTGTCTTTCACAGGCACTGCCGCGATAAAACCTTGAGTTTTCAGCGCAGCTTCTGCGCATCGGTTAAAGAGCGTTGATGTGGCTAAGCATCGAGCCCCATCGTGAATCAGAACGTGACTAGCCCCGGTAGGCAGCGACTGCAACCCATTGAACACAGAGGCTTGACGGGTATCCCCTCCTTTGATGAAATCGACGGGTTTCTGTAGAACGTTGCCAGCGGTCAGATCGTCAACGATACGTTCTATATCTGGTCTATCTATAGGCTGGCAGATGATCCCTATCCAGCTCAGGCTGCTTGCTTTAGCTGCCGCTTCAAGTGTCCAAGATAAAATGGGCCTTCCTAACAAAGGCATCAAGAGCTTGTTGCGGTTAGCCCCCATACGACGACCTACACCGGCAGCAGGAAGAAGAAGATGCATAAAGCAAAAAATGAATAACGACTAGAGCTTTGAATAAAGATTTGGAGGCTGCTGTAACGAAGCTATTGCTTCTGTCGAGTGAGTTAGGACACTAATGATCGCTAGAAGTCTTACACGACAACAGCTCACTCAACTAGCAAAGTTCGGATGCATCCGAACTTTGCTATATCAGGATTTAAGCGTTCTATCCATGTCGTGAGTTTGAAATAGTGGGTGACGAACCACTCTCTAGAGAATACTGCGCTGGCCGAAGTCCTATTTTTCCTTATGTGGATTTTATTCCTCTGTTTTATTTTTAATGGCATCGCGCTAAACCCCCCCAGCGTCCCGTAGAATATGAGCGGATAAAACTATATAAGCCCTACCCGTATGCGTATACTGGCCCTCGTACCCGGCGGCATCAGCGATCAGCTTTTGTTCTTTCCGGCTTTAGAAGCTATCAAGAAAGTTTATCCAAACGCTGAAATCGGTGTGGTAGCCGAGCCTCAAGCAACGGTTGCTTATCGTGTGTCAAAGATTGTCGATACGGTAGTTCCGTTTGCATTTTCCGGCACTAACAGCCCTTCAGATTGGGCTAATTTACTGGGGGTCATTCGCGATCGCGAGTACGAAGTCGCTATTACAACAAACACAAAATGGGGCACAGGTCTCCTTCTTTGGCTGAGTGGTATTCCCACACGCGTAGCCTACAGTACAACCCAAACCCCTTGGTTTTACACCAAAACTGTGTCAGATAAGGCGCAGAAAGCGCCCCAATACCAAGCTCAGCGCTACCAGGATCTCCTGCAAGCGATAGACATTAGTGCGCAGTCTCCGTTGCCAACCATCAACGTGCCGGAAGGCGATATTGCTTGGGCAAACGCGCTGCGCGATCGCCTTACTCTCAAAAGTGGCTACGTCCTCATGTATCCTGGCCCAGCAACAGGCGTAGGCGATAACTCAGCAAATTATCCAATTACAAGCTGGCAGGCGCTCATTAAGGACTTCCGCGATAAAAAGCCCGACCTCCCTATAGTTTTGCTCCAAACAGATGACAATGCGCAGCAAGCTAACGATTTGAAAAAAGCAGACGGTGAGCTAGTGATAGCCACTGCTGCTAACTTAGGCCAAGCGGCTGCCGTGATTGCTGGCGCGGATCTGATACTCACACCCGATAGTCACATCATGCAGCTTTCTGTTGCGCTTAAGGTGTTTACACTTGCCCTATTCGGGAACAACCAACCTGAAGAAATGCTTCCACCTGCGCAAGGGGAGGCAACCCGATTTCTGGGCATTGCCTCTGAGACAACTGCCATCTCAGATATTTCGCCTGAGACCGTTTTACAAAACGTATGGGGCGGTGGTTAAATGCGTGGTGGTTAAATGCATGTTGATGCAATGTGGTGGTTAATCCTCCTCTTCAACTCACGCAGTTAACAGCGAACTTTGGCCGAGGGGTCACGCTCCAACCGTTCACTCTGTATAAAAGCACTTGATGCAAAAACATTAGCTCTTTGTAAGGGCCCAATCTCTTTCAAAAAAACTAACTCCTTCAAAATCATGGATCGTATTCAACTACAAGCCTCCAAGCTTTGGGATCTGCTGTTTGATGATGAAACTGCTGAAACCTACCAAAAGACGCTCAATCTCACTGGCACCATTCTTAAAGAATTTGCTCAGCTGATTTGGCTGACGCTGATTTCGGTGTTTGTTTTTGGTGCTTGGTTTAGCGATACCTCGGTTAAAGCGGGTAAGCGCATTCGCGATTGGCTCGATAGCCAAGGTAGTGGCACATCCACAGATGACGCAAAGCCCATTGGAGAAACCAGCAAAGAGCTTCTAGATAAAGGGCTTGTCAGCGTTAATCAGCTGCTCAATCAGGCCCGTGCGCAGCTAGGATTAGCCCCCCAAGAAATCACCGTTAAACCTGCAAATCCACCCGCTGCAAATCCACCTGCTGCAAAGCCTGCACCCGCAGCACAAAAGCCACCTGTTTCCACTCAGTCTGTTGCATCCAAGGCCGAAAAGCCTTCTGTAGTGAGCGACGTTTCGAGCGATACATCCAAAAGTGCTGTCACGGATAGTGTGCTTGAAACCTCTCGAGAAGAGGAAGATAACGACTGGCCGCCTCAAGAAGCTGATTAGGCTCTTTGCTGTTGCCTGACAGCGATTCACCTAATTGTTTAGGCATGACCCCAGCCAGATGCAATAGTGTCACCTCTTCAAGAAGAGCCATTTGCATTGTCAACAAAGTGACGCAAGCCTATTAGATTACGAGCGCTTACGAGGGCGCCTTCTGGACGCGAATACTAACAGAATAATTATGAGCGTTAGCGCCAGCAGCGGAAGCGTCAGTGATAGCATTGCTAACATTAGTGCGCTCATCCATTCTAGGCTAGAGGTCACAGGCGTTGCCGTACCACCCGTCGCTGTGTTGGTTGCAAGTCGGGTCATGCCTGTCATGCTATTAATCGCACCGGCAATGCCACCGCCTGCTACCAGCGCTAAACTCCATTGCATGAGCGTTGGTAAGTCAGCCGCGAAAGCACCTGTTAGGTAAGTCCCTGAGATGATGGCTGCAGGCAGTTCAACGGTATCTAGTGCGTCATTAACCCAAGGCACATAGTAGGCGGCTATTTCGAGCAAGGTCCCTAGAATAAGGCCGATCAAGACAGGATAGGCGTTGAGCCATGCGAGCTCGGTTGGCAGCGCGATGTTGCCATAAACTGCAGCGGCACTCAGACACGCGAATGGCACTAAGATGCGAAACCCTGTAGCAGTACTGAGTCCGATGCCAATGCAAATGCTGATGAGGGTGTTCATAGCCTGTGTGCTCAGTGAGTACTGGAATTAACAAAGCCTCATTGATGACCTAAAAACTGTCCAAAATTATGCGCCGCTACCCAGCAAGAAAAGGCCAATCATGGTGATGCTGTTCCAAGTGCTGTGGAGCAAAATAGAAGACAGCAGGTTTTGCGATCGCACATAAGCAAATCCTAAAATTGCCCCCAACATCGTCAGCGGCAGCACTTCCGAAAAACTGAGGTGAGCCACCGAAAAAATCAAGCTGCTAAGCCCTACGGCTCCCCAGATGGGCATATATCGCGTCAGCGAAGGCAGTAAAAATCCTCTGAATAGAATTTCTTCAAATACAGGTGCAGCCACTGCAGCGGTAAAAAAGAACATCGCTAACGCAATCGGATCGCGCTCTTCTAAAACCAGCTGCAAAATAGGGTTGTTGCCGCCCTGTCCTTGCCAAATTTGTTGATTCAGTAAGGAGACGCCGAGCATCAACGGCAGTGCAACCAGATAACTCCCAAAGCCCCAAAGCGGCCACTTGCCAGCTAGTTTGGCGCGGAACCAACCTTTGGGTAAAGGCAAGTGTTCTTTCACAGACCAGTACAAAATTCCTAGCGTTGTGGCTGACATAAGAAGATAAAACGTCAGCGAATAGAGGGCTCTGCCTCGGCTACTTAGGCCCAAAATGAGGCTGGAGTTCGCAAACGCTATTTCCGGAACAACGCTGAAAGATTGCTTAGCCAGTAAGCCAAACTGCAACAGCAAAGGCAGCACTACCTGCCCAACAAATAGAAAGCCGCCCACGATTACTTGCCATATGGTTTCCCACGTCCAGGGCACCTGCCACTGGCCTTCTGGCAGCGCCAGAATAGCTTCTTTGCCGCGCAGCAGGCGCTGACCGATTAAAGCAATCAAACCACCCGCGCCGATGAGCCCCCCTAAAGAAGGCAACAGCCCAACAATACTGAGCTGAATTAGGGTTTGTTCTGCTTCGCTGCGTCCTCTTGTGCGTAGTTCACTTAAAGGTTCAGACTTATCTTGAAGGGTATACAAACGCTCTAGGGCTTTATCTCGGTACCAGCCCCGCAGGTTGCCCTGGATCAGGGCCTCTGCCTCAGCGCGAATCACAGGAGGCGTTTCCCACAGATCGCTTAAAACGCCCGCTGCGATTACACTATCTGCCTGTCCACTGGCGACCTGCCCAATAATGTCGACCGGTTCATTGGCCGCTTTTCCATCTATTCCTTTTTCAGTTAGGCGCTGCCAAGTTGCAAGGGCCTTCTCCACGTTGCCCTGTTTAACCTGAACCATTCCCAGCCGCAAATCCAACTGACCAATTAAATCTTGCTGAGTTTTTGCAGTCACCATTAGGGGCTGACGCTGTACGCTATCGCCTGTTGCATCCGCTATCTCAAGCTGCTGCTCTACTCTCATTAACCCAGTTGCCGTTTCCTTGCGTACCTCCAGGTACTGTTCCGTTGCCGATGCTAAGGCGTCTGCACCGAAAACGGCTTTACGAAACTGCTGCACCTCGTTGTCTGGCAGTCCACTACCATCCCACTCACTCGCCTTTACCAGCAAATCGGTTTGATATAGCTGAAGCTGATTGCCAACTTGCGGTTCACTGAGGCTGCTAATTAGCGAAGTGCCCATCTGTAGGGCCACAATTAACGTCAAAAAAGATAGGACGATTCGCTTAAGGGTCATGCTGTAAAAAAATTTCTGAAAAAATCTCTTAGTTGTAGATAATGCGAGAATGGACTCATGGTGAGCCGTACCTTCGGTATTATCGCACTCTCAGCTATCTCTGTTCAGCTATCTCTGTTTATGTATGACTAGTCCTACCCCTTCTGATTCGATGTCCAATGCATTAACCAACGAGCTCGACAATGTGGCCACGCAGTTAGATGAAGAGGCCACTCAGAAAGGCTTGAGCGAGGAACAGTACAAGCGCAAAATGAAGCGTCGAAAAGAAGTGCAAGATAAGCGCTTAGCAGAGCGAAAAACTGAAAAAGGGCTGATTGTCGTTACCACTGGAAATGGCAAGGGTAAGACAACGGCAGCTTTGGGGATGGTCCTCAGATCGCTGGGGCATGGCTTTAACGTGGCCATCGTCCAGTTCATTAAGGGGGGGTGGGAACCCGCAGAAAAGGCGGCCTTGAGCCACTGGCCCAGTCAACTCAAGTTTCATGCCATGGGTGAAGGCTTCACTTGGGAGACTCAAGATCGCGATCGCGATATCCAAACCGCTCAAGCTGCCTGGGAAACAGCCCTGAGCTACATTCGCGATGAAAACTATCGCACCGTACTGCTAGATGAAGTCAACATCGCGCTCAAATTGGGCTATCTATCCATTGAGCAGGTACTGGCTGGCCTAAAAGAAAAGCCGGCCATGAATCACGTTATTTTAACGGGCCGGGGTGCGCCACCTGAGCTGATTGAGCGGGCAGACTTGGTGACAGAAATGACCCTCGTGAAGCATCCCTTTAAAGAGCAAGGCGTAAAAGCACAAGCTGGCATAGAGTTTTGATGTTGGTTCTGTTCAGTCAACTGATGTTGGTGCCACTGAGGTGAAAAGTGAGCCCAATAAAGCTAGCTCAATGTTGTTAGCTCAACATTGAAACTGGACTAGCGATCTCAGCGCACACGCCAAACATGGGAGATGATGTAACTTGCAGTGCTTTAATGCCTTTCTGACGCTCATTCCAACGCTACTTGGCGATTCTGCAATCATCCTCTCGTCGCTTTTATGCTGAAAATATCCCGCCTTTCAAAACGGTTCGGTCAGCGGCAAGCCCTCCACGAACTTTCGCTTACCTTACTGCCGGGAGAAATCTACGGGCTTTTAGGGCCCAATGGCGCTGGAAAAACCACTGCTCTCAATATGCTGTGTGGCTTACTTAAGCCTGATAGCGGTGAAATTTGGCTGAACGGTCAACCGGTTTCTAAAGCGACCAAGCTCTTGGTCGGCGTCATGCCTCAGCAGAACTTGCTGTACCAGAGCTTAACCTGCGCCGAAACCTTATTTTTCCTGGCCCGTATCTATGGAATCGACAAAAAGGACAGGGAACGCAGAGTCGTTGATTGTTTAGCCGCCGTTAATTTGGGCGATCGCGCTAACGATGTGGTGGGCGATCTGAGCGGCGGCATGCAGCGCCGGCTGAGCTTAGCTGCCGCTATTATTCATCAGCCCAAGCTAGTCGTCTTAGATGAACCTTCCACAGGGCTGGATATAGAGGCGCGATATGAAGTGTGGGAACTCATTCGCTCGCTCAAGCAGCAGGGTGTGACGATACTACTAACGACGCATTTGTTAGATGAGGTGGAGCGGCTATGCGATCGCATTGGCATTATTAAACAGGGTCAGCTTTTGGCAGAAGGCACCTTGGCAACACTCCAAAAGCGAATCCCGGCAGCAGAAGTTGTCACGATAGAAACCGATGATGAGGCCGGTGCTGTTGCGATCGCACAGGCCCACGGATTTACGCCCCGTCGCTATGGCAGCGAACTTGCCTTTTGGGTGCCTGAGCTATTGGAATTACCTGAACTGCTGAGCCGATTTTCGAGCCTTACTGTTGAATCCATCTCTCGTCATCCTATTGGGTTAGAGCATATCTATTTAGAGATCACACAAGAGCAGCCCAGTCTGTAGCGCGGTGTGTGGCAGGTGTGCGGCAGGCCCTGCTACACACCGCGCTACAGACTGTTGACATGGGATATCATGCTAATCGAGACGTCGTGTAGGCACTGTCATTATGGTGAAGCTCTTAGTTGCGGTTATTCCCGCTGTGTTAGTGGTTGCGATCGCCATTCTGTCTGTTCAAAATGCCACCCCTATTGCCATCACCTTTCTCAGAAGTAGCACGGTCGCGCTTCCGGTTGGTCTCTGGTTGGCCTTTGCGCTCGCTTTTGGGATGTCACTGACAGCGCTGCTCATGAGTTTATTTGGGAAAAAGGCGAAGCAGCTATAGTTGAGTTCCCACCTTTAGGTGAGAATGGCACCGCCCATAAGCTTTTGGTAGCGGCGTTGCAGCGCTTGCTCCATCAGGGGCCATAGCGTGAGTCCGTCTTCTCCAGAGCGGGTTGTCGTCTCAATCAAATTCGTCGCAGCGGTGCGAGCCAGCTCCAGCACGTCTTGATCCTCCACTAAGCTGGCCAGCGCAAAATCTGGCAAACCAGACTGGCGAGTGCCTAACACTTGACCAGGGCCGCGAAAGCGCATGTCCATTTCAGAGATGAAAAAGCCATCTTGAGACTGTTCCATGACGCGCAGGCGCTGCATGGCAATGTCGCTTTTGCTGCTGCTCATGAGCAGACAGTAGGACTGATCGCCGCCTCGCCCAACTCGACCTCTGAGCTGATGCAGTTGAGATAGCCCAAACCGCTCGGCATGTTCAATGAGCATGACGGTGGCATTGGGGACATCGACGCCTACTTCCACAACCGTTGTAGACACTAAAATTTGAGTTTTTTGCTCGCGGAAGCGGCTGATAGCGGTGTCTTTGTCAGCCGAGCTCATGCGCCCATGTAAAAGCCCTATATGGAACTCTGGAAAAACGGTATCTTGCAGCCGCGCGTGTTCTTCCATCGCAGAGCGCAAATCTAACTTCTCCGACTCTTCCACCAAAGGCAGCACAATATAAACTTGACGGCCTTGTGCGATTTCGCGGCGAATAAGATCGTAGGCATCGGCTCTTTCTTTGCCGCCTAAAGCAGTGGTTTGAATCGCTTTTCGACCGGGCGGAAGTTCGTCGATTTGGCTGACATCTAAATCACCGTGAATAGTCAGTGCGAGTGTCCGTGGAATGGGGGTTGCTGTCAGCGTGAGAACATGCGGATTGTCTCCTTTTTGCTGGAGCTTTGCTCTTTGGGCAACGCCAAATCGATGCTGCTCATCAATGGCCACTAAGCCTAGGTTTGTGAACTTTACGGGATCTTCTATCAGTGCATGGGTGCCCACTAATACAGGTAGCTCGCCTGTCATTAATTCTGTATGAATCTGTCTGCGTTTAGCCGCTTTAGTCGAGCCTGTTAGCAGCTCAACCGGCAGATGCAATAAGTTAAACCACTCGACTAATTTACGGTAGTGTTGCTCGGCCAGCACTTCTGTCGGTGCCATTAATGCCGCTTGATAGCCCGCTTGAATAGCGGCGAGAATGCCGACAACAGCAACAACGGTTTTGCCCGAACCCACATCTCCCTGCACAAGACGGTTCATGGGGGCACTCGATTGTAAGTCCGTCAAAATTTCTTGAACGACGCGTTGCTGGGCGCCCGTAAACTTAAATGGAAGCACCTTATAGAAAGATTCAATAAGTTCGCCCGTCGGTGCCATTTGGATGGTTGTTTGCTGTTTTTGTTGTGCTTTACGGCGGCGGAGTAAGCCCAGCTGGAGGTAGAAGAATTCATCAAAGACCAGTCGGCGACGGGCAATGGCGAGTGCTTCTGCATTGGGTGGAAAATGGATATGGGCGATCGCCACCGCCAAATCTACCAGTTCATAATGATCTCTTAGCTCCCTGGGCAACGGATCGCGTAGTTCTACACAAGAAGGTAACGCTGCAACCACTGCTTTGCGCACAATGTCTGCGCCAACGCCTTCGGTTAACCCATACACTGGTACCACTCGGCCCACCGTCAGCGAATCGATAGAATCACCCTCACTGCCCAACACTTCAATATCAGGATTATCGATATTGATGCCATATTTGTTCTGCTTCACTAAGCCAGAAATAGCGACCACAGACCCCGATGGATAAAGTCTCTTCTGTTTTTCTTGCCAGCCGCGAGAGCGAAAATGCGACCCCGCAAGGAAACGACTGATTTTCAGCCGCGACGAACTGTCATAAACTGTCAGCTCAAATATGGTTAATTTAGGATTTCGCGGGCTATTAAAGCAATTACAGCGCCTGACGGTTGCCACAATGGTGACGGTTTCACCTGGAACAAGATCTTTGATTTTGACCTGTTTGGCATAGTCAATATAATCTCTTGGATAGTAAAACAGTGCATCTCGTATGCTCAGCAGGCCTAACTTTGCAAGCTTTTCAGCTTTGTATGGGCCAATACCGTTGAGATAGGTCAAAGACTTATCAAGCGGATGGTTAGAATTGGAGCGATCAATCAAGCCTGTGACATCTGTTGTTTTAGGCGTTTTTGTTTTAGGCGTTTTTGTTTTAGGTGCCTTTGTTTTAGGTGTCTTTGTTTTAGGTGCCTTTGTTTTAGGTGCCTTTGTTTTAGAAGATTTTTTGTCAATAGCACCACTTTTGGACGGCACTGAGCCTTTTGATTGAGCGGTTGATTCGGCTGCGGAATCGCGCTTGGACTGACCTGAGTTCTGATGACTATAGCGGCCTCCTTTTTCTGCCAGCAATGGCATGGCATCTGCAGTTTGTCGGGCACGATGCAAAAAACGGCGCGTATCTGCAACAAGATGTTGACGTTGTGAAAAGGAGAGGTCTTCGTAGTGTTGGAATCGTTCGGCAAGGGCTGTCCACTTTTCGCTATCACGAGTCTGACCTAAGAAGCTTTGTGAGAATAATCGTGCGCCCTCTAGTAAGCTACTCGCTACAAACTCGCTAAAGAGCTGCTGGTGCCCTTCAATATTGTTAAAGCCACGCTCAGATTCAACGCTTAAAGCTTTTTGTAGTCTGACCCAGTCGGGCGCAGATATTTTTTCAGAAGATAGCGCCTGGCCAGAATCCAGAGCTTCTGACGGTTGGGGTGTTTTACTAGGATGTTTTGTCACAGTTGCAGGGGACGCTGCCGTCAGATCTGCAACCGCATCAAGCGCTAGCTGGTTTGTGCTCTCTTTGGCCATGTCACAACAATGTCATCGCGCATCCTATCACCCTAGCGTCTCAGCTCCCTTTTCGCTGCCTTTGTTCGCATTTTTTGAGCGTTATGGAAGTGTTACAAATAGCATGCTGAGGTTAGTCATCAGCATCCGAGCTCCGGACTGTCCAGCTAGATCGCCAAGCATCTTCAGCTTGAGCCGTTTCGAGTGATCGCTGAGTTTTCTTGTAGCGCACACCTAGTTTTTTCAGTTCAGCTAACTTTTGTCTCAACCGACTCCGCCATGCCGACACGGTTGGATCTGTAAACTCAACTTCGCTTAACCTCAAGCTAATAGCCGCAAGTTCAGGCAATGACTCTATCTCTATAATTTCATGCGGCATAATGCGCGGAGCCCTCCGACTTCTGCCTGAACGCGCTCCACGCTCCGAGCGATCATGATGAGCGGTGTGGTCGCGATGTCGGCGCAATCTGCGACGCGACGACTCAGCTCCCCTGGACGCTCGGCTTCTAGATGATTGATTTCTAGGCGATTGCTCTTTACCAGAGCGGCCATCGCTAGCAGGTTCAGAACCACCTTGCGTCCAATCATCCTCACCTAGTTCAGGATTCGAGCGCTTTGAACGATTAGCGGAACGATCTTCGTCAGATATCTCTTCCTCATTGTCTTCTCGCAGGGCTTCCCCATGCATCACTCGCACAGACACTCTCACTACGTTGGGCACCACATTCGCCGGTTCACCCAGACCGCCGGATTCTGTTGCCGCGGTCATGAGCGATCGCGGAAAATTCGGCATCACATTGGCTTTTTGCAATAGCTCATTCGCCTCTTCAGAAACTGCCTTGAATACCTCTCGAATAGCCTTTTCTAACAGCATTTTCTGCCTAACCAAATGAATTGGTGTGAGAGGCCGCTCCTCTTCGTCGTTAGATTCATCAGCTAGCGTCTCACCATCGCTAGTTGCACTTGAGCCGCTCCGTTCCTCTCTCATCTCCATAGAACGGCGTGCCAACCCTTCCAGCGCTGCTAACAGATCTTCCTCTTCGTCTATGCTCAATCGCTCATCGGCAGCAGGCACTTCCATCTCAAAGGCCTGCTGGTCATCTTCGATAGCTCCGCTGTCACTATTCTCAAAATCGATAGACTCTTCTACATCATCTAGTTGGTTGAGCTCATTATCTGTCGCATCGTTCCTTGCTAAAGCGTCTATATCTAGAGCACCGTCCTCTAAAGCATTATCCTCGAAAACACTGTCTTCTAGAGCACTGTCCTCTAAAGACGAGAAGCTCAAATCGCTATCTTCCAAGTCTTCTTCTGCACCTGGAATAAAGTCTTCCTCATTAGAACTCACTTCACCAAATAGCTCAGCGGTAGAGCGGTTTTGCCGGCGAGATCGCCGCTCCGCTTCATTCACAGATGGCTCATCATTCGTTACCCTCTCACCGCCTCGTCGATGTCTTCCCTCTCCGTTAGCCATTCGAGACTCTAATAGCCGCTGCAAAAAGGCCAGCCCGTCAGAACTTTGCCGCTGACGACTCATCTTCTTTGCCTGTTCACTCTGCTGACTTAACTGATCCCAGATATGGGATGCCAATGCTTGTAAGGACTGCTGAAGTCGATTACGGTCATCCCAAGAAAGGGCCAAAAACCTGTCGGGGTATGCCTGAGTACATAGGTAGTAGGCTGCCATTACAAGCTGCCGCTGCCCAGCATCGCTCAGTGCCTTTAAATATCCTTCGTACAAAGGTTCTAAGGCTGCGGACATCATCTCCGTTTGATCCTGGAGCGCTCTTAACTCCTGTTCAATTTGGCCGCTTGCTTTAACCATGACCTCTCTCAATCCTTCGCCCGTGAGTCGTTTACTAAAGCAACCACTAAAGTACTAAAGCAACCACTAAAGAGACAACCTTGGCATACACCATAACGCTCTATGCCACAAAGTCGCTGAAACACCAGAGACACAAAATCGGGCTCCTTCCATTGCAAAGAACCCGACTCTTAAATCAAAAAGCTATCAGCTGAGTGCAAAAGGACTTACTTCTTCCCCGTCTGAGCAGCAACCTCTTCAGCAAAGCTCACTTCTTCTTTCTCAATGCCCTCACCCAAAATAAACCGGGAGAAACGACGAATCTGAATGTTTTCACCCAGCTTAGCCACTGCCTGTTTGACCAGCTCTTCCACCGTAATATTTTGATCTTTGATGAAAGGCTGATCTACTAAAGAAAGCTCCTTCAATCGCTTATCAATACGACCTTTAACAATCTTTTCTTTGATGTTCTCAGGCTTCTTGCCCAAATCATCACGGCCCATCTCGATGGCCTTTTCACGCTCTACCATGTCAGCTGGAATATCTGCGACTTTCACATATTCAACATTAGGAGACGCTGCAATTTGCATAGCCACATCTTGTGCTAACCCCTTAAACTCTTCGCGACGTGCTACGAAGTCAGTCTCGCAGTTAATTTCTACCAACACACCGACTCGACCCCCTGTGTGGATGTAGCTATGCACCAATCCTTCAGAAGCCACTCGACTCTCTTTCTTAGCCGCCGATGTAATGCCTTTCTGGCGAAGCCATTCACTGGCCTTATTCATGTCGCCGTCGGATTCCTTCAGCGCCTTTTTACAATCCATCATGCCTGCGCCCGTTTGGTCGCGCAGCTCTTTCACCTGCTTCGCAGAAATGTCCGCCATTTTAGTTAAAAATCCTCCTAAACATTCTCAACAGCCCTGTTGGGATGATATTTGTACAACTCCAAGCGCGAATGAACACTGCAAATGCGTTTCCATTCGCGCCTTCAGATTCTCGACTAGCCTTCAAATCATTATCCAGTGATTATGACGCGGCCGGTGCATCCTCCGATGCATCGCTTGCATTAAGCTCCGCACCATCATCGTCATAATCTGCACCGTCGTAACCATCGTAAATATCAGCAGCGTGGGCGGCACCTTTACCACTGCCACTGCTGGTGCTACCGCCTTGAGAGCCTTCGTAAATAGCATCTGCGAGACGACCAACGACCAACTTAATGGCTCGAATTGCGTCATCATTGGCAGGAATCGGGACATCTACGACGTCTGGATCGCAGTTGGTATCTAGTAGTGAAATAATCGGCAAGCCTAGCTTTTGGCATTCCTGTACAGCGTTATATTCACGGCGCACATCTACGATGATAACGGCGTCAGGAATGCGACGCATGGTTTTAATGCCACCTAAGTACTTCTGTAGCTTGTCTAGCTCGCGGCGAAGCATAGACCCCTCTTTCTTGGGTCGCAACGCCAAAGCACCCGATGATTCCATCCGCTCTAGTTCTTTAAGTCGCTCCACGCGAGTTTTGATCGTAGACCAGTTAGTGAGCATTCCGCCCAACCAACGCTGATTGACGTAGTAGGAGCCGCATCGACTTGCCTCTTGGGCAACAATGCCTGCTGCTTGACGCTTAGTGCCGACAAACAAAAAGCTCTGACCGCCTTCTGCAGCCTTGCGGACGTACTGATACGCATCTTCTAGCAGCGCAGCAGTTTGAACGAGGTCAATAATGTGGACACCGTTGCGGGACGTGAAGATGTACTCATCCATCTTCGGATTCCATCGGCGCGTTTGGTGGCCAAAGTGCACGCCTGACTCTAGTAGGTCAGACAGGGTAACGACTGGCATATGAAATTTTCTCCTTCCGGGTTAAACCTCCATCTGGTTGCATCTCGCATGAGCAATCACTAAAGAACGCCGCTTGCGCAGACACCCGAAAATCCAGATGTGCGAATTTATAGAACCTTATGAATGTAACACAGGGCGGAGCAGTTGCGCTTCGTGACTTGTGGCTGGGAAAACTTTACAGGACTACTGCTATTTTCAAGGGGTTTATGAGCAATCTGCAATCGCCACCGCCGTCACCACCGCCAAGACCTGCCATGCCACCCCCGCCGCCAGCGAGAGGCGGTGCTACAGCTATGGGGAAACCGGCGCCGCCACCGCCACCTAGCATTAGCCGAAGCAGTGCCAAACCACCAGCATCACCACAGACAGAAATGGTGGCTGCGTCATCTCCACCTGCAGCAGGTCATAAGGCAGCAGGTCATAGAGCCTCAACCCCACCACCGTTGCCAGGAAGTGGTGCTGTGAATGGGCCAACCTTAGAAAGGATCATCCGAAAAGCTTTTGATGAGGGTTATTCGGATATTCACGTTGGTGTCGGTGAAGTGCCGCGATATCGGAACCGAGGTGAGATCATGACCACCGATTTCCCGATCACAACAGAAGAGGCCTTTGAGGCTTGGCTGCACGAGGTATTGCCACCTGAGAACGTAGAAGAATTCAAAGAGACTTTGGATTTTGACGGCGCCGCACAGTACGACTTTTCTCGAGTCCGGATCAATATCTTTGTTAGTTTGAATGGGCCTTGCATGGTGATGCGCTTGATCCCAGTCGAAATTTTGACGATGAAGCAGCTCAACCTGCCGTCAGTTATTAGGGATATGTGTCATTACCATAAGGGCCTGATTTTGGTGACGGGGCCAACAGGTTCGGGTAAGTCCACCACCATGGCGGCGATGATTGATTACATCAATAAAGAGATGCCAAAGCACATTATCACCATCGAAGATCCGGTGGAATTTGTGCATACGAGCCGCAAGTCACTGATTAAGCAGCGTGAGGTGGGCGTGCATACGCGGAAGTTTAGCAACGCGCTGAAGGCCTCTTTGCGAGAAGACCCTGACATCATTTTGGTGGGGGAGATGCGCGATCGCGAAACCATTGAAACCGCACTCAAAGCCGCGCAGACAGGTCACCTCGTATTCGGGACATTGCACACCAACAGCGCGGTGAAAACGGTTGAGCGTATTTTGGGCATGTATGAGCCGGAGCAGCAAGCACCGATTCGGGTGGCGATCGCAGAATCGCTCATCGGCGTCGTCGCCCAGGGCCTGTGCCGTACTACCGACGGCAAACGCGCTGCCTTCCACGAAATTTTGATCAACACCGATGCGATTAAGGACTACATTTTGCGCGGTCAGCTTGATGAAGTAGAGGCGATTTTGCCGAACTGTACGTTTGATGGCATGTGTACGATGAACCAATCGTTGTACGCACTGTACGAAGCGGGGCGCATTACAGAGGAAGTTGCGCTGGAGCAATCACCTAAGCAAAACGAGATGGCGCAGATGCTGCGTGGCCGCGTGTAGCTTTATTTACCGAATTCCGGGCCTCTCAGAATCACAGAGCCTTCTGAATATATCAGAGGGCTTTTGTGTTTAGGTCAACTCTAATTTACTGAGTTCTTCATGTGTAGAAATCTGCTCTGCTTACCAGAGAACGTGGTTCATCTGCCTGATTGAGTTATAGAGGTGGATATCACGCACACAGATATCGATAAGCTTAATCTGTATGCCAGCATGGGCGTGTCTGAGTTTTGATCGATCGCTGAGCATGACGAGATTGAAGCTGAGTGCCAGCTTAAGCGCTGGGCAGACGCGCAGCAGTTGAATCCCTCGGCAGATAGCTGATCGATGGCTAGAAGTGGCCTGATGATAGGTTCTGAAAGGACTCAACGGGGTTGGCCAACAGTGTCTGGTAGTAGTCGAGGCACCGAGTCTGTTTGTTTTGATCGTCCCTAAATCATTCGTTTTTGAAGTATTCGCGGAAGGCGACAAGGATGGGCCTGACCGGCCACTCGGAAAAGATGGATTTTACTGGACTGCATAAATGCCCAGATCCAAAATCTGGGCACGCTAAGGACGCTATCAGCGTCCTTAGTAGTATATGTACGGTTTACGATCACTTAACTCAGAGCTAGAAATACAGGCTGTCAACGCCGCAATTGTCAATATTAGCGGTCGGCAGCGAATGTTGTCTCAACGAGCAGCCATGCTGAGTCTGATGCTGGCGGATAGCATGAGTAAAGTTGATCGAATCAGTTTACGACAAGAGCTACACTGTCTTGCTGAACTGATGGCAAGATCACACGCGGGGTTGATCTACGGAGACGAAGCGCTTCACCTGCCTGGAAAGCCTTCGGCAACTATTCACTCGATGTATTTCGACTTACCGCTGAATGTAGATAAGCAAGTACGCGACTATATCTTGGAGATTCAGGTATTTCTACAGTTAGCTGACGCAGAGATGACGATGGATAGTACGTCTTTGCAGGCTATTACGACTGCTGCCCTCACAAAGCTTCCAGCAGTCTTAGATGCAGTCGTGACCCAGTATCAGGCAGAAAGTGAGGCTGAGCAAATGGTTATTAAAGCCCAGCAAACGAAGCTTTATCAGGAACGCTGTGCGGCCGCAGAAAAAGCTGAGATCGAAGCAGAGCGATCGCAACAAACCCTAACCGAACTCAAGCAAACTCAAATGCAGCTTATTCAATCGGAGAAAATGTCTGGCTTAGGGCAGCTAGCTGCCGGGATTGCTCACGAGATTAACAATCCCATCAATTTTATCCAAGGCAACATCCACCCGCTTCAAGAATACTTTGAAGAATTATCAGAACTTATAACAACCTTTAAATCTGAATATCCAAATCCCACTAACGCTATTTTAAAAGTTCAGGAAAAGCTTGAGATTGAGTTTGTTCTAGAAGACAGTGCACGTATTCTAAAATCCATAGAAACAGGAACAAAACGGGTTAGAGATATTGTTGCCTCTATGCGCAACTACTCTCGGTTAGATGAAGCGAGCATCAAAGAAGTCGATGTTCATGAGGGAATCGAGAGCACGCTGTTGATTTTGAATCACCGATTAAAGCAGGGTATCGAAATCGTCAAAAATTATGGTTCGTTGCCGAGAATAACCTGTTTCCCAGCACAGCTCAATCAGGTTTATACCAATATTATTAGTAATGCTGCTGATGCTTTCTCTGAGGCAGACGATCAGCTAAAACAGATCACAATATCGACCCAATCCTTACCACTTGAAAGCGTACAGATCAGCATAAAAGATAACGGTATTGGTATTCCTGACAGCATAAAAAGTAAAATCTTTGACCCCTTCTTTACCACTAAAAGCGTCGGAAAAGGAACCGGTCTAGGTCTCGGCATATGCTACAAGATCATTCAACAGCACGGGGGAGACCTAGAGGTTAGAACAGCAGTGGGGAGTGGTACTGAATTTGTAATTACGCTACCCAAAAGATGCTCAGTCCAATAGAAATGGCTAAAGGGCAACAACCTTTAATCAAGCTCCTATAGTCAAACAGATGGTCGGATACCGTTGGTCAACCGTTGAGTACGTATGATCGTTCCGAAAATCTTCGTTTTTAGTACATTTATCGTACTCTTGTGCCATAAGAGAGAGAACGCAGATAGGTTCTACGTTTTCGGTTTTCCAGCACGTTTCAGAAATGGCTGTCTTTACGTGTTTTGAGACAATGTCCGTGTTGAAACATCCAGGGCGCAAGAAGATGATATAGGGGGGGCTAAACTATGGCCTGTCGCCACTTGCGCACAGGCCATAGTAAGTGCGCAGGAAGCCAGTGATCGTACTTTTCGTAGATGGGAAGGCGGCGAGTGAGCGATCGCCCCTCCAACAGCCCTTCCATATGGGCCAAAGACCGATGAGCATAATCCGGGTTTACTTCATCCACCGGGCCAATACCGCCTAAATCCCGAGCGCCCGCCGCGATGCAATCTATGAGCGCTTCGTCTGAGCGGATGAGATTCGGTGGAATCTGGATAGCGATATCCGCAGGAAGAATGTTTGCGGCAAGCTTGACGGCCTGCAAAAGTGTTTCGCCATGACAGGGCGGTCTCACGTCGCTTTGGCTTTCTCCGGGCTGATGCGGCTGTAAGATAACTTCCTGAATATGGCCGTAGGTTTGGTGGGACTGGGCGATCGCCTCCAAACTATCCGCCCAATCCTCAACCGTCTCCCCTAACCCCAACAGCAGCCCCGTCGTAAACGGAATCTTTAGCTTCCCGGCCAACGCCAGTTGCTGTAATCTCACCTGCGGCACTTTGCTTGGTGCCTGCGCGTGAACAGTATTGAGCAAATCAGGCGTCACCTGCTCCACCATCAGCCCCATCGAGACATTCACCTCCCGCAGCTTAGCCATTTCTTCGTAGCTCAGCGGGCCAACGTTAGTGTGGGGTAAAAACCCTAGCGACAAAGCTAGCTTACACAGATCGTAAATGCGCTGAAACCAGGCGGGTCGCCGTTTGCTCTGCGGATGTACCTCTCCGCTGAGGATCAAAATTTCAATGACCTCTTGCGATCGCAGTCCTTCTAGCGTTGTTTTTGCCCCGTCTAGACTCATCCACTTGTGCTGCCCTGGCGCTTGGCGAAAATTGCAGTAGGTGCAGCGGTTAAAGCATTCGTATGTAGGCACCAATGTATAAGCCGGACTGTAGGTAACGATCTTCTCCATACCTTTATTTTACGGATCTCCGGTGTAAGATACATCTGGCCTATGCGGCCTGTTCTTAAGACCCCCACTGGCGAGGCTAGAGTCCGTTGAAAACTACCGTTATTATTGTCCGTCATGGTGAAAGTACCTCTAACGTAGATCGCATTATTTCGGGCCATAACGATAATGCAGTACTCACAGCCCGCGGTGAGCAACAGGCCAAAAAAGTAGGCGAAATGCTCAAAGGGCTGAAGCCAGATGCGGTGTATGCCAGTCCGCTTAAGCGAGCGGCAAAAACGGGCGAGCTGGCACTAGCGGCAATGGGCTCAGATGGGGCATTACTGCCACCCATCACCACAGCCGATCTCATCAAAGAAATCAATCTGCCACTGTGGGAATCAAAAGCGTTTTCAGCGGTAGAAGCGCAATATCCTGAAGCATTTTCGGCGTGGCGGCAAGACCCCAACAATATGAAAATGGCTGTCCCAGATGGGAATGGCAAAACTGTCGATTTTTATCCAGTCCGCGATATTTGGGAGCGGGCGGCGCAGTTTTTGCAGGCCAAGGTTAAAGAGCACGCTGGTCAAACCATCCTTTTGTTTGGGCACAGTGCCATTAACCGAGCGCTGATTGGATCTTCTATTGGCCTCGGACCAGAGAGTTTGAACAGCATGGGGCAAAACAACTGCGCGATTAGCGTTCTGAACTTTGTGGGTCGCTATGAAGACGGCGCTCAGCTAGAGTCGATGAACGTTACTAGCCATTTAGGGGATGCGATTCCGCCTCGTCGCAGTCGCTTTAAAGGCCCTCGTTTGCTCCTCGTGCGTCATGGTGAAACCAATTGGAATCGGGACGGACGGTTTCAGGGCCAAATTGATATCCCACTGAATGAGAACGGCCATGCACAAGCGGCACAGGCCGCTGAGTTTCTAAAAGCGATAACGATTGATGCAGCGGTTACCTCCTCAATGAAGCGCCCCAAAGAAACGGCCGAAGGCATTTTGAAATATCATCCAGAAGTGACACTCAACACCACTGAAGATCTGTGGGAGATCAGTCATGGTGAATGGGAAGGCATGCTGGAGAGCGAGATTGAAGCCGGCTATCCTGGCATGTTGGCACAGTGGCAAAGTCAGCCTGGGGCAGTGCAGATGCCAGCTGGCGAAAACTTAGAAGACGTTTGGAGGCGTGCCAAAAAAGGCTGGGGTGATATTGTTGCGGCCTACAGCGATGCGTCAACGTCAATGACAGCTCCGAAAACGGTGATGGTCGTTGCTCACGATGCCATCAATAAGGCGATTTTGTGCCAGGTGTTTGGCTTGGGACCAGAAAAGTTCTGGCAGTTTAAGCAGGGTAATGGCGCAGTGAGCGTGATTGATTATCAAGGCGGGCCAGACGATGCTTTGGCAGGTTCGCCCGTATTGAGCGCCGCGAATATTACAACCCATCTGTCAGGCAGCATTTTTGATCAGACGGCAGCAGGTGCGCTGTAAGCAGCGCGATTGCACGGTAAGCAGCTTTATTGGGAAGCAAAACGGATGCCCACGCTAATTAAACAGGCGTATATTCTGGATTTGATGGGGGATTTGACGACGCAATCGCTGGTGGGCGCTGATGGCGTGGGCGATGTGCTGATTGATAAGGGAAATATTGTGGCGATCGCCCCTGTCATCTCCGACTTTCCTCTCGACACTGAAATCCTGGCTGGGCACGGACAGTTTCTCGGGCCTGGTTTAGTAGATCTCTATAGTCATTGCGGCGAACCTGGGTACGAATCCAGAGAAACATACGATTCATTAAAACAAGCCGCTGCTGCAGGCGGATTTACACGCGTCGGTGTGCTGCCAAATACGCTACCTGCAGTGGATAGTGTGGCCGCAGTTAAAGCCTTCCAGAAAACTAACCAGAAGCGTTATCAGACTGGTCATACTGTGCGGCTTCTGCCGTGGGCAACGATCACCATCGGCGGAAAGGGAGAGCAGCTCAACGAACTTGCAGAACTTGCAGAAGCCGGCGCACTGGGATTTACAGACAGCTCACCGCTGACCAATCCTGTCCTTCTGCGGCGACTGTTGGAATATGCGCAGCCGTTGCAAAAAACAATTGCGATCTGGCCTTGCGATCTGGCCTTAGCGGGTAATGGCGTCGCCCGAGAAAGCGTAGATGCTTTGCAGTTGGGCTTAAGGGGCGTAAATGCGATCGCTGAAACCACAGCGCTCACCGCCTTGCTCGAATGCATTGCCGAAATTCCGGCGCTCGTTCATATCATGCGCGTTTCCACCGCCCGTAGTGTAGACCTCATTCGTCAGGCAAAAGCCCAAGAGCTGCCTGTGAGTGCAAGTGTGCCTTGGCATCACCTCATCTTTGATACGCGAGATCTCAACAGTTACAGTCCCGATCTGAGGCATGATCCACCTGTAGGAACGCCCGCTGATCGAGAAGCGCTCATCACCGGTGTTATGGACGGGGTAATTGATGCGATCGCGATTGATCATAGCCCTTATACCTACGAAGAAAACACCGTTGCCTTTGATGTGGCGCCTGCTGGTGCAATCGGCCTAGAGCTAGCCCTTCCCCTCCTTTGGCAAACCTTCGTGGCCGGCGAGCCGCAGTGGCAACCTGAGCAGCTATGGCACGCACTAAGTTACGGTCCCTGCCAATGCTTAGGTTTGGCGCCTAGCGCGCTGCAGGTAGGTGAAGCGGCTGAACTGACCCTCTTCGACCCGCGGATTGGCTGGCAGGTCAGCGTCAAAAACCTAAAGTCGCTCTCAAGCAATACGCCCTGGGTCGATCAAGCCATTAAAGGCAAAGTGGTCGCAACCTGGGCAAGTTAGCGCACAAGTGAGTTAGCGAATAAACGCGCGACACGCAGCCAAATGTTTAATCTAACCCACCGATGCGAGTAGGTGGCCAAAAACGTATAACGGCACGCCCAATAATTTTTCCCCGGGGTAAAAAGCCCCAAACATGACCATCCGAGCTGCTATTTCGATTGTCACCAAGCACTAAATACTCGTCCTCAGGGACGACATTGGGTCCCCAAGTATAGTTCGGTGGTGCTTGAATATAGTTTTCTTCTAGAATTTCACCACCAATGATGACTTTACCATTCTTCACTTCTATGGTTTCCCCAGGGAGCCCAATCACACGCTTGATGTAGGCATCATTGGTGGTAGAGCCGACTTCGTCTAAGGCTGCTTGTGGCGCTTGAAAAACAATGATGTCGCCACGGCTGGGAGGATTAAAGCGATAGCTAATTTTCTCTACAACAAGGCGATCATCAATTTGTAGCGTAGGCTTCATAGAGCCAGAGGGGATAAACCTTGCTTCTGCGACAAACTGACGGATGCCAAGGGCTAAAATAATACTAAGGCCAATGGTTTGTAACCCTTCAACCCAGGGATTTACTTGCTTTTCAGACACGGTTATTCAGATGCTTCCGGTAGGTAGGAATTCAAAGAAGTACCAGACACTTTAGATGAGTATAGGATAGTGAATTATATCTGTGCCGGGGGCAAATCAATATGACTGATTTTTCGCCGTCTGCAGCGCTTGCGCCTCCAATGATTATTCAGAACGCGCAGGTGCTATTGCCTTCGGGGGAGCTGGCGCAAAAAGACGTGGCGATCGCCGATGGCAAAATTACAGCTGTCGGTATGGGCTTAGAAGTTACTGCGGATACCCAAACCATCAATGGTGAAGGGCTAACGCTGCTTCCAGGCGTAATCGCTCCACACGTACAGTTTTGCCAACCGACAGTAGAATCCTTAACCCTAAAGCCAACAGCCGTTGCACATCAAACTGCCGCACGTCAGACATTCTCACATCAAACAGTCTCTCGTCAAACAACCTCTCGTCAAACAGTCTCCCCTCAGACGGTAGAGCATTCACAAGATTTATTGGCAGACGATCTGTTTACGGCAAGCTGCGCTTGTGCGAGAGGTGGGGTGACCTCTTTTTTAGAGATGCCCTTAGCTATACCCAATGGACTCTCTCTGACAACAACTCAGGCTGTTTTGACAGAAAAGTTAGCGATCGCAAGCTGTAGGAGCCTTGTTAACTACGGTTTCTTCAGTAGTGCAACAGTTCATAACTCACTCGATTTACACACCGTCCACCCAACCTGCGGTATTCAGCTATGCATGGACTCACTGTGCATGGACTCAGGCGATAAACCGCTGCTTGTTGATACATTAGCGGCGCTTGAACCTATCTTTGCCGAAGGAGAACGCCTACTTGCGATCCAGTCCATGGCGTCAGCGTATCCTCAAGATCAGCGCACACCGTTTTCAGACTTCAATACTCCGGTTGGTCACACTGATACGAAAGTTAGTGGCACCCGAGACACCGGCATCCAAGACACTGTCACCCGAGACACTGGCATTCAAGACCATCTAACGTCCCTCGTTATTACGAAGCAAGCACTCGCATTAGCGAAAAAGTACCAGCGACGGCTGCACATTTTGCAAGTCTCAACCAGCGCCGAAGTCAACCTACTGACCAGCGAGAATAAGCCAAGTTGGGTCACCGCAGATGTCATGCCTCAACATTTGCTGCTAGATATGATCAAAAACAGAGCTGTCGAAATGCCAGCGCCGATGCATTCGCCTTTAGGCGATGCGAAAAGGGATGAGCGCAATCAAGCAGATCTCTGGCAAGGCTTGCGAGAGGGGGTGATTGATTTTATTGCCACTAGCCATACCGCTAACGCGCTAGCAGACAGTCACACAGTAAAAGATTATCAAACCTATCCTCGCGATCTTTTAGGCCTATCTGGGGTCGAAACTTCGTTAGCGCTCATGCTGACTCAGGCCAAGGCAGGTCGCTGCACAGTTGCCCAAGTTTCCAACTGGATGAGTACAGCTGTTGCCAAAGCGTACAATATTCCTAAGAAAGGTCTGATTGAAACAGGCTACGACGCTGACTTAGTGCTTGTAGATCTCTCAACCTATCGCCCTGTGCTGAAAGAAGAACTGACGGCAAAGGGTAGCTGGATGCCATTTGCAGGGTGGACATTAACTGGATGGCCCGTCATCACTATCATCGGCGGGCAAGTCGTGTATGACCACGGCAACCTTGATACCCGCGTAAGGGGCATGGCCTTGCAGTTTGACGTAAATTAAGTCAGTGTATCTACGTCACGACTGTCGTATTGACGGCTATCACAGCGTCAACGTCAACGCCCCTCAAAGTCAATATCCTTTATCGTTAACATCCCCTTTTTTGGCCCTTGAAATATCTGCCTTGGTCATCGCTATTTCAAAGCGCCGGATTAACGGTACTCGTTGCGACTGCTATTGATATTTTATTAGGGATGACGCTGAGCTTTGTGCCGCAGCTAGGGAGGCTCTTGTTAGGGAGTCCGTTCCTAGCGCTGGTTATCTCGTTAGCGGTTCCTTTTGGCGTTGGTGCACTTGGCATTTTCTTTACCCGAGCGTTTTTTCGCCAAGTTCTGCTGGGCACAAACACTATTTGGGCACTGGTTGGCTGTTTACTCTTAGCCTTAATTATCAAAAATTTTTTACAGCTAATCCCGACTTTGTTTTTGGGTGGCTTTTCTCTACAGACCATCATGATGGTTGCGGTAGGTTGCTTCACGACTGGCAAGCGCCACTGGCGCTACTAACGCGCACATTTGCAAGCAACTACGACATCAGCAACTACAGCAGGTTGTACTGAATAGAGAAGTAGATACCGCTGTCTTGTAGGCTATCGCCTGAGCTATTGATATCGACTAGCGGAATGCCCCAATCTAAGCGAGCGCTTAAGTTTTCGTCTTGTTGCCACAGCAAGCCTACACCTGTGCCCACCAAAACGTTGTTCCCTGCCGGTGTGTCCTTATGATTCCAAGCTGCGCCTGCCTCTAAAAATGGTGTGATTTGGACAACGCTGTTTTCTGCAAAGCGAACAATTGGGAAACGCGCTTCTGCTGAGAGCAGTGCCCCATTGTCACGCAGCAGCGCATCCTGACGATACCCGCGAACCGTTTGCTGTCCCCCTAACCCAAACTGTTCTGAAGAAAGCAAGCTATTGGCCGAAAGCTGTAGGTCGCTGCGCAGGAAAAAGAGGGCATCATCGCCCAGTAAGCGTACCCACTGCCCTTGCCCCCGCCAAGAGAAGAATTGGCTATCGGGTATGTCGCCTTCGTTGACAGTCGAGTTGAGCCAATCTAGCCCAAGGTTGAACTGTGAGCGCGCGGCAACCACTTGCTTTTGGCTGCGCTTTGTCCACCCTTGTGAAAACCGCAGAGCCGTTACCCGGCTCTCTCCGTTGTCATCGGCACCAGGGGAAAGCGGAAAAGGGCCAATATTATCGATGCCCAGGCTGGTCTGATTTTCTTTGTGAGAAAGGGCAAGGCCCAGCGTGAGTTCTTCGATAGGGCTTTCGATTAAGGGATGGGTTACACCCACTTCGTAATAATGAGCGTCGGAGCTAATTTCAAGAACATCAAACGTATCGTCAATGACGCGGCTTTCAGAAATACCACCTTCGAGATTGATCCGAGTATTGTGGGGGCTGACTGGTACGGAGTAGGCCAGATCTAGGCTGTTGCTGCCGTTTGTGTTGGAATAACCGACGAAGAGGCGATCGCCCACCCCAAACAAGTTGCCTTCATTGAGATCAATGCGGCGACGAAAACTACCAATATTAGGCGATCGCCCATTATCTATACCCACCGTCAAATCAAATGAGTCCGCCTCAGTGATTTCTACTCGTAGAATGCTCGTTCCCGGGCGTACGCCTGCCTGCAAATCAGCAGATACCGTTTCAATCAGCGGGTCAATCTGTAGTCGCTGTAATCCTTCTAGGAGCTTGTCGGCATTAATAGGAGGCTGTGCTGCCAGCCCCAACCGACTGCGAATATACTCCGTTTTGAGTCTGCGTGTGCCAACAATCTCGATGTCTTCAATCACCCCTTCAATCACCTGCACCACAACCAGACCATTTTCCAAAGTCTGAGGTGGAATGAATGCACCTGAGGTGATAAATCCATCGTCTACGTAGCGCTGAGTCACTGCAGAGCGAAGCTGAAGCAGCTCATTGAAGGTCACTGGCCGGCCGGTATACTGGCCAAACAAATCAGCAAAATCCTCGTTGGTGTATCGAGTACTGCCTTCTAGCTGAATACCATTAACCACAAATGCTACTCCGCCGTTGCTGTCAGCACCATCAGGCGCATCAAGATTGTCTGGATTCCCAAGTAAATCTTCTACGGAAGGGAGCTTAGGGAGCGGCTGAGTGGGGAGGGATTCATTAGGCTGTAAGTCAGGTGTGATTCCAGCAGGGGGTAAGGGTTCGTTGGGGAGCGTATCGCTCGGTAATGAAGGTGGTAGCGTAACTTGAGCTTGTGCTGAAAAACCCCCAATAGGTGCGTATATCGCTGGTGCTGCCCAGATAGCGCTACACCAGCTTAATAAAAATAGGAGTGAGTGACGAGACGGCATAACAGCACTAGCGATTAAGAAGCTTCGCCCTGTAAGGTGCCCGAATCATCAAGTCCTGTTCACAAAGCCTCATCCCTGCCATCAAATTTAGTTAATAGGCGGGCACCTTAGCTACAGTTCTCTGTGTGTTTGGCTGAGTGATTTGGATAATTTTGTCCTGATTTCGATTGTCTTTGTTTTAGGTGCGGCGGTAGGTAGCTTCTTGAATGTGGTGGTTTACCGTCTGCCAGCAGGTCTCTCTCTTGTATATCCACCGTCTCGATGTCCTCAGTGCGAAACTCGGCTAAAGCCGTATGACAATGTGCCTGTGCTGGGGTGGCTATGGCTGAAAGGAAAGTGCCGAGCCTGTCAGTTGCCAATTGCAAGTCGCTATCCGATGGTGGAATTTGTCACAGGTTGTTTGTTTGTTGCGGTGTTTATGTTTTTCGGTGTGACGTGGCAGACCCCAGGGCACTGGATTTTTATGTGCTGGCTGCTGGCGCTAGCGCTGATTGATTTAGACACGATGACGCTGCCGAATACCATCACTGCTTCAGGACTGGTTTTGGGATGGGCCTATCAGGGGTGGACACATGCTCTGACGGTGCCTGCTGCAGCCACCATCATGGGTCATGTGTCTTGGGCTTTGGTAACTAGCATCTCAGCTAGTGTGGCGGCGCTGTGGATGTTTGATTTGATTGGGATGGCAGGCAGCCGCGCTTTTGGTAAGCCCGCGATGGGCGGCGGCGATAGTAAATTAGCCGCAATGATGGCAGCTTGGTTGGGTTTCCCTGGGCTGCTTTTGGCCACGTTTTTAGCGGCGGCGATGGGCGCTTTTATCGGTGGGGCAGCCTTGGCTATTGGTGCATTAGGCCCTAAGCAGCATATTCCGTTTGGGCCTTATTTAGCGTTAGGCGCGGTGCTGACGGTGTTTTATGGACAGCAGATAATGACAACGTATATAAGTATATTTTTCCCTGCGGGGTTATGAGCTCTCAGCGAGAAGACGGGTCTGCGCAAAGAAGGGCAAGTAGCCGTGTAGGATGATTAGGTGATGTGCCTCACTGGATGGCGACGGGTTTTTACCTTGTAACCAGACTGCTGAGGACGTGATTTAATCAGGTTCGATGAGCGGAAAAATGTCACTGTTTGACTGGTTTGCCAATCGTAAAAAGACAGAGTTTGTTGGCCAGGATCGGCGTGAGCGAGAAATTGCCGATGGTTTGTGGACTAAGTGTGAGCGCTGCGATGTGCTGACCTATACGAAGGATTTGAAGGCAAATCAGATGGTGTGTCCGGAGTGTGGGTTTCACCACCGCATATTTAGTGTGACCCGGATAGAGCAGCTGATTGATGAGGGTAGCTGGAACCCCATCGATACACAAATTTCGCCGGAAGATCCGCTGCGATTCCGCGATCGCAAAGCATATGCGGATCGCATCCGCGATACTCAGGCCAAAACAAAGCTTGTCGATGGCGTACAAACAGGCATGGGTCAAATTAATGGAGAACCAGCGGCGCTCGGTGCCATGGATTTCCGGTTTATGGGCGGCAGCATGGGGTCAGTCGTCGGCGAAAAGTTGACGAGGTTGATTGAGCGAGCAACCGCTGAGCGACTGCCTGTATTTATTGTCTGTGCTTCGGGCGGGGCTAGGATGCAAGAAGGCATGCTGAGCCTGATGCAGATGGCAAAGATTTCTGCAGCGCTAGAGCGTCATCGCGAGGCAAGGCTGCTGTATGTGCCTATTTTGACCCATCCCACTACCGGGGGGGTGACAGCGAGTTTTGCCATGCTAGGGGATATTATTTTGGCTGAACCTGAGGCAACGATTGGGTTTGCTGGTCGGCGTGTTGTAGAGCAAACTGTGCGAGAGAAACTCCCAGATGGGTTTCAAACATCGGAATATTTGCTACACCATGGCTTTGTCGACAAAATTGTGCCGCGTACAGAGCTCAAAAAAACCCTGACACAGCTGATTCGATTTCATCAGCCGGTTGATAAGGTGCTGATCAATGCAAAACAAGTTGAGACAGTTTTGCAGGGGAGTGAGTAGCTAGCTGAATGAGGTAACGGAATGTAACGATTCTGAGTTGGCTTGTGGAGATCCGCTTTGATTTAGCGGTGTATGTAGCCTTTTGTAGGATCTTCGCGGGCGTTCTTTCTCACCTGTCGCGCTATTCATGGCATTATAAGTTCATATTTTGATTCAATAAAAAGTTGAATCATTGCTGTGTTGCGTGTCTGAGAAGCGAGCATAAAAAATGAGAGATTTGTTAAAAAGATGTACTGGGCTATTGCTGGCCGCCATAATTTTTGTCTCAGGTGTCTTGGGGGCTGGTTTATTCCCAGGTGAGGCGATCGCGGCTGAATTAGATGCGGCCACTCGTACTATCACGGCCAACGAGGCGGGCGATACAGTCACATTTTCCGTGGAAAAAGTTCTGCGGGGCCGCGAGAAGTTCAATAAAACTTGCGCTATCTGTCATCTGGGCGGCATCACTAAGACGAACCCCAATGTAGGGCTAGATACAGAGTCTTTGGAGGGGGCTTTCCCAGCTCGTGATAACTTGGCCGGATTAGTAGACTATCTGCAAAATCCAACCACCTATGATGGCCTGGTCGAAATTTCTGAGCTGCACCCCAGTATGAAGAGTACCGACATCTATCCTAAGATGCGCAAGCTCACGGATGATGACCTTGAGGCTATTTCTGCGCATATTTTGATTATGCCTAAAATTTTGGGTGATAAATGGGGCGCTGGTAAGACTAAGTCTTTGTAGGTAAAGACTTTTAGGCTAAAGTCTCTCTTTTTAGGAAAAGTTTTCGAGAGAGCGCTTCTGCCAGTTAGGTTGGCCGAAAATGTCAAAGAGCTGTCAGTCAAGTCGTCTAGATATCAGTAGGCTGCCAGGTAGTTACTAGGCATTAGAAGTAGACCGAAGAGTTTTTATAAAGCGCAGTAGGAGCCCCCTACTGCGCTTTCTTATTAACGCAATGTGTAACAAACGCTCATCGCGAGTAACGCTAGCAAGTTGTAAGAGAGGCGTTGCCTTCGGCAATTGAGAAAAATGGATATTTCAGTGTCCTAGACCGCTGAATTTAGAAAAACTAATGAAAGAAATAGAAAAATAATATACTTGCTGTCTGTCTGTGGTTGTAGCGGATGCCGGCTTGAAACACTGTGCCGGTGAATTGACCAATTGACGGGTGAATTCATCAATTGAACTTATGTAAGTGAAGCTCAGTGGTGAAGAAGCCTTGAGCACTTTATGCTCACCCCTGCTAAGCCAGCGAAAACAATGATTGGCGTGGGACTTGAGCGCTTAATCCGTTGCTTGGAGCTCTATATTGACCAGTTCTTCCTTTGGTGTGAAATTGTCCACGGCATGGTTCAACTCAAAACTAATCTGTTACGATTTTCTCTAGCTTCGGAAAAAATATGCGACTGTCGTCAAGATGGTTCGCGATTTTATCCCTGAAGCTTGATGAAAGTGTCAGTTCTTTAAAGTGTCTACTGCTTAGTTTCTACGCTGGGCGGTGAGGTTCTAATAAATTGACAGCCTTTTTTTCTATTTAAGGTGTGAGGAGAAAATTACAGATGACAACTATTAATTGGAAAGCGCTACTGGTTGCTCCTGCAGTCGTAGGTGCTTCTCTAGCTTTTCCTAGCAACGTATACGCAGCGGATGCAGTTTCTGCTCCTGTTGCAGACGCAGTCGTTGCAGAACCTATCCAGTTGGCGCAGGTCACTAGCGTATCTGAGCTAGATGACGTTCAGCCTAGCGACTGGGCATTTACTGCACTTCAGCGCTTGGTAGAAGAGTATGGCTGCTTGGAAGGTTATCCTGACCGTAGCTACCGTGGTAACCGTGCGCTGACTCGCTACGAGTTTGCCGCTGGTTTGAACGCATGTTTGGATGTTGTAATTCAGCTAATTGGTGAGGGCAGCGACCTAGACGCTATCCGCCGTTTGCAAGACGAGTTTGCAGCTGAGCTGGCAACGATTCGTGGCCGTGTTGACACGCTTGAGACTGACGTTGCTGAGCTAGAGGCTAACCAGTTCTCTACCACTACTAAGCTCCGTGGACAGGTTGATGCGCACTTGGTAGTGCCTTTCAGCGACGCTAGCGTTGCTGGTGTTCCTATTGATGAAGCGGATGCAACTTTCGAGTACCGTGCTCGTTTGAACTTTGATACAAGCTTTACCGGAGAAGACCGTTTGCGCATTCGCTTGCAGGCTTCTGATGCAGCAGGCTCTTTGGCTAACGCTGGTGGCTTGGCTAGCCAGAGTGGTCGCCGTGGCGGTATTGAAGATAATGTCGGTTTGGATGACGTTTACTACAGCTTCCCCATTGGTAGCCGCATCTCCGGTATTATCGCAGCAAACAGTGTCGTAACTGATGATTTTGTAACAAGCACTATCGTGCCTTACGATGGCCCTGCTGTTGCTGATGTGAGTGGCCCCCTGTTCTACGATGCCTTTGCTGGTGGTGAGTTTGGCGCAGGTGTTAACGTTGCCTTCTCCGATAACTTGGTTCTTGACTTGGGTTATTCCTCTGGAACGAGCAATATTAACTCTGACACATTTGTCGATGGTGGTGGTATTGTCCGTGACGGCGGCATCTTCGGTACTGGCAGCTACATTGCCCAGTTGAACTTCCTCACTGACGGAATTCTGGATGCGGCTATTACCTACATTGGTGCTGATGGTTCAGCGCCAGGTGAAGCTGAAAGTGCTATTGCTGGTCTTGTTAGCCTAGACTTTGGTGGTTTTCAAGTGGGTGGTCACTACGCATCTACTAACGTAGATGCCGGTGACGACATTGACGAATTTAGTGTTGGCGTTGCTTTCGCTGATTTGTTTGGCACAGGCAATGAGTTTGGTGTTTACGGTACTTCTGCGTCTTCAGGTGCTGTGGATCCACTCGTTGTGGAAGGCTATTACAAGGTTGATGTGAACGAGTATTTAACCTTCACACCTGCGCTTATCTACGCTGACAACGACACTGCAGATGGTGACAACTTCTACGGTGCTCTTCGCGCTACGTTCAAGTTCTAATTTGGGTTGAGCTTGCTAGCCGGTAAAGGAGCTGACTTACAGCTCTCCTTGTCGACTAGTGGCTCGAGCATAATAGGCAGAAGCCAAAGCAAGGAGGGGCTCCACAACGTGGAGCCCCTCCTTGCTTGTTTGTTCTCCTTTTTGATTGCTTATTTTTAATCGCTTAGAACACTCGTCAGATTAGAAATTGTTCTGTGGTGGCTACAGCTAGTGAGAGTATTTTGACTAATCTGACGAGTGCAATAGGATTTGATGTGGTGAAAATCAGAATCTTGGTAAAACTTGGCCTTGTGCGATGAGACAGGCCTGTTATCAGGGCGCTAACGATTGCTTCAATCAGCTTGTAATATTTTGTACGTAATTTTCTAAAAACACACTGGATCTAAGGTTTTCGTGTCAGAAAACCTTGTTGAAAATACTTATTTGTATTCCGCTATACCAAAGATTGGCATAGCGGAATTTACTGTAGTAAGGCCCACATGGGCAATTACACATGGTGTGAAGGATTAAATTAATGACAAATAAGATGTTGCAAACACTAGCCTTAGTGTCTGCAGTTTTAGGCGTTTCTGTTCATGTCTCAGATGGGGCCGTTGCTGCTGAGTCTGTTCAGACAGTTGCCGCAGAGCCTATCCAGTTGGCGCAGGTCACTAGCGTATCTGAGCTAGATGACGTTCAGCCTAGCGACTGGGCATTTACTGCACTTCAGCGCTTGGTAGAAGAGTATGGCTGCTTGGAAGGTTACCCCGACCGTAGCTACCGTGGTAACCGTGCGCTGACTCGCTACGAGTTTGCTGCTGGTTTGAACGCATGTTTGGATGTTGTAATTCAGCTGATTGGTGAGGGCAGCGACCTAGACGCTATCCGCCGTTTGCAAGACGAGTTTGCAGCTGAGCTGGCAACGATTCGTGGCCGTGTTGACACACTTGAAGCTGACGTTGCTGAGCTAGAGGCTAACCAGTTCTCTACCACTACTAAGCTTCGTGGTGTTTTAGATACTCACCTGGTAGTGCCTTTCAGCGACGCTAGCGTCGCTGGTGTTCCTCTGGATGAAGCCGACGCGGTGTTTGGTTATCGTGCAAGTTTGAACTTTGACACTAGCTTCACTGGCGAAGACCGTTTGCGGCTTCGTTTCCGTGCAGGTGATGGTCCGCCGGCACTAGCAAACGCTGGTGGTCTAGCCAGTGGTGGTAGTGGCGGTGCTGGCGATAACGTCAAGTTCGACGATGTTTACTACAGCTTTCCGATTGGGAGCCGTATCTCCGGTATTATCGCAGCGAACAGTGTTGTAACTGATGACTTTGTAACAAGCACTATCGTGCCTTACGATGGCCCTGCTGTCGCTGACGTGAGTGGCCCCGTATTCTACGATGCCTTTGCTGGCGGTGAGTTTGGCGCAGGTGTTAACGTTGCATTTACAGAGAACTTGGTTCTTGACTTGGGCTATTCCTCTGGAACGAGCAATATTAACTCTGACACATTTGTCGATGGTGGCGGTGTTGTCCGTGACGGCGGCATCTTCGGTACTGGCAGCTACATTGCCCAGTTGAACTTCCTCACTGACGGAATTCTGGATGCGGCTATTACTTACATTGGTGCTGATGGTTCAGCGCCAGGTGAAGCTGAAAGTGCTATTGCTGGTCTTGTTAGTCTAGACTTTGGTGGTTTTCAAGTGGGTGGTCACTACGCATCTACTGACGTAGATACTGGTGACGACATTGACGAATTTAGTGTTGGCGTTGCTTTCGCTGATTTGTTTGGCACAGGCAATGAGTTTGGTCTTTACGGGACTTCTGCGTCTTCAGGTTCCGTGGATCCACTCGTTGTGGAGGGCTACTACAAGGTTGATGTGAACGAGTATTTAACCTTCACACCTGCGCTTATCTACGCTGACAATGACACTGCAGATGGTGACAACTTCTACGGTGCTGTTCGCGCCACCTTTAAATTCTAAGCTCACGTACAACCGTGATGCTTTAGACACATTTCCTCATAACCTTAAATAGAAATACAGGGCCTTGCGTTAGCGAGGCCTTTTTTTGTCTATTTATCTATATGATCAATCCCCACCGTAGAACCGGGATATAATGAAATTATGGATCTGTCTTGTAAAAGTGAATATGCGCTGCTGGCGCTCATAGAGCTAAGTTTGCACTATAGCAAGGCTGAGCCGATGCGCATTTGTCAGATTGCGGCTGCGCAGAATATTCCGGATCGCTATCTAGAGCAGCTATTGGCGACACTGCGTCGGGCGGGATTTGTGAAGAGTCAGCGCGGTGCAAAAGGTGGATATTTGTTGACTCGTGAACCGTGGAAAGTGACGCTGTTGGATGTTGTGAGCTGCATTGAGGGCTTTGAAGCGAAGGCAAAAGAAACGAAGTCGCCGGAGACAACAGAGGGTGCGATTGTTAGTGAGCTGTGGCAGGAAGTGCGTGGGGCAGCGGAGGCTGTTTTGGAGAAGTGTACGCTGCAAGATTTGGTAGAAAAGCGGAATGCTCGCCAGCAAGTTGACTTGATGTACTACATATAGAGTAGGCAGCACATAGAGTAGGCGGCCGTATTAAAAGAGACTATGCGAATTGCTAACAACGTCACGGAACTCATTGGCCACACGCCTTTGGTAAGACTGAATCGCATTCCTAAGAGCGAAGGCTGTGTTGCCCAGATTTTGGTGAAGCTAGAGGGTATGAATCCGTCGGCTTCGGTGAAAGATCGAATCGGCATCAGCATGATTGAAGCGGCTGAGAAGGCCGGTGAAATTGAGCCTGGGAGAACCACTTTAGTAGAGCCAACATCTGGTAATACCGGTATTGCTTTGGCGATGGCGGCGGCGGCCAAGGGCTATGACTTGGTATTGACGATGCCGGAAACCATGAGTTCTGAGCGCCGGGCGATGCTGCAAGCCTATGGGGCACGGTTAGAGCTGACGCCGGGGATGAGCGGGATGAGTGGCTGTATTCAGCGGGCGCAGACGCTGGTTGAAACGTTGCCGGATGCCTATATGCTGCAACAATTCGATAACCCAGCGAATCCGGCGGTGCATCGGCGTTCGACAGCTGAGGAGATTTGGCAGGATACAGAAGGCGAAGTGGATTTTTTGGTGGCTGGGGTTGGCACTGGCGGCACCATTACGGGCGTGGGTGAGGTGATTAAGCAGCGAAAGCCCAGTTTTCAGGTGGTTGCCGTGGAGCCTGTGAATAGTGCGGTGCTCTCGGGCGATAAGCCGGGGCCACATAAAATTCAAGGGATTGGGGCTGGGTTTGTGCCGAAGGTGCTGAATCAGGCGTTGATTGATGAGGTGATTGCGGTAAAGGATGAGGAGGCGATCGCCTACGGCCGACGACTTGCCAAAGAAGAAGGCATCCTATCCGGCATTTCTAGCGGCGCGGCTTTATGCGCAGCGGTAAAACTCGCGCAGCGGGCCGAAAACACAGGTAAAACGATCGTGATGATTCAGCCGAGCTTTGGCGAGCGATATTTGAGTACGCCGTTGTTTCAAGATCCGGAGCCGATTGCTTGAAGCAAGGGCGGTGATGCTTGTTAAAATGCATCCATGAAAGGAGCCGCAGAGACTGATCACTACAAGACCTTAGGCATTGCCGCGAGTGCCTCGCAAGCGGAAGTGAAGCAGGCCTATCGGCAACTTGCGAAGCAGCTACATCCCGATAGTCAGAGTGCTCAGGAGAATCAATGCAATCACGACAAAATCGCGCAAGTGAACGCGGCCTATGAGGTGCTAGGCGATGTGAGTGAGCGTCAGCAGTATGATGCTTATCGGCAGCAAACATCGGCGTCGGCTGCGAGTCATCGGGCAACTCGGAGTGCCAGTGCGGCAACGTCTCAGAACCGTAAAAGGCGTGCTCGTACTGATTCTGGCACGATTGAGCAGTGGCTTCGCACTGTGTTTAATCCGACCGATCGCCTGGTTGGCAAAATTATCAAGCCGCTGAAAGCAGAGATTCGGGCGTTGTCTGCTGATCCGTTTGATGATGAACTGATGGCAGCTTTTCAGGAATACTTAGAGGAGTGCCAGCATCATTTAGAAAAAGCGCAGGCTAAGTTCAAATCGATGCCTAATCCGGCAGGGGTCGCGAGTGGTGCGGCCAACATGTATTACTGCCTCAATCAGCTAGAGGACGGCATTGAAGAAATAGAGCGCTTTACCTATACCTACGACGATAGCTATTTGCACACTGGGCAGGAGCTGTTTCGGATTTCGGCAGGCTTGAGAAAAGACGCGAAGGCAGATATTAAGGCGGTTTTATAACGCCTGATCTATAGCTTCAGGTTCTGTAGATTCAATCTATAATAGTTTTTCTGTTTGTTGCGCCTTCGGCAGGTGCTGTTTGGCTATGGTTCTTCCGGTAGTAGCAATTATTGGTCGCCCGAATGTGGGCAAGTCTGCGCTGGTGAATCGATTGGCGGGCGGGCGGCAGTCGATTGTGTTTGATCAGCCGGGCGTGACGCGCGATCGCACCTATCAACCTGCCTTTTGGCAAGACCGCGAGTTTCTAGTGGTCGATACCGGCGGGTTAGTGTTTGACGACGATACAGAATTTTTGCCATTTATTCGTGAACAGGCGATGGCAGCGCTGACAGAAGCCTCGGCAGCGATTTTTGTGGTAGACGGACAGCTGGGGCCAACCGAAGGTGACCACGAGATTGCCAGCTGGCTGCGGACGCAGAATGTGCCTGTGGTGCTGGCGGTGAACAAGTGTGAGTCACCGGATGAAGGTATTGTGCAGGCTGCTCAGTTTTGGGAATTGGGCTTAGATGAGCCAGTGGCTGTCTCGGCGATTCATGGCAGCGGCACGGGTGAAGTGCTCGATGCGGTAGTGGAACATTTGCCGCCGACCGATGAGTTAGAAGATACGCCGGAGTATCGGGTGGCGATTGTGGGACGCCCCAATGTGGGTAAGTCCAGTATGCTCAATGCCTTCGTGGGCGAGCGGCGCTCGATTGTGAGTCCGATTTCAGGGACGACTCGTGATGCGATTGATATGGTGGTGACTCGCGGTGAGGGCGAAGGTCAAACGCGCTACCGACTGATTGATACGGCGGGGATTCGCAAGAAGAAGAATGTGAACTTTGGGCCAGAGTTTTTTGGCATTAATCGAGCGTTTAAGGCGATTCGCCGCGCGGATGTTGTGCTGCTGGTGATTGATGCGTTAGATGGCGTGACGGAGCAAGATCAAAAGCTAGCGGGCCGGATTGAGGAAGAGGGCCGCGCCTGTGTGATTGTGGTGAATAAGTGGGATGCGATTGAGAAAGACTCCCACACTATCTATGAGTTTGATAAGAAGATTGAAGCGAAGATTCACTTCCTCGGCTGGGCGAAGCGGCTGTATGTGAGTGCAATGACGGGGCAGCGGCTGCCAAATATTTTGGATGCGGTGGATACGGCGGTGGAGCAGCATCGCAGACGCGTGACGACGTCTGTGGTGAATGAGGTGCTCGAAGATGCGGTGAGCTGGCATACGCCGCCTACGACACGGCAAGGCAGGCAGGGCCGGATTTATTATGGGACGCAGGTGCGATCTCAACCCCCTTCGTTTGCGCTGTTTGTCAACGATCCAAAGCTGTTTGGTGAGAGCTATCGGCGCTACATTGAAAAGCAGTTTCGCAAGAATTTAGGGTACGATGGCACGCCGATTCGGATATTGTGGCGTGGCAAGAGTATGCGCGATATTGAGCGGGCAACGGGGAGCAATCGTGCGACCAAGGTCTCTCGGATGAACTGATGGATTTATTGCGATCGCTACCCATTGGCCTATACCTAGAGCAGCCAGTTACGTGGCTCCATAGAATTGATGCGCGGGTCAAAGTCGCGTGGCTGTTGAGCATTTTGCTAGCGCCAGTACTGGCTAGCGAACTGTGCCGCATCGCGATTGTGATTTTCTTAGTGCTGCTGACTATCTCGGCGCGAATTCCGCTGCGGGTGTGGCGTCAGCAGATGGGGTGGCTGCTACTGTTAGGCGTATTTGTGACGGCGCTGCTGCTGATTATGCCGGATGGCATTGCGGTGAGCCAGCAGCCAAGATTGCCGACTCCGCAAGTCTTAGCAGAGTGGCCGGATGACTTGGACGCCCCTGAAAGGCTGCCAGCGGTGCCCAGTGCAACAGGGTATCAGTATGACATTGTGGATTTAGAGGTTGCCCAGCAGCCTGTGAATGTGGGGCTCCATGTGACCCAGCGATCGCGCCGAATCGCCATCAAAGTCAGCACGCTGCTATTCACGCTGATTTATGCCACCACGCTTTTTTTGCTGACCACAGCCCCAGAAGAAATTACGGAGGCTATCGAAGATCTCCTACAGCCGCTCAGAAAGTTGGGCATTCCGGTGACGGAAATTGCTTTAACCCTGACCCTTGCGCTCCGATTTATTCCTCTTGTGCTAGAAGAAGTGCAAAACCTAGTGCGCTCCATTCGTACCCGGGCAATTAAATGGCAACAGCTGGGCGTGCGTGGTGCGATTCAGATATGGCTGATGGTGGCTGAGCGTCTGATTGAGAATTTGCTGATGAGGGCTGCGCAGATTGCTAGTGCCATGCAGGTGCGCGGCTTTACGAGTCCGAACAAGCATCGGGTCGCCTGGCACCAGCTTAAGCTGCACTGGTGGGACTGGTTGGTGTTAGCAAGCTTGGGCTTATTTTGGTGGGGGCGTATTGCATTTGGAGGGATTGCTTGAGCGGATCTTTTCAAACTGGAGCAGATCAAGCTAACTCAGAGATAGCCCTCTCCCCTTGTAAAAAGCTGTTTTGGAGACAGCTCCCTTTGCAGGAAAGAACTGGCTCAGCCATCTTTGAAGCTCTTTTTCAGCCTCAAACTCAGCGAGATGGATATGCGGGGATCAAAACGCTGCTGGAAAGCCCATACCCCCTACCGTCTGATTCGCTGCCACTGACAGCGACTGAAATGGCGCGATTTTCAATCTGTGCGGGCTCGCCTCGGACTGTCAACGGATGTCCTCAGCTTTGGACCCCACCCATTGGTGAAGTGCTGCCGTTGTTTCAAAACATGGGGCAGCATCTAAAGCAGACCTTGAACAAGAGAGATGCACAGAAAATAGAGTCTGATGATGCAGATGCTAACCGAGCAGAGCTACCGTTCACAGGTGGCTGGTTAGGGTGGTTGGGATACGATTGTGCCTGGGAAATTGAGCGACTTCCTTGGCTGAAAGAGGATACGTTGCCCTTTCCTGTTGCGTTTTGGTACGAGCCAGCTGAATTTGCGGTGTTAGATCACTACAAGCAGCAATTATGGTTGGCTGCCGAGCAGCCTGACGGATTACTGCGGATGGAAGCTTGTTTGCCCCTCGGCTGCGAGGACGTATCGCGAGTCAAATCGGGAAATGGGCCGGCCCCGGTAGCGGGCTTGACCCATTCGCTGCAATTTGAAACGGAGCAAGCTGAGTTTGAGCGGGCCGTTATGCGAGCTAAGGCGCACATCAAGGCTGGGGATGTTTTTCAGGTGAATCATTCTTTGCGCTTTCAGGCGCATACAGCGCTGAGTAGCTGGGCGGTTTATAAGGCGCTTCATGCCATCAATCCGTCGCCATTTGCAAGCTATTGGCATACGCCTTGGGGCGCTGTGGTGAGCTGTTCGCCCGAGCGCTTGGTTCATTTGAAGTTGCGGCAGGCGCAGTCGCGGCCTATCGCAGGTACGCGACCAAGGGGAAAAAATGCCAAAGAAGATGAGGCGATCGCGGCTGAGCTCAGAGGCGATCGCAAAGAAAACGCAGAGCACATCATGCTGGTGGATCTAGAGCGCAACGACTTGGGGCGGGTGTGTAAATGGGGCAGTGTAGAGGTTGCTGAACTCATGACGATTGAACGCTACAGCCATGTGATGCATTTGGTGAGTAATGTGGTCGGTGAGCTAGATGCCAACGTTGAGGAGGATGAGGCGGTTGCGCGGTTAATCGCTGCGTTGTTTCCGGGTGGAACAATCACCGGGTGCCCCAAAGTCCGGTGTATGGAAATTATTGAGGCCCTAGAGCCGGTGCGTCGCAGTTTGTTTTACGGATCCTGCGGATACGTTGACCGGCGCGGTCACCTCGATTTAAATATTTTGATTAGGACGCTGCTATTGGCACCTACTGCAGACGATGCTGAACAGATTGTTTGGGGGCAAGTCGGTGCAGGCATTGTTGCCGATAGTCAGCCTGAGAAAGAATGGTATGAATCTTTGCAGAAGGCGAAGGCGCAGCTAATGGCACTTGGCCTGTAAGGGCTTAATGCCTAAACGTATTTCTATAACTCAGGGGTTTCTCCAGCGGTAATGATTTGAATCGGGCCATCTAACATTAGGCCAACTAAATCGGGCTATCTAAATTGGGCCATAGAAATCCGGCGAGCCATCTAAAATTAGGGGATCGGAAACGCTTTAGGTTGACCGATTAGGTACAGTCTCGTACATTCTTTGATCACATGTTTGTTAAAAGACTGTAGACTCTTCGTATAAAGCACTGCTGAGCTTGCATGAGCACGGAAACCTATCTGAATCACCCAAATTTTGGCTTGCTCTTCAGGATATGCGTGGTCGGAGACGGACAAGAACTATTTGCGACTCTCTATGCCCACCGACTGTTTTTTCTGGTAACGAATGAGTCCAGTGGCCTTGCCTTTGAGCCAACAGGCCGCGTCGAAGCCAAGCAAATGATCGATCAGCGAATGCGAGCCATTCGTCGGATGGGTGAACAGGCCGAGTACGAACAGCTCCAAAAAGCCTATAAGCAAGCCTTCTAGCCTCAAGTGCACACACCTTAAGCATGACTACTGCTGCAGAGATTTCGGAGCGCTTGGATGCAATCAGGCATTCGATTCCTAATTCTGTTAAATTGATCGCCGTCACAAAAACATTTCCGGCAGCTATTGTCAGAGCTGCGTACGCAGCCGGCATCAGAGATTTTGCTGAAAATAAGGTGCAGGAGGCGCTGGCAAAGCAAGATGCACTCGGTGATCTTACAGGCGTAACTTGGCATTTTATTGGACATCTGCAGTCCAATAAAAGTCGAAAGGTGGTAGAGAACTTTGACTGGGTGCATTCGGTCGATAGCCTGAAGCTGGCGACTCGCATGCATCGCCAAGCAGAAGAGATCGGCCGACGTGTGCACTGCTGTTTGCAGGTAAAGCTGGCTAGCGATCCGACAAAGGATGGATTTGAACCGGCCGATTTGTTAGCTGCGCTGCCCAAGCTTGATGAGCTCAGTAGTTTGGATATTGCTGGATTGATGGTGATTCCGCCCTATGGGCTAACCGATGAGGAAACGGCGACTATTTTTGCCGCAGGGCGATCACTCGCCACTCAGATTCAATCGATGGGTCTGAGCCGGGTGCGGATGGACACGCTGTCGATGGGAATGTCGGGAGATTTTGGTACTGCGATCGCTCAAGGCTCAACAATGATTAGGCTTGGCAGCATTCTGTTTGGCCCTCGCCCAAAAAAGAACTAGTTAAAGCTGTTCATAAAAACAACCGATGCAAGTGATAGCGCCTACGGCAAAGTCTTTTTTTTGATGAATTGTTTTATTTTTTGTAGAGGGCTGAAGTCATCTTTTTGTAAAGGGCTGAAGTCATCCACAGATGGGCTATTCGAGCTATCTCACACAATCAACTAAAAAAATCTAAAAAATACTTGACACAGTTACAAAACCGTGGGGTAATGCTTGTGCATCTAGTTTAAGGACTGGATGAAGCGAATGCTACGGACTCTGGCCAATAGCTGTTGGCAATAAGCCAAATATGCTTGATGAGTTCTGGCAAGCTTTAAATATTTATAGGTGAGATGCCTCTAGATATTTATAGCGTTGCCTAAAGCGCTTGTAGTGCTTTAGTAGTCAGGGTTTTGTCGTTCGCGCTTCGGGCAATCAATTGATTGTCACAACGCTGTGTTAGCTGCTTTTTACGCCTTTCGATAGATGAGCTTTTATGTGATATCTGGAGCGGTAGGTAACTTAAATAAAAGGCACGATTACAGCTTCTGCCAAGTCTAAATGCCGTGATGGAGCACAAGTATGAGCGGACTTTTCGGAAAGATTAAAGATTTTGTTGGATTAAACGATCCGGCAGATTATGAGTACGAGTATGAAGAAGTAGAAGGGGAAGAGTATCAGAACCTCTACGAAGAAGAAAATAGTGAGCCCGAGGCGGCTATTTCCTCTCTCCCTGCTGAGGAAGCGCCACGTCCACCTGCTCGCCGCCGTGTCCGTGAGAGAGTTTTGTCAACAACTGATTCTGGAATGGTTTCAATGAACAATGTGATTGGTATGCCAGGTGCAATGAATGGCATGAGTGAAGTATTGGTAATGGAGCCTCGTACGTTTGAGGAAATGCCTCAGGCTATTCAGGCGTTGCGGGAGCGTAAGTCTGTGGTGCTCAACCTTACTATTATGGATCCTGACCAAGCTCAGCGGGCTGTGGACTTTGTCGCAGGCGGTACTTACGCGATGGATGGACACCAGGAGCGTATTGGAGAGAGCATTTTCTTGTTTACGCCTAACTGTGTTCAGGTCAGCATGCCTGTTGAAGGGGAAGAAGGCTTCGTACCTGAGCAGCCTATGAGCACTCAGCGTCAGGCTGCACCGACACCCGCTTGGGCCACTGAACAGCTCGCTCGTATGGCTTAATCGTTCATAGGTCTCTCTGATGGACTATTCGCGGTATGCTGTTTAGGAAATTATGAGAGCTGTGATCTTTTGCCTGTAAGACTTGGCATGATTGGCGGCGGGGTGATGGGTGAAGCCTTGTTATCCCGCCTTATTTCCCAAAGGTTATATTCGCCTGACGAGATTTTAGTGAGTGATCCTTCTTCTGAGCGGAGGGAGGTTCTAGCTGAGCAGCACGCTGTCAAGACGACAGATCTCAATCTCGACGTAATTGAGGCTAGCCGAGTTATTGTGCTGGCTATTAAGCCCCAGGTTTTTGCGCTGGTGGCCAAAGATTTTCAATCCGCAGGCATCGAGGGGGCAGAGCATGAGACGCCGCCCTTGATCTTATCTATATTGGCGGGTATCCCGCTGAGTAAGTTAGAAGCTGCCGTGCCAGGATGGCCGGTTGTGCGGGCAATGCCCAATACGCCTGCGACGGTGGGCTCAGGTATGACCGCGATCGCAACGGGTAGTTGTACCACTGCTGAGCACAGCCAGCTCGCGCAGGAGATATTTTCTGCCGTAGGTCAAGTTGTGCAAGTGCCAGAAGGCATGATGGATGCAGTGACGGGTCTGTCTGGTTCTGGTCCTGGCTACGTTTCGATTGTGATTGAAGCGCTGGCGGATGGTGGCGTTGCGGCTGGCTTATCTCGAGGCATTGCGAACCAGCTGGCGGTGCAGACAGTGCTAGGAACCGCGCAGCTCATTCAGAAAACAGGCATCCATCCAGCGGAGCTCAAGGATCGGGTGACGAGTCCAGGCGGTACCACTATTGCAGGTATTGCCTGTCTAGAGGAGTTGGGGATGCGCTCTTCGCTGATAGAAGCCGTAAGGGTTGCCAGTTCGCGCTCTCGTGAGCTAGGAAAGCCTGTTCAATAGTTTTCAGTCAGTATCTGTCGGGGTGTAGCCGTTGGAGTTTGCCGCTAAAATTTAGACTCTAGACGATAGAAATAATAGTGCCGCTGAATTAAAGTGCCGCTGAAAAAATTGCCCCTGAAAGACTATGCCTTCTGAAGACAATAATCCTGCCGAGAATAGCAACCTTGAGCGCGCTTCTGGATACGAGTATTCAGCTTCAGATGCAGCTGTGTCTCAGGATGGCTCCGCGGATTCAAAGCTGACCAGTCAACAGTTACCTGGACAGCAGCCGTTAGGTCTACAGCGTTCTGATCGCAGCAGGCTTAGGAATCGTTCTTTGAGTCGCTCTTCTGGCAGTGCTTCTGATGATTCAGCTGATAGCCGTAGCCGTTTGACAGGCGGTTCGATGGGTAGCGGCTCCATGGGCGATAAATCCATGGGTGACCAATCTATGGGCGCCAAATCTAGGGGCTTGGCCTCAGCTAGCGTGACAAATGTGCAAGCAGATATTGCGCAGCTTGTACGTCAGGGTTTACGCGATATGGAGGCTCAGAAACAAAAGCTGCAGCAAGAGATAGGGCAGCTAGAACAACGCAAAGCGCGATTGGACACTGAGATGAAGTCTAACTTTGCGGGCGCATCTCAAGAGGTTGCTATCCGGGTGCAGAGCTTTAAGAACTATTTGGTTGGTAGCTTGCAAGACTTGGCGACAACTGCGGAGGATATGGATTTGGTGCCAGCTTCACCGGCATCCCGACCAGTGCCTGAGATGCCGGATAGGGGCACTACTGTTCAGTCTTCATCGGTACCGTTAGAAGAAGATAATAGAAGCCCTTTGGCGGCGCAGCGGTTTGCCCAGCAGCGCGATCGCATCAACAGCCTTCTAGACCAATATCGTACTCGCCCTGACTACTACGGCCCACCTTGGCAGCTTCGCCGCACCTTTGAACCTATCCATGCTGAACGCGCGTCTAACTGGTTTTTTACCCAGGGCGGTCGCGGTGCTATTAAAAGCATGGGAAGCCGTTTGCAGAATGTGCTGGTCGCTTCGGCTGCTATTTCCTGTATGCATGCGATTTATGATCGGCGCCTGTGTGTGTTGGTGCTAGCAACCACGCCAGAGCGATTGGGGGAGTGGCGGCGTTGGCTGCAAGATTGTTTAGGTATTTCCCGAGCGGATTTTGGGACTAACCGAGGCGTGATGCTATTTGAAGACGCAATGCCCATGAGTCAGCGAGCAGAGCGACTAATGGACTCGGGTAGAATTCCATTTTTGATTATGGATGAGGCTGAGGAGAAGGTGAGTTTGTCTTTGCTTCAGTACCCGCTGTGGCTTGGATTTGCCCCTGACCCGGCCAATCCGTCTACCGATTACGATTATTATTAAACTCGGTGTTATTAGCGCAATTGCCTACTATGTCTGGCTCCGCTTTTGCAGTTTTGATGACTGCTCTGCTCATTGCTTACTTGCTGGGGTCTTTCCCAACGGGCTTTGTCATTGCTAAAGCCCTAAAGGGGATTGATATTCGCGAACATGGCTCTGGCAATACGGGCGCAACGAATGTGTTTCGGGTGCTGGGTAAGGGCCCAGGCATGATGGCGCTGGTGATTGATTTGCTGAAAGGCGTTGCGGCTGTGCTGATGATGCGGTGGGTACTGTTATCTGGCTGGGTAGATGGCGATGACAGTGCTTGGTGGTTGGTGATAGCAGCGTTGCTGGCTGTGTTGGGTCACAGTAAGTCGGTTTGGCTGGGGTTTTCCGGAGGGAAATCGGCTGCTACGGGGCTTGGTGTGCTGTTTGCCTTGGCGTGGCCTGTGGGCTTAGGGGTGGCGGCCGTATTCAGTGTGTTTTTGGCTATTTCTCGAACGGTTTCTGTCGGCTCGATTGCAGCGGCGCTCTCTGCAGGGGTGTTTATGGTGATGACAAGGCAGCCACTGGCGTATGTGATTTTAGCGATCGCCTGCGGACTATATGTGGTGATACGTCACAAAAGCAACATTCAACGGTTGTTAAAGGGTACAGAGCCGAAAACATTTGGAAATTAGCAGCTGCTTTCCTGTGTCTAACGGGCCTGTGTCTAACGGAATAGGGTTAGGCACTGGTTTTGCAGTGAGCGACATGGCGTTCAAGGGCGGTTTCAAGCTCCGCAGGCGAAAACAGCATAGGTAGAAAGTGAATGCTGTTGATTTCTTTGAAATAGAACAGAATGGGTACGGGCGACCAAAAGAGCGTCCAGCTTTCCCACTCTTTGTATGGAAATGTTTTGAAAGGCTCTGCTTCACCGCGTGAAGCCTCCAGAGCGATGGGCGTGAAAGTCAGACGGATGGACGTCGTCTGGTAAAGCAGGAAGAGGCCTAATAGGGCAATGGGCATTGCCAGCCAGAGGCTAATCAGGAGGCAGGGCAAGCTGAGAATTGTGATGATGCCGCCCAATCGAAAATCGGGTGAAAGGGTCGTTACTTCTGTGCTGCTACTGGTCATGTTATGCGCCTATGTGATTCAGAGATATGTAGTTCAGGGATATGTTGCTCAGAGCGTTACTTGGATGACGTTGCTTTGATGAAAGTGGGGTAGCGATATGTAAATACTTGATGTGAATACTTGATGTAAGTGCTTGGTTGATTAAGGCGGTGGCTAAGTGCCGACAAACGCGCTGCCTTGCCCCTGGAACATCAGCCATGACAAAAAGAAATTAGCAATGAAAATTGCAAGCAGTGACGTCACAACTGCAGTGGTGGTGGATTGGCCGACGCCTTTTGCACCGCCTGTGGTGGTTAGGCCCCAGCTGGATCCAATAACCGCGATGAGGATGCCGAAAATGACAGATTTGATCAGTGCGCTGGCCAAATCCCACGTGGTGAGAAAATTGCGGGCTGAATTGATGAATACGCTAGAGGGAATGTCATAAATGAGAGTGGCTACTAGCCAGCCGCCGCCCATGCCCGTGATAAAAGCCAAGACGCTGAGTAAAGGAAGCATCATGGCGCAGGCAATGACGCGGGGGATGACTAGATAATCGACCGGGTCACTTTTGAGCATCTGGAGTGCATCGATTTGCTCTGTGACGCGCATGGTGCCGATTTCGGCAGCAAAAGCTGATCCAATGCGTCCGGCGAGAACTACGGCTGTGAGCACAGGCGATAGCTCACGGGCGAGTGTTAGGGCCAGTACGCCGCCAATTGCTGTTGTTGCGCCAAAAGTAATAAATTCTCGGGCTACTTGAATGGTAAAGACCATGGCCACGAAAAAAGAGGTAACCAGGGCAATAGTGATGGATTCAGGGCCAGCTGAGACCATCTGCTCAAGAGTATTGCGGCGATGGATAGGTTTTGAAATGACGTGGATGAGTACCTGTCCGCCGAGGAAAACGGCAGACAATAGCCGATCTGCCCAGATAACGAGGTTGGGGGGAAGAATAGTTTGGCGCATGAGAGGTTGGTCAGGGCAGTGGCAATGAAACAAAGATCCCTTATGAAAATTTAAGATTGTTCAAGCCTATACAACAGAGCCTGATGTCATCTCCTAAGGTATCTATCAAGGCGTTATTGACTGATGCAGAGTCGTTAGACGTCGCTAGACCTCAAGAATCTAGCTTGAAACAATAGCTTAGAAATTGAGAACGCCTGATCATAATTTGGTTCTATCTCGTCATGGCTACCTTATTACATTTTCTTCGGTCACTGGGAGCGATCTTGCTAGTAGGCTTCATGCTGGCGCTATCAGGGCTAGGTGTTTTGAGAGGGGGGCTGTGGCTGCTGGGTGCGTCGCCGGTCAGCGCTATTTTTTCGCCTTTATATGTCCAAGTGAGTCGGTTTTTGGCAGTGTTTGGCGGCGGTAGTTCTGCGGAAGGCATGGTGGCGATCGCCCTGACCGTTAGCGTTGTATTCTCTTTACTCTTTAGCTTGGTTGCATATAAGCGCTCCCAGCGCAGCACATGGCGGTTGGCGCTTACCCATTCGACCGTCGCAAAAGATTAGGTGTTAGAAGAGAAAGCTTTTGATATCCCCCCTGAAATTGGCAAAAAAACTTATGCTAGAGAGCAGTGTTCGCCATTGTTTAACTCATGCGTAGGGCGTTAAAGGGTGCAATGTGCTCGCTTGGGCTGAGCTGTTTTCGCTGGGTTGTATTTGTTAAACCCCCTCGGCTCAGATACTGTAATTCAATGGTTTACAAGGTTTTCAAACTTAAGGTGCTATGGGTTTTCGCCGTTTCTTAATAACGTCATTGACTGCTTGGTTTGGGGTGAGTTGTTTGGTGATTGGTGCGATCGCTCCGCCCGCAACTGCTCTACAGCTTACGCAAGCTGCTCCTACCCCCCCTACTAGCTCCATTCAGCCCTACTTAGACCGCGTTGCAGCAGAGGTCACTGAGTTCACGCTCGATAACGGCATGAAATTCATTGTTCTAGAGCAGGATGAAGCACCTGTTGTTTCCATGATGCTGTATGCCAACGTGGGTGCATCGAATGAGGAAGACGGCAAAACTGGTGTGGCCCACTACTTAGAACACCTCGCGTTCAAAGGCACCACGCGAATTGGTACCACCAACTACCCTGCAGAAAAAGTAATCTTCGAAAAGCTAGATGCTGTCTTCGATCAGCTCATGATTGCAGAAACTGCTAACGATACCGCCAAAGTAGCTGAGCTCACCGAACAGTTTAAAGCTCTGCAGGCAGAGGCTGCTTCTTATGTTGAGCAAAACAAATTCGGCCAAATTATTGAACAATCTGGTGGCACTGGCCTCAATGCAACCACCTCTGCTGATGCCACCCGCTATTTCTACAATCTCCCTTCTAACAAATTGGAGCTTTGGTTCTCGTTAGAGTCTGAGCGCTTTTTAGACCCTGTTTTCCGCGAATTCTACAAAGAGAAAGAAGTAATTCTAGAAGAGCGTCGCATGCGTGTCGACAACTCGCCCATTGGTCAAATGGTAGAGCGCTTTTCGGAAGTTGCCTTTACTGAGAACCCCTACCGCCGTCCGGTGATTGGCTACCAAGACGATTTACGCAAAGCGACCCGCGAAGACATACAGGCGTTTTTTGACTTGTATTATGGGCCGAGTAACCTCATTGCAGCCATTGTGGGTGATGTAGATCCCATGCAAGTGAAACAGCTCGCCGAAGCTTACTTTGGCCGTTACAAATCGCGTAATACTCCGCCTGAGTTAGTCGTGAATGAACCGGCTCAGAGCGAACTGCGAGAGTTTACCCTAGAACTGATTTCTCAGCCTTGGTACCTAGAGGGCTACCACCGCCCTGGTATCCAAGATCCAGACCATGTGGTGTATGCCATGATTGACAGCATCCTCACAGGAGGCCGCACCGCCAGGCTCTACAAATCGTTAGTGGAACCAGGCGTTGCGCTAGATGTGGGCAGTGCTAACGGTTTCCCAGGTGACAAAGAATCTACGCTTATGTTGCTGTATGGGTTGACGGCTCCAGGCCGTGATGTAGATGAATTGGCCACGGGCATTCAAGCGGAGCTAGAACGGCTAAAGCGCGAACCGGTGGATTTGGCCACCCTAGCGCGTGTGAAAACTCAGTCGCGGGCGGGACTGCTCGGCATCTTAGATTCCAATAATGGTATGGCCAGCTTGTTAGCTGAGTATGAAGCGAAGACAGGTGACTGGCGCAACGTTTTCAAAGAATTACAGCTGATTGAAGCAGTGACGGCTGAAGATGTGCAGCGTGTTGCGACAGCGACCTTCCGCCCCGAAAATCGAACGGTTGGCAAGCTGATTTCGGCTGATGGAGTGCCTGGGCTCACCGATGCTATGCCTTCACCGCCGGAAGCATCATCGCCCGAAGAAGTGGCTGAAGAGGTAGCTAGTGAAGGAGAGGTAGCCAGTGAAGAAGAGGTCGTCAGTGAAGAAGAGGTCGTCAGTGAAGAATTGGCGGACGATGTTGATGCTGTATCTGCTGCAGAATCAGAGCCTGTGACTGAGCCCATCCGAGGCCTGTGGTGAGTGGCTACTCATAAATAGCCATTTATCCCGCATCCTGCAGTCTATTTCACGTTGCGATTTCGTTTCGCACTCATTTAGGTAAACCAGAGGTACAGCAATAAAATTCATGGGTTTGATCTTACGGCGCATCCGCAAAAAACTGATACCACTGCTCTTTTTGACGGTGGCTACCTTCTCCATCCTGCTGACAGTGTCTTGGGCAAAGCCTGCTCAAGCCATAGAGGCTAAACCCTACGAGGCGCTAACTTTTCCGCCCTTGGGCGATATTGTCATTCCCGATTATGAGCGTTACGAGCTAGATAATGGCCTGGTTGTGTATTTGATGGAAGATCATGACCTGCCTCTGGTCGGCGGTTCTGCAACATTCCGGACAGGGAGCTATCTGGTGCCTCCTGAAAAAACAGGATTGGCGGGTATTACAGGGCAGGCTATGCGCTTGGGTGGCACCTTAACCCATTCGCCGGAGGCTATCAATGAGATGTTAGAGCAGCGAGCGGCTTCTGTCGAAACCAGTATTGGCAACACAAGCGGCAGCGCTAGTTTTTCCGCGCTGACTGAAGATCTTGAAACGGTGTTCGATTTGTTTGCAGAGGTGATTACGCAGCCGGCTTTTGACTCGACTCAGTTTGATTTGATTAAGAGCCGGAGTGCAGGTAGCATCGCCCGTCGTAATGACGATCCAGATGATATTGTGAGCCGTGAATTTCGTAAGTTAGTGTACGGCGACGAGAGTCCTTATGCCCGTGTGGTGGAATATGCCAACTTGAATAGCATTAGCCTTGAGGATGTGAAAGATTTCTACGAGTCTACGCTGACACCTGCGAATACGATTCTGGGTATTGTGGGTGACTTTGACCCGGATGTGATGAAGGCACAGATTGAACGGACGTTGGGCCAGTGGGAGAGCGCCGGTAGCGTAGATTTGCCAGCTCCGCCAGAGGGCTTGCAGCAGCAGGCCGGTCTATTTATGGTGGATCAGCCTCAGCTCACGCAGAGTTACGTTCATGTGGGGCACATTGGCGATGAGCTTAGCAGCCCTGACCACGCGTCGATGGTGGTGCTCAATGAGGTGCTCAATGGCTTTGGCGGACGACTGTTTAATGAAATTCGCTCACGTCAGGGGCTAGCCTATAGCGTGTATGCGGTTTGGAGCCCTAGGTACGACCACAACGGACTGTTTATCGGTGGCGGGCAGACGCGCTCGGAGACAACGGTGCCGTTTATTCAGTCGATTTATACCGAGATTGAGAAGATTCGAAACGAGCCGGTTAGTGAGACGGAGCTAGCATTTGCCAAAGATTCGGTGCTGAATAGCTTTGTGTTTAATTTTCAAACGCCGAGCCAAACCCTATCTCGCGTCATTCGCTACGAGTTCTACGATTATCCGCAGGATTTTGTGTTTCAGTATCGAGACAATGTGGAGCGTACAACGGCTCAAGCTGTGCTCTCAGCTGCTCAGGCTAACTTGACGCCAGATCAGCTAATTACCGTGGTGGTGGGTAATACAGCCGACATTCAACCTGGGCTAGAGACGTTGGGTTCTGAGATGACGGCGTTGGATGTGACTATTCCCGAGTAGCGTTGCAGAAAAATTCATGGCTTCTCTGATAGAGCTATATGGCGGCGTTTAAAGTTTGCAAGCCTTTTGGAAAAACTGCTTTACGGCTTGGAAAAAAAATTATAGGCAGCGACCTGCTGAAAGTTTTTTCCTGACAGTGTCTTTCCGAAATAGCTTCAAAAAAAATTGATGCTGACTTTATGCTTTTCTCATTAGCTGCCGAGTAGGTTGGTGATAACCATCAGGAAGCATGTTCGTCTCATAGCGGGCGATCGCTCTACCGTTATCAATGTTTTGATGCTGAGTAGACGATCGCCCGCTATTCTTAGCTATTTTTTTGTAGCTATTTTGCCATCTACATACCGTTCACACAGAGATTTCAGCTATGGAAATCGCCCCTTTTCGTATTCAAAAACGTAACCTTGACAACATCAACGTACAGGTTAGGACCGAGCCCATGGATGGGCATAGCTCTCATCCAACATCTCATACGTCTAAGACCACGAAGGTGGCTTACTACTCTGTTGAGAGCACGGCGCCTCACAATATAGATCAGCGATCTCAGTTGTCTGAGGGCAGAACATGCTCAGATGAATCGTGGGCACAGGCGCATCGGGGTATCCGTGCGATCGCAGCAGATCTCCATCGCATCAAAACCGACCCCACCATTGCCGAGGAGCCGGAACTTGTTATAGCCGTTCACGGTTATAACACCTCATCAAAGGGGGTTAAAGCCTGGTATAACGACATCTTTAAATATGTCGCCAACAATGATCCTCAGATGAAAGCGCGCCGAAACCTTGTGTTTATTGGCTACCGCTGGCCATCTGAGAATATTTTGTACAAACCTTCTGAATTGGCCAGCAATTTGAGGGCGCTTCCGAACGTTCCTCGAATGCTGCTGGCGGTTGGGCTGTTGCTGTTGGTGACATACATCGGTGATGTGGTTGCAGATGTGCTGCGATCGTTGGCGTTTGTTCCACCGAATACCCTGACCCAGTGGTTGTTGAACCAAATATTGGGCGAGCTAAATCCTTACAATCGATTGATAGAGGCCGTCATCTTGCTCAGCATGAAGCTAGTAACGTGGTTGGCTTTAATGATCACCATGGTCATCATTTCGCTGTGGCTACTGCGGATTTCCGTTTATTTTCGAGACGTATACCGAGCGATTAACTTTGGTGTGCCTGACCTGACAGAGCTGATTCGGCAGCTTGATCAAGCACTTGCCACCTTAGAAGAAACGCAGCACACCAGCTATTACGCAGTGCCTATTGACGCGGCTAGAGAAGCTGACGATAGGAGCGACCTCTCCGTTGGGCGGGTGAGGCTCAGCTTTTTGGGTCACAGCATGGGCGCGCTAGTGGTAACCAACACTGTAAGAGTCATTTCGGATGTTTTTGATCCTTCTTCTATTGAGCAAAAGCCAACGGCAAATATTGGCCGTATGCTGCGCCTGAGTCATTTGGTGCTGGCTTCACCAGATATTCCAGTGCTGTCAGTGGTCTCTAGCCGTGCGAATGGCCTGGCCTCTTCTTTGCGCCGCTTTGACGAAGCGTATTTGTTTAGCAATGAAGGTGACTTGGCCCTGCGGTTGGCGTCTACAGCGGCCAACTACATTTCATTCCCCAGTGCTCATCACTATCACGGTCACCGGCTAGGTAGTATTGCTATTCGCAATGACCTTTATAAAAAAGGCATTATTAACCTCAAGTCTCTGAAGCAGCACTATTCTCTTAGCAAACCCCTTAACAGAGCCATTCAAGCCGACGGGCTAGATATTTTGAAATGCCTGTTTATCACCCATCAGTCTGGCAAGGAAGGCACTGGCTATTTATCTTTGAAGGATTTGTATGCCGATGAGCATGCCGGCAAGGCCCATGCAACGGTGTCTGATCTGTTCACGTTCTTTGATTGCACTGACTATCAGGACTATCGCGTTAAGCTGACGCCCAGCGGCATGAATGAGCGAGAACCCAAAGACAAAATGGTGGGGCTATTGACTCGACCCGCTCGAAAGAAGCGTAAGTACCTAAGCATCCGTGACTATCTGGACATTGCTTGGGACACACGCAAAGGGCTGAACTGTCACGGAGGATATTTTCAGGGTGAGTTTACCCGTGAGCTGATGTACCGACTGGTCTTTTTAGGCTTTGAAGAGACTTTGAAGGCGATCGCAAAGGATACGGCAGATAAGCTCCATCCTGAAACTATCACCAGTAACCAGTACGAAGCGTTGCAACAGCTGCATGAACGCTGCATGGCAAAAGGTATTCAGGTTTATCTATCGCCATTGCGTTACCGAGTAGATGTGCAAGGTGCAAATGTTCGAGAGGCGAAGGCTGAAATGCTAGCAATGGTACAAGATGCCAGTGCAGACGCTAGCTTGAATGTATCAACTGGCAATGATGCCTCAACTAAGGTGGGGGCAGGGGTAGGCCTTTAATCCATTGCTTTAGGATGCTTTAGGCGATTTTAAAATGAGCTGCTCTAGCAGATCAGAGATGGCTTCGGCACGGTTCATCACCATCAGGTGGCCGCTATTATCAACTGCGACATCGGGCGAGACGAAGCGGAAGGGAAAAACGCGATCGCGCTTTCCATGAATATGCACTAGCCCCTCAGGTACTGCTTGGTTACGCCATGTCACCACTTTGTGCAACGCCCACTTTAAAAAATGCGGATCGGTCTCTTGCAAGATGGTTCTAAACAGTTTTCTTTGATTTGCCCCTTCTGGTGAAAACAGCCAGTAGGCGAACCAATATGAGGCCCACAGCATACTTTTAAAGGGGAAAATCCGATGCACTGGAAACCCTTGAAAAGCTTTGTAGTAGAACGGCACTTCCGATCTGTTCTTGACACTAGAGAGCAGAACGATCTGCGAGTCAGGTATCTGTTTGCCCAGTTCCACAGCGACGATGCCGCCAAACGAAAGCCCGACGATGACCGGCGCGTCTGTTTCAATTTGAGCGCTCAATCGCTTTGCATAGCTTTCTACTGTTTCAGTGCGCTCAGGATCTATCCACTGAATATGGACAGGCTTAAAGCTGTCGTAGCGCAGCCACTGAAAGATGCGCTGATCTGCGCCAAGGCCGCTAATAAAATAAACAGGCTGAAGACCTGTACCGGCAGCCGCTAATTCGGAACTTGAGGTATGCGCATTGGCAGAATCAGACGTTACAAAATTAGGGTCTTGGGCGCTTGATATCACGGTTCTGTCGATGAAATGCTGTTGCACAATAAACAAGTACCACAGCAGGTCCAAAACGAAATGAGCCTAAAGCTTTATTTGCTCCGCCACGGAGAAACTAAATTCAGCCTCAGCCGAGGCTATTGTGGTGCGCTAGATGCTGAACTGACAGAAGCTGGGCACGAGATGGCCAGAGCCTTTGCAGACACCTACAAAGCCTTGCCTTGGGAAGCGATTTACTGTAGCCCTATGAAGCGAACCAAGGCAACAGCGACGCCGATTTCAGAAGCTGTTGGTTTGCCGCTACAAATTCGAGAGGGCATTCGCGAGTGCAACTATGGCGAGTGGGAGGGCAAAAGTAAAGAGGACGTCCGCCGCGAATTTGAAAGAGATTATATTGACTGGATGACAGAGCCCGCGTGGAATGCGCCGACCGGTGGCGAAATGGCAGTTGCTGTGCGTAACCGGGCAATGGCTGTGATTGCTGAGATTGAGGAAACCTATGCGGATGGCAATGTGCTACTGGTGGCGCATCGTACGACTTTGCGGATAGTGCTGTGTAGTCTGTTGGGAATTGATCTGGGTCGATACCGCGATCGCATGGAATACCCGGCGGCTTCGCTGAGCGTGGTGAGCTTTGAGAAATATGGGCCGCTTTTGGAGCGGATGGGCGATCGCGCTTATATGCCGGAAGCGCTCAGAGCACGAGAAAGCTAGAGAACCAGAACTTGAACAGTATCGACACCTCAGAGGTAAAGACAAAATTAAGCGACCTCCAGCAGCGCTAGAAGTCGCTTAATTCATCAATGGAACGCCAAGCAAATGAATTTTTTCAAAGGAGCATGGCTTTACCACAGTTCCCCATATCCTAAGCGTGGGAGGGCCTTTATAGATCTGGTAGCAGTGGAAGCTTTCTCCTTTCCCTTGCCTCCGGAGAGTTTCTCGCAATCCTTATCGGAAAGAAGTGTAAACAATTTGGATTGATTCTCAAAGCGAATATCTTTCTTTTTCATCAGGTCAAAACACTAGGTAGTGTAAGTATAAAATGCTGCTCATAAGAGTATATTCAGTGACATTCGACGCCTCTACTAGAAAAAATACTGAATATTTGTCAAGGTGTATTTCAGAGTTGCAGTGGGGCGGAATCGAGCGTTACATTGAACTCCGTGCAGTTGATGAGTTTAGTTGTTTTGCGTAGTGTAGTGCTGTGCAAAAGGGTCCGTAAGGCCCTATAAAACTACACTCGGGATAAGCAATCTAATGCTATCGGTTATGAAGGTGACGAGGCATTGTCGCTATTAGCTGGGGGCATTTTTAAGGGCAGGGATTATTGGCGTGATCGCGCCTACATATCCGAAGCGCTCAGAGCACGAGAAAGCCGGAGAACAAGAACTCGAATAGTATCGACACCTCAGGAGTCACGACAAAATTAATCGACCTCCAGAAAAGCCAGAGGTCGATTAATTTTGCGATGGAATGCCAAGCAAATGAATTTTTTCAAAGGAGCGTGACTTTACCACAGTTCCCCGTACCCTAAGTCTGTGACGCGCCCTAAGGATCTTTTGACAGTGAGCTTTTTCTTGGGTTTCCCGTTTCCTTTGCCTCCGGAGAGTTTCTCAGAATCCTTGTCGGAGAGAAATTCAAATAATTTAGATGGATTCTCGAGGCAAATGTCTTTCTTCTTCATAAGTTAAAACACTAAATAGTGTAGGTATAAAATGCTACTTATAAGAATATATTCAGTGATATGCGACGCCTCTGTTAGAGAAAATACTGAATGTTTGTCAAGGTCTATTTCAGAGTCACAATGGAGCAGAGTTGAGAGGTGTACTGGCTCGAGAGGTGTATTGAACTATGGACGACTGGTTAATTGAGCTGTTTTCGCAGTGCTGTGTAATGGGGCCAGTAAAGCTGCTATTGCATCTGTCAGGCCTATTAGGACACCATCATCGGCTGCAACCGTTATAGGGCAGCCACTAACCTGACTAGTAATCGACGGATGCATTCGTCGATTGCCATGCAACGTACAGATTTTCTACGTTCGGGAATGCGGCCGATGAGTCAGAGAGGCAGTGTCGCTATTAGTTGGCTCATGAGTTTAAGGCGTTATTGAACGCTGCCGTTGCGGCTTACGAGTATTGAGAAGTTGATTGTGTAAGGGTAAGTTGTATCGGTGAGACGATTGATTTTGCGATAGTCGCTGACTAGTTGCGAGCACGGGCGATGTAATGTTTGGCTATGCAATGCTTAATCGGAAAATCGCTGAATGAGGAGTTGTTTGATTAGCTGGTCGGATGACTGGGTGAGGTGCTGTGCATAGCGCTGTGCCACGGGTGGCACCATTGCAAAGGGGCCAGTAAAGCCGCTGAACACGTGCAGATTTTCTACATCGGGGATCGCGCCAATAAGCGGCAGACCATCGGCGGTGAATGTGACGAGGCAGTGTCGCCATTGCCCAGGGGCGTCTTTGAGGGCAGGGATTTTTTGGGTGATCGCACTGCGCATCGTCAGCGCACTCGTCTCCGAATCTTCTGGTGGCGTATAGGCTGTGTGAAACCGACTAATTTGTCCAATGCGCGTCGTGCCATCTACAAACTGAACCACGCCCGCTTCTAAAACCGGCGCTGCAACTTGAGTATTGGGTGCTTGCCAGAGTGCTGAACCAGCCGCCCGCATCTCCTGATTGAAACGATTGTTCTCCGCCGGCAAGATAATGGCGCTGAGCGCGACATCCAATGGTGGCGTTTCAACAATTTCTGCATGAGTGAACAATAAAGGTATTTGAAGCTGAGCCTGTTCCAACAGCCGCAAGCTATAAGCTCCAGCGGAAATAATCACGTTGCCTGCCGGATAGGCTTGCGCTTCTGTCATCACGCCGGTAACTCGGTTTCCTACCTTCACCACCCCCGTCACTGCCGATATGTTGTGATGTCCGCCCAAACGCCGAAATGCCTGATTGTAAGCGGCCACGAGCAACATCGGATTAACGTGGCCATGACAAACGCTGAAGGCACCCTCAATAGAATCCAGTGCCAGCTGAGGCTCTATCTCCCTGGCAGCCTGTGGTGAAATGTAGACAGGTGGCTGAGAGAATATCTTGTAGTCTTGCTTGAGCGACTCAACATCTGCGCCCTTTTCTACCGTGAGCAGTAAGTCTATTTCACGAAACTGGGTCGGTGCGCCCAGCTCATCCGGCAGCGCCTGATGCCGAGCCAAGCCAGCTTCTAGCAGCGTGGTGGTTAGTTCACTCGTGCCTGCCCAGTAGCCCACGCCTCCGTAGCTATAGCGCGTTCCACTATCCGGACTGCCATCGTCCATCAGTAAAACGGACTGCTTCGCTTTGGCCAGTTCGTAGCTCAAGGCTGCGCCTGCTAGACCGTTTCCGACAACGATAAAATCATAAGTTTGCATATCGGTAGTTCGTCCTGTCGCCGTCCGTTCTGTCGCGGCAGATCACGGATGAATTTGCGACAAAATCATCCGTAGCCGGTCGTAGTCATCCTTGAGCAGCACACTCACCATGCGTCCTGCCTGCACTAGCCAGTCGCGATCCAACTCCCGTAGGCGATACACTTCTCGAATCGCGGCGGCGGCCAAGCTCTCAGTTGGAACCCCGCTGACCTGCAGCAGTGTTCGCAGCCAGTCTAGTTCTTCAGTAAAGTGCACCACCTCAGCTGCCTCACACTTATGAACCGCCTGATGCACCTGAGGCGGACGGGGCGGTAAATGCTGAAAGGCTCTCATCTGAGGCCGCCCCTGCTTTTCTGTGGCCATGGGGACAAAGCCTACAATGGCCACCCGAAACTCGGTTTTGAGCATGGCAAAAATCTGCGGCTGTTGCTCTCTCAGCTCATCTAAAGACATGCCCAGTGCCCGAGCCCGATGCACCGAATCTAGCGGGCTCGTCGTTGCGTGATACACCACACCATAGATTTGGTTGTTGGCCTCTTCGTCGTATGCCTTTACCCAGCTCCCAAACGGTGGCATTGCCGGAAAGCTCAAGTCTTCTGGTTCTAAACACTGGGCTAAAAACTCAGTTGTCGAGGTTTCAATCACCTCGGCAAGATGGCTTTCTTGACGCTGAGCGGGTTCAAACTGGGGGAGCGGTAGGCGCATCACAGCTTACTTCTTCTTGCCTCGCTTAGGCTGAACAACTTCTAAATCAGTGGTCTTAAAGGTCACTAGCTTATCCCAGTTGCCGCCTTCAAATAGCACGGCTACTTTGCCATCGGTGATACGCTGCACCTGACCTTCAAAGCCATAGTAGGTATCATCGGCGTTAGTGATGCGGACGGGGGAACCTGGCAAGATCATCATGTGGATTAGATCGCGGGTAACAGCTTATTAAAACTTTCTTCCAACTAGCTTACAGTGCTAGCTACAGCAAAGTAAGAATGCATTCTTACTTTGCTGATTGAGTTGCTCGCTGATTGAGTTGCTCGCTGGTACATAACGGTTTCAGCCGACGAAAGTGTCCTAAGCAACTCAACAGATGCAATAGAAGAAATCTGTTGAGTGCAGATTCAATTGAACTTATAGATAGCTGGAAATATTGTTATGTCAGTGATAATTGAATACCTCTACGACGGGGCGAATATATTTGTGCTGCCGTTTTGGTCGCTGATGGTGCTTGCGCCGAACTGGGGCGTGACTCGCAAGGTGATGGATTCTACGCTGATGTTTGTGCCGTTGGCACTGGCGTACATCTTTTGCTTTGCCACCAGCCTTGATCCAGATTCGGTTGAGGCCTTTGCGAATCCGACGTTGAGTGCGCTGGCGGGGCTCTTTTCAGACGAGCGAGTGATGGCGACAGGATGGATTCATTTTGTGGTGATGGATTTGTTTGTCGGGCGCTGGATCTATTGGCAGGGTCAAGACAAGGGGATTTTTACGCGCCACTCTCTAGCGCTGTGTTTGTTTGCTGGGCCCATGGGACTCTTGAGTCATTTGATAACGGCCTTGTTGCAAGAAAGAGTGTTCGGCTTGTCAGAGCGAGCGGAGGCAGTGGGCTCTTAAGTGTTGAATTCGTGAGTATTGGAGTCCCGAGTATTAGATTCGTGAGTATTGGAGTCATGTAAAAACTGACCGACGTACAAATTGTCATTGCTAGATCGAACAATCGGGACGACATACCCCATAATGTTTTGCTGTAGGTTAAGCGGTCATTTCATGATTGTGTCTTTTTTGCTTCGGTGGCGACAGTTCCGGCCAATATCTAGGCGGCGATTGCTTAAGCTAGGCCGCTCCTTAGGGCTATTTAGTCTGTGCTTAGCGCTGGTTGTGAGCTGCCGGGGGAGTGGCGGTAACGTAGAAGCGCCCGCAGACGGTGAAGCTGTGGGTGCGGGCAATCGCGTTGCGATTGGGACGACGCTGAGCGCAGGCACCCTAGATCCGGCTGATGCCTACGAGACGTTTCCAGGTATTTTGCTCTACAACTTGGGCGATCGCCTCTACACCTATACCCCTGGCACAAGCGACCTGGTGCCCCAGCTTGCGACTGAACTCCCTACCATTTCTGCCGATGGCCTAACCTATACGATTCCGTTGCGTGACGATGTCACCCTGCACGATGGTACGCCTTTCACAGCTGAGGTCATGGCCTTTTCTATTGAACGTTTCATGGAAAATCAAGGCCGCCCAGCTAACTTACTCGCCAGTAGAATTGCTTCTGTAGAAGCCACCGGTGACTACGAGCTGACCATTACCTTGAACGAGCCAACGGCTTCTTTTTCAGCTGTCCTTACGTTCTCAGGCATCACGCCCGTTTCGCCTGAGCAATACGAAATTGGCGTGAATAACTTTAAGCCAGATGTATTTGTAGGATCTGGCCCATACAAGCTCGATTCATATAGCAGCAGTGTCATTCGTCTAGACGTCAATGAAGACTACTGGGGTGAAAAACCTGCTAACGGCGGCATTGATATCCAGATTTTTACGAGCGCAGTTAATCTCTATAATGCCTTTGCCTCTGGTGCCTTAGATGTGGCCTACCAAACGCTAGATCCCGATCAGATTTCTCAGCTAGAGGAGGATGCGACTAGCAATAACTGGCAGGTTATTGAAGCTGGTGGCACCGTCGTCAATTATTTAGCGCTGAATCAGAAGATAGCCCCCTTTGATGATTTGAATGTCCGTAAGGCGGTGGCTGCAATGGTTGATAGACCGTTAATTAGCGATCGCGCCTTTAAAGGTCAAGCCATTCCGCTCTATAGCCTTATTCCTCAAGCCTTTGATGTCTACGAACCAGTTTTTGAAAAAAACTACGGTGACGGTAATTACGCGTTGGCAAAAGACTTCCTAACCGAGGCTGGCATTACCGAAGCCAATCCGTTAGAGTTTGAAGTTTGGTACCCTGCTGCGTCCACACCGCAGTCAGTTGCGGCTAACACTATCAAGCAAGCGATTGAGCAAAACCTACCTGGCCTGGTAAACGTAAATGTAGATACTGCTGAAGGCGCAACGCTGTTTCAAAACTTAGGAGAAGGTATCTACCCCAGCGTCATCTTGAACTGGTATGCGGACTACTTTGATCCTGAAAGCTTCGTCCAGCCCTTCTTAACCTGCGCTGAAGGTTCCGCAGAGACGCTGTGTGAATCGGGTGAAAGTCAGCTGGGCGGTTCCTTTTACTACAGCGATCAGGCCAACCAGCTGGTGAGCGCTCAAAGTAGCGAAGTTGACGCTGCTAAGCGCGATGGCCTTTTCAGCGCGCTGCAAAATATCATGTCAGAGGATGTGCCTTACATTCCGCTATGGCAAACCAAATCCTATGTATTTACAACTGCAGATGTGAGCGAGGCGGCTATTGAGCCCAATCAGCAGTTCCTCCTGTGGCAAATTGAAAAGTAAAGACTACTTGCGCCTTATTGCCTATGTCTTCCCGCACTAGCGCTTTACGCGTCTACATTACCTCTCGCCTGTTGCTTGCGCCGCTAATGATTTGGTTGGCAACGACGGTGGTGTTTTTGCTTATGCGAGCTGCTCCGGGTGATGTGGTGGATGTGAAACTGGGCTCTCGTGCCCCCGAGGCCGTGAAAGAGGCGATGCGGATACAGATGGGGCTCGATCAGCCCCTATACGTTCAGTACTTTCGCTATATTGGCAAGCTGCTGCGCTTTGACTTAGGCACATCGGGCTTCACGCAGGGCAAATCGATTACCCAGGTCATTGGCGAGTTTTTTCCTGCAACGGTAGAGCTGACGCTGTGTGGGTTGGTGATTGCGGCCGTCATTGGCCTAGTGGTTGGGGCCCTGGGGGCGTCTCGACCCAATACGGCGCTGGATGCCGGCGGCCGTTTGTTTGGCATTATTACGTACTCGCTGCCGATGTACTGGTTCGGCATGCTTTTACAGCTTATTTTTGCAGTTCAGCTTGGCTGGTTCCCCACGGGTGCGCGATTCCCGATAGGTATTATTCCGCCCGATGGCCCTACCCACCTTTACTTGCTCGATAGCATTTTGAGGGCAAACCCAGAGCAGTTTTTCACCGCTCTACACTACCTTGCTTTGCCGAGTATGACGCTTGGTGTGCTCATTAGCGGTGTCTTTGAGCGCATTGTGCGGGTGAACTTACGCCAGACGCTCAAGGCTGACTATGTGGAGGCTGCCCGTGCTCGGGGCATCTCTGAATTTCGAATTATTACAGCTCATGCCCTCAAGAACGCAATGATTCCGGTGATTACCATTTTGGGCCTGACGTTTGCCGCCATGTTAGGCGGCGCTGTGCTGACGGAAGTCACGTTTTCTTGGCCGGGATTAGGCAATCGGCTATATGAAGCTATTAGCCAGCGAGACTATGAAATGGTGCAGGGGTTAATGGTATTTTTCTCTGCCATTGTGGTGATTGTGAGCATCGCGATTGATGTCCTCAATGCATATGTTGATCCGCGTATTCGTTACTAATTTTGATAGTGGCTACTTCCTCTAAAGGCGCTCTTATTCATTTGCTACTGAGCCCAGCATCGGGTGGGTTTTCCCCTGCGCTCTTGGCCTTGAGACGTTGGGGGCACGGTTTTTTAAAGCCGGTGAGTATCGGCCTCATGGTTTGGGTCGTTGTGTTGCACTTAGGTAGTGTGAAAACAAGTGTTGAAACATCAACGCTGAGACAAATTGAGGCAAACCGGGTCAACGTCGAGCAGATTAAAGTAGACCAATCCGCTGCAGCAAAGATGGCTATTTTAACTGTGGATAAACCCCACGATTTGAGTGCGCGGATGACGCACTATCGCTTCACACGCGCTCAACTATCAGCTCCTCGCATCGCAGAAACGCCTTAGCGTTCACCCAATTCGTTGAGGGCTATACCTATTGCTTCGGGTTGTTGTGTCATATTTAACTCAGTATGATCACTCTATTTGTTTCCAGAGTTGAGCCCCAGAGTTTGGCCGCATAGTTTGGCTCCATAGTTTGATCGTAGAGCGGCGGTAAGTGGTCGCCAGGCAATGTTCACAGCAGTGTTAACTCAATAACACTGCTGGAGCAGTAGTTAGCTTAGACGCAGCAGTAGGCGTTAGTGGTGGTATGGCTTCGCAGTTCAAACTATCGCGCATAGGACAGAGCAAAAGCATCAGTCGCATGGTGCCAGGGTTGCTTGCGAGTGTAGTCGTTCTGGTGCTGATGCAGATGAATGTCTGGGCGGGCATCGAGCGCCAGATTAATACGCAAATGATGCTGTGGCGTGGTCAGCTCGACTGGGATAGCCGCATTGTCATGATTAGCATCGATGATCCAACCCTCGAGGCATATGGTGCATTTCCCATTACGCGCAATGCTTATGCTGATTTGCTATGGCTGATGAAGAAAGAGGACGCTAGCGTCGTGGCGTTCAATGTGTCATTTTCGGATGCTTCTGCACTCAATCGAACCTTTCGAGGTCAAGCGGTCAATCCGGCAAGCCGCAGCGCCGAGAATGCTAATTTGGCCAGCGCTATTCAAGCTCATGGTCGAGTGGTGTTGGGTCAGTCTTGGGATGAGAATGGCAATCCGGAGATACCGGTTCCGGTGCTGGCCAATACGGCGCTTGCTATTGGGCATCTTCAGCTCGCGGGTGCAAGGGTAGATGGGCAAGCTCGTCGTGTCTACGTTACCTATGAAGGTATGCCCGCGCTCGGTGTTGCCACGACCCAAGCCTATTCGCTTAACCAAGTGCCGTTGAGCGTTCCTAGCGAGCAGAATTATCTCACCATTAACTGGCCTGCATCTGGTCGTAATCTCACGACGTTAAGCTTAGTAGATGTCCTGCGCGGCAACTTCCCGGCAGGGTTTTTTAAATCTAAAATTGTCATTGTGAGCTACGGTGCGTCGGTGGGCCCTGTAGAGATTGAAACGCCATTCGATCAGCGATCGCCGGCTAGCTTTGCCGATAGCCAAATTGCTAATGGCCCCTCTGTCGTAGAGCCGCGGAGCTATCAAAAGGGCCGTGTGCAAAGCGGCTATCTCCACGCCGCTGTCATTCATAATTTGCTGCAGCAAAGCTGGCTGCGTCAGGTTCCCGAACAGCTCCTGGCAGTTTGTGTGTTGCTCGCAGGTCCTGGGTTTAGTGGTTTGCTATACCGCCGCCGCACGTCGATGAGGCTACTGCTGTGCTTCGGCCTATTCTTTGGCTGGCTGTTGCTGGGAATGCTAGCGCTATATGTCAATTATCTATTGCCGATGGCAGTACCCCTCGCTACGTTAACCCTGGTAGGCGTGGTCGTGAGTGTGTTGGGCCGGTTAGAGTCCAACGCACTTTTGCAGGTGCGCTCAGCGTTTTTAAACACAATGAGCCACGAAATTCGTACTCCGCTCAACGCCATTGTGAACCTGTCTGAGATGCTGCAAGAGACCCAGCTAGATAGTCGCCAACGGGAGTTTGCAGAGACACTCAATACGAGCTCTCATACGTTGCTGGCGCTGATTAATGATGTGCTCGATTTTTCAAAAATTGAGTCCGGTCGGCTGATGATTGATGAGTGTCCGGTGCGGCTGAGCGAAATGGTAGAGCGCAGTCTGGAAATGCTGGCTCCGCGTGCAGCTGACAAAGGCCTAGAGCTGGGCTATTCTATGACGCCTTCTACGCCAGCGGTGATTGTGAGCGATCCGGTGAGGCTACAGCAGATTTTGCTGAACCTATTGAGTAATGCGGTGAAGTTTACAGACGTGGGTGAAATCTCGGTGCAGGTGCAGGCCATGCCGATAGCAACATCACGGGGACTTTTTCCTTGGCAGCAGCTGAGCTCGATGAGGCAAAGGGCCTCTCAGCTCAAGCGCGTAGCACCCTATTGGCGAGGCGATACCCTCCCGAGACAGCGGCCAACTCAGACTGAGCGGTTATCTGAAAAGGCAGGGCTATATGAAATTCGCTTTGCGGTTCACGATACGGGTATTGGCATTCCGCCGGAGCGAATGAGTCAGCTTTTTAAGCCGTTTAGTCAGGTGAGTGCAGCAACGACTCGAAAATATGGCGGTACGGGCCTAGGGCTTTCGATTAGCAAGCGTCTAAGTGAGCGGCTAGGTGGGAATTTGTGGGTTCGTAGCTATCCGGGGGAGGGCAGCACGTTTTACTTTACGGTGCAGACTACTGTGGCTGAAGTGAATCCTCAGCCGCCTAGTTATCTCAAGTGTTTGAGCGGTACTCGGTTACTGTTGATAGATCGCAACATCACGCGCCGTAATCATTTTACTTGGCAGCTGCAGCCGCTGGGCATTAGTTTGGCCCAAGCGACGTCACTGTCTGAGGCGCTGTCTTTTATGCAAAGCGATCCGACGTTCGATGGCATTGTTTTAGATGAGGCAGTGGCGAAGACTCAAGAGGGATGCGCGATCGCGATTCAAACCCTGCGCCGAACGGCCCGTAATGAGCAGTTGCCTGTTATTTTGCTGAGCACGCTGCAAACAGCTCAGCACCAAGCGCCGGTCCCTGATTTGCTTGTAAAAAAGACCGTAACGCTGTGGAAACCGGTGAAACAAGCAGCGCTTTATCACGCCTTACAGTCCATTAGCCCAACCCCCTTCGCAACCCTCTCTCTACCCGCTTCTTCTCTATCAGCCCCATCTCTTTCCACTCCTTCTCTGCCGACTTCTTCTTCTTCTCTGTCCATGCCGTCGTTGCTTGCTGAGCTTGCCGATGAGCCTGCAGGTTTGCCCAGCCAGCCGCCGCGTGCCGAGGCTACAAACGGGCAAGATCGCTGCGCGAAACTTAAGATTTTGATCGCAGAAGATAATCGTATTAATCAGAAGGTTGCGATGCGGCTGTTAGAGCGATTGGGCTACGGCGCAGATATTGCCGACACCGGGCTGGCAGTTTTAGAAGCCTTAGAACGGCAGTGCTACGACGTTATTTTAATGGACATGCGAATGCCCGAGTTAGATGGTCTCGAAACCACCCGCACAATCCGTCAGATGGCTCAACACGCCAACATTTGGATTATTGCGATGACGGCCAATGCGACAGCGCGTGATCAGCAAATGTGCTTTGCCGCTGGGATGAACGATTATCTTAGTAAGCCCATTAACCGGGGTGCTTTGGAGCTGGCCCTGTTACGCTGTCCGGTCGCTAGTGCAGGGTGATGAGGGCTGATGAATCGGGTCAATTATTCTGCTGATAAACCGGCGATTTCTGCTTGAATGCGCTCTGCTAGCGCTGAATCGTCTCGGTGCGCTGCGGTGATCTGATTAAACTGTTGGGTTGTGAGCGCATGAGCGTCTGCAATTTCGCGGGCACTGTTGCAAAAGTTGACGAGGACGGTCCGCACGTCTATTTTATCTGGCCGGGAAAGATCAGGCATATCACTCATGCGCGTAGCGTTGCAGCCGAGCCGCGTTTCTAAAATGCTCGTATTGCCATCGGCTGCCGCTAGAATATCGCTGGCTTCTTCATAAGTTGCTTGTCTGGCAGCTTCTATTTCTACCGCAGCGCGGGCATAGTTCGCGATTTCGGTATCTGTGAAGTTTTGGGCATAGGCACGGCTCACTTGAGTCAACGTGAAAGCCGTGAGGGCGATCGCAACTAACGCCCGATGACGATTTTGAACAACCATAGCAGCCTCTATTATCTGTGTAGACGTCTCTAAACGCGGAAATATCTGCGTATAAAATATCTGCATATCTTAGAGGAAGGTGTGCTAAAGAAACGAATGCCTTTTGCTAAACAGCGAAAACTGTATCCAGAAACTGTGTTCAAAAGACATGCTCAAAGACAGTCTAGAACCTGGGATTAAAAACAAGCACAGATCTCAATGACTTTGGTTTGCAGCGTAATTTCTTCGGGCGCTCCTCGCTTAATCTGAAACTCTAGCTGCAGGAGAATAGCCAATGCCTTACGTAGCTGCCGGGGCGCGCAGCCGCGTACCTGCTTTTGTAGAATGTATACGCGTTTGGGATTGTTAATTTCGGTAGCTTTTGCGATCGCCCGTGTATCCCGCTCCCCCTCCGCCATCATTACACTCACCCACAACCACCGTCGAAACTGGCCGACCAGCGTAGCCACTACTCGCAAAGCAGGTTCATTATTCGCGAGCAAATTACTGGCTAAATTCAACGCTTGCTCGGCTCGGCCCGCAAGAAGCGCCTCTGAAAGCTGAAAGCTTGTTTGGGTGCTCACGGCCACCAGCCGCGTTACAACCTCTGGTGGTAATGGCTCAGACCTAATGTGCCGGCTTCCATCTTTGGCAACATCACTCCAATACAGGCCCAGCTTTTCCACTTCGTTATATAGCCGCCGGGTGTCAGCACCAACCGCCTCTGTCAATAGCTCTGCTGACTCAGGCTTGAGTCTTAAGTTTTTCTCCTGAGCGACTCGTTTGACCTGTTCCACTAACTGATCGGTCTGCCACGGTGCAATGGTGGCAAACTCTCGCACATCCGCATGTTTTTTGAGTAGTTTGGTCGATTTTAAACGACCGTCGGGTTTGTTCTCACTGGTGAGCAGCAGCACCGTGCTGTCTGGCACATTGGGCAAGGTTCGCTCCATTTCCACCAACACGTCGTCAGGGCAGCGCTGCCCCAACGTTGTATTTGCTAGCCATACCAAGCGTTTACCCAAACCAAAAGGTTGCGTCATTGCCTGATTTAAAGCCTGCATTGGCCCGTTGGGAGCCTCAGGCGCAATGCGGTCGTAGTTAAAGCTCGCCCAGTCCGGATCTAATGTGCGCTCTCGCAGTGTATTGACCGCTGCCTTTAGCCGAAACTCATCGGCACCCCAAAAAAAATAAACTGGCATTCGTTGGCTGTTAAACGCTACTGAACGTTTAAGACTCCTCTACAGCTCTCAAAGCATAGTTTCGAGGCTGACCAAAAAGTCAATTATGTTACACAATTTGTAATATAAAGCTACAATAGTATACGTAAGCAATCCGAGAGGACAGTGTCCATGACTATGACTATTTTGGTGTCACTGATTGTTGTTGGCTGGTTGGCGGCTGCCGTCATTGGTACGCAAGCCTACTTTCGAGGCGAGCAAACCAAACCTATTCATGAGCGCAACTGGCGCTCTGACTCTTTTGAAAAAATCGCCATCACAGTGACTGGCCAACCCACTGATTATGCTCAGCGCACTCCTGCTTATAGTGGTGATGCGTATGCTAGCAGCCTGCTGCCCAACGCATAGCCTGCAGGTTAGTGAATTAGGTGATTGGTGAATCATGTAACTCAGAGTTCTGGCTAGGCAGTTAAACCGCGAGTCAGTTTATCTCTTGACAGCTCAATCACTGTAGAAAGCGCTTACTTCTTCCGAAGTAGGCGCTTTTTGATGGCTCACTTTAACGGATGTTCGCTTTGATTGTTCGCTAAATCTGTATGCTGGGGGTTGACTCTGTGGAGGCTAGACTCTGGCATTACAAGATAGAGACTCTCAAAACGAGACTTCGCATAGATCTTCTTAATGTTTATGGGATTGTTTGATAGACTTATTTCTATCGAAGATTTAAAAAGTTTACTGCACTGTCAATTATTTAAAGCCAGTCAATTATTCATCGCCAAGAGTGAGGTTTTAGTCCCGTGATTCATGCAACGCTGCACCAGCTAAAAGTGTTTGAAGCCACGGCCCGTCACGGCAGTTTTACGCGCGCAGCTGAAGAGCTTTTTCTGACCCAGCCCACGGTTTCTATTCAGGTCAAGCAGCTAACCAAAGCTGTCGGCCTTCCTTTATTTGAGCAGATTGGTAAGCGGCTGTATCTCACCGAGGCGGGCAAAAAGCTGCTTGAAACCTGTCAGGAGATATTCAATGGGCTAGAGCAGTTTGAGATGTCTGTGGCTGACTTGAAAGGCATGAAGCAAGGGCGGCTAAATTTGGCTGTTATCACAACTGCTAAATACTTTGTGCCTCGCTTGCTGGGGCCGTTTTGTAAAAAGTATCCTGGCATTGATATTTCTCTAAAGGTTACGAACCATAAGCGTTTGCAAGAGAGCATGGCAACCAATGAAGATGATTTGTATATCATCAGTCAAACGCCTTCTCAGCCAGATTTAGTGGTTCACCCGTTCCTTGAAAATCCGCTGATTGTGCTCGCCCCTAAGAGCCATCCCCTTGCTCATCGTAAAAATATTCCAATTGCTGCGCTGAACGACGAGCCTTTTATCATGCGCGAGCCGGGCTCAGGTACGCGTAAGGCCGTTGAAAAACTCTTCTCAGAGAAAGATGTGGCGGTGAAAGTGAGATTAGAGCTGGGTAGTAATGAGGCGATTAAGCAGGCGATCGCAGGCGGTCTTGGTATTTCTGTGCTCTCCCAGCACACCATTATTTCTGAGGGTACGGCAGGTGAGTTCTCCATCCTAGATATTCAGGGATTCCCTATCGAGCGCCACTGGTATGTGGCTAATCTCGCGGGCAAGCAGCTGTCTATTGTTGCTCAAACATTCTTAGACTATTTGCTCGAAGAGAGCCCTGAGATGGCTAAACGTTTGCTGCCAGGGCTCGGCTCGGTGGCGATTCCTGGTCAAGAGCAGCTCACCCGCGTCTGACCCGCAAAGTTCTGCCTCTATAGCTTTGAGGATTTAGTCGCTTTGAGAATTCAGGTTAGTTACGATTGAGCCAATGCCGCCAGCACCTGCTCATGAATCTCGCCATTGCTAACGACAACGCCTGTGGTCTCTAGCCTGTGAGATTTTGAGAAATTGAGGGTTTGGCCGTGCATATCTGTGATGCGGCCGCCGGCTTCTTCTACAACAATGACGCCGGCTGCATGATCCCAAATTTTTTCGCGATAGTTAGGATATTTAGCAGAAGGAAGACGCAGATATAGGACGGCGTTTCCGGATGCGACGGCACCATATTTGGCTTGGGAGTCAATGCGCATTGCATCGGTGGTAATGCCAACGGCTTGAGCGATCGCTCCGTGTAATTCCTTATCTCCATGCTCCACACTTTCCACAAAGCGAAAGTGCGCAGCATCACTAGAATTCGTGACTTTGGCTGGCTCAGGCGTCCCATTTTCAAGCGCTTGCATCGTTGCGCCCTCACCCCTCACGGCAACAAACAAAATGCCGGTTGTCGAACCACGCTTCAGATCTAGCGTGAGTGCAGGACAGGCCAATACGCCTACCTTGACTTCGCCGTCTGTAAACAGGGCAAGTGCGACGGCATACTGATCGCCTCTCAAAAAGCCTTTAGTGCCATCAATTGGATCGAGCGTCCAGTAGCGTTCAGAAACTTCGCCATTGCCGTGGTCAATCCATTCGGTCACAGTCTCAGGGGTCGCTTTAGGGATGACTTGCTTGACATAGTCAGTTGCCTTCTGGAGCTTAGCGGTCATTTCAGGCGTTTTCAGATCGCCCGCGTCTTCTTCTCCCACCACCGGATCGTTAGGGAAGGCATTGGCTAGTGCATGACAGACAACCGCTTGAGCGCCGTAGTCTGCAATGGTGACAGGACTTTTGTCTTTCTTTTCAATGGCTTCGGGATTGATAGTGGCGCGGACGCTTTCGCAAACCTGCGCAGCAGCCGTGACAGCTGCGATCGCCACTGCTTTCTCTTGCTCAAAAGACATAAAATCCAGCTCGTTGTTGTGATGTAGACAGCGATATGATGCCCTTTGACAGGCGCTCATATCAAGTTCCACTGATACTTTTCTGCTATTCCTTTGCTTTGCTCAGGACAGCTACGATACCTTGGCGACATTTGCATATGTGTGGTGGTTCCATTCGATATTTCCACCTGTATAGTCATCGAGGCATGCATACTCTGCGAGAAGGTAAGGCCTACGTCGATAGCTAGTCGAGTTAGTTGCTGTTGCTAAAGGCTTCTAACGATCACTAATGTCTTGATCGCTAATGTCCTAACTAACTCGACAGAAGCTATAGCGTGTGCCGGATATAGCTGTTTATGCTTCGTCTGCTTCGTCGTCTGCCATGCGATAAATCTTTGTCCAGTCTCGAGTGCCCCAATACTGGCAGGCGAATGATGCACTTCGGCTAGCTTTTAGCAAGGCTTCTTCAAACGTATGCGCTAGATGAAAGTGACAGAATGCTCCATGAAAAATATCGCCTGCCCCCAACGTATCGACTGCGCGAATCTTCGGCACGGCGATTTCTCCTGCCGTACCGTTTTCTCGATATAAAATTGGCTGACTGCCTCTGGTAACGGCTATCTGAGGAACTCCTAGCTTTTCTAGATAGGCAAACACGTCATTGGTGGTTTGACACACGGGTGGAAAAAAGTTCGCAGAAGCGATGACGACATCTGCATTTGTTAGAACCGTTTCAAACCCAGACTTCCAGCTTCCTGCGTCCACGACCACCGGAACTTGCTGCGCTTTGGCGTGTTCTGCTATTTGCGCGCTGACAGCCATCTGATGTCCATCAATGAGAATAACGTTAACGCCCTGCAAAATATCAGGTGTTAAGGTATTTGCCGCCACCTGAATATCGAGTGCATTACTAGCAATGACGGCCCGTTCTCCCGTGTCTGCTGTGACCACAATGGAAGAAACCGGTGGCGGCAGACGTCTTTCAGGGGTTAAATCTGAAAGCGTTACCCCATAGGTGTGTAAGTCTTCTTTTAGCAAGCTTGTCATTGGATGAATGCCAACTGCCGAGAGTAAGGTGGCTTGATTGCCTTTTGAGCCCCCTATCTGGGCAAACGTAACTGCCGCATTGGTTGCAGGCCCGCCAGCGACGAGTAAATTTTGGCTTGCCACGACTTTCTCGTCTGCCGCTGGTGGATGGACGGCCTGATAAAGGCAGTCGAGGGTTGTCATGCCGATAAATAGTCCGTGATTACCTTCCATAGTGTTGAGGGGGTGGTAAGGGCTGCGGTAAGATCTCTGCGGCAGCGTCTTTGCGATAGACTCTCTGCGGATTAGAATTTCTCCCGATATGGGATCTCTGCGGATTAGGGTTTTGACTGAATAAATAGGATTCTTACTATAGGGCGCTCTTTGCCCCTACTGATCACTTATCCTGGCTCGATAGCTCGTGCCTGCTGTCGTGTCCGATGCGCTTAACACTATTGCCGGCACTCACGCTCTTGAGCCTGGGACGCTTTATCTGGTCGGTACGCCTATTGGAAACCTAGAAGATATAACGCTTCGGGCCATCCGTATTCTCAAAAGTGCGGATGTCATTGCGGCTGAAGATACCCGGCATACAGGCAAGCTCCTGCAGCATTTTCAAATTACGACGCCCCAAATCAGCTATCACGACCACAACAGGCAGCAGCGTATCCCGCAGCTGATAGCACGATTGAATAAAGGCGAGGTGATCGCATTAGTCTCTGATGCTGGCATGCCTGGAATTTCTGATCCTGGTTACGAGCTGGTTTGCGCCTGTGTGGCGGCCGATCTCTCAGTGGTTCCAATTCCAGGGCCTTCAGCGGTGATTGCGGCTATCTCTGCAGCGGGCTTGCCCAGCGATCGCTTTGTCTTTGAAGGGTTTTTGCCAGCGAAAGGCAAGGCACGAAAAGCAAGGATGAGCGCTCTCGCGACAGAACTGCGCACCGTTGTGATCTATGAAAGTCCGCATCGTCTCCTAAAAACGCTCAGTGAGCTTCAGCAAGTGCTCTCAGCGAGCCATCAGATAACGCTTGCCAGAGAGCTAACAAAGCGCTACGAAGAGTTTTGGCGAGGCACCATTGCAGATGCGCTCCTGCACTACCAAGCCACTGCCCCCAAAGGCGAATTTACGATTGCGATCGCGCCATCTTCTCCCCAACCAGAAACCCTTACAAAGACCGAAATCATCACCCAGCTCACCGATCTGCTGGCCCAAGGGCATTCCCGCACCGACGCTAGTCGCCAACTCGCTCAACGCACCGCCTTATCGAAGCGCGAAATTTATCAGCTTTCGCTAGAAATTGATATTTACAGCATCATGCAAGACAAGAGTGAGGGGCTGCCACTGGACTGAAACCAATAATTAGCAACAGATAGCTCATGCATGGCATGGCGCGAGTGCAAACAGCTAGCGTGCGACTGGCAAGTTCACCTCATCGTAGGTGTGGATGCGCCTTCATGGCTTTCGATCGGTGAGCAAAAGCAGTCTCAATATCAAATATGGTCATGACGTCAGGTGCTTAAGGTTGAGCCAATCCTATCTAAGGATATGGCTTTGCTATGTCTGCCTCGTCGTTGATTTTTGGAGCTTGAGAGAACAGCAATTTATAGCCAGAGGGCCGCTCTCTGCTAACTAAAAACGGGTGCTCAGCTGGACGCATCGTATGCTACATTTTATAAGCCGTAGATGGTTGCGGGTCAGTGCCCGAGTGGTTAATGGGGGCGGACTGTAAATCCGCTAGCTATGCTTACGCTGGTTCGAATCCAGCCTGGCCCACCATCTACGCAGCTCTTGTTTTGGTATCTCACTAGCAGAAGCGGCGTTCAGATAGCTTCTCAAAAGCTTGCCCATGTGGCTCAGTGGTAGAGCACACCCTTGGTAAGGGTGAGGTCACGAGTTCAATCCTCGTCATGGGCTTTTTATTTATGTTGACTCACTATTCAACAACCCTAAGGCGACCTGCACTGAGGGCGTCATAGATCTTGTTGATAAGTGCTTCATCTGTAGGACTGATTTTGCCACTGGCAAATACCGACATTAAAAATGCCTGATCGGTTCGGGTAATTTGGCGGGTTGCAAATATCTTTTCGACTCTTTTTTCGATGGACGGCATAGAGGAGATAGCAGCAATGCAGTGGGCGTAGCTACCTATTAGGGTGCCCGTTTCCTAAGATGCTATGTATGGTTGCTTGGGTTTGCGCGGAGAACCCGCTCCAAAAAAAGAGGCCGTTGTCATTGATGACAACGGCCTTGAATGTTTAATTGCGGGTTTAATGCGGTTGCATGAATACTACGCAACCGCTAGCTCACGCTCAGGGCGCTTGCTGTTTCGAATGTCGCGGATAGCTGTGGCGTAGTCATCGGCTTTAAAGACAGCAGAGCCAGCGACGATCGCATTCGCACCCGCTTCCAGCACCTGCCAAGTGTTGTGAGCTTTCAATCCACCATCTACTTCAATCCAAGGGTCCAGGCCGCGCTCATTGCACATTGCTCTGAGTTTCTGAATTTTGGGCACTACACCAGGAATAAAACTCTGGCCGCCAAATCCAGGATTCACACTCATAATTAAAATGAGATCGCACAGCTCTAAGCAGTACTCGATCATGTCTAAGCTGCTGCCAGGGTTGAGGACAACGCCTGCCTGCTTACCCAGCTCTTTGATCTGACCTAACGTGCGGTGCAGGTGAGGGGAGGCATTGTGCTCACAGTGTACAGAGATGATATCTGCGCCCGCTTTGGCAAAGCCTTCAACGTACTTTTCAGGTTCTACAATCATCAGATGGACATCCAACGGCTTGTCGGTATGTTGGCGAACCGCATCGACAATCATGGGGCCAATGGTGATGTTAGGTACGAAGCGACCGTCCATCACATCGACGTGAATCCAGTCAGCACCGGCTGCATCAACTGCGCGGATTTCTTCACCAAGGCGGCTAAAATCAGCAGACAAAATCGACGGTGAAATGACAACAGATTTGTTGGACTGAGTATTTGCCATAGGGGCACTGCCTCCTCGGTAGTGAATAGTTAGATATAGAGAAAGGTCTATCTATATTGTGTAGCCATTGTAACAAAATATTTATCCGGTTCATCACAAAACTTTAAGCAGCTTGTAAGGGATTGCACACATGCTCGATTGGCCTTGAGATCGCCTAAATATTGCTTAAACGCAGCCAGGAATTTAGTTTTGCCAAGGCTCTGATACACCGGTTAACAAAGTGCTTAGGTGCTGAATAAGTAAGCTAAAGTTGCTTTGTTGCACTGGCTCAATGCCTTTTATATACACTTTTCACTTAGCACGTTTCCTATGGCCAACCCCCTAGCTCGTCGTTTTTATCAGCAGTTCCTTTCGGGCTTGAGTGCAGTGGCCAAGCCTCTTTTGTGGAGTGTCGCGATCGCCCTGCCGGCGGCAGCGCTTTCTGATTCTGTTGATACGAGCGGGATTGATGCCCTTCGTTTACAGGCAGAACCCTATGCCTTGACAGGACACAAAATTGCGATCGGCCAGGTAGAGATTGGTCGACCCGGACAGTTCGGTATAGATAAAGTCCCTGCGGGGTTGCCGATGGCCGTGAGCCAAGTGTTTGAACTCGATGGGCCAGCGGTTTCAGACGGTTTTGTGCAGGGCCATGCCGCCAATGTGGCCAGCGTGATGATCAGTCGAGATAAGTGGCTGAGAGGCGTTGCCCCCAATGCAAGGCTATATGCGGCAGCAGTAGGGGATTTGTCAGAGTCAAAAGGTCAGCCGGAAGAGTGCATTACAGCTCAGCATGTCGCCTTACAAAACAGTGGTGATGTCAGGGCTATGAATTTTAGCTTTGGTGAGCCGCTGAGCCGCGATCCTAGGCCCAATGCGTTATTGGATGGAGAAGCCCTACTCACACACTGTATTGACTGGTCGTCGCGTGTGCACAAGCTGCTGTACGTGATTGCAGGTAATCAAGGTCGTGGTGGTATTCCGATCCCAACTGACAACTTCAATGCCATTAATGTTGCTTATTCAACGCGCATAGACGGTGAATTTGTTCGAGTAGACTATGCCAACCTCAGCAGTGAACCTGCTCGTGTGTCTTATTATGGCCCTGAGCCAGAGTCGAATGTGGGCACCCGGCGCTCTATTAGTCTGGTGGCGCCTGGTAGCAATATTGAGATGTTTGAGCCAGATGGCTCTCGTACCGTGAGCAGTGGAACGAGCTTTGCGGCACCTCATGTGGTCGCGACGGTGGCGCTTTTGCAAGAGTTTGGTGATCGCCAGTTCCGCGGCAATGCAGAAAATTGGAGCCTAGATGCTCGCGAACCTCTTGTGATGAAGTCTGTCATCTTGAATTCTGCTGATAAGCTTCAAGATACAGGTGATGGTAATTTGCTCGGTATGAGCCGCACGCTGCTCGACGAGAGAGGACGTAGTTGGAAGGAGAGCGATGCCTACAGCGATCAGTCGATTCCACTCCATAAGGATCTAGGGGTTGGCCATCTCAACGCGTTTAGAGCCTATACGCAGTTTGTAGGCGGGCAGTGGAGCCCAGGCTCCGTTCCTGCGATTGGATGGAGCTATAGTGCAGTCGGTGATGAGGGGACTGATGCTCAAGGGGGAGAAGTTCAAGGAGGTGACGTTCAAGACTATGTGTTTGAGCAACCGTTAAAAGCTGGGAGTTATATCAGTGCAACGCTTACTTGGGAGCGGTTAGTGGAGCTAAATTCTGCAGATGAATATTTTGATGTGGGTGAGGACTTTACAGGGCGATCGCTCAGCAATCTAGACCTTTATCTTTTACCTGCTGATTCAGACGACATTCGCGACAGCGTGTGGTCATCGGTAAGTTTAGAAGATAGCTTAGAGCACATTTTTATTCCTATTCCTGAGCGCGATCGCTACAAGCTTAGAGTGGTTAGACAATCAGGTAGCGAGGAGACGGTGCCCTACTCATTGTCTTGGTGGGCCAATACGGACAGCTAACACAATGTTCGTAACCTGTGAATCCTTGGCAGTGGAGATGCTCAAGCGCCTAGAAAGCGGTTGAAGAAATTGCTGACTGACCGCTTGACCTGCTGCCGGCGATGCCATATTTCAAAGTCTTTTTGGTAGCGATAGCCAGAGGTTTGATAAGCTCTGAGGCCATGTAGTGTTAAGGCCACCCCCCAGGTAATGGCAACGAATCCTACAATGCCCACCCCGTTGAACAGCAGTAGGTTCAGGAGCAGTAAAAACGTATTGACAATGCCGTAGCGAATGACATGATGGTGAAAGTTTTGTCTACGCTGCTGATTGAAGATGCTCTGCTGGGATGATTCACTCTGTAGTGCTACCCACTCCCGTTCTGCTGACCACAGCGTTTCAGGTGCAATATTGAGCTCGGCTGCAATTTCAGCCAGCTGAGTACGCGTGAGATCGCCAGATTCTGTCTCTTTGGCGATTGCTATTTGCAATATTTGTTGAGCTTCTTCGCTAGCGTATAAATCAGCCATAAACCAGTATTAGCCTTTTTAATATCAGCCTTCTCAATATCAATTTTCTCAATGGCCAGTCTTCAATCACGGTCGGCCTTTATGCCTGAATCGTTGAGCGTTAGTCAGTTAGAAACGATTCTGCTTTCCTTTCTTGCCTGCTCTGTACCGGTGGCGTTTTCTAATTTCCACCTTCTCTACTTATAGACAATATTTTGTAAGTTGTGCAGTGAAGAAAACCAGAGGAAGCCAGACTAAATGATGAAAATATCAACATAAGTTGACGCTTATCAAAAGCTTTTTGGGCAACCTATGAGCTACTTTCTATTCACTCATTCTTCGAGGGCATCTATATGGCACAGCTTGTTCCCATTCAGCTAGAAGACGGCACTGAAATTTACATTGAATCAACTGACGATGTGGAAGTTGCCCCCACGGATGATACAGCTGCAGATTCTGGCCTGGAAGAAGTTCGACGCGGTCAAAAAGGCTGGGGCTCTGGTGGCGGCTCCCGAGGAATGGTCGGTTTCCCAAGCGGTGGTGGTAGCAACAGCAGCGCGGCGATCGCAGCTCAAAGCTTTAAAGCGATAGAAGGCACCATCCGCACCTACACCACCCATACCCTCAGTGCCTTCAAAAATATGGCCCACGGCAATGTCGATAAAGTGACTCTGCAGTTTGGCATTCGTGTCGGTGGCGAAGCCGGTGTCCCTTACGTTACGAAAGGCACTGCCGAAAGCAATCTCAGCATCACTGTAGAATGCTCTTTTGATAAAGATGACTAAACGGTTAATACGCCACATAGCCCGTGTCAGTTTGTGACGCTAGGGGCGCAGTATGTTGCGCCCCTGCCTACCGGGAATCAACCGTATCCGGTTATTGCCTAGTCAGTTTCATTCCTAATTGACTGCTGTTGGTCGAGACCCAATTGCATGGCGATCAATGACCTTATCCACAAGGCCATACTCAACAGCTTCTTCCGGTGACATAAAGAAGTCCCGCTCCGTATCTTCTTTGATCTTTTCTAAGGGCTGTCCCGTATGGTCTGCCATCGCTTGATTCAGCATGGTCTTGAGATACAAAATCTCTTTCGCCTGAATCTCGATATCGGTCGCCTGCCCCTGCGCACCGCCTGACGGCTGGTGGATCATGACCCTCGCATTTGGCAAAATCATGCGCTTACCCTGCGCCCCTGCGCTGAGTAAAAACGCCCCCATACTTGCTGCCAAACCCATACAAATTGTGGCGACATCCGGGCGAATGTGGTTCATGGTGTCGTAAAGACCTAGTCCTGCGGATACAGAACCACCCGGAGAATTGATGTACAGATAAATATCTTTTTCAGGGTCTTCTGCTTCTAAAAAAAGCATCTGAGCCACGATCAGATTCATTGAGTCGGCAGTCACTTGCCCGTGCAGAAAAATAATGCGCTCTCTCAGTAGGCGCGAATAGATGTCAAAGGCTCGTTCCCCACGGCCAGACTGCTCAATAACGGTTGGAATCATTAAAAGCTACTCAGACTCAGTTCTTCACCCTTGATTGTACAGACTTCACCTCAACTTTGTTGGTTGTTTCCCGAGTGCGGATAACCCGAACTAAACTAGGCGTTTTGCGTCTCTATTATCAATCGACAGATATCCACCAACACAGACATCCATCATCAATACAGATATCAACCATAGAACCGTGATACCTATGATTTGCCGCTGTAGACTCAACAGTGAGCACTTAGAAAAGTAAACTTTAGGCATAAACGCTTAGAAAGCAGGGGTTTTCTCACGATATGACTCATATTTTTTTGGCTGGTGCGAGCCGCGGCGTTGGTCGCGAAATGGCAAAACGGCTGATTATTGCTAATTACGAAGTCACCGCTCTGTTACGCCATCAAACGCACAATCAAATCAGTGTGGATGAGCTGACAGCAATGGGTGTGAACGTTGTGAGAGGAGATGCGCTGAACGCCGATGAGATGAAAGGAGCGGTCGCTGCGGCTAGCCCCGATGCTGTTATCAGCTCTATTGGTGGACTTCCCAACGACAGCGGTACGCGACCCGACTTTGAAGGCAACAAAAACCTTATAGATGCCGCCATTGCCTCCGGGACAAATCGATATATTCTCATCAGCTCTATTGGCAGTGGCAATAGTGCTTGCGCGCTCCCTCCACAGGCATTAGAAACCCTCGGCTCTGTATTGAAAGAAAAGGCCCAGGCTGAGGCTTACTTAGCCACCAGCTCGCTTACCTACACGGTCATTCGTCCCGGTGGCCTCATTTCTCAACCTGCTACCGATCAAGAAGTTTTGACGGCCGATCCCAGTGTCTCAGGTTCGATTCCACGCCCTGGTGTTGCCAAACTTGCCGTTGCTTGTCTCAGCAGTGATAGAGCACATAATCAAATCTTCTCTGCGGTTGATCGCTCCATGCTGCGTAGCGAGAAAGAATTTGACGTTGTTGAGCTGTAGGCACTATTAAGTTGAGCTGTAAGCACTAATTGCGTGCGGCCGCTTTCACTGGTTCCAACGCAAGTCTTAAGTCCTCTGACGACTTCCAAGCCTTACCATCTAGGGCCATCTGTTCAATGATGCTGGCTAGCCGCAGTGCTTTTAAAGCCTGCTCGCCGCCAACAGAGGGCTTTTCTCCGCCGCGCACGCATTGCACAAAATGCTCTAGCTCAGCGTGCAGAGGTTCCGTATTACTGGTATATACCTGTTCGATTAGGCCATCTTGCCGATACATGACTTGACCGTAATCGGCCATGCAGTTTTCTGTCGTTTGCCGGTGAATTTCGATTTTGTTATTTAAAAAATCTGCCTCGGTAAGCGAATTTCGACAGTGCGCTGAAATCATTCTGATTTTTCGATGCGTTACCTTACTTGCCGTGACTGTTGCCACAATGCCGTTGGCAAAGCCCAAAGTTGCTGTGACGTAGTCCAAGTAGGGGGAATCGGTGCCTTTGCTACCACTCGCTGTCAGTTTTGCCACTGGCGAGTTAGCTAATTCCAAAATTAAATCAATGTCGTGGATCATCAAATCCAGCACTACCGATACATCGTTGGCTCGCTTAGAGTAAGGGCTCATTCGCCGCGCTTCAATGGCGAGCACTTCCTCCGTTTTTAATACGTTGTGTAGTTCCTTAAAGGCTGGATTAAATCGCTCAATGTGGCCCACTTGTAAGATACATTTTGTATCTGCTGCTGCATTTACCAGTGATTCCGCTTCTGCAATACTTGCGGCAATAGGCTTTTCAATCAATACGTGTACGCCAGCAAGCAAACAAGTCATGCCAACAGAATGATGCAGTCTCGTCGGGACGGCCACGCAAACCGCATCCACATGCTTGAGTAGCTCTTGGTACTCTTCAAAATAGTTGACCTGATACTTGCTGGCTGTTTCTAGCCCCCGTTCCACGTTCACATCTGATACGCCTACAAGCTGAACGTTTTTCAGCCGCGACAGTACGCGGGCATGGTGCTGACCCATGTTGCCAATGCCAATAACCCCCACTTTTACAGGTTCTAAGCTATTCCTATTTTTTGGCATAGTCTTATTTTCTGTCTGGACATTTTTAGACTCGGGCGGTAAGTTGTTCACGGTCTCACACCTCAATTAGTAGCTTTGCTGTGGTCTTTTTTGGCTTATCCTCCAAAAGTCCAGCAGTATGCCTACTGAAAACTGTCGGCTATGTAAACAGTACTATAGATATCCTAATAAACATTACAGACATTTAAGGAGCTGTTTCTAGAGAGATAAGTAGTTGCCGAAGCGCATCAGAGACGTCGCTCTGTTAGAAGACTTCTTTTAGAATCAAAATTTTGGAGCTAAAATGTTGGGACTAGAAGAGTGCGTTTTAGTGCTCAGTAGAGCATCTTCTCCCTAAGATAAGGGTGAGAAACGGTTGTATGCTACTTCTCTCAAGACAGCTTGATCACTGTCTACTGTAGTGCAGTCATTCCAAAGCGCTCTCATTCCAAAGCGCTCTCATCACATAGCTTGTACTATAGGCTGTTACCGGTTGCCTTTCCTCACGGCGACGGGCGTTAATGCATTGATCAAGCTGAGTGTCCGCGTAGGACTATGGATCTGAATCTTATTGAGTTTCGGGCCTTCTGCAGAGACAATGGTGAATATCAAATCATCGTCTGATTTTTGGTAGATGAGCTGTTCATTAATACGCGGGATCTTTTGCATCTCAAAGATTACAAATCCGCCCAAAGTTAGATAGTCATCACTGGTTGGCAACGCTAAGTTAAGCCGCTCGTTCACATCTTCTAAGTCAGTCTGAGCCGGGAAAATTACTGTATGGCTGTCTTTCTGTAAGGCCTGTACTTCTGATGAATTCGACTGTGTCTCTCCAATGATTTCAGCCGTTAAATCTCGTAGGGTCACTAGCCCCGCAGTTCCGCCATACGAATCCACCACAATCACCATTTCTCTGGCAGATTGCTGCATTTGAGTTAGGAGCTCATTTAAAGGCATCGATTCTGGAACGACTTTGGCCGGCAGCAACCACTTCGCTAACAGCGTTTCTGGATGCAATTCGCCTTTGGAGAGCGGCATCGCCAGATCGTTAAAATGAATAATGCCAAGAATGTTGTCTAGAGACTCTCCCATAATTGGATAGCGAGAATGTCCTGACACAGTGATTTCATTGAGTAATGCCTGGAAGGTAGCCGTTTCGGGCAATGCGGAGATGCTCGTTCTCGGTACCATAATTTCTTCTACGGTAGCGCCACGAAACTCAAACACGTTACTGAGGATCTCTCGTTCTGCCTTTTGTAACTCAGGAATTTCGTTGTCCGTTGTAATGAGCAGTCTAAGTTCATCTGGGGTGACTTGCCCATGTTGGTAGGGTTGGCTATGTTCAATGCCTGCTAGCGTTAGCAGAAGCTGGGTGGACTGGTTCAGTAGCCACACCAAGGGGTTGAGCATTTGGGCAATGGTTAGGCTTGGCGGCCCCAGAACGCGAGCGATTTTTTCAGGGTAGATGAGGGCAACTGACTTGGGACATAGCTCTCCTAACACGATTTGTAGATAGGCCAAGAGAAGGAAGGATAGAGGCAGGGCAACAGAATGCGATAGAAACTGACTCGCTTGTGCCGAGATAGGTAGCCAGTTTGGCAGCTCGCCGAACCAGTGCAAAATGAGTGCTGCCATGGTGTGCTCTCCAATCCAACCGAGGGCTAGACTGGACAGGGTGATCCCCAGCTGCGTAGTGGAGAGTAGGTTGCTGAGCTGACGTTGGAGCTTTTGAACGGTTTGAGCTTGGGTGTCACCCGCTGAGACGAGCTGATCGATGCGCGATCGCCTAACAGACACAATCGAAAACTCTACCGTCACAAAAAAAGCATTCAGCCCGATCAGCATGACTACCGACAGCAATCTAGCTGTAATCTGTGGCCCTGATAGCGGTAACTGTGCAATCTGCAAGATCGGCAAAACCATAAGGTCAAATGCTAAGCGGAAAATAAAGAATCCCTAGCTACCACCATCAATCCGTTTTTCCACATCCTTAATAATTTTGGCCTCATCCAAAAGCTTCAGTTTGCTGTTTGCCTCACCTGTCCGGTTGGCGGCTGCCGCATTGGATGGGCGGGTTTCTGGTTGGCGTACACCTGTCAGCGCTTGCCGGCCCAGCGCATATCCCCATGAAGAACTCACAATGCCCGCACCAAACATGAGTGTTAGCAGTATGAGTGTGAAAGCGACAGCCGGATTGATTCTCATAGCGAAGACTGGGCTATTTAGCAAAAAGGTTAAACAGAGCTATTCAGTAAAAGAATTTGCTGGGAAGTGTACCTGATATCAACTGTATTTGATACAGCACTTCTACCGTAGATTCCCAACAGAAAAATCTTTAGAGTACTTTTGGGTGGCTGATTCCTCAGCCAAGATAGTATATTATCAACCACTCCCAGGGTTGGCCGAGCGGATTAGGCAGCGAACTCATAATTCGCCTTAGGCAGGTTCAACTCCTGCACCCTGGATATCTTTTGAATAATATTAGCTATTAGCTTGCCTTTCCTGGCTGTTTGTGATGAGCAGGTTGCCGCTTGTGGTTCGAGTGACTCACGCTTTTGGTAGTTTGGGCCTTAAGTGAGCCTATTGGAGTACATAAGCCTGTTGGCGTACATAATGGAGCCGACAGAAAATAAAAGCGGATGGGCTTGACCAAGCCCATCCGCTTTTATAGGTCACACAGACCTCTATTATTCTCGACGAGGCAACTTACCGACGAGGCAACGGCTCGAAGTTAAGCTCACTGCCGATGACACGGCTATTAAATTGCGAAGTTGGCAAAAGCTGTACAGAAGTTGTGTAAGGGTTTGGTAGGTCAGGAACGCGAACGGTTGGTGTCGTTTGAGTTTGTAAAAACATGAGTTCTTGATAGGCTTCCCCGAGGGCTTCAGCATCTTTGTTCAGGCGGTGTTCTGGAAAGCCGCCAATGCCTGTGAGGAATTGGATTTGGCTAAATGAAGAGCGACTACCGTAATAGTTGCCAGAGCGCCGACTTGCAATGTCTTCTACCGCGTCTAAGACAGTTTGCTGGGCGTGGGCGGACGGAGCCAGATGCGCGGTTAGCCCGATCATACCTACAGTGCCGAATAGTGTGCCCAGTGCTATCCGCTTTAGGCTGCGCTCAAATTTAATAGCCATTATTGGTGTTCCTCAAAAGGTGGCGTCCACAACGTTTAACCTCAGCTTACCCGTATCGCAGATACCCGATACACTAGCGAAGCACAGAGACAGTCTGTGAATATTACGCAGACGAATAGTACGCAAAAGAGCACCCGCTAGAACTATGACGATTCCTTTGACCGATTTGCCCACTGCTAACTTAGGCTTAGTTCGCACAGCGCTGCTCAATCTTATCTGTGACGTTGCTTATAAAGAGGGGGACTTCACGCTGTCTTCTGGCAAAAAGAGTACTTACTACATCAACGGTAAGCAGGTTACCCTCCATGCTGAAGGGGCGCTCATGGTTGCTCGGCTGCTATTGGATATGTTGCCTTCTGGCACAGTTGGTGTGGGTGGATTAACTCTTGGTGCAGATCCGATGGTGAGCGCCGTCAGCATCGCAGGTGCGTATGAGAATAAACCGGTGACGCCCCTGATCATTCGCAAGGAGGCAAAAGGGCATGGAACGCGTGCCTACATTGAAGGGCCCGAGTTGCCACAGGGTAGCCGTATCACTGTGCTAGAGGATGTTGTGACAACAGGGGCTTCTGCGATGAAAGCCGTAGAACGATTGCAAAGTGCAGGTTACGTCGTGAAGGATATTTTGGCTCTAGTCGATAGACAGCAGGGCGGCAGTGAGCTGTATGCGAAAGCAGGCCTGAATTTTCAGCCTATTTTCACGATTGAGGTATTGCAGGCGTATGTGCGATCGCAAAAATCATAAATAATCATGACTGGTCACACTCACCGGGTTTCAATCTCACGAGTGAACCCACCGGTCAGTGAACCTACCGGCCAGTGAACCCATAAGTTCAAACTTAAGATTGAAACCTGGTGCTGAGGCATGTCGCCATCAATAGAGTCTGACCTTAGTTGATTGACAGCGACTCACAGGTGCCCGAACAGACTACTGAACCGCAATCTTTGTCTTTACGGTCTGCATCGCTTCGGCCAAGCTACGGACGACTGCCACCATTGCTAGCGGATCATTGAGCTTATGTACAGCAGACCCCACGCCGACGCCTGCTGCTCCGGCGGACAGTGCCATAGGCGCTGTGACATCCGTAATTCCTGATGCGCACAATACAGGAACCGTAACTGCACGCGAGATAGCATGGGCCGCTGCCAAGGTAGGGGCCGCTTTCTCAATCAGACCTAGGGTGCCGCTGTGGCTAGGTGTGCTGCTGGTGCCCCCTTCCGTTTGAATAATGTCTGCTCCTGCACTGACAAGGGCTTCCGCAAGCTGAACTTGAGTATCCAGTGTCAAGATATGGGGGACTGTGACCGATAGGGTGACCTCCGGGAGTAAAGCTCGCGTTTCTTGGGTGAGCGCTAATACTTCTGGCCCCTCGAACCGACGGCCCTGGGCGTAAAAGGCGTCAAAGTTTCCAATTTCGACCAGATCAGCGCCTGCAGCGACAGCACTGACAAATTTTGAGGGATCTACTGCCGAGACACAAATGGGTAAATCAATGAGGTTGCGAACTAACCGTACAAGCTCCGCATCGGCGGCAATATCGACGAAAGTTGCACCTCCTTGCTGTGCGGCCCGGACAACGTCTGACACATTTTGATGATTAAGATTCGTAAGGCCGCTGATGATTTTAAGCGCTGAGGCATTTTCAAGGGCTTGAATCAGCGCAGTGCTTTGGTTAGAGAAAGTCATGGGCGTAATGAGATGATGATTATCTACACTTTTGCAAGCCTTATTCTGACAGACATTCGCCGAATGGCAGTGCTATTGAAAAGTGACTTCATCGAATCCGTTCCATGGATTGTATTGAATTACCTTGTCATGCCTATGCGAGAGTAGTACTATTAAAGACTGCGAAGCAGGAGCACTCGCAATATCTACAGAGGCAATCTCCGTTAGCGACTACTGCTGTTGATAGCTATCAGCTTTCATCCATTCCAAACAACATTTTCAATAAAACCTCCCAGCAAGTTCTATGCCTAAGCTAAAAACTCGCCGCGCCGCTGCTAAGCGATTTCGTAAGAGCGGAAGTGGCAAAATTATGCGCCGTAAAGCTTTCAAAAGCCATCTTTTGGAACGTAAAGATGAAGACCGCAAGCAAAAGCTCGGTAAGGTTACAACAGTTCACGAAACTGATGTGCCAAATGTAAAACTGATGATGCCTTACTTGTAAAGCTGCTCTGGCTTTTTACAAGGACTTCCAAAATTTTTCGAAGACATTACTTTTAAAGGCAGCCTCTATGAGAACTAAGTTCTGCTGATGAGTTTGTAGGGAGTCCGTAAGGGTATGCAAAAAAAGGTTCAAAAACAGATTCAACCAACAAGGAAAACTAGATAATGGCACGTGTTAAGCGCGGTAATGTTGCTCGCAAACGCCGCAAGAAAGTTCTTAAGCTGGCTAAAGGCTTCCGGGGTTCTCACTCTAAGCTATTTCGTACTGCAAACCAGCAGGTCATGAAGGCCCTACGCAATGCCTATCGTGACAGACGTCGTAAAAAGCGTGATTTTCGCCGCTTGTGGATTACGCGTATAAACGCAGCAGCTCGTCTCAATGGCACTACCTACAGCCGTTTGATGGGTGATCTGAAGAGGTCGAATATTGAAATAAATCGTAAGATGTTGGCTCAACTAGCGGTGCTAAATCCGGAGAGCTTTGCAAAAGTGGTTGAGGCAGCAAGCAGTAAGTAATGCCGTTGTTAGGCAGATGTCATTGGCAGTGAAGTCTTTTCTGACACAACTGATTTTGCGATTGACTTTGATTGGGGGAGCACAGCTGTTGTTACCCCCAATTTTTGTGCCTTTTGTCGGTGTGCCTTCTTCTGAGCTTAGGGTGCAGGCGGCAGAGCTGTCGGAAATCCGCGATCGCGGATACATCACTGTCGGTGTGAAAAGTAACCGTTCGCCTTTAGGGTTTGTAGACGCTAATGGTAGTTTGGCTGGGTTTGAAATTGATATTGCCGAGCGCTTAGCAGAGGTGTTGCTGGGTGATCGCACGGCTGTGAAGCTTGTCCCTGTTGCGAATGTGGACAGGCTGAGTGCATTGCTAGAAGGCGATGTAGATATTGCAATTGCTGCTTTAACCATCACGCCTGCTCGCCGTCGCTTGATTAGCTTCAGTGATCCTTACTATTTAGATGGTGCGGCTTTCATTACTCAGCAATCTCATCTCCAAACCCTCCGAGATCTGGCGCTTGCGAAGATTGCGCTGTTAGAAGGATCGAGTACTGTCCCCCGAGTTCGCTATGTTCTTCCCGGTGCTAGTCTATTTGGTGTTTCTTCTTATCAGGAGGGGCAAGCCCTCCTGGCTGAGGGTGCAGTGGATGCCTTTGCTGGTGATGTATCTGTGCTAGCTGGCTGGACTGTTGCTGGCTTTGAGACTGATGATGTTAGTGCTGATGGTGTTGGCGCTGATGGTGTTGAGTATCGAATATTACCGAGCATCATTTCGGCCGAGCCCTTGGCGATCGCAATGCCTAAAGGCACCCAGTACCATTCCCTCAAGTCTGAAATAAACCAAGCCCTACGCCATTGGTATGAGGAAGGTTGGCTGCAAGCCCGTGCGGCCTACTGGGGCCTGCCTTCAGAAGCAACTCAATTTATTGATCTTTCACCGGCTTTTCAGCCAACTGATGCTCTGGCCAACTGATGCTCTAGCCGATGGATTCTTGGGCCGATGGATTCTTGGTCGATTGACTCTCCGTCCGATTTGACTTTTTGCCTGACTGACTTTCTATCCAACTGGTCCTTTAGAAGACAGTCAAAGTGACAGCGATAAAGATGCTGCGTTTTGTGAGGCTTTGCTCGATAGGCTGAGTCCACTGCTATAAAATAAATCCAGCGTAGAAAAACATGGATTGAGCAGCGACGACCTATGGAAAATGGCAACTACTTGGTTGTTTATTTAGGAATTTTGCTAGCGCTTTTGGGCGTTTCAGCTATATTTGTGGTGCGTCAGGTTTGGGTGACCCGCCGGGTGGAAAAGACGCTTTCCGATTTGCAAACGAAGCTAACGAATCAGAAGGGCAGTGCTGTTGAATATTATGAGCTGGGCAGCATTTTACTAGATAAAAAGCTCTACGCGCAGGCAACGATCTATCTTAAAAAGGCTCTAAAAGAGCTTGCCCCAGAGGAGTCTGAAAACGCTGTATTGGTACATAATGCGCTCGGGTATGCTTACTTTGCCCAAGAGCAGTTCGATGCGGCTATTCGGCAATATAATGAGGCACTGAAAATTAGTCCTGGGTATGTAACGGCTCTAAATAACCTTGCCCATGCTTATGAGCGTAAGCAGCTGATGCCACAGGCGCTAGAAACCTACGAAAAATCTCTAGCATCTGAGCCTGCTAATGAAACGGCGAAGCGTCGGGCCGCTTCTTTAAGAAAGCGATTGGCTTAGGTGGGCCGTATGATTGGGCCATATGATTAGGTGAGCTGCGTGAATAAACTGTATGCGGTGCGTGATGGTTGGCGATCGCTGTTAGCGGCGCATCAGGTGATCGCCATTATTAGAGCACCTTCTTTGGGGGTTGGCCTGGCGATGTCCAGGGCTGTTGCCGCAGGTGGCTTTCGTCTTATAGAAATCACCTGGAATAACAACGCCGAGCCCTCACAAATGATGGCGGCTGTTCGTCAGGCGTTGCCTCACTGCGTGATTGGTGCTGGCAGCATCCTGACCTTGGAAGATTTGAACAGTGCGCTGGCAGCTGGCGCTCAGTTTTGTTTTACTCCCCACACCGATCATTTGCTGATTCGCTCAGCCAGTACGCAAGGCGTTCCTTTAGTGGCTGGGGCCATGACGCCAACAGAAGTCATTTCTGCTTGGCGCGCAGGGGCAAGTGGTGTGAAGGTGTTTCCAATTTCTGCGCTAGGTAACGGTGCTTACATTCGTAGTTTGCTAGGGCCGCTAGGGCCCATTCCGCTTGTGCCAACTGGAGGGGTAACGATTGAAAGTGCGCCCAAACTCATTGCTGCAGGTGCAGTAGCTGTGGGGCTCTCTACAGCTTTATTCCCTGCACAAGAGGTTGCTAGGGGCGATTGGAGCGCAATTGAGGTGCGCTCTCGTTATTTGTTGGCGCTACTTTCAAAAGTCTCTAATTCCTATGAAACCTCAGGTCTTAAAGATGCAAGCTCAGGCTTTCAAGCTGGGTTGCATTTAGCTGCCCAGCTTGAAAGCTTCGACAAACAGTCCGTAAATCATTCCGAGCTTAAAAGCATTGAGTGATTCGGCTAGGGTAGAGCGCGACCTGATGGGCCCAGTCTCTAACCCAACTGGTAATTCTGCGTCGGTATTGGTGAGCTGCTGAGTGATGGCATTGGTTTGCTCTCTACGAGGCGTGAAACGGTAGTATAGCCAGCTAATAAGCTCTACGCCGATTACTAAGAAGGCTGAAATAGTCACATCTAGCTTCGCTGTTTGCCCGGCTGTGGCAGAGATTGCTGTTGCAAAGAAGTTGCCAAACAGCAAACTGAGGAGAACAAGTGACAGTCGTCGCCAAGGGTTAAAAACCCACTGTCGGAACTTCAAGACAATTTGATTAAATAGAGTGTTGAGTCGAGTTCTTTGCATAGGCAAGCTAAGACCAAAAATACTAAACCCAAAATCAAAACCAGGGACAAGCGAGTTTTGAGTTAGGCATTGAGATAAAAATAGTCTTTCAGACAGAGTATCTCAATACGCTACAGCATGAAGATGAGCCGTTTTCTTAGACACCTCTGCCGAAGAGAGGTGTTTGCCAGTTCCCTCTTGGCCAGTTCTCTCTTGGCCAGTTCTCTCTTGGCCAGTTCCCTCTTGGCTAGTTCCCTGATTGTCAAGTTGCTTGATTGTCAAGTTGCTTGTTGGCCAGGTCTCGATATTGCTGGTTCTCTATATGGTTTAGGCTCACCATTTGGCGAACTGTCACAGCATTACTAACCAGCACTAATTGGGCAAGGCTAGGATCAAACCATTCAATGCATCCTTTCTTTTCTAAGGTGTTCACTATGCGATGCTTCACTGCTCTATTCTTTGCGGCAACGGCCGCGCTATCTGTCAGCTCAGCCGTATCGGCACAACGGCCTGTAGCGCATACGCCTCTGACGGGTCCCCTTGAGATGACAGGTGTATCGGGTGGGCGTGAAAGCTCTGTGTGTGGCAACATTGACCGCTCGGCAGGCCAAACAATTAGTGTGACTGAAATGTTTGCGTCCTTAAGCTTTGCGGTGGAAGGTGAAGGAGACTATACGCTTCTTATTACGGGGCCTAACGGTTTTCGAGAATGTGTGTTTGCACACAATTATGATGGCGGTGTTATCCAGGCACCAGGCTTGTTGAATCAAGGGCAGTATCGGGTGTTCATTGGCGATCGCAAGGGTGAAAGCCATCCCTACACGCTATCCATTACTCAGTAACCATCCCAGGCGTCATGAATTGATGCCAAGCAGGCATTGATGATCCTTAGGGACTTATTCTGCCTCAGGTAAGCGTTGCACTTCTACGTCAATGACAGTTGCCTCGCTAGATGTTGTATCCACGTTCACTGCGCTCGCCTGAATATCGACTGCCTGTATATCAATCACACCCTCGGCGGCTGTACGTTCAAATCCTTCTGCCGTAACCGATAGCTCAGTTGCGCAGTTCGGGCAGACCAAGTTGGCGTTTTTGAGCCCTGTCAAAGTTTGTTCGCACACAGGGCAATGACCATTCACTAAATTGCGCTTTAGCCAAAACTGCAGCCCAAAAAAGACCAGTACAGGCGCAATCGTTACAAATAGCACCAGCGCTGCGATAGATTTGATAATTCCACTTAGGCCAATTGCACCTAACAGCCAAGCGATGCCTAATACAAATAGCCAGCAGCCCAAGCTTGGGAAGCGAATCTGTAGCTGATTAAAATTTTGATTCATGGATGTTGCCTCGCTAGTGAGAGGTGCTTGCTTCCATCCTACTGCTGGACTCGGTTTGCGCAAAGTTGGCAAAACCGTACTCTACGCTCTTGTCCCACCATTCCAGCTTTATGCTTTGGGCTTTATGCTTCTGGCTTTATTTCTCATCAATGTGCAATAGCGTTGCTAAACGGCTAACCAACGCAGGTGCACTAAAACTTGCTAAGCTTTCTTGTCTTAACCACTCTCCATCGCAGCGTTGGTCTTTGCTGCTTAATGCCTCGATACAGGCCGCTGCTACTGCATCCGGGTCACGGTGGGGAACTTGCCAGCCCACACGCCCATCTTGTAGCGGATCTGCAGAGCCATCATCATCACCGGCAATTACCGGCACCCCGCAAGCCATCGCCTCCAAATACACAATGCCAAACCCTTCTTTAGACGGCATGACATACACATCTGCTAGCCGGTAGTGGTCTATCAGTTCCTCGTCAGGCACAAATCCTGCAAATACGACGCGATCAGCAACGCCTAAGGCGCTGGCTAGTGCTGCGAGTCTAGGCTGGTCATCGCCTCTGCCAATCACCACATACTTTACGTTTGGACACGCCTGAATGATCTTTGGGAGCGCGCGAATCGTAACATCTACACCTTTGTATATATCTCCTGGCCATAGCCTTGCTACCGTCATCAGCACTTTTGACTGTTGAAGCTGATAGCGCTCAGTTAAGCAAGCGCGCGCAGGGCCAGGCGTAAAGAGACTGCCGTCAACGACACAAGGCAGCATATCGAACTTTGACTTGGGTATGTGGTTGGTTTTATGCGCCAAGTCACGACTGTATCGGCTGATAGTCCAGATCCGTTCGGCATGATTGAGGGCCATTTGCTCTCTGGGCGTGAGTTCATCCCATACTTCTTTTCCGTAGGTCAGTACGGTGTAAGGAATCCTGGTGATACGGCACAACTGATGCACCATTACCGCCAAATTGATGTGCCCGCAGAAAATATGACTCGGGCGCTGGCGAATGAGGTAAGCCGCTAATGAGAGCGTAAACCTAATGCGATCTACCCACGGTGGGTCTTGTTTAAAGTAGCGGTAGCTAAGATGTCCGCCCCGAAGTGAATGCTCCATCTCAGGATCTCTTAGGAGGAAAACCTCTGCTCGCATAGAGTTTTCTGGTTCGGGTTTCTTTTGTTCAGTTCCGTTTTGTTCAGATGTCTGGTTTGCGAGTTGGTTGTAGCCCTTCAAAATATCTTTGATATATGACTGAATGCCACCTTCACATCCGAATACCTCGATAAAAACGAATGCGTGTTTCATGCTGTCTATTATTTCCTTACTGCTTTGAAGATTTTTGTTTTAGACAGGCACTGCTTTAGAAGATGACTGGCTACTGGAATTGCCTTGAGGCGATACTGACGTGGAGACTGCTGTTGCTCTAAAGCTACTCAGAGGAGCAGGTTGAGATGTTTCAGGTTTAGCGCGATCACCCGTACCTGGGGGTGCGATCGCACCCTTGTCCAATTTCTCTAAATCTGATCTCACCATTAAATCGACCAACTGCTCAAAGGTTACTTTGGGCTCCCAACCCAAATTTTGCTTAGCCTTCGCTGGGTTGGCCACCAGTTGAAAGTGCTCATCTTCTCTGACCAAACTTGGATCTGTTTCTACATACTTTTCCCAATTTAGGCCCACGCAGTCAAAGGCTGTTGCGACTAAGTGTTGTACCGTATGTAAAATGCCGGTACCGATGACGTAATCTTCGGCCTCATTGGCTTGCAGCATCCGCCACATGGCCTCCACGTGATCCCCTGCAAATCCCCAATCGCGCTTCGCGAATAAGTTCCCAATGGATAGTTTTTTAACCATCCCCAGTTTTATTGCCGCCGCCGTGAGAGAGATTTTACGCGTGACGAACTGAGGTGGACGCCTAGGGGATTCATGGTTATACAAGATGCCGCTGCATGCAAACAGGTTATAGCGATCACGGTGATGCACCATTGTCCAATGAGCATGTAGCTTAGCTGCCCCGTAGGGATTTTTCGGCCTAAAAGAGGTCTCGACCGTTTGTGGTGCCGACAGCACATCGCCAAAGATTTCAGAAGAACTCGCTTGATAAAATCGCGTTTGCAAACCTAGCTCACGGGTTGCATCTAAAAGGCGTGTGGCTGTTCCGGTGACCAGATCTAGCGTGCCGAGCGGATCTTCCCAAGATTTGGGCACAAAACTAGGTGCTGCCAGATTGTAGATTTCGTGTGGCTGTAGCTGTTCAACTGCATCTGTCAGCCTTGCTACATCAGTTAAATCAACCGTTACAATATCTACCTTATCTCTTAGATCTTCTAGCTTTCGAGTGCTTTTCCTTCGTCCTGGTGGAATCAATCCCACCACTCGATAGCCTTTGCTCAGCAATAGCTGACTAAGATAATAGCCATCTTGCCCTGTAATACCTGTGATGAGCGCAGTTTTTGTCATGGCTTAGTGTTTGTGGGCTTTGAATCATTCGATAGACTACGTGCACTACCGAAGAGCCTGGAGACTAAAGCCGATAAAACTAAGCTATTTTCACTAGCTTCAAACAGTTGCATATCCGCTCTATATCTGCGTGGCTAGAGGTCACGTAGGTATGTATAGAGTGGACAGATTCTGAAGCAAACAATCTTTTTATAAGAAATTCTGGCTGGGCGCTTTCATAGGTTGCCTCATCTACTAATCGTCTCAGTAAAAACCAACCGTATCCGCCCTCACGTAATGTTCCTGGCTGAGGTTCAACTAAGCTATCAGGGTCGAACGGTTCACCCTGATCAAAAATCCGAATCTCTATCCGACGACACTGTACCCAGCCTTCAATCACAATCGGCGTACTACTGGGAAGATTTGCATGGGCATGGCGGACAGCATTTGTGAATCCCTCGGCTAGCGCTAGGTTCAATTCGTCAAAAGACTCGCCAACCCACACGGGGGGCGTTGAAGTAGGGCTCTGACTCTGATTCAACAAATTATGAAACCACTTTTGGACAGTCGCTAATGCCTCCAAGCGACTGCCAACTAGTAAATAAGACCTTTGATTTAAATCGGCGTGATTGTCTAAGTGCTCTACCAGACGCCCATTCTCCTCTCTCTCAATCCGTTCCTGTTGCCTAACTCTCTGTATCATGTCTGACCGTTTCATTCAACATAGTTTTTCGGCTGTTGAATCAGTTTTATTCCCAACTGATTTTTTAAGGATGGGTACAACAGCGTAGATGCGCTTACAGCTCATCTAGATATTTTGAGATAGGCAAAGGCTCGGTTCAGCATTATACGGATAGCTTTTACGTAGGATCACCTTATTGGGTTCATAATGCTAGCTTGTGTATCCGGAACGAAATACGGTAAATACTGAAAGCCGTCTGAAATTTTAAATTTCAGACGGCTTAGAACCTTATTTACGCTGATAAGTCAAAGCGAGTAAAGACAAAAACGATACTTTACTCAAGCATCTTGTCAGAGAGGCCTATTAGAAAAGGCCAAGTGTCAGTGACTCATCAATTGGGAAGGTAGCTCCAATACCCAACCAGAGGGTTGCCACAGTGCCAAACAAAAACACAGCAGTTGCAATCGGACGGCGGAATGGATTTTGAAACTTATTAACGTTTTCGATGAATGGAACTAAAATCAACCCTAAAGGGATGGCCGTCATCGCAGCAATGCCTAGAAGCTTGTTAGGCAATACCCGAAGCATTTGGAATGTGGGATATAGGTACCACTCAGGCAAAATTTCCAGAGGGGTTGCGAAAGGATTAGCAGGCTCACCAACCAAAGCAGGATCTAGCACTGCAAGGGCTACGCAGCATGCGATAGAACCCATGATTACAACAGGGAAAACGTAGAGAAGATCGTTAGGCCAAGCAGGCTCACCGTAGTAGTTGTGGCCCATGCCCTTCTTAAGCTTCTCTCTCAGCATTGGATCGCTGAGGTCTGGCTTCTTGAGGATTGACATTTATAGACTTCCTAAAATAATGACACCAACGGCTAATGCTCAGTCTAGCCTAGGTCGCCGTCCATCTAACAGAGCCTTAACGAAGGATAGAAGATTTGAAACCATTGGCTAGTAAATTCTACTTGCGGTGAGGGATAGAGAACCTACTAAGAGAGGACCTTATGCTCACCGCAGCGACTGACTAAGCGCAGTTTACAAGGGACCAGAGATGCCTTGCTTACGAATCATGATGAAGTGGAGCAGCATGAAGACCGCAATAAACCAAGGCAAGACGAAGGTGTGGAGGCTGTAGAAGCGAGTGAGTGTCGCTTGGCCGACACTTTCGCTACCGCGCATTAGCTCTACGATTGTGCCACCAACAACGGGAATTGCACTAGGCACACCAGATACAATCTTTACAGCCCAATAGCCGACTTGATCCCAAGGGAGGGAGTAGCCAGTTACGCCGAAGGAAACGGTGATTACTGCAAGGATGACACCAGTGACCCAAGTTAGCTCGCGAGGCTTTTTGAAGCCACCTGTGAGATATACACGGAAGACGTGCAGGATCATGACAAGCACCATCATGCTGGCAGACCAGCGGTGAACGGAGCGGATAAGCCAGCCAAAATTGACGTCGGTCATTAAATACTGCACTGAAGCGAAAGCGTCAGTCACGGTAGGCTTGTAGTAAAACGTCATTGCAAATCCAGTTGCGAACTGGATGATGAAGCAAGTGAGCGTAATACCACCAAGGCAGTAGAAGATATTGACATGAGGGGGAACGTACTTACTTGAGATGTCATCGGCGAGTGCCTGAATCTCTAGTCGTTCATCAAACCACTGATAGGGTTTGGAGTCGGTGACTTGCTTGGTAAACATGAAGCAAATGATTTTTGAATGGAGATCTGTTTTTGAGTTAGGTTTTGTACCAATACTAAAAAATGTAACACAATGAAGACGGCTTGATCCGTTGACAGACAGTAGACCTCAGCGCTTTTTAGAGTGCGATCTTCGCGGCTGCTTTTGGGGCGGTTTCTTGAGGATAGTAAAAGAGAAACGCTATGGAGATAGAGCCTTGTAACAGCATTAAGTGATAACTGTGAGCTGTGCTTTTTAGCCGAATTAACCTGTGGTGCTATTTCTTTTGAATCAATTTTTAAGAAAATTGGATGTTTTATATTGTTTACATAGGTTTACAAAGAAAGGTGGGATGAGCCTGCTTTCCTGCTGCATCTACTGGTTGGTCATTCTATTTGGGTATGTGCATGCGTAGATGCATTGTGTATCAGGCGAGAGCGTTATGTTGGTTAAGGGTATTGGGCCGATGTTTGGGATGAGCCTTTTGGCGAACAGGCTGGTCGTTAAGCTGCCTGATGCAGGGAATTGTCGTTAAGCTGCCTGGCGAACAAACGTTATGGGCGAGCAGAGTTATCTAAGAGGACGAATGGGAAAACGGATGTTGCGGACGCTGATGGCAGCTGTGATGGGCTCGGCTCTGGGGGTTGCCTTTTGGGTAGGTGCCATAACAGTAGGCAGTGTGAGCGGCTGGATGCCAGATGCATATGCTTTTACTAGTCAGCAGCAGATGGTGATGGACGTTTGGCGTATTGTGAACCGGAGTTATGTTGATGAGACGTTTAATCACCAAAACTGGTGGTTTTTGCGTCAGAAAGTTTTGAAGCGGCCTTTACCTGACTGGGATAGAACATATGAGGCTATCCAGGATATGTTAGCTGTGCTGGAAGACCCTTACACTCGCTTTTTGCCGCCTGAGCAATATCAGAGCTTGCAAACAAATACGAATGGCGAACTATTAGGGGTGGGATTGCAAATTGCTAAGGATGATGAGGGCGGAAATCTGCGAGTGATTGCGCCGATTGAAGGGTCTCCAGCTGAGGCTGCGGGAATTTTGCCGCAGGATGAGATCTTGGCGATCAATGGCACTTTGACGAGTGAGTTGAGCTTGGATGAGGCGGCGGCAAGGATGCGAGGTGCGATAGGTTCTCGAGTGGCGCTGAAGGTTGCTCGGGCTAATGAACCTGTTTTTGAGGTGAGTGTGCGACGCGATCGCATTGAAATCAATCCTGTCATTGCCGAGCTTCGAGCTGAGCCAAACTTGCCTAAAGTCGGTTATCTCCGTTTGGGTCAGTTCAATGGCAATGCTGCCGATGAAATTAGGTCTGCACTGACTGATTTAGAGGGGAAGGGGGCAGATGCCTACGTTCTAGATTTACGTAATAATCCTGGTGGGTTGTTGCAGGCTGGAATTGAGATTGCGCGTATGTGGATCGACGACGGCACGATTGTGTACACCGTCAATCGTCAAGGTTCTTTGGGTAGTTATGATGCTCAGGGCAAGGCAATTACAGATGATCCGCTTGTGGTGCTGGTGAACAAGGGCACCGCTAGTGCCAGTGAGATTTTGGCAGGTGCTTTGCAAGATAATAAACGAGCCAAATTAGTGGGTGAGACCACCTTTGGCAAGGGGCTCATTCAATCTTTGTTCGATTTGTCGAATGGTGCGGGTTTGGCTGTGACTATTGCCAAGTATGAAACACCTGATCATCACGACATTAACAAGTTAGGGATTACACCGGATCAGGCAGTCGAAACTTCTATTGAGCGGCGTAAGCAGTTCGCGACAGATGAAGATGCTCAGTACAAAGCTGCGCTCGCGCTACTCTCACAATCTGTGCAAGAACAAACGTTAGCTTCAGTAACGCCATGATCATAGGGCTGGTTCTGACGTGAGTAATAAGACACGGACTTACCATGATCCGCTGCATGGGGCGATTACGCTTAGCAGTGCCGATCCAGTCGAAACTTTGCTCACTGAACTTATTGAAACCAGCGCATTCCAGCGATTAAGGCGCATTCGGCAGTTGGGGCCAGCCAGCTTGACATTTCACGGTGCGGAGATGTCTCGCTTTACTCATTCTGTGGGCGTTATGGCGGTCGCTAGGCGCGCCTTTGACCGCCTGACTGTCATGCATGACGAGCTGAAGCCTTATCGGGCTACGGTGCTCTGTGCAGCGCTGTTGCATGACATTGGACACGGCCCGTTTAGTCATACTGCTGAGGAGTTATTTAACTCTAATCATGAGCATTGGACGATGGCAATTGTTCGGGATTGCCCCGAAGTGCGCCTGCTGTTAGACGGCTTTTCTCCAGACCTATGGGTGTCCATTCAGCAGGTATATACCCATCAGCATCCAGTGCCTTGTGTATGGCAGCTAGTGTCGAGTCAGTTGGATTGCGATCGCATTGATTATTTAATGCGCGACAGTTACTTTACCGGTGCGTCGTATGGCCAGCTGGATTTGGATCGGATTTTGCTCGCATTAGACATTGACTCGCAGAGCCAGCAGCTTGTGGTGGAACGTAAAGGGCTTGCTGCAATTGAGCATTACTTGGTTGTCCGCTCGTTTATGTATGGGCAGATTTATAACCATCCGAAAAACTTGGCCGCTACGTGGGTGTTAGAACAGGTATTCCAACGGGCGCGTGAGTTATTGACGCTAGGGGAACTGCATGCGGATGAGACGGTTAGCGATTGGCTGCTGAGTTCTATGGCAGGTCATTCGCTGGATGTGTCTTTGGCCAGGTATTTGGCAGGAGATGATGTGACGTTTGTGTATCACGTGCAGCAGTGGCAGCGACATGAGGATGCCACCTTAGCTGATTTTAGCGATCGCTTTTTGAACCGCCGGTTGCTGAAAGTCTTAGAAGTTACCTACGCCACCGCTGAAGAACAGGAAAATCTCTTGAATAATGTCCAGCAGCAGCTGGCCGCTGAAGGCGTAGAAGCCCACCGCTATAGTGGCTTGCGTCATACGTGGAGCAAGGGCTACAAGACATACGATCAGGGCATCAAAATCAGAACCTCACGAGGACTCAAGGAAATTGATCAGCTCTCACCTATTGTGCGAACGTTGGTTGAGCCTGCGCAGCGGACATGGTTAATCTATCCCAGCGAGATTGTTGTTGGCTTATGTCCTTTGCCAGAAGGCAGTGTAGATATTCCTGCAGATTAAACATCCCTACTTATCAAAACTGGCCGATCAAAACTGGCCCATCAAGACTGGCTGAGCGGAGTAAGGGGCTAAAGGAATAAAAGGCTCAAGTGGAAGGGGGTATGAACTAGAGGCTGGGTTGAGTTGTTTGTAATGACGCCCAATCTAGATTCTGAAGATGACGGTAAGCATCGCTAATTTTTTTCTCGCCTCTGAGAAAGCCCGTGCTCGCGCCGGGACAAATGTATCTGAGTGTTTCGGGCGAAAAGTCGGTGAGCAGCTTTTGGGCACATCGAAGTTGCCGGGGCCAGTGGAATGTTTTAGAAAGGCGTAAGGGAGAGGGCTGGCCTGATTTAGTGGGCAGTAGATGGCGGCCTGTAAACAGGATGCCGTTGTGGGCGCTGTGGTAGAGGCTGGCTGAGCCAGGAGAATGTCCAGGATTCCAAAAGATACGACTTGTTGGAGAGAGGAGATGCTCACGGTGGAAGGTAGTGGTTTCTACAGTGGGCAGTAAGTAAGCCTCTTGCTCTTGAATAAGGACTTGGCAATCAAAGGCTTTTTGAAAATCAGGTACCTGTGCCATTCCGCCGCGATGGGTGATGGATAAGGTATGAATGCCCCCTTTTTCAATCAAAAACGTTTGGTTAACGTCGTTGAAGGCAGGGCAATCTACCAGGATGTTGCGCGGCTGTGCGTTTTCGTCCGTTTCTAGAATGAGGTAAGCAGTGCCGCCAAGGGTATCGCGATTAGGTGGAAACGCGAAGAGGGTAGGGCTGCCTGAGAATACAGGTTGAGGGGATTTTGCTTTTAGGGGCCTGGAAGAAACCGTCATACTTTAAAGAAGAAACCGTCGTATAGAAGAAACCGTCTACTGAGTAGCTGCCGGATAAACGCTAGCTGCAGTCTAACGAAATGGCAGCAGGGAAATGGCAGCAGATTTAGGTAAGGTCAGTGGGGTATTTAGTATCCCTCAAAAGCAGGGGATTCACAGAAAACCCTGAGGGTCTGGCTTACAATGTTGAATACGCAGCTATTGTATGATTTGCGATCGCAAGTGAAGAGTTCATGCCGCTTATTTTTCTGGCTTTATTTTTAGGACTGGTGACGTATTTGGTGATTAGCCGCAGCTTCACCAACATGACAACCACGCCAGTTTGGATGCTGTGGTTAGTGATGATGACGCCGGTTTTGGTGCTTACTATCTGGATGTTGGTGAATGGAGAGGAGCCGCCACCGCCGGTTTTGATCTATGGCCTGCTGATTTTGTGCCCGTTGCTGTATGCGGTCATGATTTTGGTGGGCGCTGGAACCTCAGAGCAGGGTAAGAAGGCGATCGCCACTGCAAAGGCAGCTCAGGTAAACAAAGCTAAGGTTCAAAAGAAAACCAAACCGATTACACGGGATGAAGAAACGCTTTTACAGCGCTGTTTCCCATGGTCTATTTATTACTTGCAAGATATTGAATATCGTCCTCAGGCGATGATTTGTAAGGGAAAGCTGAAGGCATCGCCGGGAGAAGCCTATCAAGCAGTTCAGAAAAATGTGCAGAGTAGCTTTGGCGATCGCTTTTTAGTGCTCTTTCAAGAAGGGTTAAACGGAACGCCGTTTTTTGCCCTTGTTCCAAATCCTCAATCCAAAATGTCGGCGGCGGCAGGCGCTGATGGTGGTGGTTTTGGCCTCAGCCCTGAGCAGAAAGCGCAGGCAGACAAGCTGCGTAAGCTGAATGCAAAGACCTTAACTCGGCCAGGACTGGCGCTAGCGCTGGCGGTGACCACCCTCATTACGACGACATTTGCCGGCGTTTCTTTTATCGGCGGTGTGGAAGATCCGCAGGCACTACAATCCGATCCGACGCTGATTCGTCAAGGCCTAGCGTATGGCCTTTCGCTAATGGTGATTTTGGGTGTCCATGAAAGCGGGCACTACTTGGCTACGCGCTACCACAAGCTAAAATCTACGCTGCCGTATTTCATTCCCGTACCGTTTTTTTTAGGGACATTTGGGGCGTTTATTCAAATGCGATCGCCGATGCCCAACCGTCGTGCCCTGTTTGATATTGGCATTGCAGGGCCGCTGGCCGGCTTAGCGGTGAGTTTGCCAATTTTATTTTGGGGGCTGCTGAACTCCTCTGTTGTGCCGCTGGGGGAATCGTCCCAGCTGTTTACCTTTGAAACGCTGGATCCGAGCCGGTCTATCCTGCTTTTAGTGATTAGTAAGCTAGCGCTTGGTAGCTCGCTCCAAGCCGATAGCGCCTTACAGCTTCATCCAGTTGCGATTTCAGGGTTTTTAGGGCTGATTGTGACCGCGCTAAACCTGATGCCCGTTGGTCAGCTAGATGGGGGACATATTGTTCATGCGATGTACGGACAGCGGACAGCTGCGGTTGTCAGTCAAGTAGCTCGGCTACTCATGCTGCTCATGTCCTTTGTGTATCAAGAGTATTTCCTATGGGCAATTCTGCTGCTGTTTATTCCTTCGGCAGAGCCTGCTTTGAATGACGTTAGCGAACTGAACGGACGACGTGATTTCTTAGGTCTGCTGTCACTGACGTTGTTAGTTATGATCATTTTGCCGGCTCCAGCGACGCTGAGCAGGATTTTGCTGTAGAAGTGCTGCTGTGCTCAGGGCTTTTTAAGCGTGGCTTCTTTTTAGGTCATAAGTGAGTGGACGTTTGGGCTAGATTTTTTAGCTTACTGCTTTTGCTCTAGGGGGTTTGGGGTGACAACCTTTCCTGTTTGGTGTTGTAGGTTGTTACCACTTGGCGAATAGGCATAAATGACTGTATGTTTGAGTCCTGAATTAATCGCACGGAAGGCGTTAGGCACATGGCTCAAGATGTGGCGCAGTGGCTAGCTGAGATAAAGGCACTTCAGCAGCAGGTTGCTGAACTCACTCAGGAACGTGATCGTGCCTATGCAAGCGCAGATAACTTGCGCAACATGTACGAAGCTGAAGCCAAACAGCGCCAGCGAGAGGCGATCGCTGCTCAACGCAAAATTGAAAAGCTAAAGCAGACGGTGATTGCGCTGCAATCGCCGGATGAAGCAACTTCGACTGGGGAACTGTCTGGTCGTTTGAAGTCAAATATCACAGCGATTGAAAGCAATCGCTCGGTCGAAAGCTTACAAACCCAGCTGGTAGAGAGCAAAAAGCGATGCGAACACCTTAAAGGCCTGTTTGAAGCCGAACAGGCTGAGCACGCCAAGACGCGTCAGAGTATGACGGCTGCCCTTGGTGATGCGGTGGATCTATTGGCCAAAGAACGGCAGCAGCTAGCTCAATCGAGCGATCACTAGCAGGCTTAAAAGATGGACGCAATTCATCGCTAAGTAAATCCGGCGCTGAGTCGCCTTAATGGATTAGAAACCCATTGCGGTTGCCAGACTTTTCGCATCTGGGTCGAGGCCAGACTGGAACTGATTTCCGCTGCGCTCGATCGCTGCTTCAGGATCTTTTAGCCCATTGCCCGTCAAAATGCATACGATACGAGCCCCTTCAGGGACTTGGTCTTTAACTTTTAATAGGCCGGCTACGGATGATGCGCTAGCTGGCTCACAGAAAATGCCTTCTTCAGAGGCAAGGATGCTGTAAGCTGCGGCAATTTCGTCGTCAGTGACAGCGTTAAATGCGCCGCCGCTGGCATCTCTTGCGGCGATTGCCTTATCCCAGCTTGCCGGGTTGCCAATCCGAATCGCCGTTGCAAAAGTATCGGGCGACTCTACTGGATGACCCAACACCAACGGCGCGGCTCCAGCTGCCTGAAAGCCCATCATTTGGGGGAGCTGTGTTGATTTCCCGATTGCTTTATATTCGTTAAAGCCTTTCCAGTAGGCTGTGATGTTACCTGCGTTGCCAACTGGAATACACAGCCAATCTGGTGCATCTCCCAGGGCATCGACCAGCTCAAACGCGCCTGTTTTTTGCCCCTCAATACGATAGGGATTGACGGAATTGACGAGTGTGATGGGATAGTCTTGGGCGACTGCGCGCACAGACGCCAGCGCCTGATCGAAATTGCCTCTAATCGCTAAGATTTCTGCCCCATAGAGTAAAGCTTGGGCCAGCTTGCCCATGGCTACATAGCCATCGGGAATAACAACGTAGGCACGTAGGCCACCTCGGCGCGCATAGGCTGCCGCTGCCGCTGAGGTATTGCCAGTGCTTGCACAGATCACTGCTTTCGCACCGTCTTCTTTTGCTTTTGAGACAGCCATGGTCATGCCTCGGTCTTTAAAGCTGCCGGTAGGGTTAAGGCCGTCGTATTTGATGAAAACCTGAACGGATTTACCGATGCGTTGGGCAATAGCAGGCGCTGGGATCAAGGGTGTGTTGCCTTCATTCAACGTGACAACAGGTGTCTTGTCACTGACAGGGAGGTAATCACGATAGTTTTCAATGAGACCTGGCCAGCCCTGATGCAATGCTTTTGATTGTGACGGACTGGGCGCAGCGTTAGACAAATTTTGCCGTCCGGTTGAATCAATGGGTTGGTCGAGGCTCAGAGTCACAATTTTTTCCTAAATACTGAAGTCTGCAATAGGTTTGTTTGTAGATAGTGTCTGTGCAAGTAGAAGGGATATATACGCTACTGGCTACACGCCACTACAGACAAAAGCTATTACAGCATGGTGGTCTTAGCATAGCCCCTAGAGCTTACCTCGAACTAGCCGCCTCTTAAATTGCCACAGCTAATAGGCTCAAGGAATTTTTGATCTGGCTAATATCAAGGCAACCAAATAGATAAAGGAACCGACAAACTTTGATATTTGGTTCACAATGCCTTAAATTTTGGTTAAGTATAAATTACTATCGGTTTTGTGTAGTCAGTAGTAATTTGGACTTGATTAGGCCTGCTAAGGCAATCCATCAGGCGGTTTCTAGATATCGCCTATGGGATGATTTGGTGATGCACTAAGCATCCAAGCGTTACACTTGCTACATTTAGCAGGTGTAACGCTTGGATGGCTTGAGCAAGAATAGGGCCTAGACTAACGTCGTGATTGCTGGCGAACTGCGTGAGTCGCTTTGTCAGCGTCCGAAGTTGCCTTGATTTGGGTGTTTACCTTTTGTGAGTGAGCCGTTAAAGATGATGACTGTTGCAGACCCTGCCCTAGCGCAGACTCAGGATAAAGCAATCGCTGAAGCGGAAAAGATATGCTGGTTAGAGGTGAAACGCTATCCCTATCAGCCAGACCATCAGGTAGAACTGATGCACTTGCAGGCTGAAGCCGATGCGCTGTTAATTAAGCTGCAAGCTCAAAAATCTCAAGCTGAACAAGAGAAAATGCATGCAGTTACTCAGTAGGTTGCGGCTGCTCACTAGCGATATTGCTTGTTAAGAATTGGACCAGAATAAGGTGAAAGCCAACGCAGAAAGGTGTTGGCGACATAATCTTGATTGGAAGACACTAAACGTCTTCCAATCAAGATTACACAGGCGATTTGTTGATGAAGCGGTTGACTTATGACGAGAGCTATCGGTGTCCGGCATGTGGTAGTGGAGACTTGAAAGCGATTGCCCTGATGGATGCATTTGGCTGCAGTTTTTGTCAGCAAGTGTTCACCGCGAATCTCAACACACAGTCCGTGCATTTGGAAGGCGGCATTCAGCCGATGGCTTGGCAGTGGACCGGCTGGAAATGGCGCATTGCGCACCAGAGCGAAACTGCTAGCGCATTGGTATGGGGCTTCTCTGCTGCCCTATCGATCATGCCCGTTACCCTCATCTTTCTAGGTAACTATATTTTTCCGCCCCTGGAAGGGTCACACTTTCCATTAGTTTGGGCAACGCTAACGCTGGTGAGCCACAGTCTGATGGGCGGCTTGCTCTTAGCCGAGTATCACCGTTGGCCTTGGTATATTTCCAGTCAGATTCGGTTACAGCGCTGGCGCGAACAGATGTTTTCTCGAGAAAGTGCTGTCGGGTAAGTGCTGTTGGGTCAGTGCGTTTGGATACCTTGCAGGCGGCACTCATGGGCTAGCCTCTACCTCCTCGGCAAGGTTTTCTTGGCAAGATACTGTTGATGCTCGTCTGTCGCGAGCCAGTAGTCTTTGGCTGGTTTGATCTCAGTCACAATGGGATTGTCATATTTATTGGCAGTGTCTAATTGGGCTTTGGATACTCGCGCTTTAGTTGCTTGCTCAGGTGTGTGATAAAAAATGACGGAGCGATATTGCTCGCCTCGGTCAGGGCCTTGGCGGTTGAGTGTAGTGGGATCGTGGCACTGCCAAAAGATATTGAGTAGTGCCTCGTAGCTGATGATGGAAGGGTCGTAGTGAATCTGCGCGACTTCGGCATGGCCGGTAATGCGAGAGAGCACGTCTAAGTAACAGGGATTGGCAAAGTGTCCGCCCATATAGCCTGCAGAGGTGCGAATGACACCGGGCTGCTGACGAAAGGCCTCTTCGGTGTGCCAAAAGCAACCTGCCCCGAAGGTCGCAACTGCTTCTTTATTCGTTGGGCTACTTGTTATAGCTAGTGTGTTCTCTGCTGCTTTCGTCATTGCTGATTGCTCGTTATCTATATACTAGAGCTGCCTTTCTTGTATGAGCATCCGCCGATAGGAGAGCCAGCCTACCGCAACCATCGCTAAGGCAAAGATGATTAGAAACCACAGGTGTGTGCTATCACCAAGCGGTTTATCAGTTTCTAACAGTGCATCGGTTAGAGCTTCTGTCATGTGATAAATCGGGTTAAAGCGAGCGATGTCTAATAGCGAGTCTGGGAAGAGTGAGATCGGTAGGAAGGCTCCGCCCAATACCATGAGTGGCACACCAAAGGCTGCGATCAGGGCGCTGACGTCTTCGGTGCGGCGGGCGAACTGGGTGCCAAGCATGAAACCCAAGCCAACGTAGGCCAAGATGCTCAAAATAATGATGAGAATGGCGAAGGGCCAAGCGGCACCGGGGAAGGTTGCACCTGCCAAGGCTGCGATCGCAAAAATCACCAAACTCTGTCCTATGCCGATCACGCTATGGGCTAAAAAGATTCCTAGAAAATAAGACACGCCGCTCAACGGCGACAAAAACAGCCGCTTCAACGTTTGCTGTTCCCGCTCTGAGACGACCGTCGCCACGCCACCGCCCAAACAGCTAAAAAACAGCGCGGCACCCACCAATGTGGGCGGCGCAGCTACCTCAAATGCCTCACGCACTGTTGTGTCGGCTCTCTCCGCTGTAATCAAGCCGTTCAGCATCAAAATCAGCGCTGGGAAAATCATCCAAGAAATGATGCTGCGCTTGCGCCGAAACAGCTCTGTCAGAATGCGCCGAGCTACAGCCCAACTTTCGCGCCAATATTTTTTCATAGGTGCTTTTTTTACAGTAGGTCGTGTCGCTATCGTTTCGGATGCCTGCGCATTATAAACTTGAGAAAGACATTAACTTTTGTATCTTATGCCGCTTCTTAGTCGCTGCTTAGTCCCTGTTGTCACGCTTTGTCTCACAGTTCTTCTTAGCTTTGGATTTGCACCATCTGCTGGCGCTCTCGGCGGTCCCCAACCGGTGCTAGACCAGCCGGCCCCCACCTTCACCTTGCCCAGCACCCTTGAAGATAGCGATGTTTCCCTTTCTGACTATCTGGGGCAGTGGGTTGTTTTGTATTTTTATCCGCGTGACTTTACGCCTGGCTGCACCCTAGAAGCCCAGCGTTTTCAGCGCGATTTGCCTGAATATCAGGCTCGAAACACGCAAATTTTGGGTGTGAGCGCAGATGATGTGGACTCTCACGAGGCGTTTTGTGATTCGGAATCTCTTGTATTTCCGCTGCTATCTGATCCTGATGGCGCGGTTAGCAGGGCCTATGGCTCTTGGATGAAGCCGATGTCCATGCGCCATACCTACCTCATTAATCCTGACGGTGTTTTGAAAGAGAGATTTCTAGGCGTTCGCCCTGCCATTCACAGTCAGGAAGTGCTGGCTCGGTTGGACGAATTGCAAGCGAGCTAGGCTGAGTTTCCAACAGAACCGCTAGACTGGAGTAACGCAATTTATCGATCAGGAGTGATCGCAACTATGGCAACTATGGCCCTAACTGAAACCAACGTAGAGCAGGTACTCGACGAACTTCGTCCCTACCTACTTGCAGACGGCGGCAATGTAGAACTCGTTGAACTCGATGGCCCTATCGTCAAACTACGTCTTAACGGTGCTTGCAGTAGCTGTCCTAGCTCTGCGATGACGTTGCGGATGGGCATTGAGCGGCGCTTGCGTGAGTTCATCCCTGAGATCGCGGAGATTCAGCAGGTTCAATAAGTTGATGAACGCTTAACTGAATAGGCCAAAAGGGACGGTGGGAGTATAGCTCTGACCGTCCCTTTGACTATTGATCTAGGACTGTTAATCTTGCTTATGGAGAAGCCGATGGGCAAGCCCACCCTGTAAATATTAGGCCCCGACCAAGGAATTTAAAGACTGTGCTCGATCTCAAGCTGATTCGCAAGCAAACTGCTGATGTCCAAACTGCGCTCGGTAAGAAAGGTGAGTATGATTTGCAGCCGATACTTAACTTAGATAAGCAGCAGCGAGAGATTGAGAAAAAGCGCTCCGAATTGCAGGCCAAGAGTAATGAAGTAGGCAAGTCGGTTGGGCAAAAGATTAGAGAAGGCGCTGATCCGAAGGGGGATGAGATCAAGGAGCTGCGCGAAGAAGGCAATCGCGTTAAACAGACACTGAGTGAGTTAGAGCCGCAAGAAAAGGACCTAAAGGGTCAAATTGAAAGTATTTTACTGACCCTGCCGAACATGCCAGATGACTCGGTGCCAGTGGGCAAGAGTGAAGAAGAGAATGTGGAGGTGCGGCGCTGGGGAGATGAGCTCATTAGCGGTGGTGGAATTCTTTCGACTGAGAATTGTGTGCCGCACTATGAAATTGGCGAAAAGCTGGGGATTATGAACTTTGATCGCTCCGTGAAGGTGGCGCAGAGTCGATTTGTGACTCTGATGGGGGCAGGTGCGGCGCTGGAGCGATCGCTCATTTCTTTTATGCTGGCGCGTCATACGAAGCATGGCTATACAGAAGTACTACCACCGATTTTGGTGAATTCGGATTCGATGCAAGGGTCGGGGCAGTTGCCTAAATTTGCTGAAGACGGGTTTAAGTGCGATCGCGATGACCTTTGGCTCACCCCCACCGCCGAAGTCCCCCTCACCAATCTTCACCGCGATGAAGTGCTCACCGCCGCCCAGCTTCCAATTAACTACTGCGCGTATACCCCTTGTTTTCGCCGCGAAGCCGGTAGCTATGGTCGCGATACCCGAGGGCTCATCCGCCTGCACCAGTTCAACAAAGTCGAGATGTACAAATTCGTCCATCCTGAAACCTCATTCGATGAGCTTGAAAAACTCACCGCTGCGGCCGAAGACATTTTGCAGCAGCTCAAGCTCCCCTACCGTGTGCTAGAACTTTGCACCGGCGATCTGGGCTTCAGCGCTACCAAAACCTATGACCTAGAAGTATGGCTGCCCTCTCAAGGCAAATATCGAGAAATTTCTAGCTGTTCTAACTGCATCGATTTCCAGGGTCGCAGGGCAAATGTTCGCTTCAAAGAAGCTGGCAAAAAAGGGACTCAGTTTGTGCACACGCTCAACGGCTCTGGCCTAGCAGTGGGGCGCACAATGGCTGCCATTTTAGAGAATTATCAGCAGGCAGACGGCACCGTAAAAGTGCCGGAAGTGCTGCAACCCTACATCGGTACAGACACGATTGCTCCATAATTCAAGGCGTGTAAGTCAAGCCAACAGCCACACACTCTCTAGGTGAGCGCTGTACAATAACAAAAGTTAACTTTAACGCTGCGCCTTTATGTCCGTTCTTGCCGTCATTGGTGTTCTCGCCCTTTTGATCTTCGTCCACGAGCTAGGCCACTTTATGGCTGCTCGTTTGCAGGGCATTCACGTCAATCGATTTTCCATTGGTTTTGGTCCTATCCTCTGGAAGTTTCAGGGGCCAGAAACAGAATATGCGCTGCGAGCGATTCCTCTAGGCGGCTTTGTCGGCTTTCCCGATGACGATCCTGAGAGCGAGATTCCTCCAGAAGATCCGAACTTACTGCGCAATCGACCCGTATTAGATCGAGCGATTGTCATCAGCGCAGGCGTCATTGCGAACATGATATTTGCCTATTTTGTGTTCGTCCTGCAGTTCGGTAGCTTGGGTGTCCCTAGTTTGAATCCAGGCGTTTTGATTCCTGAGGTGTACGAATCATCGCCTGCTGACGTAGCCGGTGTTCAAGCCGACGATATTGTTTTAGCGTTTAATCAAAAGCCGCTAGGCAGTGGAGAAGCGGCACGTCGCAAGCTGATGAGCCAAATTCAAGCGAGTCCGAATGAAGCGGTTACGCTAACGGTGCAAAGAGAGGGCAGAGAGCAAGAAATAGTCGTGACACCTGAGCTCAGCCCTGAAAGAGGAAACGCGCTAATTGGTGTTGTCTTGAGCATCAATGCGATGTTAGACGATGAAGGTAACGTTATTTTTCGCTCGCCGCGCAGTCCTGTGGAGCTTTTAACGGTAGCTGCGCAAGAGTTTCAGATGCAGACCACGGTCGTTGCGAAAGGGATGGCCGCTCTGTTCACAAACTTTTCCTCGATGGCAGGTCAGGTGGGTAGCCCGGTCAAAATTGTTGAACAAGGTGCGGGCCTTGCAAACAACGACATCCGCTACCTGTTTCCCTTTGCAGCCATTATCAGTATCAACCTTGCCATTATCAATATTTTGCCGCTGCCCGCCTTAGATGGCGGCCAGTTGGCATTTCTCATTATTGAAGCGTTGCGTGGTAAGCCACTGCCGATGCGGCTTCAAGAGAGCGTGATGCAGACGGGTATTTTTCTGTTGTTGGGGCTCGGTATTTTCTTGATTATTCGTGACACTACTCAGCTTGAAGTGCTGCAAAATCTACGCCAGTGAGTTCTGTAGATGCCAAAGCTGTGGATGCCAAAGCTGCAGACATCAAAACGGCAGATAGCCAAACTGTCGCAACTAAGCGTCACGTGCCTAGCAAAGAAAATGGCTATGAGCCAGTTCCATATCCTTTGCCGGACATGCTGCCGCCACAGCTCAGACCCTTCCAAAAGCTGCGAAAAAAGGAACGAGCGCTAGAGATACTGGCAAGGCTCAAGATTATTTATCCTGATGCACCTTGCTCTCTAGATTACGAAACGCCTGTTCAGCTTATGGTAGCCACCATGCTGGCTGCGCAGTGCACAGATGCGCGGGTGAACAAGGTCACACCGGCCTTGTTTGAGCGTTTTCCAGATGCGGCAGCACTGGCAGCGGTTGAGATAACGGAGCTAGAAGGGCTCATTCGCTCCACAGGTTTCTATCGTAATAAGGCGAAGAATATCCAGGCGGCTTGCCACAAAATTGTGACTGAATTTGGCTCAGAAGTGCCTAAAACGATGGCGGAGCTGACTTCATTGCCAGGGGTTGCTCGTAAAACAGCGAATGTGGTGTTAGCCCATGCCTTTGATATTCATGAAGGGGTGACAGTAGATACCCATGTGAAGCGAATATCGAGTTTGCTGGGTATTACGAAGCATACGGAGCCAGTGAAAATAGAGCAAGACTTGATGAAAGTGCTGCCTCGGCCCGATTGGGAGAACTGGTCTATTCGACTGGTGTATCACGGGCGGGCGGTCTGTTCGGCGCGAAATCCGCAGTGCAGTCGATGCGATTTGCTAGACATTTGTCCAGGTGCGGCGAAGCTTCGGAAAGCAGCGGCAAAAGTGGCGAAGGCGAAAGACGCGAAGGGAGATCGTTCAAAGGCGAAAAGAGCGAAGGCGACAAGGGCGAAGGCGAAAGACGCGAAACGCTCATCCAAGCAATAGGTGGTTTACAAACCTATCGAGACGGCTTAAGATTAAAGACTGTGCAATAGAAATGATAATTAACCCCGAACGATTGCTTCATGGCTAAGAAAAGTATGGTAGCGCGCGAGAAGAAGCGCCAAAAGCTCGTTGCAAAGTACGCTGCCAAGCGTGAAGCTTTGCTCAAGGAATTTGATGAAGCCACTAATCAAATGCAAAAGCTGGAAGTTCACCGCAAGATTCAGCAGTTGCCTCGTAACAGTGCGCCAACTCGCCTAAATAATCGCTGCTGGAAGACAGGCCGCCCTCGTGGTTATTATCGTGATTTTGGCTTGTGCCGAAATGCACTGCGTGAAATGGCCCACCAAGGGTTACTCCCTGGCGTTGTTAAGTCTAGCTGGTAGTTTGCTACTGTCACTGACAATAGGTTTCAGCTTAGTAGGCTTAGGCTTAGTAGGTTTAGCTTTAGTAGGCTAATCTTTGCCTGAGATATAGCCTTCTCATATGAAACTCTGAGATATACAAAAAAGGTGTTCCGCTTGATGGGTGGAACACCTTTTTTAATGGCTTAATTTGGGTCGCTTATTGTAATTGCTTCGCTGACGTCTGCTTAGCTATTGCCGCAGCAGCGTTCGATACCGAGACTGTCTAGCAGTAGGTCGCCTACGGCATTGGCGACAGCGAATTCGCTATAAAAACTTTTGGAGAAATCGTAGCCTTGCATTTCCGTTAGGATAGCTAGCACAAGCGCGTTGAGATTATTTTCGCCTTCCATGCGCTGCCTAACAAAGACTTGGGACGCTCGGGTGGCTATGTTTTCATTGACGGCTTCTGGCAAAAATTCTTCGTCTAGCCACTTGTGCAGTGTGCTCTTTAGCCATTGTCCCTCTTCTACAGCATCTTCTGGTGGCGGTAAGACAATGGATTCAATGGGTTCAGGTACCTTAAACTCGAACATGTTTGAAAGCGTAGCGTTGGCTGGCGTGTGTTACAAGGCTAAAGGTTTATGAAGGGCTGCGACGCAAAAGCGAGCATTCCTTTACTTGTCGTAATGATTATGGTGTACTCGGTTCCGCACATTTTGCAATGCTACGCTCAAGGCTATTTTTTAATGGCGGAAGAGGATGGGCAACTCAATTGGTATTCGAGTCAAAAACGGGCGTTAATTCCGTTAGACCATCGATTTCGCTATCCTAAATCTTTGCGGCGTGTGCTGAATCAGAAGCGATTTACCCCGGCGATTAATCGTGATTTTGCGTCGGTGTTGGAAGGCTGCGCGGATCGGGAGACGACTTGGATTTCTGATGAGCTGAAAGAGGTTTATTTTCGCTTGCACAGAGCAGGCTATGCCCATAGCTTTGAGACATGGCAAGGGGATGAACTCGCCGGGGGATTTCTGGCGGTTGTGTTGGGTGGGGCGTTTATTGGAGAGTCGATGTTTTATCGGATACCAGAAGGGTCTAAGGCGGCGATGGTGCTGTTAGTAGAGCATTTGCGATCGCGCAATTTCCTTCTTTTCGATGCCCAGATGACCAACCCCCACCTAGAGCGCTTTGGGGCCTTTGAAATCGATCAACCCACTTACGAAGCCACTTTATATGATGCTATTCAGCGTCCGTGCCAGTTTGTGTAGTAAGGATTTCTTGTATGGTGCTGATTGACGGGCAACTTCATCCACAGCTTAGTTATATAGCTTCTGTCGAGTGAGTTAGGACACTAAATGATCGCTAACAGTGATGATCGCTAGAAGTCTTACACGGCAACAGTTCACTCAACTAGCAGCGATGCGACCCTGGCGAATCGAATTCGCCTAAGGAATGCGCATCAAGCCAAAGTGCGTAGGCGCTAGCCTTCTCCGCGAGTATGCATCCGCATTTACTAATAGATATCAAAAACAAAAAACTGACAGCCTGAACGGTTATACCGCCAATGGTGGAGACGAACGACTAAATTTGTATCATCGACTTTGACAGCCTGATGGTAGTTGTGAGTGCCAGGGAGGCTTAATTTTCCTGGCAGTACTTCTGATGATGACTCTTTCAGTCTTTTATGTAGCTTCTGGAGGCGCTCTGAAGGAAACTGTCTGCCTTGCCGACGGGGAAAGGCTGCATCAACAGTCATGCGTTGGGCGGCTTCTAAATTTCCTAAGCGTAAGTGATTGACAAAAGATGATGCGGTTTCTTCTGTGAAACGATTGACCTGGCAGAAATTCTGAAGCTTCCACCCTGCCATCTTGCCAACGTAGTCGAGTCGGATGATTCCTTGTGGAGTTTGTACGTTAGCTAGTCCCTTTTGCTTGAAGTGATAGCTATTGTGAATAGCCCAGGTTTTGAGGGGGGTGATATTTTCTCTTTCAGAAAATTCGAGTATTTCTTGTGAGGTGAACCGCTCTGAAAGATTTTGGGTGAAGGTTTCTTTTAAGTGGATCGTATCGCCAATGCTTAAGCGCGTGAGAAAAATCTGCGTCTGCTGTTCAATTCGCTCTTTTGGTGAAGGTTGCAGAACACCTATCAATATGATGAGTGCGGCTGGGATGACTGCTAATGTAAATCCCAGCCAGCTGATGGATATGGTTTCCCCAGATCCGGAGTGGGTGTAGCGCATTGAATGATGCAGTGGCGGTTATGCCATCGACGACAAAGCTCTGCATATGCTTGCAGAGCTTTGCTTTTAGTGTGGCCTACATGAGCCGGCATCTATCAGCCGTTTAGACGCTAGCCAAAACTTGCTTCAGCGCAGATAAGAAAATGTCTACGTTTTCTTTCTTGGCGTTGTAGCCCATCAAACCTACGCGCCAAACTTGACCAGCCAAATCTCCTAAGCCGCCGCCAAGTTCCATGTTGTGGTCGTCAATGAGTTTGGCGGTGACGGCTTTGCCATCTACGCCATCGGGGATGCGAACGGTTGTGAGGGTGCGCAGGCGGTATTCTTTGGGTACATGGCAGGTGAGGCCCATGTCTTTGAGCCCTTCCCAGAGGTATTCAGCAGCTTCTTGGTGGCGTTTCCAACGCGCTTCGAGCCCTTCTTCTGCTAGTAGGCGCAGGGCTTCGCGAATGGCGTAGGTCATGTTCACGGGGGCGGTGTGGTGGTAGGTGCGGCCTTGGCCCCAGTAGTTGGCGAGCAAGGACATATCGAGATACCAGTTGGCAACTTTGCTGTTGCGATTGTTGAGAACTTCGAGGGCGCGATCGCTCATCGTAAACGGCGAGCTTCCCGGCGGGCAGCTGAGTCCTTTCTGGCTACAGCTATAGGCCAAATCAACGCCCCACTTGTCTAAAAATAGCGGTACCCCTCCCAAGCTAGTCACCGTATCGAGTAATAACAAGCAGTCATATTCACGGCACAAATCACCAATGCCTGTCATCGGCTGACACACGCCTGTTGATGTTTCTGCATGGACAATAGCCATGAGTTTAGGCTGATGGGTTTCCAGCGCTGCGCGAATCTCAGCCGTTGTGAAAACTTCTCCCCAAGGGCGATGAATGCTGCTGACCTCTGCGCCGTAGCGTCCGGCCATATCCATGAGGCGATGGCCAAAATATCCGTTGACGCACACCAGAACTTTGTCGCCCGGCTCGATAGTATTGGCCAAGGTGGCTTCCATGGCTGCTGAACCGGTACCGCTGACAGGTAGGGTCATGCGATTGTTGGTTTGCCACGCGTAGCGCATGAGTGATTGCACTTCATCCATCAGGCCCAAGTAGGCTTTGTCTAGGTGGCCGATGGGCTGTCTATCCATGGCGGCTAGAACGGCTGGATCGGCATTGGAGGGGCCAGGGCCCAGGAGAAGGCGAGCGGGTATGTCTATTGGATTGAGTGATGTTAGATGGGTGTTATCAATGCTGTATTTTTCGGTGGAAAGCGTGGTAGTCATGGGCGTTTTCAGATGGTTAAAGCCCGCTTATTATCTCACTGATTTGCCGTCTGATTTGCCGTTTGACGGGTGTCTGGCGGTTGGTGGAATAGATGGGGTTGGTGAGGGTGAATTCTTGAGGTAAGGTAGCTTATCGCTAGTCCCTGTTAGGGGTTTACAGTTTGGGCTATGGTGACTTTAGAGGCGTTGCAGGATGATATTTTTCGTGGTTCGGCTCAGGGATACCAGTGTGATCGCGCCATAAACCTTTACAAATCACCTGCATGTGACGGTTTGGTTACTCAGGCGGACATTGGTCATCAGCTTCATGCGCTAGAAATTGCGAAGGATAAAAGTGCTGTTCGCGTCTGCATTTGTAAAGATGATTACCTTGGTTGGATTCCGGCCACCAGCGTGCAAGATCTGTCTATAGCGCCTACCCCTTATTCGGTGCCCACGCTGAGTGAGCAAGACATTCAGGCCCGACTGCCTCAGGTGCTGAAATTTGCGAGCGATGCCATGGCTGTGCCGAATGAGTATTTATGGGGGGGCACAACAGCACCTAACTATGACTGTTCTGGGTTAGTGCAATCCGCTTTTATGGCAGCAGGCATTCAACTACCCAGAGATTCTTATCAGCAAGAAGATTTTACGCGCCGCGTGCCTCAATCAGAGATACAGGCAGGGGATCTCATTTTTTTTGGAACGCCGGAGCGCACAACTCATGTGGCCATTTACCTGGGTGATGGTCAGTACATCCATAGCTCAGGCAAAGACAAGGGCCGTAATGGGATTGGGATTGACTCCATTACTGACTTAAGTGCGCCGATAAGCCAAAACTATTATGCGTTGCTGCGCTGCTTTGGTCGGGTCGTCAGTAGCTATCAACCGACAGGAAGATGTTAGCTACCTACAATATTGAGAAGTCTGTATTCGCCAGCGGCTTACGTGCCTTGGTGTAGCGTCTGTCGAGTGAGTACATTAGTAATCGCTAAAAGCCCAGAACTACAAAAGCTAACTCAGCCCGCGAAGTAAAAATGCATCCTTAACTTTGCTAGATGCTTGTGCAAGAGAAAGCGCTTCTCGAGTATTGTCATTTAGTGACAATACTCGAGAAGCGCTGGTAACGTACACACTTTTCCTAGAACTTTTGGTTGCCTTTAATGGGTTTTGGCCTTACCCAATCGTTTGTATCGATGGTAGGTAAGGCTCAGCGCTTATGCTGCGAGCTTACGCTTAAGGCTCTTTCCACCCAAGAGCGTAATACCGAGTAGACCGAGCAACGCAGATGGTTCAGGAACTTCTTTAGAATCGGGCTTGCCATAAGTTAGGCCTCTAACCGCAAAGACAACATCGTTGAAGTCACGGTCAGAATTTTGATTCTTGCCGCCAGTAGCGCCTTTTTCGCCCCAGAGGTCTTCGAATCCGATGATGGTGTAGTTCTCTTGCTCAACTTCGTCAAAATATTCGTAGGCAATAAGGTGAGAGAGCCCATCAGTATTCACGTCTTTACCGCCGACTTTAGTGTTGGCATAGGCATCAGCGCCAAAAATATTTTTGCCCCCATTGAAGCCGTTAGCTTTGATGAAGAAGGATAGCTGAGTAGGTTCGCTAAAGGACATCAGGCTTTTGCCTTCGCCTAAGTCTAAAACACCATCATCACTGGCGAGCGTACTCTCTTTAGAAGAGACATTTTCGAAAATTGTTTTTAAAGGGCCGTCATTAGCACTGAATAGGAGCTGGTTTTTGTACGCGGCACCTTCGTCAATGAAAAATACGTCCACACTGCCTTCTCCATCCCAGTAGAGGTTGGATGTGTCTAGCTGCGGAAGGGCGAGTTCGTCGAAAGCTTTGCGTTCAGTTTGCACGAACTGGTCTGTGAAGGTATCAAGCAGGTCTTTTCGAAGGCTAAGATCTGCGGCCTGCGCACTGCTGGGCGCAACAGAGAGAAGCGATAGGGTCGAGAGTACAGCGACGCCGAACTGTGTGCCAAGCTTTTTCATGATGGAGTGACTTATGCGGTTTGTGTTTACAGTTTCCACTATGGGGCGATTATGGACGAACGCTGGCTCATTTTACGGGCGTTTTCACGTTCCGTACGTGGTTCAGTATGGCTCCGTAGGGCGCTTGTAAGCACGGTGTTAAGTGTGAGCCGTTTCTTGATCTTTTTTATCAAAGGCAAGATGGTTTTAAGGGGGCATGTATTTGACTAAACTCTTTGTTTAGCGGTTATCTCAGGCATTTTATAAAGTGATAAAGGGGGGTGCCAAACGATTCGTGCTGAGCCGGTTTTGGAGTGCGGAGAATACGGAAAATCAGGGTTGCTGGGTGGCTTAGTGAGCCGTGATGAGTGTGTAAATGAGGGGGTGAACGTGGTAGTGGAGGCGATTGTTGTGAATTTTCGGGATGAGGAGATTGTGATCGCACAGCACATCTACCCAGCTATCGCTCCATTCTCTGGGTTGACTCCTCGATTGACTATTGGCTACGACGGTTCGCGCTAGTTGCATCCAGTGCTGGGCCAGCTTTCCGGTCAAATGAACATCTGGATATTTTAAGCAGCCTTCGTGTAGCAACCGGTGAGCTAGGGGGAGGTGGGTTTTAAGCTGCTGAAGGGTATGCATTAGCTTGGGCAGAAGGTGCTTGCGCAGGTGGCGGGTGTGTAGGGGCGCGGGCCCAGACTGCTGCTGATATTCGTTCCAGTAGGCGGTAATGTTGCCGTTGAAGGTTTTGGTGATGTCTTGCGCGATCGCTCTGAGTGCCATGGGGTGGCCTCTGTAGGTGTGGGCAATTTGAGCCAGATAATCGGATTCATCGGTGTGTGGCGCTGGCGCGATATTGAGCTGTTCAAACAGTGAACGTTGTGAATCGGCAGTTAGCCCTGATAAGACGTGCAGATGCCATTTGTCAGGGTGGCGCTCTCCGAGATCATCTAATTCGTTCGGTAGCGTTTGAGCGGTGAGAATGAATCGACTATGGCAGCTGTCCGCTGAGAGCACAATCTGAAAGAATTTGTACCAAAGTCTGTTTTCTAAACGGCTATAGCCGGTGATGGGATGGTGGGTTAGCAATCCTTCTAGGCCATCGACGATGAATAGATATTTGTGCTCCAGGATATGGTTTAGCAAATTAGAGATATTAAGCGTGACGCCTGATTGTTGGCTGCGCTGAGAGAGGGTGTGTGAAAGGGACGCCAGGGTGGGGGGGCTGTGCGGGTGACAGGGAAGATGAATAGGGGCGTAGTCTGGCAGTTGGCTAGCGATGAAGCGGGCCAGGGCCGTTTTGCCGATGCCTGGAAGGCCCACCAACGTGAGTATCCGAGTCGTGTTTTGAAGCTGCGGGGGCAGCGTGAAGCGGATGTCAGTTCGCCCTGCCCAGATATCTTGATAAGCCGAGCCGCGATTGCTGTGAGTTACGGAAGCGCCTGCGCTGTCTTCGTCAGGCTCAATAATATCGGCTATGTCTATGCTGATGGCCTGACAGATACCCTCGAAGCTATCTTGACTGATGGGAATGCCTCGCCAGAAGCGTTTTAGCGTTGCAGCGCTGACGCAAGCGGCATCTGAGAAGGCAGGGCTAGTTTTGCGCCAGCCTTTCTGTGCGATTGCGTGCTTAATTTTCTCGAGGCCTTGAACAGAGGCTTTAGCGGTGCTACGGGCAGGCATTAGGGTTTGAGACGTTAAGTTGATGGGCTTACCCGTCAAAATGCCCAAACAAAATGCCCAAAGTTGATACGAAATGAATTTCAGTCCGTAAAGAAGAAATCTGGAAGCCAGCCCTTAATGGTTTCCCAGACCTCAGTGGGGCCGATGCCGAAAGCGAGCCAAAGACCAAAGAGGAAAAAGGCTACGAGAAAGGCCGTTTTTAGAGTGGTTTTGACGACGCCTAAGAGCCAGAAGAATACGATGACAGCGATCGCCACAGCTCCTAACGTTAAAGCTATTTCCATGCTCGTTTAGTTCCCTACAGGTCTCATCAACTGTCGATGGCGTATGTGTTGATGGCGCATGTAGTTTACATCAGCGCCATCCTAATTGGTTCCTGATTTTGGGTGGCAGCTACGCGACGGCGGCGCAGAGTTCTGTCACCGCTGTGCGCGCCCACTGATCAACGGTGAGAATGTCATCTAGGGAGGGGGTGGTATTGAGATCTTTTGAGTGGCGATCGCAGACCTTTTCAATCACCTTAGAAATTTCTAGATAGTGAATTCTCTCTTCTAAAAACAGTGCGACGGCTTGTTCATTGGCCGCATTTAGTACAGCTGTCATCGTGCCGCCTGCCCTGCCTGCTGCGTAAGCTAAGTCCATGCAGGGATATTTTTGATGATCTGGGTCGCGGAATGTCAAATTTCCAGCCTCAACTAGATTCAAAGGCTTCCAATCGGTGTAGATACGCTCTGGCCAAGACAGCGCATAGAGCAAGGGAAGGCGCATGTCTGGCCAGCCGAGCTGAGCCAGCATAGAGGTATCTTGTAGCTCAATGAGCGAATGGATAATGCTTTGGGGATGGATAACAATATCGATATTGTCGTAATCCATGCCAAAGAGATAGTGGGCCTCAATCACCTCTAGGCCTTTGTTCATGAGGGTGGCAGAATCGACGGTAATCTTTCGACCCATCGACCAGTTGGGATGCTTAATCGCATCGGCCATGGTGACTTTAGGCAAATCTGCTGTGGGCCAGTCCCGAAAAGCGCCGCCGGATGCCGTCAGGAGAATGCGCCGCAGTCCTTTATCGGGAACACCTTGAAGACATTGGAAAATAGCGGAGTGTTCTGAGTCGGCAGGCAGAAGCTTGACGTTGTGCTTTTCGGCAAGGGGCAATACGACTGGGCCACCTGCAATCAGCGTTTCTTTGTTGGCCAGCGCAATGTCTTTGCCTGCTTCAATAGCCGCGAGGGTAGGAAGCAGTCCGGCGCAGCCAACAATCCCTGTGACAACGGCCTCTGCATCTCCGTAACGGGCAACTTCGACTACACCTTCTTCACCAGCCAAAATAGTAGGCTGTGGATCTAGCGATGCAATGGCTGCCTTGAGCTCACTGACTTTACGCTTGTCACAAATAGCGACAATCTCAGGTTTGAACTGCAATACCTGCTGGGCTAATAACGTGGCGTTGCTGCCAGCGGCAATCCCAACTAGGCGAAACTTATCAGGATGATGTTCGACAATATCAAGGGTTTGGGTGCCGATGGAGCCGGTGGAACCAAGCAGGGTAATGGCTTTCACAAGAGAGTACCGTCGTAATTTTTTCTTTATATTTATCATAGGTTCTCAACGGGGATCGTCACAAATGTATAAGGTGGGCTGAGCCGCCATTCATCCCAAAAGGACACGGCATAATGAGAGGGTCGTTGCTGCTGCCCGTTTCCTTATGGATGCCTTTGCGCCCTTTCCACCTGATTGGACAAAAGATGCTGTACATGCGCAGCCGTTTGGCTGTCCGAGTTGCGGTGAAGGGAGTCCACAAGCTGAGCAGGTTTGGCTAAATCGCCGTGCGCCTGTTTTTATGGAGGGGCGCCGTCGCAAGTATCAGGAATTTTATGCCTGCGCCTGCGGTACGGTTTGGTGGGGGTGGAGTTCGGATAGACCGCCACTAGATTTGAAGCGGAAAGATGAGGACGACAGTGCCAGTGATAAGGGATGAGAATATCTGTGCAAGAATTTGTGAGTTGATTGAATACGTTGCTCCTTGAGGATTGATGGCCGTGGCAGATGTAGTGGTGCTAGGTAGCGTCAATATGGATTTGGTGGCCCAGGTGGATCGGTTGCCCAAGCCTGGTGAAACCCTAACGGGTAGGGGCTTCTCGACGGTGCCAGGGGGCAAAGGGGCTAATCAGGCGGTGGCGGCAGCGAGGCTAGGCGTAAAAACGGCAATGGTGGGTCGGGTCGGCAATGATGGCTTTGGTCAGATGCTAGGCGATCGCCTGAAAGCTGAGCACATCAATACCTCAGCGCTCGGTACTAGCAAAACCTCACCGACGGGTACAGCGCTGATTACTTTGTCACCTACCGATAATCAGATTGTGATTACTGCGGGTGCTAATGCTGAAATGGGAGAGATTGATCTAGATCGACTGACGCCTTTTTTCGATAAGGCAAAAGTATTGCTCCTGCAGTTTGAAGTGCCGTTACCCACTGTTGAAAAGGCGGCGGCGCTAGCCTATTTGGCTGGGCTAACCGTTATTGTTGATCCGGCTCCAGCACCGAGTAACGGCGGAAAATTATCAGCAGATTTTTGTGAGTATATTTCTATCTTGACGCCGAATCAGACAGAGGCACAGCAGCTAACGGGGATAGATACCGCTGATGTTGAGGGGGCGATCGCTGCAGCTGAAATGCTACAAAGACAAGGCATTGAAGTTGTTATTGTCAAAATGGGTTCCCTTGGCGCGGCCTGCGCCACCGATTCAGGCAACTTTGTGATTCCGGCTTTTCCGGTATCAGTCACAGATACCATTGCTGCTGGAGATGCCTTCAATGGAGGACTCGCTGCCGCCCTGTGCACTTCTCCTAAACTGCTTGAAAATATTGCTGATCACGAGCTTTTGCGCCCTGCGCTAGACTATGCCAGCGCTGTTGCAGCGCTGGCTGTCACAGAATCGGGTGCGCAGTCATCCATGCCTACCGCCGCTAGGGTTGAAGAGTTCTTGCAAAAGCGATAGACCGTGTTCAAGTTTTTGCCCTGTTCACAATAGAAAATTTGCGGCCGAGACTCTTAAATTTAGGCTGCTCAGAGGCGCCCATATCCACCCCCGCCAGGGGATGAAATTATAATTTCATCATTCGCCGATATTGCTACAGTTGCAGTTGCACCTAGCGTTTGTACAGTGTTAGCAGCCGTGCGAACAATCCCTTCCCCGACTTTTCCAGCTTCTCCTCCCGTTAATCCAAATGGGCGGTTTATACGCCGTTCGGCTAAGAGGCTGGCAGTCATGGCTTCAAAAAAGACGAAGTGTCTGATCGTTCCATTCCCGCCTCTAAACCGTCCATTACCGCCGCTGTGATCTCGAATCGAGAATTCTTTGAGAAGAACTGGAAAACGCAGCTCTAAAATTTCTGGATCGGTGAGTCGAGAGTTTGTCATGTGGGTTTGTACGGCATCAGTCCCATTGAAGCCTGTGCCGTCGAGTTCTATCCCCGCACCAGATCCGCCACAAATGGTTTCATAGTATTGGTGCTCGCTATTGCCAAAGGTGAAGTTGTTCATGGTGCCTTGGGCCGCGGCCATGATGCCAAGGGAACCGTAGAGTGCATCTGTAATCGCTTGAGAGGTTTCTACATTGCCGGCAACCACTGCCGCTGGCAAGCTGGGAGAAAGGAGAGATTGGGCAGGAACGCGAATGTCTAAAGGTTTTAGACAGCCTGCATTGAGAGGGATGGGAGAAGCAACAAGTGTGCGAAAAACATAGAGGACAGCGGCTTTACACACAGCGAGAGGGGCATTAAAGTTGTTGGGCTGTTGGGGGGAAGTGCCCGTAAAGTCTATGATGGCGCTGTTGTTGGAAGGATTGAGCGTGATCGAGACGGTAATAGATGCACCACAGTCCATGGGGACGGTGAATGGAGCGGGCCGATGGTGTTGAAGTTGGGAAATGACTTTTCTGATAGCTTTTTCTGCATTGTCTTGCACATGTTGCATGTAGGATTGAACCGTCTGCAGTCCAAAGTGAGCCACTGTGCGCTGAAGTTCTTGTACGCCTTTGTTGTTGGCTGCGATTTGAGCTTGAAGATCAGCAACGTTTTGGTCTGGGTTGCGGGCAGGATAGGGACTGTGTGTGAGGCGATCGCGCAATACCTGCTCTTTGAATTGACCGCTTTCGACTAGCAAAAAGTTATCGAATAGAATCCCTTCCTGCTCCAAGTATGTACTGTTTGGCGGCATAGAGCCAGGGGTGATGCCGCCAATATCTGCATGATGACCGCGCGATGCCACAAAGAATAAAGGGACATCACTTTCTATAAATACGGGTGTAATGGCGGTGATGTCGGGCAGGTGAGTGCCGCCGTTATAAGGATTGTTGGCGATAAACACATCGCCCGGATGCAAGGGCACTTCAACCGACGCAATCAGCGCTTGCACACTTTCACCCATAGAGCCAAGATGAACCGGAATGTGAGGTGCATTAGCAACGAGCTGACCAACTCTGTCGAAAATAGCACAGGAGAAATCAAGGCGTTCTTTGATATTGACGGAGGAGCTGGTGTTTTGGAGGGTAAAGCCCATTTGCTCGGCGATCGCCTGAAACAGATTGTTGAATATTTCGAGTTTAACCGGATCAGGCTGCACATCATCGGCCGCTTTCGTTTGCACAATAGCTTTCTCTATCTGCCTCAAAACAAGATTTCCGCGACTATCGATAGTCGATTCCCAGCCCGGCTCAATGATATTAGTGCCGGTCGCTTCTAAGACAATGGCAGGACCTGCTATGAGCTGCCCGGGCTGAAGCAAGTGACGCTTAAAAGCAGGCGTGTTATGCCATTTCCCACCAGAGAAAACATTCACAGTCGAAACAGCTTTGGGCAGCGATTGGGCTACAGTCTCTACAGCTTTCTCTGATATTGCTTTGGTCTTCCCAATCACCTCTATGTTAGCTGTTGCCACCACCAGCGCTTTGTCAGGCAAGGTAATGCCATATTGTTGTTGATACTTTTGCTCAAACTGAGTTCGCATCGTTTCCAAATCTGAAAACGCCACTGCAAGTGTGGAGTCTGTTCCTTGATAGCGTAAGTGAACTTGCTTGATGACTTGAATCGTATCGATATCTTGAGTGCCCTGCGCCTCTAAACTTACCGTTGCTTCGCCAACAAGTGCATCAAGTTGTTGTTTAAGCGATGAGATCGCATCTTCTGTTAGCTTCGTTTCCACAGAAGTCTCTTTTAGCACTCGCCTATCGGCCAATCCCATGCCGTAAGCAGACAGAACACCCGCATAGGGATGGATTAAAACAGTGCCCATGCCCAGCGTCTCAGCTAGCCGGCAAGCATGTTGCCCGCCAGCTGCACCAAAACAACAAAGGGTATAGTCGCTAATATCATAGCCGCGCTGAACAGATATTTTCTTAATAGCGTTGGCCATATTGTCGATGGCAATTTCTAAAAAGCCTTCTGCGATCGCCTCTGGTGATTTCAACTGACCTGTGGCCGCTAACACTTCTTGAGAAAGTTCAACAAACTTCTTTTTGACACCCTCATCATCTAGGCGCTGATTCCCCACTGGGCCAAACACTTGAGGGAAAAAACGAGGCTGTATTTTGCCCACCATCACATTGCAATCTGTCACCGTAAGCGGGCCGCCATTGCGATAGCAGGTCGGGCCAGGGCTAGCTCCGGCTGATTCTGGGCCAACGGTGAGGCGATCGCCGTCAAAGCCCAAAATAGACCCTCCGCCTGCTGCTACAGTATGAATCGCCATCATCGGCGCACGCAAACGCACACCCGCCACTTCAGTCTCAAATACCCGTTCGTAGCTGCTGTCACTTTTCTGCTTACGATCCGCTTGTTGATAATGCGCAACATCTGTAGAAGTGCCGCCCATATCGAAGGTGATAATGTTGTTGTAGCCTGCCAGACGGCTGGTTTTTACCGCTCCAACCATGCCACCTGCAGGGCCAGAGAGAATGCTGTCTTTACCCTGAAAAAACTGCGCAGGTGTTAGCCCACCATTGGACTGCATAAACAACACTTGGGGCATTGGTTCAGCTGCCGCCCCTAGCGCCCGCTCAATGCGATCAACGTAGCGGCGCAGCAACGGAGAAAGGTAGGCATCCACAACGGTTGTGTCGCTGCGGCTAACCCACTTGATGAGGGGGCTTACTTCGTGAGAAGTGGAAACTTGTGTGAAGCCAAGGCGTTGGGCGATCGCGGCTAGCTGTTGTTCATGCTTTGGGTATCGGTAGCCGTGAACGCAAGAAATGGCACAGGCTCGGATGCCTTGCTGATGGGCGCTCTGCAAGTCTTTCACAAATTGTGCTTCGGCTTCAGCGGTAATGGGCTGAAGTATTTTGCCTTTGGCAGTTACGCGCTCATCGACTTCTATCACCTGCTCGTAAAGCATCTCAGGGAGAACAATGTTACGAGCAAAGATATCAGGCCGATTTTGATATCCAATGCGTAGCGCGTCACGAAAGCCTTTTGTTGTGATGAACAAGGTGCGATCGCCCTTTCGCTCCAATAGCGCATTGGTTGCGACTGTTGTCCCCATTTTTACAACCGCAATCTGCCCGGCTGGTATCGGCTCACCTGCCGTCACCCTCATCAGCTTTCGAATGCCGTGAATAGGGGCATCTTCATATCGTTCTGGATTTTCAGAAAGTAGCTTATGCGTCACCATACTGCCGTCAGGACGCTGCGCCACAATGTCTGTAAATGTGCCTCCTCTATCTATCCAAAACTGCCACTTTGCAGGCGTTTCTGAGACGACATCAGACATGAATTCTTCCTTTGAAAAATGATGGCTTCAGCAGCTATTTTATACACTGGTAGCAATCCCTTCACGTTGCGCTGCTATGGATCGCACTATTCGGGTTTGTCAAAATATCACCTGCCATAAGCAGGGGTCAGCTAAGGTGCTCGCCGCATTTGAAAAGCATGCACCAGATGGTGTGGTCGTGGAAGGATCGAGCTGCCTGGGTCACTGTGGCAGTGGGCCAAACGTGCTGATTTTGCCGGAGAATGAGTGGTGCTTGCACGTGCAGCCAAAGGACGTCAATAGCTTAGTGCGGCAGTACCTCGACGATATTCAGACTAGCTCGGCCCCTCAATCTGAGGCCGATAAGGTGTTTCAGCTTTGGCTGTGGGTGATTGGAGGAGCAGTGGCTGTGATTGTGTTCCTCTCATGGCTAATTGCAAAGCACTCTTACTACATTTGATTTCTTACTACATCTGATCTCTGCTTACATCTAGCCATAGGAGGAACAGATGAATGCTGTGAGCGCAGTATGATAACCGCGATATAAAAATAGTAAAGAGGACTACGGAAATGCCTAAAGCAATGAGTAGCGCTGAACAGGCTTTTTTAGAAAAAATCATGAAAAGATCCAATATCCCTGATATTTACGATGCAAGAGATATCACTATCGTTGTTTTGCGAGCGCTACGCGATTTAATCAGCACTGAAGCGGCTGACAAAACTCAAGCTGCCTTTGATGACGAAAAGATTGCGCTCCTTTGGAAGGATGACAACCCCATTGTGGCTACTCTCTCTAAGCTGCGCCCGCCGCTTAAAGTGGATACTGGCACTTTCCTTCGCCGCATCAAACAAGAAGGTGGGGTTCCAAAAGATGTCAGTCCTGAGTCTGCGGTCATTGCCGTTTTTTCCACCGTCAGAGAAGAACTCCCTGCTGAACGCGTGAACGAAATTTCCAGCTTTCTTCCCGATGGCCTGAAAGTGATGTGGGATCAGATCTAACTCAGCTCTAACTTTGAGAAATCTTAATAGCTTTGCTTGCTTGGCTTAGGTGCAGCAATTTGGTTAAAAGCTTGATGTGACAACAAGCCAAGCAACGTGCCTGTATTAGATGTGTTTGATACAGGCTATGAAAGTACTGGCTATGAGTGTGCTGTAAGCAATATGCTCAATGCTTTTGAGGGTTTGTGGCTCAGCTGAGCGGGTTCTCAATGGGATTGTTGTTGTTTCAATGCCTAAAAACCGCCTCATCACTCGCGTGTGACAGTTTTAATTCTATGGTTTTCATTCCGATAGAACGCCTCATTGAAGATAGAGCACTACAGATAGGTTTCTCATCTTCATCATTGAAGCGGGTAGGGGGAATCGAACCCCCATCATTAGCTTGGAAGGCTAAGGTTTTACCACTAAACTACACCCGCAAAAAGCAGTAGCTAGATATTAGCTTAGATAAGTTATCACGGTTCTGGTTAGTGCGCCCATAGGTAAAGTTTCGTAATAGCCCTGTGTTGAAAGAACAGGCGCTGAATGGCTCTACGCTTAATAGGCCAGTGCTGAGAGCACAGTTGAAGAAAGCAGTCATGAGCTACGGCAGCATCTCGACCAGACGTATGGTGAGCAAGAGATTGTCATCAAGGATGGGCTGTCCATCAAATAGAGCAGGTTCAAACTCAAACCCAGCCTTTTCAATCAGGCAGGCGATCGCCTCTTCTTCCTCACTCATGGCTCTGCTGATTCTATTTGTCCATACCGTCGCCTGCCTGACACTGCCATCGGTGTTCACCGATACTAGATATCTCCACTGCTCTTGAGAAAATGTCAGCCGCGGGCATCCTTTCGCCGCAGGATCCAGCAAGATGCCATCAGACGTTATGCCTTCTTTAGGCCTGGGCGGTGTTTTGCCAACGTCTTGCTGTCCGGGGGCCTCGCTAAAACCGACAATACTCAAAAAAGCTGACTGCGGAGCATTGCTGTTGCGGCTAGCAGCTTCGTCTTCAGGGGTCGGCAGCGATTGATCGCTGGGTAGCGTTGGCAACTCGCCATCGGCTTCTGATGAGTTTGTTGCCGATAAGTTATCAGATTCAGGTGCATCAGATTCAGGCACATCAGGAGCCGATGGTTCAACCGGTGTCTTTTGCGGCAGAGGTTCTTCTCGTGAAGGCTGCTGAGCTGGATTGCCCGGGGGACGCGTGTTGCCGTTGGTGTTGCCGGAACCGTTTTGCGCTGGATTTTCTGGTGTGACTGCTGGTTCAGCTGGCTTTGGATTGTCTATTGTCGGAGGCTCAGTTGGTGTATCTGTTGTGCTAGAGCGCTCTGCGCTGTTGGTGTCTGTGTTCCTAGTGTCTGTGTTTCTATTGCCTGTGTTTCTATTGCCTGTGTTTCTATTGCCTGCGCTGTTAGCGAATGTTGTGGCGTTGTTTGAGGAAGCGGCTTGAGGTTCGGATGCTGCACTTCCCGATGAAGCTGGCGTTGATGTTGATGGCGATGCTGAGGTTGATTGCGTTGGTTGGGGAGAGGGTGAGATAGTGGTCGCTTTGCGACTGGATGTCTCGGCTAGATTGTCTGGGTTTATGACAACGAACTCAATCGGTATTGCACTAGATGATGCCGATGACCCTTCAGATTCAATCAGTTCCATAATGTAGGGCAGGCTAAGGCCCAATATGCCAATGTGTGCCAGCACAGATAGCCCACTCAATATTGGCCAGAGCCGTTTGGGTTGAGGATGTTGCCAAAGCTTAAGAGAAGAAACCATCGACGGCGGCGAACGTTTGCAGCACGTAAATCATCAAATGTTCAATCTCCAACAAGCTAGCATCTGATGGGGTAGGTGAGCGCTTTCCCAAGACAGTGTTTTGAGCGCTCTGGTGGCTGAGGCTAAAGCGTGAGGCTCTCATCAAACGATATGCCTATAATCGTTAGGTGTAGCCAATCACTGGCGTCGCCTTCTCGCCGCGTATGCATCTGATACACGATAGGTTGGTCGATGTTCTACAGGCGGGTTTTTACACCAAAGGTTAGCACTGTCTCATCAATGCCTTTTAGCTTCAGGGGCTCGAATTTCACAATTTCCTGTTCGTCCAAATAGTCAGCAACGGCTGCCGATACCAATATGGTTTCAGCCGTTGCCGATTCTTGGATTCTCGCTGCAATATTCACACTTGGGCCGATGGCGGTATAGTCCGAGCGCTCAGAGCTGCCAAACATGCCGACGACGGCTGTCCCTTGATGAATGCCGCAGCGAAACTTCACGGGGCCAATGCCTTGTTCTCCCCAGCGTTGGTTCAGACCATCCAGATCGCTATACATTTGCCGAGCCGCAGCGATCGCTCTTTTAACCTGTTCGTTGGGCGTCATTTCCTCGGGTGCCCCAAACAGCGCAAGTACCGCGTCTCCCATAAATTTATCCACGGTCCCACCATGGTTAAAGATGGCGTGGGTCATGGTTTCTAGGTACTCGTTTAAGAGTTCCGCGACGCGGCGTGATCGCAGCGTATTGCTGAGCTGTGTAAAGCCTACAATGTCACTAAACAAAACGGTGACCAAGCGAGGTTCAGGTCGCAAATCGAGCTGCAGTTCCCCCTCATTTGCTTTTTGGACAAGGGTAGGTGGTAAAAACCGCTGTAGTACCGATTCAGTCAGATACTGATTGAGTTGAGCCACTTTGCGCTCATTAGACTTGAGCGCCAACAAATTCCGAACTTCTGCGAGGAGTTCACGATCATTAAATGGTTTAGAAAGATAGGCATCTGCGCCCTGCTCAACGCCTTCTAAGCGGGTTTCATCATCTACCTTCGCCGTCAGCAAAATGATAGGGGTGCCTTGAAGTTCACTGTCTTTGCGAATTCGCGCAATCATTTCAAGGCCGTTAACACCCGGCATCATTAAGTCAGAGATAATCAGCTCTGGTTTATATGTGGCGGCCATCTCTAGGCCGGCAGCTCCCTGCTCTGCTGTACGAACTTTGTATCCTTGGCGCTGTAGCACACTAGACACATACGCGCGCAAGTCGGGATTGTCATCGACAACTAATATTTGTGAGCCTTCAAAAGATGCCTGCTCAGCTTGATTGCCCTCTGCTTCAGGGGGCAATGAAATGTCGCTGTCAGCGGTTGCTGAGGCCATCTCAATATCTGAGAGTTCTACAGCGGCTCGGCCTTTTTCGGTGGTGAGCAACTGCTCGACGACTTGATTGGCCGGCAGATGGCTGGAGCCTAACGGCATGTCAATTGTAAATGTGGTGCCTTCGCCATATTTACTCTGCACAGAGACCGTGCCGCCGTGCAGTTCAGCCAGTTCTTGCACTAGCGAGAGGCCGAGGCCTGTTCCTTCATAATGACGATTGGCTGAGCCATCGGCCTGACGAAACCGCTCAAACAGATAGGGAATTTGATCCTCTCGAATGCCGATGCCTTCGTCTTTTACTTGTAGGCAAGCCGCGCCATCTATCTCTTTCAGCTTTACCACGATCGATTTACCTGCTGGGGTAAATTTCATGGCGTTGGAGAGGAGGTTGTATAGCACCTTGTCAAACTTTTCCATATCTAGATAAGCCTGAGCACAGTCTTCAATCTCGGTGCTGAGTGTGATCTGCTTACGTTCGCAGTAGGGCTGGAAGGCTTCGACGACTTCGGCGGTAAAGTCTGCAAGATCGCAGGGGCGGAAGGTGGGCTGCATTCTACCAGCATCTAGGCGCTGCAAGTCTAAGAGTTGGTTGACGAGGCGGAGGAGTCGTCTGGAGTTTCGCAGGGCGATCGCCGATTGTTCAGCATCTAAGCCTTCACCCCGCTCCACCGCCGACTCTAGCGGCCCAATAGTAAGCGTTAGGGGCGTTCTAAATTCATGGGAGATATTCTGGAAAAAGGCGTTCTTCTGTTGGTCTAACTCCAACAGTTGTTCGGCCTGATGTCGGCTCTTTTGGTAAAGGTTAGCCTGCTGTACGGCAACGGCGGCTTGGTTTGCAACAGCGATGGCCAGAGACACTTCGTCTCTTTGCCATTGGCGATCGCCCTGCATCTGCTGCAGCACAATGCAGCCTGTGATCTTCGCCTCTGCCAGCAAAGGTACTGCTAAAAGTGCCTTGGGCGTCGCGGTTCCATCTACAGATAAATAATTTAAGGTCGAAGCCGTAGTGACTGAATCTGCGGTATTGATGACGACGGGCTGCTGCGTGGCCAATAGCTGTGAGAAAATAGGGTCTTTTTCTATATCTTGGGTTTCAATGGTTTGCGGCTCTTGTGACTGTTGGTTCAAGTGGGTTGTGGTTGCTTCATAGCGGCCTACACACTGAGCGCTGGTTTGAGCATCGGTTTCTGTCCAAAGCGATAGGGTGCAGCGATCGCAATGCAGAGCTTGACCTAACTTTTGCGTAATCGCTGCAAAGATTTTGCTAGGTTCTAAGCTGGCATGAAGCGCCTGCGTGATGTTGTTGATCAGCACTTCACGCTGCGCTAGCGCCTGAACTCGCTCATATGTCCAGGTCTGAGAGAGCGCCAGTGCCGCTTGGTCGGCCAGGGTTGTCAGCAGTTTAATTTCACTTTCTTGCCAAGGCTTTTGATGGCATTTATGCAGTGCCAAAATAGCTAAGGTGTCTTGCTTGAACGTTAGTGGAATCAGCAGGCTCGTGTGAATATCTAGCGCCTGATAGGCTGTGATACAAGCCTCATTGGGCGCTGCTTCAGCAACATCCTCTGGCACCTCTAAGTGCTGAGTAAAGGTTGTTTGCCACACCGTATTTTCCAGAAATTCTAAGCTCTCAGCTGAGAGTCCAGCTGACATATCAGGTGAATGATTGACCCGCCGAGAATCGGGCACAGCAGTGCCAACATAGTGAAAAGAGGGAGAGTTGAGCTCTGCTGCTGCTAATGGCTTGACGATGCCATAATCCAGTTCGAATGCAGTGCCCAACGTTTCGACGATGGTTTTGAGCATCTCCTGTGACGTCTGAGCGCTGCGAATCGTATTGGTAATTGCGTTTAATAGCGTCTCTTGCCTGACAACGCGGTTTAACTCTTGGGTTCGAGCATGCAGAACACTGTGTGTATCGACAGCTTGGTTGACTACCGTGCGCAGATCGTCTTCTTCCCACGGCTTCGTGACGTACTTAAAAACTTTCCCTTCGTTAATCGCTTCCACCAAATCCTCGACGTCGGTGTAGCCCGTCAACATGATCCGAATGGAGTTAGGGTAGCGATCCGCTGTGACGCGCAGGAGTTCTGTGCCACTCATTCCCGGCATTCGCTGATCGGAAATAATCACTGCAATATCGTCTTGCTGGGAAAGCATTTCCAAAGCATCTTGGCCACTTTGGGCCTTAATTACCTTGAAATCTCTGTAGAATGTGCGGTAGAGCAGATCCAAATTATCAGGTTCATCATCCACCACTAAGATTTTGTGTTTAGATGCTTTCTTCCGCCGAGTGCGCTCTCTAACTGCCATGCATCAATCTCTCGTTTTGGCCGAAGCTGCGTGAACGTCCTTCATAAAGTTCCCACCCTCTTTCGAGTTTTTACTATGTCCCAGGCTAATGCCGAGCGTAGGTTCTCACCGGATTCTGCTCCGTCTGCCGGTTTTTGTGATGGGCAATCCTCTTCAGCGAAGAATCTGCCAATGCACTTTCGTATTCGCGCTGCTCAACTCAAAGATCTAAACCAAATTGTCAGTGTGCTGCTCCACAGCTTTTATAGACATGCCAAAGCCACCCAGTGGCTGTACTGGATTCTCCGTATTAGTATTCAAGAAGATATTAAAGCTAAGGTGAGAGCGCCTAACGACCAGTACGCCTGCCTTGTAGCTACGACTATCGATCCAAACTCAGCCCAGTCCGATACCGTGATTGGGACGGCTGAAATGTCTCAGCGGCCCTGTGAGACATGGCAGTTCTTTCCACCTCAGCGTGCTTACCTGTCTAATTTGGCCATCAGTGTAAGCCATCGTCGCCAAGGCGCTGCCCGACAGCTTATGGATACCTGTGAAAAAATTGCGGGTGGGTGGGGCTTTCGCCATATTTACTTACATGTTATGGCTGATAATATCGCTGCTCGAGCCCTCTATGCGCAAGCCGGTTACGAACTGCGTGAGGTGAGTAATCCAGTTTTATCTGCTGTGGGGTTGAGCCCGCAGCGATTGCTGCTCTCCAAGCGTATCTCTATACAAGTGACAAGCAGTGCCAGTGACAAGCAGTAGCCCCTAAAGACTTTTCTTCTCGCAGCCCTCAGTAGAGTAAATGTTGCAAATTTATCAGTAATATTTACGTATATATACTGATGCGCCCTGCTAATCGCAATCATTTTTGTGTACCGTGTATAAAGTACGGAGTGTGACGAGATAAAGAATAAATAAACACGACTTGTTCTTTGCTGGTCTTGGAAGGATTTCGTATCACATTAGAGTGAGTCATGTGCTGTTATCGCAGTGTGTACTCGATTTCGCAGGGCCTGTAATGACCCATTCATAGATTTCCTGCCGACTGCTAAGCGAGCTGTTATGTCTGCTAACCCACTAGTGATGCTGCCGAATACTTGTGAGGCCCTAGGTGGCTCTGATACTATCGGAACGCATTCTTTTGCGATTGACAGTGCTACCACTGCTGCCAAAGGTGCGATTAGAGCGATAGGTAGAGCAACGAGAGCCAGTGCTATAGTCGCTGGTTCTGCAGGCGAGAAAGTCACTGAAACTCCTTCAAAGTCACCTGTATTGCAAGAGGCTTGTCATAAGGCGAGCGATTGGACGTTCTTCGGCACCGCTGTGGATCAAAATTTGAAAGTTGACGACGTGGTTGCAAAGATGAAGAGCGGTCGACTGATGGTTGTGAACAGTCGACGTCGCAACGGTCTGATTGTGCTGCGAGAATTTCACGCTGAGTTTGCTGGCCCAGGTGCTGCTATTGGGGGCGGGCTAGACGATGGTGTGGTTGGCGTTATTCCGATTGGCAATTTGTCTTTGCTAGAGCCTGATTCTCATGATGCTCACCAGAGTGCTATCAAAATTCGTTTGCAGTGGATTAGGCTGACTCAGAACTTTACAGATCAGCCTAGCCCCGATGACCGGGCGCGAATGATTTTGGAGCAGTTTAAGACTTACTTTGACAAAGAGACTGTCAATATGGTGCCAGACGAGGCGTTTGCGCTGTTGGTTGGTGTCTTTCCTCAGACCATTCATCGTGTCCGCGCTGGGTTTGTCTGGTAGGCTACTCTGTCTAAAAAGGCTACATCAATTCATCCGTTTGGTCTGTGCGCCAAAACTGAGCGTTAAAAATGAGCGCCAGAAGTCAATGCAATCAGCTTTTGTGCTTACGGTTTGGTCTCTAGGATCTGCTGAATATTGGTCAGCGTGCGCTGGTTTTCATTCGTAGTTCCGATACTGATTCGCAATCCCCCACCGGTATGGCGAATCAGAGTTCCTTTTGATTTAAGCCGCTCGAACATCTGGTTGAGCGCATCTTGCTGGCTGTGGGCCGCTAGGATATCGATGCCGCGATTGCTCAACCGCACATAGATAAAATTGCTGTCGCTGGGCCACACGCGTAGGCCAGGATGGTCTCCTAAAGCCTGCAAAAGGCGATCGCGCTCTGCTAAAAGGCTTGGGATCTGTGTGAGCAGCAGAGGGCTATGGGCTAAGGCGGCCTGTGCTGCCGCTTGAGAAAAGCTTGGTAAGTTATACGGCAGCCTCAACTTCTCTAACGCTGCAATGACGTCAGGATGCCCAATGCCATAACCTACACGGTGCGCTGCTAGCCGAAACGCTTTTGAAAACGTGCGGGTCACCAGCCAATTTGGACGGCTCAGCGCGTCTGCTAGCGTTGTGTGCCCGCTGAATTCGAAATAGGCCTCGTCGACAATGACCAAAATGTCTTCAGGGATCTGCCTTAGCCAAGATAGCTCTCGTTGAGTTAGCGCATTGGCCGTCGGTGAGTTGGGATGCACCATAAAAATGGCCTTTACAGGCGGCCCTTCTGCCCTTGCCGATGCGATGGCGGCTTGCGCAGTGTCAGTATCCACTTCAAAGTTTGCTTGGCGGCCTGCGTCATGGACGTTAACACCTAATGTTTTGGCCAAAATGCCATACATAGAGAACGTGGGTGAGGCCACCAGTATGGAGCCATGGTTGCCCAAACACGTAGCCATGATGACGGAGCGAATGAGCTCGTCGGAGCCATTGCCCAAGGTGATGTTTTGACAGGAGATGCGATTGGCTGAGATCTGAGCGGAGCCGATCGCATAGTCCATCACTGACCGTTTGAGGCCTAGCTGGTCGCCGTCTGGATAGCGGTTGGCGGCAATGACGCCTTGGTACTGGGTCGCTAATGACGCCTTTATCGCCTCGGGGAGATCAATGGGGCTTTCATTGGTATCTAAGGGATCTAGTACTGGCTTATCTAGCACTGGCTTATCTGGCACTGGCTGTATGTCACTATCATCCATTACGTGAGGAGACTGATACGCCGTGAGCTGGGCGAGATCGTCACGAAGAAAAGCCATAGCGGTTAAGTACTTCCACACGTTAAGAGACAAAAAGAAGCAGACATCTGCTGCCCACAGCGCATTTTAGCGGTTATTATGGCTCCCGTCCCTTTCTCTGACCACTTCTATTTAGGCCTGTTAACCACCTGGGCCTCTTAACGCCATGACAGAATCGTTTCGCATTACGCTCTTGCCTGGTGACGGCATTGGCCCTGAAATTATGGCCGTTGCTGTCTCAGTTCTAAAACAGGTGGGTCAGCAGCACGATATTGAATTTAACTTTACGGAGGCATTGTTAGGGGGGGCAGCCATTGATGCGACTGGGTTGCCGTTGCCGGATGAAACGCTGAAGGCCTGCCGAGAGAGTGATGCGGTGCTGCTGGCATCAATTGGGGGCTATAAGTGGGACGCTTTACCGCGATCACAGCGACCTGAAACGGGCCTGTTAGGGTTGCGTGCAGGGCTCGGGCTATTTGCAAATTTGCGTCCGGCGACTATTTTGCCTCAGCTTCTAGATGCGTCTTCACTAAAGCCGGAGATTGTCGAAGGTGTAGACATTATGGTGGTTCGTGAGCTCACGGGAGGCATCTATTTTGGCACGCCCAAAGGCATTTTTGAGGCTGAAGATGGACAGCGTGGGGTGAGTACGATGGTATATCACAGCAGCGAGGTTGATCGGATTGGCCGGGTAGCGTACGAAACGGCCCAAAAACGGAGCGGTCGGCTGTGTTCTGTGGATAAGGCCAATGTGTTAGAGGTCTCGCAGTTGTGGCGCGATCGCATTACCGCCCTCAGCGCTGACTACCCAGAGGTAGAACTATCTCATCTATATGTGGACAATGCCGCCATGCAGCTCGTGCGCGCCCCTAAGCAATTCGATACTATCGTCACTGGCAACTTATTCGGGGATATTCTCTCTGATGCTGCGGCGATGTTAACGGGCAGTATCGGTATGCTGCCTTCTGCCAGCTTGGGGGCAGAGGGCCCAGGTGTGTTTGAACCTGTGCATGGTTCAGCCCCTGACATTGCCGGTCAAGATAAGGCTAATCCGCTGGCTCAAGTCCTGAGCGCGGCGATGATGCTACGCTACGGCCTCAACCAGCCCGCTGCCGCCAACCAGATAGAACAGGCCGTGTTGAGCGTGCTCGATCAGGGCTATCGTACCGGAGATATTATGTCTGACGGAATGAAAGCGGTTGGCTGTCAAGGCATGGGTGAAGCCTTAGAAGCGGCGCTCCGTTGAGCTCAACGTTAAACCCAAAATTGATATAGTACTTTTGAACTATATTTGGCTAATCTGTACTATTCTATTTTCATCGGTGATGGCTGATTGCCAATCCATCACTGACGAAAATATTCGGCAGTTGAAGCCATTTTCAGATTGTTTGTTTAGATTTTTGTCGTTCGTTCTGGTACTGTCTATCCATAAATTTATGTCGATACATAACCTGTCGCCAATTTTTTCTCAATCAACTCAGCCTTAGCCCAACCCAACAGCAGCTTCATACGAGCCCATTTCTACGAGTCATTAACTTATGAGTACCACGACCTTATCTCGCACTATGCCAACGGGTGCAGCGGAGCGCCTCGCGTTTGGCGATGATTCTGTGTTGCTAAATCCTGAACTGATTAAAGCTGCAAGGCACATTTACCGCACCTTCTACGAAGTCCATCCAGAAGTGATGCAGCGTCCAATTGGGGTAGCGATGGGGCGTTTGAATCATCGCGGGAAGCTCGTCTTTGGCGATAAGCCTGTTTTATTGCCGCAGGAGTGTTTTGTGCCTTTTAGCCAAATTGAACCTGATTTAGCTTAAGTGATGAGGCCTAACTGATTGGGCGTAAGTGATTCTTTGCATAGGATGTTTGGGGTGTCAGCAAAATGGGTTTTACCCACTGTTGTAGGCGCTTATGTCCCGGCTTAAGACCTGCCGGCTTAAGACCTACCGGCTTAACAGAACGGCACGCAATCCTGCAGCGCGTGCGCCTGCGTAGTCTTCTGCTTTGCTGTCACCGACATGCCATGCTTGATGCGCCTCGCACTGATGCTTTTTCAGCGCTGCCTGAAATATCTCAATGGCAGGTTTAGCCGCGCCAACTTCTGTGGAAATAGTCACGGACTGAAAGTAAGGCGCTAGCCCTAGTACGCTCAGCACCCTGTGCAGTCTTGAATCGAAATTAGAAATAACCCCCAGTTCTATGCCCATTCTTTCCCAGCGGTTGAGAGCACTGAGTGTATCGTCATATACCTGCCAGGGTGCAGCGGTCTCAAAGTAGCCATATAGCCCCGTGTAAAACGTATCGAAGTCATCGAACTTCTCTAGGGCGCCAACGCGCTCAAATGTTTCGGCCACAATCTCCTTCCACCAGCGAAATTCCAGTTCTGGAATGGCTGCTTTCTCGGCGCCTGGAAAGGCCAGTGGCTCGGAGGCCACAAAGCTTTGATTAAACGCGCGATTCACGGCATGAGGATCGGCTTCGACTCCGACCGTCCGTGCGAGGTTGCTATATAGTTCGCCCACACTGCCCTTCAGCGTGAAAATTGTCCCGAAGGCATCGAGATAGATAACTTTTGGCGGTGTAGAAGGCATTAAATACTCAAGCAGGTAGAGGCTATTGGTCGGGGCTCAGCAGACTTTGTATGGGCTGTGTGATCCAATTGATGCCGACACGAATCTGATGATCCAGTGTGGGCATGCGGTAGAGATAGGTGAGACGGCGAGCAATGTGAGCAAGGTTGCCGTCTAGTTTAATGCCCAGTCCCGAAAGGGTTGCATTGTCTGTGCCTAATGTCATCATTTCACCCAAGTGCTGATAGCGGAAGGGCAGCAAGGGTCTTGCCGTCAGGCTGGCCCAAATGTTCCAAGCTGCGTAGTCGGCTTGCTGTAGGGCCGATTGGGCAGTGGTTGGCACCGTTTCTCCATTACCGTCTTTACCCTCGGCTAAATCACCGAGGGCAAAAATGTTGGCATGATTGGTTACCTGTAAAGTGGGTTCGATAGTGAACTGGCGGCGCTCATTTCGGGGTAGCGTCAGGTTATCTAATGCTGGGCTGACCTTATTTCCAACTGTCCACATCACAATATCGACGGGCAACACATCGGTTTTATCTCTGTAGCTTAGGGAAATCGTATCTGCGCTGATTGCTGTCACGGTGGTTTCGTAGTCTATCCACACATTTTTATCGCTCAACGCCTTCTGAGCGGCTTCCTGATTAAACTTAGGCGATGTGGCTAAAATTTCATGGGCTCGCTCAACAATGCGCACGCGCCCCCTTTCGCCCAGTTTCTCAGCGATTTTACAGGCAATTTCTACGCCACTGTAGCCGCCGCCGACCACTGCTACACGGATTTTCTCTGGATTGTTCTCTTCTAGCTGGCGCAACCTATCTTTGAGTCGATATGCATCTTCTAAGGATCTAAATGGAATGGCATGTTCAGCAACGCCTGGTGCCATATCCATGGGGGTTTCTCCACCAAGCGCCAGTACAATCCGGTCGTATGAGAGTTGGGTGCCATTTGTGAGCGACACATTTTGAGCTTCGATGTCAATGCTGTCTACGCCGCTTTGATGAAAGCGAATGCCTGTGTTGGCTAGGAGTTCTTCATACGGTGGGGCAATTTCCCAGGTTTGGAGTTCCCCGGTGACTAGTTCGTAAAGCAACGGCGCAAAAATGAAGCGATCGCGCTGATCTACCAAAATAATCTCAGGCTGCTCACCGCCTTGAGCGTCCTCCCAGTTCAGCTTGCTCAGAGCCAACGCAGTGTAGAGGCCTCCAAAGCCACCGCCCAAAATACAGATAGAGTGAGACATTAAAAACTAGCCCAGCATTACCAAAGTCGCTCTCTAGGATAGCGCTACTTCACAGCTCAATGGAGCATACTGACGCGTGTGCTTAAGCAATTCGACCAAGCGAGAGACCAAGTGATAGTTAGAAATCTCACCACGTTTGGCAGACGGTTTCTACAGTAATGCCGATAGGGAGATGAGCCAACCGGGTAAGATTGAGGCCATTTATTTAAAGATGGAGAATTAAAAATGGGGGAAGCGTGTTGCTATGCGCTTACGGTAGCGTTGATCGCTCTGTGAGCAGCTTGTCATCATACATAACAGAAGGAGCCGGAGCCTCCCGGCTGCGATATCGCCCCAAGATGGCGTAATTGAATAAGCCGATGGCTTCTCTCGCGAACAGAAACCGTGCCCTGCTAGGTTGGGTATCTGGCGAAAGCGGCGTGTAGTGAGGAATGACTGTGAAGCCAAAGCTTTGGAAGGTGAGGAGCGATCGCCACATGTGCAACGGGTCAGTCACTAGAATGATCGTCTTAATGCCCTCGGGCCTGAGCAGCGCCGCCGTAAATTCCGCATTTTGATCGGTTGTTAAAGAACAAGGCTCAGTGGCAATCGCTGCTGCCGGAACGGCTGGGCTCAGCAGCGTTTCCATCACCGTAGAATCGACCCGCCCACTGATGAAAATAAGCGGCGCTCGTTTAGCTTTCCACAGCGCTCCGGCGACTTGTGCTCGCGTCGGGTTCTGCTCATAGCCGCGGCCCAGCACCACAATGGCATCTGCGGTTTTGCCCGAGTCAGGCGGGACAAACGCCGTGAGCATGCGGGTACCCATCGCGTTACCCAGCGGGGAAAGGATGAGCAAGTAGCTAGCACCTATTGCCGCACTGGCAAGGATGATCCGCTTTTTCCATACGCGTGGGGTTAGCTGCCAGATGAAGCCCGCACCTGTGACGAAGAGGGTCAGTACAACTAGGGGACGCGCTAGCGCAGATGACAAAAAGCTGATGGCTAACGTCCACGTTCGTGTGGATGAAACCTGTTGGCATAGCGACGGATCAACAACCTCTAACATGGCGCTTCTGAGCGTTTTAACCAGAGAGAGTCTCAATGGATGGCATCAGTCGCATGCTACCGAAATGCCAACAGCTCGCATTCAGTCTTTTTGCCTACTTTCCCTTTTATAGAAGGTCGCGATGCTACGCAATCCCTACCTATGCTAGACCGACAAGCTTCTCACTCAGTTCCCATAGCTTGTCAGCCTTATTGGCATCCGCTGCTTCGTTAGAGACTTCCTGACAAAATGCCTGACGATTTTTATCTTGTCGGTTACCCCAGCTCCAATACACTCCCGATTTATTGAAACCTTCGTCAGCAACGACTTGAGCGACACGCCTGCCAGATTCCTCTTCGGTTACGTAGCCACCCGTAATGTTCTTTTGAAAAATAGGAAAGATAATTTGGAAGAGCTTAGGGGCGTCTCTAAAGAGATCTGACTCTGCCACGCAGCCTGGATAGAGCGCATTGAAGACAATACCTGTTTCGTCGTGGTAGCGGCGGTGCATTTCTAGCATGGTGAGCATGTTGCACAGCTTGCTATCTTTATAGGCCTTGCCGGGTTTGAATTTTTTACCGTCAATCATGGCTATGGGGGCTTTGAAGCCCAGCTCCATTCCCTTTAAATTACCCAGATCTGGGGGGGCTGGAATGGGAATTTTACCGCCGAGCTCTTTGGGGTTGGCGGTTACGGTGCCCAGCGTAACCAGCCGCGGCTCTGGATGAGACGACTTTTTCATATCGTCTAAGAGTAGGTTGCACAGCAGAAAATGGCCGAGATGATTGGTCGCAACGCTGACTTCGTAGCCATCGTTGCTGCGCTCAGGTGTTTTAAGTCGAGGTTTGTAGACAGCGGCGTTCACGACTAAAGCATCCAGCGATTTTCCAGTCGCTCTAAAGTCTTCTACAAACTTTCGGACGCTCTCTAGCGACGCCAAGTCTAGCTCGATAATGCTGTAGTTTTCTGGGGTAATGCCTTGCGCTTGGGCAACCTGTTTTGTTTTAGGAATGTTGCGACAGGCCATAACTACGTGCCAGCCCTTTTCTGCCAAAGCTTTTGCGGCATAGAGGCCGACGCCTGATGAGGCACCGGTAATAATTACGTTACGGCTCTGTTGTTCCATAATGCGTCAGTGAACTATTCGCTTTCGAAGACTTAACTTTCTCCAATAATGCTGCCATATTAATGTCGCAATAAAACCAAGCGTGATCTTTTGCAAAGTAGTGCATCGCTTTACTAAGCAGACGCCTGTAGCAGCGCAACCTGTGCGCCAAACCAGTGCGTTGTTTCAAGCGAACCCGTGTCCAGCGCATCCGCGAGTCGAGCGCCGAGTGCACTCAGCAGATGTTCTCTGCGCTGCTCTTCTACTGCAATATAAGGAGATAATGTACTTAATAGCGCTAGGTACTTTTCAATGCTGTATGTGGAGTGGCAAGTTTCAATGTCTATGTTTGACGGTTGAAAAAAGCCTGATTGGTTGATGGTGTTGGCAAGATGGTCAAAATTGCCCTTGTAGTAAGCGCCGGATCGCCGCTGCCCTTCACTGAGGCCTGATAGATTATGGCGATCGTAAACGGGCTGTAGGTAGTCAGAAAGCTCAGCACTGGGCTGGGGTGGCGTTGCCCACAGCAGTATGAGTGAGCCACCAGGTTTGAGCGCTGCTGCTGATTTGGAACAGGCAACATCGGGTGAGATCCAGTGAAATGACGTTGCTGCGAGCACCGCGTCATACTGTTGTTGCGTGGGCTGATTCAAGTCGTACTGTTCAAATGTGCTGTTTACAATGGTGATGCTGTTATAGTTCCGGCAACTTTTTCGAGCGAGTTCGCAGGCTGCGTTGCTAGGTTCTATCGCCACAATGCGTAGCCCTTTTTCTGCCAAGGCAGCTGTTGCGATGCCAGGGCCACAGCCAATTTCAAGTAGCGAGCTCTGTTTGCTGAGATGAGCCTGATCCAGCACTTGAGTGATCAGTTTATCTGGATAGCGTGGCCTTGCCCAACGATAGGCCATTGTCGAATCGCTGTACCATTCTTGTCTGCGCTGGAAGCCGTGATTCTCGTTAAACTGTGCGTACCATGTGAGCCACTTGTTGTCTGCTGAGGGAGCCATCTCTATTCGCTATAGCTGATTGGGTGATACAGAATTGATTGCTATTCTGTCACGACTAACGGAACATCGTTGCTGGTGGCGATGACAACGCCTCGGCGACGGGGCGTGACGGGGGCATCATTGGCGAGAGTGAGCGATCGCGTTTTTAAGATTGTCGCCAAAATTAAATTAATTTCAAGCTTAGCCAAGGAGTAGCCCAAGCAACGACGGTTACCGCCTCCGAACGGAATAAACTCTGATGGCGAATACTGCCGCTCTAAAAATCTCTCAGGCTTAAATTGTTTGGGGTCAGGGTAGAGATCTTCTCGGTGATGCACGGCATAGATGCAGGGAGAAAGCACGGTTTCAGGAGGGTAGGTATGTCCTTGAATCGTGACGGTCTCTTTGGCAATACGCGGGAAAATAATAGGCACGATGGGATACAGCCGTAGTGTCTCTGAGGCAACGGCTGTGAGATAGGGTAGTTTGGCTAATGTTATAGGATCAGCATTCTCTCCTACTTCCGCGAGTTCTGCCATGAGTTTGGCTTTGACATCAGATCGCTTGTGAACCCAATACATCGCCCAGCATAGAACCGAAGCTGTGGTTTCATGTCCTGCTACCAGCATGGTGATGAGTTCATCTTTAATCTCGTCGTCGCTCATCGGCTGGCCCGCTTCATCTTCTGCGAGTAGTAGCAAGCTGAGTACGTCATCTTTGCCGGTGGCATCTGCATCTATACGCTGTGTTTGACTGAGTGCTCGCCGCTCATCAATTTCTGCCTGCAAAAGAGCATAAACCTGTTGCCTCATTCGAACCACTTTTCCCCACGGACTCCATTGACCCAAATCTTTTTGCAGCCAAGGAAAGAACAGTAGACTGGCGCTGAGCGGTGAGCCAGTTAGGTTTAGCAATTTGACTAAAAGAGACTTGAGTTTCTGATAGCGATCGCCTGCTCTCAAGCCAAAAACAGTCTGCAAAATCACTTCCATGGTGATTTCGGGCATGGCTTCGCTGGCTAAGAGGGTTTGCTGAGGTTTCCACTGAGCGCAGGTATCAGCTGTGATTTGGCAGATGGTTTCACCATAACCGATGACTTTGGCGCCGTGAAAAGGGGGCATCAGCATTTTGCGCTCTCGCTTATGGCGATCGCCATCTAGGAGCACTAAAGAATGCTGACCCAGCAAAGGTTTTAAAAAATCGTTGCTTCTGCCTGCGTCAAACTGCCGTGCGTCCACTGCAAAAATCTCTTTGATGGCGTCTGGGTTGCTCATGAACACCAAGGGTGGAAACCCCAAAAAGTGAATGGTGAAAATATCTCCATGCTGCTGAATGCACTCATCCAAAAATGCGTATGGGCGACCTAGCCAGTTCAATAAGCTTTTGAGTCGTGAGGCGGGAACTGGGTTTGGTAACGTCATAGAGTGAGCAACGAGCATAGATGTTCACCTCAAAAATTACAGTGTACAAATGGTCACAACAAATGTGCTATTAGATAGCTGTTAGATGTCAGGACTGGGCTTAGACAGGCATTGTCAACTTAATATGACATGGGCAAAACGAAACGCTTTTGATGGGAGAAATTCTGTACTGTTCGTTTATGCAGTAGCTGATGAGTTCGGCTAGGAAGCGGTGGCCACGGTAGGGATTAGTCATAAGCGTAGCTTCCCAAAGTCAGTAGCTCATAATCAAATCTAGCCAATACGAGCTCTTGACAATGCCTGCCTCGGAACAAGAAACCCCGGTTCTCCGCACTTCCTCGATCCAACTGAACTCGATACAATATAGTGAGCAGCTCTTGGTCTTGATTCATGCAACTGAAGCGTCCCATTTTGGTCGGTGGTTTAGGTTTATCAGCTAGCCTTTGGTTAATGAATGTGGTGGGTCACTCACCTTTGGGTGATGGTTCAGGTGTGCTGGGTTTAGTTGCAGTGGGTTCTGGCTTATGGTGGCTTACTCAACGGCGTGGGTCTGCCTCGATTGAATTAGAACCGCCGCTGGCAATTGGCCCAGTAGATAAGGCCGCTGTAGAAGCCGTTGTGAAAAAGATAGAAACCTGTCTGGATGATCTGATCGCTGAGCTGCCAGAAGATACATCAGCAGATGCGCCCATACATTCTCAAATTGCTGAAAAGAGAGCGGCGATCGCATCACTTGTCCAAAGCCTAGACAGAGAGTCTTTATCTCTAGCTGTTGTGGGCAATAAAGCCGTTGGAAAAACAGCGTTGATTGAGAAGCTGAATGCGGATTGGCAGTTCGATTCATCTAAATCTGAGCAATCTAACATTGCTGAGGTTGTAGAAATCAATGGAGAAGGTGCACTGCCGCCTACGGACGCGGATCTTGTTCTTTTTGTGACCGCAGCTGATCTCACAAACTCTGAGTTGAAGAGACTTCAAACATTGTTGAAAGCAGGCTATCGAACACAGATTGTTTTCAACAAACAGGACCAGCTTGCGCCTTTAGATAGGCAGTCTGTGATTCAGCGCGTTCAAACGCGGGTAGAAGATTTGGGTATTGGAGTGAGTGCGATCGCTGCCAATCCCAACCCTATTACCGTCCGCCGTCACCAAGAAAATGGCGAAATAGAAGAATTCACCGAGCAGAGCGAACCGCAGCTCACCGCACTGACAGATACCCTCACCCATTTGACGACACAAGAAGCCCCACAGCTTGTGATGACCACGACTCTTAGGCAGGCTAAAGCCCTCTTGCTGGAAACGCAGCAAATGCTGAATGCTCAGCGCCGCGAGCAAGCTATGCCCATCGTTGAAAATATGCAGTGGATTGCTGCAGGCTCAGCTTTTGCCAGCCCCCTACCCAGCCTAGACCTGCTGGCTTCTACCGCTATCAACGCGCAAATGATTGTCGATTTAGGCGCAGTGTACGGCCAGTCTTTTTCTATGGAACAAGCGAAAGCCGCTGCCAGTACGCTGGCTGAACTGCTGGTTAAATTAGGCCTAGTAGAGCTATCCACGCAAGCCCTGGGTAGTTTGCTCAAAACCCATGCGGCTACTTATGTGGCAGGTGGCGCTTTGCAAGGCGTTAGCGCAGCTTACCTCACGCGTATGGTAGGTATTAGCCTCATCGATTTCTTTGCAGAGCAGAGCCTGCTCGCGCCTGAGCAGCGCAAATTTGCCTTTGCAGATATGGGCGATCGCCTCGAAGTCCTGTTCCAAGCTGCCAAACAAACCTCCGCGCTCAAAGGCTTTGTAGACCAAGCTATCAACCACCTTCCCCAGTTGCCTCAATCCAAAACTGCAGCGGCTCAGTAGATAGGTTGCTGAAGTAAATTTGTTACACCACAGGGCTATCTAATGTCTTCACCTCCCACTGAAAGGGATTCCGATGCGCTTAATCCTCTTGTGGAGCAAGCCCGAGATAGCCTGCGGCAGGCGATAGATCGCCATATTCCGCAGTTAAAAATGACTCGGCTTGATGCTCAAGAACTGAGCCGTCAAGCTGCTGTTAAACAGGGCATTGATCAGCTCACCACACTACTGAATAAACTAGACGGCTCCCTCCTTCGAGTGGCTGTTTTTGGGCTGGTTAGCCGAGGTAAATCTGCCGTTATCAATGCCCTTTTGGGTGAAAAAATCCTAGATACTGGCCCTCTTAATGGCGTCACCCAATGGCCTCGCTCTGTTTACTGGCGTCCAGATACCAATACTGTTGATGCAGATACGGCTGATTCAGAAAAGGAGCTTAAGTTAGAACTGATTGATACCCCTGGGCTGGATGAAATTGAAGGCCAATCACGGGGCGAAGTTGCTCAGCAAGTAGCTGAACAAGCAGACCTTATTTTATTTGTTGTTTCGGGTGATGTGACTCAAACTGAATACGAAGCACTGCAACAACTGTACGCTACGCGAAAACCTTTGCTGCTGGTATTCAACAAAATAGATCTGTATCCAGATGCTGATAGAGAGTCTGTGGCTGAAAATTTGCAATCGCTATGGCACCAGGCTGAAAGTAAAGCTGATTTACCACAGGGTGCCAGATTAGTGGATGACATTATGATGGTGTCAGCAGAGCCTGCGCCCTTACAGGTACGGGTAGAATTTCCCGGTGGGCGGGTGAGTGAAGAGTGGGAGCGTCCGCCTGCGCAGATAGAACCTTTAAGGGCAGCGCTGCTCAGCATTGTGCGTGAGGAAGGGCCGACTTTAGTGGCTCTGAATGCCCTGAGGCAGGCGGGTGTGATAGAGCAGACGTTGACGCAAGAGATTACGGAACTCAACAAAGATAAAGCGAATGAGCTGATTTGGCAGTACGCCAAGTACAAGGCGATCGCCGTTGCCCTCAATCCCATTGCTATCGTTGATATGCTCGGTGGCATCAGCTCAGACATCGTCATGATTCGTGCCCTTTCGCGGCTCTATGGCTTCCCCATGACTCGCTTTGAAGCTAGCAGCCTGTGGCAAAGCATTATTCGTAGTTCTGGAACCTTGCTTCTGAGTGAATTTGGCACCAGCCTTTTCTTGGGCTTCGGTAAAAGCGGCGCGGCCATCTGGAGTGCGTTCGAAAGCTTCTCGGGGCTAACGGCCTATGCGGGCGCGATGACCGCTCAAGCTGGAGCCGCAGGCTACGGCACGTATGCTGTTGGCCAAGCTGCCAAAGTGTATTTGCAGCAGGGCTGTAGTTGGGGCCCAACGGGCGTAAGTACTGTGATGCAAACGATTCTCTCACAGGCCAAAAAAGACTCTACTTTAGAGCGTCTCCAGGCCGAAATTAAGGAGACGATTAGTAGCCCCAAAGCTTTGGATACGCTTGAAAATTTAGCGTCTGAAAACTTGGTGTCTGAAAGCTTGGTGTCTGAAAATTTGGTGTCTGAAAACTTGACGTCTGAGAGCTCAACGCTTGATAGTCCTAAAGCACAGGCGGCTGAAGCGTTACCTCAGCCGCCTGTGCAGCAATCTTAATGTGATTAAGACAATGTGACTAAGATGGTCAAGCTGAGCCAGCAGTGGTCAAGTTGAGCCAACAACTACGCGGTTTCCCGGTGATTGTGGCCAAAGGGAGGCCAGAAGAGAAGCTGACCGGGCTTGAGTTCCTTTTGCTCTTTAGCTTGTGCTGACAATACAGGCTCAGGTTGTACCGCTGCTGCATCAATAAGCTGAACCAGCCATGTTCTAACAGCAGGCCAGATGCTAACCGTTGGCATCTCAGTCTCGTGGCTCCAAAAGGCAAGGGCATACCAAGTTTGAGGGCCGAAGAATCCGCTTTCTTCGCTCAGCTCATATTGATTTTGAAAAGTTTCTAATGCAGTTTTTGTCTCGGTATCGAACAGCCCTGAAATGCTGCCATGATAAAGGTTGAGCTCGCTAAGCTTAGCTTGCAATTGAGCAACGGCTGAGCCTTGATCTCCTTCCCGAAGCGTCTCAAGTTCGAGTGCAGTGGGAGTTTCAGGCGAAGAGAGCATGGTTAAACGATTCCTTATCAAACGTGTATTCAAAACCTAACATTGATTCGTGTTTGGTATCGTCAGTTACGGAATTTATTCATAAATATTACATTTGCAAAGCGGCATCACTTTGCCGCAGAGTCGCTATCAGATTTGAGGGTTGCCGTTTTTGCTAGTTTATTGATTGCATCTGTCGAGTTAGTTAGGATATTAGTAATCGCTAGACGTCTCGAGCTACAACAGCTAACTCGACTAGCAAAGTAAGAATGCATCCTTACTTTGCAATAGCTGGTTAATTTTTTAGTTGACCGGTTTTTCAGTTGGCTTATTCTCAGTTGACCTGTTCTCAATGTCTGTGTTTTCAACAGCAGTTGCCTGATAGGCCGGATCACCTACGTCGCCAAAAGGTTCTCCGATCCAGTCAAAGTTGATTTCGCGTAAATAGTCCACTACCCAGTTGGCCCTGCGCTGCAACATGTGATTTGGGTAGGTGTGGGCAACCCCAATGACAGGGACGTTGGCGTTTTTGGCTGCGGCAATGCCTACAAACGTATCTTCAATGGCAATGCATTCGTTAGCGCTGACTTGAAGATCGGTGTAGGTTTGGTTGAGTTTGCTAATGGCCTGTAGGTAGCTGTCGGGTGCGGGTTTGCTGCCATCTGCCGAGATATCATCGCCTGCGACAATGACGGGGAAATGCTCTTTTAGGCCGGCTTTGGATAGCGCACTTTCCACTTGCGATCGCTCCACGCCGGTCACAATGGCCATTTTGACGTGAGCCGAGCGGCACCGAAAAATGAGGTCTTCTAACCCTGGATAAATCGGTAGCTTATCTAGTTCATCTAGCCAAGTTTGGTAAGTCGAATTTTCTTGGGTGAGTAGTTTTGTAAGGGTGGCCTCTGTAACGGTTCGGCCCCGTTGTGAAAGGAGTGCTTTGAGGCAGGCGCGATCGCTACGGCCCACACACACATCGTAGTAGTCATCTGGATTAGGGCGCAAATTTTCTGCTAGTAATATCTGCTCACTCAAGGTCTGGCGAATGGCGTCGTCGTCAATAACGATGCCATTGAAATTAAATAGAGCAGCTTTGAGGGCCATAAAAAGGAGCAGTGAACAAACTAGCAGATGAGACCAGCAGTGAATGCGAGCACCATCGAGAATGGCTCGCTAAAGACAGTGTGATGCACTATTTCAGCGATTTCTCCTTACTCAATGTAGCGTACGCACTACTATGATTGGCGACCAGAATGACAAGCTGTAAACTTTGATAAGGCATCATTGCAGCTTGCGATTTACTATGGTTAGAGATCGCAAAATTTCCGTTTCTGATCATCGTCTCAACCAACCTGAAGGGCATCCTAATGATTTCCAAGTGGATGCACCTCAAGCGACACGTTTAGTTGAGAAGAACATCAATGCCTCTACAAACCCTCCCTACTATCAACAGCATCTCCATTCCCGTACTGCTCGATTGGTGGCAACAGCGTAAACGTGTTGCCAGCGCCCGTGTTAATCTGACGCGCTCAATTCCTAAAAGCGATGAAACTTATCTAAAAGCCTACTACCGGCTTATGGAAGTTTACTCAGTTGTCAAATCAGGTGGTGTCCAGGCCCAGACCGAAGCTGTGCAAGCCTTTGCTGAGCGAGAATCATCGCTCTTGCATCAGCGCCTAGCAGAGATAGAGGCGGATGCTAACCTATCCGAGCCAGAAAAACGCCAAGACAAAGCTAAAATTCAGCAAGAGCTAGATGAGTTACGTAGCGCTAACGACTGGCGCTTGAAAGCGCTGACAGGCATTAATCCAGACGAAGAAGCGATGGTGAAACAGTACCTTTCAGAGATTGAGAGCGTGCTGATGCAGGTAAAGTTTGCATGAGAAAAGCGCATGAGAAAAGGCGTATGGGCACTGCCGATGCGACCGCTTACGCAAGCTCAGAAACGGCGTCTGTAGATGCTGTTATTATCGGTAGCGGCCTGGGTGGATTGGTGGCTGGCTCGCTGCTAGCGCGTTATGGTCGGCGCGTCATCATTTGTGAGAGCCACGCTATTCCGGGTGGTGCCGCTCATGCGTTTACCCGTCGTACTGCTGCGGGTACCTTCACCTTCGACTCTGGCCCTTCTTTCTATTGCGGATTAGCAGAGATCGGCTCTGCTAATCCACTCAGTCAGGTTTTATCCGTTTTAGGTGAATCTTTAGAAGCGATTGCCTACGATCCATTTGGCTATTATCACTTTCCTGAAGGCACCTTACCGGTGTACGGCAACGGAGAGAACTATCGGCAAGCCGTCGAGACGTTTAGCCCTGGTGCAGCAGCTCAGCTAGAAGCCTTAGAAACGCGGCTGCTGAAAATTTATGCGCCGCTCAAAGCAATTTCGCCCCTTGCGCTACGGGCGGATCTTAAACTGCTGCCACTGTTGTTACGCCGCTATCCGCAGGCGGTGGCCCAAATGCTGCCATCGCTGCCTGATCTCGACCGGTCAATGGCTCAGGTGATGGAGAAAGCAGTGCCTGAAGGGGTTAATCCCTGGCTAAAAAGACTGCTGGACTTAGAGTGCTTTTTGCTCTCTGGGATGAAGTGTGAGGAAACAGTTGCGCCTGAAATGGCGTTTATGTTCGGAGAACGTACCCAGTCTGTGATTGATTACCCGATAGGGGGAAGCGGTGCCATTGTAGAAGCGCTGGTTCGCGGATTTAAGAGATGGGGTGGCGCGCTACGGCTCAATGCGCACGTTGAGCAGGTGCTGATAGAGCAGGGGGTCGCAAAAGGGGTTGTTCTGAAAAGTGGTGAAAAAATTCTGGCGCACACCGTTATTTCTAACGCTACGATTTGGGATACCTATGCGCGTCTGCTCGATCCGGCTGATATTCCTGCTGATGCTCGGGCCAAAGCCCTTGAGACACCTAGCGTCGATAGCTTCATGCATCTGCATTTGGGCATTCGAGCTGATGGTTTAACATCGGTTCCGATTCACCATGTGGTTGTTCACGATAGCGATGTAGATATTACGGTGCCGGGCAATACGTGCATGGTGTCTATTCCTACGGTGCTAGATCCACAGCAGGCTCCAAGCGGCTACTACACGGTTCATGCTTACACCCTAGAACCTTACGATAGTTGGAAAGGGCTAGATAGACAGTGTGAACGATATAAACAGCTCAAAAGAGAAAAGGCAGATATTCTCTATCGTGCGGTAGAACGGATTATTCCTGATGTGAGAAGCCGCGTTGAGCTAGAGCTGATTGGCACGCCGCTGACCCACAGCCGATATTTAAGACGGCATAAAGGAACCTACGGGCCTGCGATCGCCTCTCAAGAAGGTCGCTTCCCTGGCGGTAAAACACCTATACAAGGTCTATATCTCGTGGGCGATAGCACGCTGCCTGGCATCGGCGTTCCTGCGGTGGCGGCTTCTGGGATTCTTTGTGCCAATAGCCTGGTCACACTCAAAGAATCGGCTGGATTACTTACACTATTAGAAAGGCCCGTTTAGACAGCTCCGTTTAGAAAGGCCCGTTTAGAAAGGTCGGTTGCTGAGCGTTGCTGAAATCATGCGTACGAAAACGAAAGAACACAATCTTGCTCTACAGGGACTCGCAGTTGGGCTACTTGCAGGCATCTTACTGACTGGAACCGCTGCGATCGCTAAAGCCCGCGATCGCGCTGATGTCCGTTCTAGCGCTTCTTGGCAAACGAGTGGACAGTTCAACAGACAAACAGTTCCAGACTCTCCCCAGTCCTTTCGTCAATACGACCGCATTTATCTCTCAACAAACGGTGAGTTTTTAGGGGCACACACCATTTTCGGTGGCACCATCCTCTTCATAGATCGCACAGGTGATATTGAACTCATTGCGCGTGACTATACCGCCGAGCTGGACTACGACTATGCTGGCAGACTCCATCGCATCGGCGCAGCCACCATTGCTTATGACTATCGGGGACGAGTAGAACAAATTGGTAATCGTGTGATTGATTACGACTTTCGCAGTCGCCTGGGCCAAATCGGTGTCGACGAAATTGCCTACACTCCCCGAGGTAAAGTCTCCCAAGTTGGTAGCGTCACTATTCAATACGACAGAGGCTACATTGACACCATCTCTGCAAATTACACCAGTACCGGTGCTCGAATTGTTATTGTCGGTGCCGATTGAAATCCACTGTTGAAAAAATTGTTGAAAGCAAATTTTTCAACATCCCATTTTTGAACATAGAGACGCTCCCTATGCTGATTGCTCACATTTCAGATTTGCATGTGCTCGCTGAAGGTGCGCTTGCCTACAATGTGGTGAATACGACTCCGATGGTCGAGAAAGCATTTGCTCACATTGCAAACCTTTCTCCAGATCTTGTGGTTATCACAGGTGATTTGGTTCACACTATGCAGCGAATCGAGTATTTACGGCTAAAGCCAATGCTCGATTCACTCGCAATGCCGGTTTATTTGCTTCCCGGCAACCACGATGATCGAGAACTCATTCGTGAGGTTTTTGCAAACCATACCTATCTTCCTACTGAAGGCTATCTGCAGTACACGGTGGAAGCGCATCCGTTACGGCTGATTATGCTCGATACCAACGTCGCAGGCGAAGGGCATGGTGAATTAGGCAGCGATCGCCTCCAATGGCTATCGGATCAGCTCAGTCAGCGCCCCGAGCAGCCAACGATCCTCTTTATGCATCATCCACCTTTCACGACAGGCATAGACCACATGGATAGCTTAATGCTGCGCGATTCCCACGCGCTCGCCGATATTGTTCAACGATATCCTTGTATTCAGCGCATTGGCTGCGGACACACGCACCGCCCTATCCACACTATCTGGGCGGGCACCCTTGCCTACACCATTCCTAGCCCTGTACATCAGGTATCTCTCGATCTTGCCGACCAGGCCGCCACGTTTAAGATGGAGCCGCCAGCCTATCATTTGCACCGTTGGCGGGCTAAGCAGGGACTGGTCTCTCATACCCAATACATTGACACCTACGAAGGGCCTTATTCGTTTTATTAACGGCAAAGACCTTCCTGCCCTTGATAACAATCTTTGGCAGGAAGGTCTTTGCGGTTTAAACGTGGCCAGTCTAGGTCGATGACTTTAAGTCATGCCCGAGCCAACTCACAGTAAGCTGTCAGCACTTAAAGCTTTTTCGTGCTCTGAAGTGCTTTTAGCATGTGGTAAGTAATCAACAGCTGAGTGAGCGCCAGCGGATAGCTTTGTAGCGTTTCGCCAGTAGTGCCGACAATTTTGCCCACGTCCTCATTGCCCTCCAGGCTGCAGAACTGCGATAGATAAGGCACCTCACTACACAGGATGCGTTCTAGCTGCTGTACCTGCTCCTGATTCGCATGACCGTCTACCGACAAAACATCTACCGGCTTGCCCATATCACGATCTAGCAGCAGGCGTATGGCATTACCCAAGTCATTGCCTTTATCATCCAAAATGTGCGTAAAGTCAGGGTGAGGCAACGTCGGACGCAACACCATCTTCACATCAAGCAACAGATCGTTCGTATCTTCTCTTTCTTCACTAGGCGGAATAAAGGAAACGATGACGTCAGACCACTGACGCTGCGGGCGAATGAAGGCTTCAGAGTCAGGCTCACGCTTGCGGAGTGCTTCTAGGACTTGCTCATCTGTATAGCCACGCTTGCGGGTATCACGCTTGATTTTCCACTTGGCACGTAGGTCTTCTGGCGGTGCCAAGTAAACCTTCACATCGTAAGCGTCACGGGCGATCTTTGTAGAGTAGCCAAGCAAGCCTTCTACGATGACGAATTTCTTAGGCTCAATGTATTCGGGTGCGTCGAACTCACCGCTGGTGTGATTGTAGATGGGCTTCAAGATGGCCTTGCCGTTGCGCAAGTCCTGGAGGTGCTGCTCGATGATATCTAGATAGTTGCAGTCAGGGTGCAAAGCAGAAATGCCCATTTCGGCCCGCTGCTTACGGTCGTAGCGGTGATAGTCGTCTGTGCAGATGGCTACAACGTTGTCTTCACCTAGCACTTGGGCTATGCCGCGTGTCAGAGTGGTTTTTCCCGCGGCACTATCGCCCACGATGCCGACGATGATTGGGCGCTCAGCCATACTTCCTCCTAGTAGTTTCTCAATAGAGAATTTTTAATGTTTTAAGCTCCACTCTTAATTCTAGGGATCAACGGTCATTGACTCAAGGCGTGTGGATTTCAGCTTTCGATAGATCTGTCTACCTATTCGCTAATGGTCTAATGATTCGCTAATGGGTAGTGCCTTAATGACTAGTGCGATCGCTTCGGGTTAATTTTGATGCGCGATCGCCCCCATAATCTGCCATCACAATTGGTTTGATATAAGCTCTAAGGGCTAACTCAAAGGCTATCTTGGTCTGCTTTGTCCCGATAGCTTTGTCCCGATAGCTTTGTCCCGATAGCTTTGTCCCGATAGCTTTCTGCTCCCAGCCCTCTACTACTCTTGCTGCTGTGTCACATGCTTCGTCCTCAAGTCAATCCGCCCTTCGCCTTGAGACGCAACAAGCTGGATCAGCGCGGCATGATGAGTCTGCCACACTAGCACCTGAGCTACTTGCACCCGCAGGTAGCTGGGATTGTGCAAAAGCAGCCGTGGAAAATGGAGCCGATGCTATTTACTTTGGCTTAGATCGCTTTAATGCCCGTATGCGGGCGCACAACTTCACCACAGAAGATCTGCCAGAACTGATGGCTTTTCTCCATAGCCGGGGCGTTCGCGGCTATATCACGCTCAATACGCTGGTGTTTCCAAAAGAACTTAAAGCGGCGGCTCACTATCTACGTACGGTCATGTCGGCGGGCGTCGATGCCGCTATTGTTCAAGATGTGGGTATTTGTCGTCTCATTCGTCATCTCTCGCCCGATTTCCCCATTCACGCCTCTACGCAAATGACGGTGACCTCCGCAGCGGGCGTAAAGTTTGCAAAGCAGCTTGGCTGTAGTCTGGTGGTTCTCGCTCGCGAGTGCTCTTTAAAGGCCATTAACAAAATTCAAAAACAACTCCGAGAAGAGGAGATTGCACTGCCGCTAGAAACATTTGTTCATGGTGCTTTATGCGTTGCCTATTCAGGCCAGTGCCTCACCAGTGAATCTTTAGGAGGACGCTCGGCTAATCGCGGTGAATGCGCTCAAGCCTGCCGAATGACATACGATTTGATCTCAGATGGCAAGGTTGTTGATCTCGGTGGAAGAGAATATCTCTTGAGTCCGCAAGATTTGTCAGGGTTGCCTGTTGTGCCTGATTTAATTGCGGCAGGTGTAAGGAGCTTAAAAATTGAGGGACGACTGAAGACACCAGAATATGTGGCGAATGTGACCCGCGTGTACCGAAAAGCTTTGGATCAAGCCATTACTTCTAGGCTCCCAAAACCCCATACCGATATTACTTTCCGAAAGCCTGATGCTTCCTACAACCCTTCTGAAGAAGAGCGCTATTCACTAGAAATGGCGTTCTCTCGCGGGCTCTCTACAGGATGGTTTCAGGGCATCAATAATCAGCAGCTTGTGCATGCTCGCTTTGGGAAAAAAAGAGGTGCGTTCATTGGCAAGATCTCTCGTATTCAACGAGAGAAGCGTGAAACTAAGCTAGTCGTCAAAAGCCAAGTGCCCACTATTAAGACGGGAGATGGCGTTCTCATTGATTCTGGCAGTCCAGATAGAGACCAAGGCGGGCGCCTCTACCGCGTAGAACAGCGCGGGCAAGAGACTTTTGTGAGCTTTGGCCGGCATGATGTGGAGATGAGCCAGGTGAAGGTGGGCTATAGCCTCTGGAAAACAAGTGATCCTGAACTAGATAAAGAACTTCGCCAAACCTATAGCGGCGAACAGCCCAAGTTTAAGCGTCCTGTTGTTATCAAAGTGCAGGGTAAGGCTGGCGAAAAGCTGGTCGTCACAATGTGCGCTGACGCGCGCGCTCCTTTAGAGAGTTTCACTGTCCATGCCAGTTCTCAAATGCCCCTGGTTGAGGCTAACAGCCAGCCACTAACTACTGAAAAACTGACGCAACAGCTTGGCCGGCTCGGCACTACACCCTTTAAATTGGCCGAACTGCACAACCAGCTTCACGGTGATGTGATGGTTCCTGTTAGCGCCTTGAATCAGGTGCGCAGAGACCTTGTAAAACAATTGATGGAGGTGCGATCGCAACCTAAACCCTGGACCATTAATCCCCATGCTTCTCATCGAGATCTGTTGCCTTCCCTAGATGCTGCTACACCCACAGCGGCGGTAGCCCATCTCATCCCACTCGTTCGAAAAATGCCGCAGATTCAAGCCGCGTTGAGCGCTGGGATTCACACGCTGTATTGCGAACTAGAAGACCCGCGCCGCTATCAAGAAGCTATGCAAGAGGTTGCCGCCTTTAACGAGGCTACCGGTCAATCTGTCCGGCTATTTGTTGCCCCGCCGCGTATTACCAAGATGGGTGAGCGCTATATCCTTGAGCAAGTGCGCAAGTCAAATGCAGATGGCTACCTCGTGCGCAATTACGATCATCTAGAATTTTTTGCCGGCAGCAGCTGTATCGGAGACTTTTCGCTTAATGTCGCCAATCCGATTACCGCTGCTTATTATAAGCAGGCCTTCGGCTTAGAGCGGCTATGTGCCTCTTACGATCTCAATGTGCAACAGCTTCAAGCTTTACTCGAATCCACACCGCCCCACTGGTTAGAGATTACGATTCATCAGCATATGCCGATGTTTCATATGGAGCACTGCGTATTCTGTGCATTTTTATCAAAAGGAACAGACTTTACCAATTGCGGTAGACCTTGCGAAAAGCGTGAGGTGAGGCTGCGCGATCGCACTCAAACTGAACATATCCTCCAAGCTGATGCAGGCTGCCGCAACACAGTCTTTAACGGACGTGCTCAAACCGGCGCAGAGTTCATTACCCGCCTCACTGACAAAGGCGCTCGACACTTTCGCATAGAATTTCTTAACGAATCTCCTGCCCAGGTACAACACACCCTATCGGCCTACCAGCAGCTATTCGCCGGAGATATGAGCGGCAGTGAGCTATGGCAAACCCTCAATTTATCTAGCCAGCTAGGCGTGACTCGAGGAACGCTCGAAAAAAATCATCGCTAGCTCAAACGTTTAGATTTAGCTTAAACGTTTGGATTTAAAGTCCTGACTTAAACATTCCGAAAGCGTTCTTTAGCCGTTTCAAATGCAGCTTCCATGACGCGCTGAATCCGTTCCGGATCTGGCTTCTTGCCGCCCATCAAATCACCAAAGTAAGCGCAAGCGCCTTCCCCCAGTGCCCAGGTATAGCCTGCGGCCCAAGAAGCCGCAATGACGCTACCAAAGCCTGGAATGAATTTAATGAGCTCGCGGCCAATGGCCTGGGCGAAAAATCCGCCTGCGATCGCACTGACAACCCCGCCCGCCTGTGAAGACGTCAGCTTTTGTCCATAGAGCTGTCCTAGCACGCCCACCATCGAAACCTGTAAAGCTGTTAGCACAGGCATCGTCGCAAACGGCAGCGGCACTGCTGCCAGCGTTGCTGCAATGACAGAAAACGCTGAAATATATCGTCTGCCAACATCTCTATACAAATTCCCCAGCTCAGTGCCAACGTCAGTCTGGTCAGTGATGAGTTGATAAATAGCATTGGCCTCCGCTTCCGGTAGCAAATCAGCCAACGCATTGCTTAACGCTGTTTGCCCATAAAACACCGGCTCGAACCCATCTTCTTCCAGCGTAAAGTCAATCAGCACAGCTTGATCAAAACAGCCCTCGAAAGAAGCTTTCAGCGCCTCAAAAGCCCGTACCAGCTCTGAATACTCCGGTGGATAGCTGGGGTGATTTTCGTTTTCGGGCGGATAAATTTCGTGCAGACAAGTTACTGCTAACAGACAAGGCACATTGGGATACTGCTGTCTGAGTTGTTGAGCAATGAGCCGAAGCTGATCGACTGCAAAGTCTGTAATCTTAACGGTCAGCACTAAAATACGCGCTGCTTGCCCGTCTTGGCGTCCTGGCACTAGCGCCTGATCGTCGGCTAAAGCCTCACCATTGGCTAACGCCTGACTATCTGCCTTGTCTACAGCTGATTCACTTACAGGGCCTTTGTGCCTCAGTTCTTCAGCGAGCTCTGTGACCAAGCGGTCAGTATTTTGCCCAATATCACCCAGCCCTACTGTATCTGTAAAAATCAGCAGAGGCAGGTCTTCTGAAGGGTATGCATAGCGCTGTGTATGTTGCGTGTGCGGACGAAACCCCTGCCCGATAATCTCGGCAGAAACCCCCGTGAGGCCTCGAACAATGGAGCTTTTCCCGGCCTGTGGCTTGCCAATGAGCAGCGCTTCGGTCGTGGGTAGTTCAGCTCGCACGCGCGTCAAAATCTGAGCCAGTTTGTCATCGCTTACGCTCAGCGACTTCAAGATATTTTGGGCATTGTTGCGGGCATTTTTCTGCGCCTCCGTGTAGGCCTGACGGAGCTGAATCGCATCGGTCGGCAGCCACTTGCTTAGCCGCTCAGTTATATTTTCACGGAGTGCTGTCCACCGGTTGTCGGTTGGCCTATGATCACCCATGATTCAATAGCTCGTGATGAAACATCAACTCAAGGGACTAACCTGAATGAGTCACACTAGCCTGAAATAAGTCACACTAGCTCGCTAAAGCTTAAGCCCTTTCTCCTCGGTTATGATAATCGACCAGCGCTGGTCGAGCACTCAAAACGGTCCCAGAACCAGCGCAATTGAGCCCAAATTGATTTGAATCAGAGGACACCCTCAGCTCACGGCTAATTGAAAATTTTTGATATAGCTCGCTTACGCTCACGCCAGCCATGGGAACCTTATGCATTGAGTAGGTGCTGACAACCCCCCTTGTATACAGACCTTGAATGTGGGGATGAACCTTTGAAGGCAACCTCGTGCATCTCATCCCCTCGACAGCTCTGACCTATGGCTAGCCAATCAATTATCCAGACCCTCACAGCTAAGTTTCAAGCCCACAAACAGTCTCACTTTACCGGGATTTTCCAGATCGAGCTCGATCAGACACCCTATTGGACGCTGTTTTTTAACCTGGGGCGCTTGGTCTGGGCTGAAACGCCTATCCATCCTGTACGACAGTGGTACCGGCAAGTTTTTAGGCACTGCCCTGAATCTATTCAGTCGGCTAGCTCTCGAGACATCCCTGAATGGCCTCATCGCCAGGACAAGACGGTAGATTACGAAGATTTGCACTATTGCAAGCTCGTCACTTCTGTCCGAAATGGAACGCTTAATCGCATTCATTTTGCTGAGGCTGTGGAGTCTTATCTCTGTGAGGTGTTATTTGACATTGTGCAGCAAATTACCCTGCGGCAACTGCAAACAAAACCACCCTTTACCTTCACTGATAAGCAGCAGCGATTGCACAGTGAGGAGTTTTTAATTGTGAGAGCTGAACAGGCTTGGCAACAAGCGCAAAGTGACTGGTCAGCCTCAGTGATGGGTTTAAGTTCTTCGCAACTTAATTTAACAACGGCTCAAACAACCCTGACGATTCAAACACTTAGGAAAAAACAGAACACCTTACGAGCCTAGAAAACCTGTTAGATTCTCCTATATCTCTTACAGGCTAAATCTCATATGAAAAGAGTGGAGTGCTTGTCATTTCCCTAAGAACAAAGTCCCTGAAAATATTCAGTCATGCATATTCGTATTCGTATCCGTATCCTTCTGCTGCTTCTACTCACAACAGTTCCAGGCACTGCAGGGGTTTTAATATTTGGATATTATGCGTTTCAAGATTGGGGACAGCTCCAGCTCGACTATGACTACTTTGTCTCTGTCATCAAAAGTAGTCATTCTATGGAAGCGCTGTTTGTCGCAGAGGCGCAGCAAAATATTCACAGAATTAATCTGATGGCAGACGGCATTTGGACGCTGCTCAGTGCTATTTTGGCCGCTATTGGTTTGCATGGCGCTTGTGTGCGTCGATAGAGCGTTCTTGTCTTAATCCTAAGTTGAGCCAAAGCAAATATACGGTCAATTCAACAATTTTATTTTTTATAGGTTTACAGAAACTTAAAATACGCTCATTCAAAGTTTCTTGCCGCTCTATAGAAGTGCTGCATTCTTCATAGCGTATGAATAGCATCCAAATTATAAATAGCCTAAGCTAAAACAGAATCTAGGTTTGGGCGATATCGAAGAAATTAATTTTGTTGTTGTTTATATCCGTAAATTTGTTTAAGTGTGTGCTGAGTACACAGCAATATTTGACTGAAAAATATGAAGCGCTGATTTATTGTTTGATAGCTTTGGGCGTGCTAAGGCAATGCTGGTTTTAGCGGCAGGTTCATTTCAACGACTGCCGAGGTTATGCTCAACACTCTTCTCGGGAGAACTACGAATCGATGTCTTTTGCTTTTGATCTGCAAACCAGTATTCGCACAGCGCTGGTATCTAGCCTATCGGTAACCTTTGTGGTTGCTGGCGCCTTGAGTCCAGTTCTGGCACAAGAGCACAGCAGCTGGATCGAAGATAATGAAACTAAGAAAGTTACAGGTTATCTTTTGCAAGGTGAATCTGTAAGTGGCTTATGTGATGAAGATTGCAGCGATCTCGATTTGTTCTTATACAACGAGATGGGCGTTATGGTGGATTCTGACGATGGGGCAGATGCCAATCCCATTGTGACAGCCCCTTATGAAGGCACCTTCGTTGTCGAAGTTGCGGTTCCCTCCTGTACCCATTGGGCGGGATGCGCTGTGTCCATTCGCTCAGATCAAGGGTTTTAGGCATCCGCTTGATACGGTAAGAGTCATGCCAGGTGTGGCCTCAGCCTTAGTAATAGTTGAGTTGAATTGAGAGTTGTCTCTTTTAATCAATTGCCGCTGCGTTCCCCCTATGTTGCGGCAACGTGAATCATATCCAGGACGAGGAATGCGAGCCCTTCGCTTTCTCGTCCTTTTCTGTGGGATGGAAGTGCGCTTATTGCAACTATGATTTACGTCACTTCAAGAGCGATGACTACGGCCCACATTGACTTGTCTTCGCAAAGTTGAGTATGCCTCTGTCAATGGCGATATACTTAGAAGCGCTGTAGCGCTCCCCTCCCTGCTGTCTTCAATTCGCTATTTCTAATGGCCTTTCAATCTTCATCTTCTGCGATCTTGCTGCCTGAAATGGGCTGTGGCACTTGGGCTTGGGGTAATCGTCTGCTGTGGGACTATCAACCATCTATGGATGATGATCTCCAACAGGTCTTCAATCACTGTGTTAGCCAAGGTATTACGCTATTCGACTCGGGAGACTCTTATGGCACCGGTAAGCTCAGCGGCCAAAGCGAAAAATTGCTCGGTAAGTTTTTTGCTCGCTACAACGGCCCGAATAAAGAACATATCTGTTTAGCCACCAAGCTTGCCCCGTATCCTTGGCGACTGAACAAACAATCGATGGTGACAGCAGGGCAAGCTTCGGCCCAACGGTTAGGCCAATTGGACCTTGTGCAGATGCATTGGTCTACCGCCAACTACTTGCCTTGGCAAGAGGGGCCACTGTTAGATGGACTGGCTGCGCTTTGCGCCCAAGGCCTTGCCAAGGGAATGGGCGTTTCTAACTTTGGGCCTAAGCGCCTGCGTCTTGCCCACCGGCGGCTCAGCGAGCAGGGTATCAAAATTCGAACGCTGCAGGTTCAATATTCTCTACTTTCTACTTATCCGGTCACGGAGCTAGGGCTAAAAGATGTCTGCGACGAGTTAGATGTTCAGCTTATTGCATACAGCCCTTTAGCGTTGGGGTTGCTCACGGGCAAATACAAAAGCAAAGATGATTTACCCAAGGGATTGAGAAAGTTTGCACTGGGGCAAATACTGCCGGGCGTGCAGCCTCTGCTGGATTGCTTGAGGGCGATCGCCACTGAAAAAGAAAAATCCATGGCCCAAATAGCCATCAACTGGTGCATTTGCAAAGGCACCTTGCCCATACCCGGCGCTAAAACCCTCCAGCAGGCCAAGCAGAACGCAGGCGCGCTTGGCTGGCGACTGAGCGACGCAGAGGTCACTGAACTCGATAACGCTTCCGCTGCCTGCACAAAGCAAATGGTGCAAAATATATTTCAGTCTCGATAAGCCTACTGTTTTAATCTCGACAAATCATCTTCTGACTGCTCATCACTCTATCATTCGCACTGTTCTCTTCTATGACAATTGCCCCGCTCTCCTGGCCTGAACTTGAAGCCCTTACCGAATTTACGATTGATCGCGTTAATGGCCCCACAAATGCTCAATCTCGCCTGCGTCTCTTTGGCCACTCAGAGTCAGATGTGCGTGTTGTTCTCTACCGTGACAATCATGCTTGGTGCCCCTATTGCCAGAAGATTTGGCTGTGGCTAGAAGAAAAGAAAATTCCCTATCGCATCGAGAAAGTCACGATGTTTTGCTATGGGCAAAAAGAGGACTGGTACAAACAAAAAGTACCTTCCGGTATGCTGCCAGCCCTTGAGTTAGATGGGCAAATTATTACAGAAAGCGACGATATTTTAATGGTGTTGGAACGTGCTTTTGGCCCTTTGGCGCCATTAGGCTACGGTATGCAGCATCCTAAAGTCTTGCCTTTACGGCAGCTAGAAAGACTGTTGTTTCGTGCTTGGTGTGGGTGGCTCTGTCAGCCGAGTGGATGGTTTGGACAAGAAAAGAACAACCGTCAGCAGTTTGTAGATATCGTGAGTAAAGTGGAGGTAGCCCTTAGCAAGACACCCGGCCCCTACTTCTTAGAAGACTTCAGCATTGCTGATATTGTGTTTACACCCTACGTAGAGAGAATGAATGCCAGCCTGTATTACTACAAGGGCTATTCGCTCAGAGAAGAGAACGCGCGCCTCTCAGATTGGTTCGATGCGATGGAAACGCGATCGACGTACCGAGGCACCCAAAGCGACTTTCATACCCACGTTCACGATTTGCCTCCACAAATGGGTGGTTGCTACGAAAATAACGAGGCGAAAACCAAAGAGAATCAAAATCAAGTAGACAATGGCGCTTGGTTTGGCTTGCCGGATGTCAAATATCCAGAACCTGCGATCGCCAAAACAGAAGCGCTTGCAAGGGTCATCAAGCACCGCGCTGAGATTACTCACGTGAATCCGGCAGAAGATGGGGTCATGGATGAGGCGCTGCGCTGCGCACTGACTCACATGATGAAACAAGAAGACTGCCCGCCACCGCCAGATAGCGATGTGGGACTGCGATATTTGCGCGATCGCATCAACGTGCCGAGAGATATGTCTATCTATGCCGCTAAGCACTTGCGTACGGCAATAGAAGAAACTGCTGCTTTAGTGGGCGATCGTCCCGGCCCCGCAATTCCAATTCGCCACCGACGCGATCAAAATCCCGTTTATTTTTCTGCCTGACTTTATTTCCCTACTTGAGTTTGCGCCTGATAGCGACCAGGTCACATCAGCTATTAAGCGTAACCGTGCTTAAATCTAGCGTAGTGGTGTTCTCAAAAATAGCCACTAAATCAGAGGTTGTGCCTTGACGGTACAAGTAAAGGTCACGACCTTGTTGTTGTTGCGTGTAGCTGCTGGTACTACCGTGTATCTGAAGTTTATCGCCTTCAGCAGATGAAAAGTCTTTGATAAGGGCATAGTCTTGGTCACCTCGACCTTGGTAGTAAGCTTGCTCGACATTCCCGAGCACAAAAATGTCAGCACCTTTCCCGCCTAGCATCGTATCTCTCTCAACTTTACCTGCTGCTACAGCATCGGTGCCGTTAAGTACATCATTACCCAGACCGCCGACTAAAAGATCGTTGCCAACACCGCCCTCTAGGTTATCGGCGCCAATTCCCTGAATCTCAATAATACCTTGGTAAACCTGGTTAGGCTGACCGCGATCATCCCACTGTTGGGTGCCTGCCCTGTTGAAAATAGCATAGTCCTCGCCTGCGCCAGAGTCATTGGGTTCATTCGGTGACCAGTTGGTATAAGTCACTGCTTCGCCACTCGCCCATTCAAACTGTCCTTCAACAGATTTATCGGTGAGACCTATCCATAGCTCTCCTGATGCACTAAAGGTAGTGTGTAGCCAAGCTTCTTCGGCAGCATCGTTGATGGTTACTAAATTACCGCCGATGCTCTCTGCTTGTGCTTGGGCCTCCTCCCAAGTTAAATCATTAGAAGAAAGCAGATAGTAGCTGCCGTTGTGGTAGATCGCATCCTCTGCAAGGTTAAGAATGCTACCGCTATTTTCGTCGCTGGTAGCTAACGCGTTCACTTCAACATTACTCAAGGCTCGGTTGTAAACTCGCACGTCGTCTAAGGCGCCATCAAAGTATTCATCACCGCCAGGGAGCTGAGCACCAACTATAAGATCTTCATTATTGATGGCAAAGTCGATATCGGTGTAAACAACATTAGAGTCTAACTGGCCATCGATATAAAACCTCAGCGCTTCACCATCATAAGTAGCAGCTACGTGATGCCACTCATTAGCTGTTAACTGACCATGAGACTTCCACATACCTTTATCGGCCTGGCCATAATTAGATTCAAATTGAATCGCCCCATCGTCCATAATCATTAGGCTGTAAGGCGCACTGTTTGTTCCTTTTGTGATGATGCCTGTCCATTTAGTGAACTGATCTGCCTTCACCCAGGCAGATAGAGTAAGTTGGTGCGTAATATTAAGCTCAGCAGAATCTTGAACTAAAACCCTTCCACTGTTTCCATCTAATTGAACAGCGTTGCCTAATTTTCCTGCTGTCCAGCTAGTGCCACCCACAAAAGTTCCAGTACTTGTATGGCTTGATGAAGTACTTCCAGTTCCTTCATTAAAATCTAAGTAGGTGATTAAGCCTTCACTTAGGGCAGCCGCTAAAGTATCGCCATAGAGCGCATCGTTTCCGGTTTGTCCATAAACCGTATCGTTTCCAGCATCGCCAAAGAGCGTGTCATTATCTGTTGAATTAATCTCAATAACACCACGATGAAACGCAGCGCTTGTTGTATCGTCCCACTGCCGGTTCGCACCAAAATTCATGGTCGCGTAGTCTTGATCGCCGCTATTATTCGGTTCCCCAGGTGCCCAATTTGTATAAGTCACTGCCTCGCTGCTAGCCCATTCAAATGCGCCTTCGGCCCTGCGATCTGTTAATCCTATCCAAGTTTTTTCGTTGACGAAGGTACGCTGCAACCAGGCTTCTTCATCGGCACTGTTAATCGTGACTAGGTTTCCGCCTAGTCGTTGAGCTTCAGTTTGGGCCTCGTTCCAAGTGCTTGCTGTTTGAGTCAAAAAGTAGGTATGACCCTTATAAACATGAGCCCCGCTCATGCTCTCTCCGAAGCGTTCCGTTTGGGTGTCACCGTAAATAACATCGTTGCCGTCTCCGCCAAAGGCAACATCATCGCCTGCGCCACCCTGAATTAGATCCGACTCTGACGAAGTATCGGTCGTTAAGATGCTGCTAAGAGACAAAACACTGACATCTTGCTGCGTCAGTGCGCGGTCATAGAGCCGTAGTTCATCTAAGGAGGCATCCAGCCCAGTACTCCCTAATCGCAGCGGGCCACTGCTACCAATGACTTCACCCCGCAGCGTAATGCTGCTTTCAAACTGACCATCTAGATAGAGTGAGAGTTTGTTGTCTTCTTTCACATAGGACACATGAGTCCACTGATTCAGGGTTAGTTCACGTTGGCTGCTGCCTCCCTCATTCCAGCTCGCGGTAGTGCTGACACGATAGGTCAAGTGATTACTATTTGGGTGCATCCACAGACCAAAGTTACGATCTCGCTCGGTCTCTCCTCTGTGGAGTATTTTGCGCCAGCTACCCGTGGAATCTGCTTCTACCTTCAGCCAGAAGGAGACGCTGAAGTCAGCATTATCTGT